>NZ_JBIAVB010000010.1:0-339463 GCF_042893675.1 Streptomyces sp. NPDC001594 | reverse complement strand
ACGCCCGGTTACATTCCGAACCCGGAAGCTAAGCCTTTCAGCGCCGATGGTACTGCAGGGGGGACCCTGTGGGAGAGTAGGACGCCGCCGAACAATCATTGTGGGAAAGCCCCGCACCAGTCATGGTGCGGGGCTTTTCTGCGTTTTCAGCCGTTTACCCGCACCGCCCTGCGGGGCACGTGAGTCCGGCACTCGTATGGTGGGCTGATGGTCTACCAGCTGGTCATCTTCGACAACGACGGCGTCCTCGTGGACAGCGAGCCGCTCTCCAACACCATCCTTGCCGAGTACCTGACCGAGGTCGGGCATCCCACCACGTACGAGGACTCGCTGCGCGACTACATGGGCGGCGCCGTGCACCGGGTGCACGACCTCGTCCAGGAGCGCACCGGGCAGCGGCTGCCGGAGGGCTTCGACCAGGTCCTCCACGAGCGGATCTTCGCCGCGTTCGCCCGTGAACTCCGGCCCGTGCCCGGGGTGACCGACGTGCTCGGGGAGCTGTCCGCGCAGGGGATGCCGTACTGCGTCGCCTCGTCGAGCAGCCACGAGCGGATCCGCGTCGCGCACCGCGCCGCCGGGCTGGACGAGTGGTTCGAGGAAGAGTGGATCTTCAGCGCCGAGGAGGTCGGGCGGGGCAAGCCGGCGCCGGACCTGTTCCTGCACGCCGCCGACATGATGGGAGTCCACCCCTCCGGGTGCGTGGTCGTGGAGGACAGCCCGCTCGGTATCGAGGCCGCCCGGGCCGCCGGCATGGACGTCTTCGGCTTCACCTCCATGGTTCCCGCGTCGAAGCTCGCCGGGGCCACGGCCTGCTTCGGGGAGATGAAGGAGCTGTCCGCCCTCCTGGGATTCTCCGTGTGATCTCTCTACCCACGGGTAGCGGCGGGCCCTACGCTGTGCGGCCATGACAGATGACGTGCGGCTGCGGCGGGGCCGCGGTGCCCTCGGGTTCAGCTTCTTCGCTCAAGGGGTCACCTTCGCCCTGCTCGTGACCCGCATCCCGGCCATCCAGGACCAGTACGGGATATCCGACGGGCTGCTGCCCGCCTTCCTGGCCGCCGTGCCCGTCCTCGCCGGGGTCTCCAGCGTCGCCACCGAGCACCTGGTGAAGCGGGTCGGGCCCGCCGCCGTGCTGCGGTGGGCGCAGCCCGTCGTGTTGCTGGCGCTGCTCGGCGTCGGGGCGGGCAGCCGGATGTGGCACGTGGCCGTGGCGCTCGGGGTGTTCGGGCTGGCCGTGGGGGCGCTGGACGCCTCGATGAACATGCTCGGGGTCAGCCTCCAGCGGGCCTACGGGCGTTCCATCATGCTCGGGTTCCACGCCGCGTACAGCCTGGGCGGGATCCTCGGGGCGTCGGCGGCCTGGGCGGGGGCGCACTGGCATCTGGCGCTGTTCACCGGGTACCTGCCGGCCGTGCTGGTCCTGCTGCCGTCGGCGCTGCTGGGGAGCCGGTACTACGTGGACGCGAAGGGCGGTCCGGCGGGGGCGGGGGCCGCCGAGGGGTGGCCGGCGCGGGGCGGGCGGCTGCTGCTGCCGCTGTGCCTGGTGATGGCGTGCGCGTACATCGGGGACTCGACGGTGGCGAACTGGAGTGCCAAGTACCTGCAGGACGTGCTGGGGAGCTCCGAGCAGCTGTCGACCGTGCCGTACAACGTGTACATGGTGACCACGCTCGTCGGGCGGGCCGTGGGGGACCTGGGGGTGCGGCGGTTCGGGGCGGTGGCCGTGGTGCGCTGCGGTGCGGTGGTGGCGGCGGCCGGGTTCGGGGTGGTGGCGGCTGCTCCGGGGGCGTGGACGGGGATGCTGGGGTTCACGCTGCTGGGGATCGGGCTGTGCGTGATCGTGCCGCAGACCTTCGCGGCGGCGGGGCGGCTGTTCCCGAACGCCTCGGACACGGCGGTGGCGCGGCTGAACATCTTCAACTACGTGGGCTTCCTGATCGGTTCGCCGCTCGTCGGCGGCATCGGCGACGCCTGGAACTACCGGGGCGCCATGGTGGTGCCGATGGTGCTGGTCCTCGTCACGCTGCTGTACGCCCGCTCGTTCGGTGCTGTGGACCGGGCCCGATACGGTGTGCGGCATGAGCGGCGAGCCGGTGACCGGGCTGTTGATGTGGGACGAGGCGGTAACGGGGTATGACTTCGGGCCGGACCATCCGATGGACCCGGTGCGCCTGGCACTGACCATGGGCCTGGTGCGGGCCTTCGGGCTGGACCGGGCGATGGCGGTGCGGGCGGCGCCGGCGGCCGGGGACTCCACGCTGCGGCTGGTGCACCGCGAGGACTACGTGGCGGCGGTGCGGGAGGTGTCGGCGGATCCCGGGGTGGCCGACGGCTCGTACGGGCTGGGGACGGTGGACGATCCGGCGTTCCACGGGATCCACGAGGCGTCCGCGCTGATCGCCGGGCAGTCGGTGGCGGGTGCGGAGGCCGTGTGGCGGGGCGAGGCCGGTCATGCGGTGAACTTCGCGGGCGGGCTGCACCACGCGATGCCGGGCGGGGCGGCCGGGTTCTGCGTGTACAACGACGCGGCGCTGGCGATCGCGCGGCTGTTGGAGCTGGGGGCGGAGCGGGTCGCCTACGTGGATGTGGACGTGCACCACGGGGACGGGGTGCAGGCGGCGTTCTGGGACGACCCGCGGGTGTTGACGGTGTCGCTGCACGAGCATCCGCGGACGCTGTTCCCGCAGACGGGCTGGCCGCAGGAGACGGGCGGGCCGAACGCCGAGGGGAGCGCGGTGAACGTGGCGCTGCCGGCCGGGACCGGGGACGAGGGGTGGCTGCGGGCCTTCCACGCGACGGTGCCGGAGCTGCTGGCGGACTTCCGGCCGCAGGTGCTGGTGACGCAGCACGGGGCGGACACGCACTTCGAGGACCCGCTCGCGCACCTGGCGGTGTCGCTGGACGCGCAGCGGGCGGTGCAGGAGGCATGTCACGCGTTGGCGCACGAGTACGCGGGCGGGCGGTGGCTGGCGCTGGGCGGTGGCGGGTACGCGGTGGTGGACGTCGTGCCGCGGTCGTGGACGCATCTGGTGGGGATCGCGGCTCACCGGCCGGTGGATCCGGCGGCGGCGGTGCCGCAGGAGTGGCGGGACGAGGTGTACGCGCGGACGCGGCAGCGGGGGCCGGCCCGGATGACGGACGGGCGTGAGGTCGCGTGGCGGGCTTGGGACGCGGGGTACGACCCGGCGGACCGTACGGATCAGGCCGTTCTGGCGACGCGTCGGGCGGTGTTCCCGTTGCGTGGGATGCTGATGTGACGGAGGGTCAGAGTGGGGGTCTCGTTACGCCAACTGTGCGGCGCTTACCGATAACTGATGATCCGGCAGGTGTGGTGCGGCAGCATCGGAGGGTGTTGAGCGAGGGCGCGCTGCGCGCGCATCTGCTGGCGGCCCGGCTGGCCGGGCCGGTCGCCACCACGCGGGAGGAGAGCCTGCGCAGCTACCGGCTGTTCGCGGCGCGGGATCCGCGGGTGCTGCTGGGGCTGGATCCCGATGACCGCTGGGACGAGGGTGCGCTGCTGGGGCTGATGGCGGACCGGTGCGGGGTGTCGGCGGATCCGGCGCAGGTCGGCGGGTGTGACGTGATCGATCCGGGGCGGACGGTCGCGGCGCTGGGGGTGTTCGCGGAGCGGCTGCGGGAGGCGGCCGGGGCGCGGTCGCCGGTGCTGTTGGGTACGGGGCACCCGCATCGGCTGCTGGGGTTCTACGCCGGTTTGGCGGGGGCGTTGTCGGCGGCGGGATGTGTTGTCCTCACCCCGGCGCAGGGGGTCCATGTCGACATGGCGACCCGGTTCGGCGTACGCGGGCACCGGATCGATTACGTACGGGGAGTCGCACTGGTGCGGGAACCCGGCGCGCGGGGGGCGGCGAGTGCCACCGGCGCACACACCCATTCGCCGCTGCCGGTTCGGGTCGCGCTCGAGGCGCTGGCCCGGTCCGGGGGGCCGTTGCCGGAGCTGGTCGTGGGTGATCACGGGTGGGTCTGCGGTGCAGGTCAGCTGGGTGTGGAGGCGATCGGGCTGGCTGATACGGACGATCCCGCGCTGTTCGTGGGCGAGGCCGAGGGGCGGGTGGCGGCGGTGGTTCCGCTTGATGACGGGGTGCGTTCGGCGGCCTATGGGCCGCTCGCGCGCTTCGTGGTGCAGCGGGCGGGGCTGCCGGTGCGTCAGGAGTGGCCGTAGCTCCTCTTCCCCAGCCGTATCACGCGCCCCTACTCTGGGGAGTGAGCGTGCGACGACGAGGAGTAACCGGAGGGGAAGCCGGTGCCCGTCATGCGCGGAAGGTCAAGGTGGGTGTCATGGCTGCTGGCGAGAGGCCTCTCAGTGAGGTTCAGTTCCTGACCGTGGCGGAGGTCGCCTCGGTGATGCGAGTGTCGAAGATGACCGTGTACCGCCTGGTGCACAACGGTCATCTGCCCGCGATCCGGGTGGGCCGGTCCTTCCGGGTCCCCGAGAACGCGGTCCACGAGTACCTCCGGGAGTCGTTCGTGGGGGTGGAGTCGGCCTGAGAATGAGGCTCGGGCAACGCCTGCGGAAGCCTCGGATTACAAGCTCGGAGCTCGGGCGGGTAGGCTAGGCCGACGTAGGTCGTGTGGGCCCAGACGCCCCGCACCGAGTGAAGAGAAGTGAGCGAGGGTAGTCGTGGGCTCTGTTATCAAGAAGCGGCGTAAGCGGATGGCCAAGAAGAAGCACCGCAAGCTGCTCAAGCGCACCCGCGTCCAGCGCCGTAACAAGAAGTAAACGGCAGCTGTACGTGTTTTCCGCAGCCCCTCCACCATTCTGGTGGGGGGGCTGCGGTGCAGCCGGGGGTACTTCTCGAGGGAGGCGCTGAGCTCGTGGGGAAGGTCGTGCTCGTCACCGGGGCTGCCCGGCAGCTGGGAGGCCGCTTCGTGCGCCGCGTCCAGCGCGACCCGGAGGTGGAGCGGGTCATCGCGGTCGATGCCGTGCCCCCGCCGCACCGGCTCGGCTCGGCCGAGTTCGTGCACGCGGACATCAGACAGTCTTCGATCGCCCGGGTGCTCGCCGAGCACGCGGTGGACACGGTGGTCCATCTGGCGGTCACCGGGGGCGCTCCCGGCGTGCCGGGCGGGCGCAGCGCCGTCAAGGAGACGAACGTCATCGGGACGATGCAGCTCCTGGGCGCCTGCCAGAAGTCCCCGACGGTGCGGCGGCTCGTGGTGAAGTCGAGCACCAGCGTGTACGGGGGCACGGCGCGCGATCCCGCCGTCTTCACGGAGACCACGCAGCCCAAGTCGCTGCCGTCGGCCGGTTTCGCGAAGGAGGCCGCGGAGGTCGAGGGGTACGTGCGGGGGTTCGCGCGCCGGCGGCCGGACGTGGCGGTGTGCGTGCTGCGCTTCGCGAACATCCTGGGGCCGTTCGCGGACTCGGCGCTGGCGGAGTACTTCTCGATGCCGGTGATGCCGACGGTCCTCGGCTACGACCCGCGGCTGCAGTTCGTGCACGAGGACGACGTGGTGGACGTGCTGCGGCTGGCGGCCGGGGAGCCGCGGCGGGGGACCCTGAACAGCGGGACGTTCAACATCGCGGGGGACGGGGTGCTGCTGCTGTCGCAGTGCGCGCGGCGGCTGGGCCGTCCGGCGGTGCCCCTGCTGCTGCCGGCGGTGACGTGGGTGGGGCAGGCGCTGCGGGCGGTGGGGGCGACGGACTTCTCGCCGGAGCAGATTCGGCTGCTGACGCACGGGCGGGTCGTGGAGACCGCGCAGATGCGCGAGGTCCTGGGGTTCCGGCCGCGGTACACGACGGCGGAGACCTTCGCGGACTTCGCGCGGAGCCGGGGGAACGGGCTGCTGCCGCCGGAGCGGGTGGGGCGGGCCGTTGACCGGGTGGCGGGGCTGTTGAAGGTGGACGAGGGAGTGGAGCGGTAGTGGCGGACGCCAAGGTCATTCCGTTCGGCGAGGACCGGCCGCGCAGGCGCGGCGGTGGTGCGCGCGGTGCGCGGGCGGTGGACGCGGTGGCGGCCCCCGCGCGGCCGCCGGAGTCCGGGCCGCAGGCCGCCCCGGTGGAGCCGCTCGCGCCCGTGGAGGCGTCCGCGGTGCGGGCGGGCGGTGCGGGGGAGTGGGACCGGCGGATCGCGGGCGGGCTGGCGTTCCTGCGGCGGCGGATCACGGGCGAGTACGAGGTCGACGAGTTCGGCTACGACAAGGAGCTGACGGACCAGGTCCTGATGTCCTTGATGCGGCCTTTGTTCGACAGGTACTTCCGGGTCGAGGTCAAGGGTGTGGAGAACATCCCCAAGGAGGGCGGGGCGCTGATCGTGGCGAACCACTCGGGGACGCTCCCGCTGGACGGGTTGATGCTCCAGGTCGCGGTGCACGACCACCATCCGGCGGAGCGGCACCTGCGGCTGCTGGCGGCGGACCTGGTGTTCATGCTGCCGGGGGTCAACGAGCTGGCGCGCAAGGCCGGTCACACGCTGGCGTGCGCGGAGGACGCGCAGCGGCTGCTGGAGGCCGGTGAGCTCGTCGGGGTGATGCCGGAGGGCTTCAAGGGGATAGGGAAGCCGTTCGGTGAGCGGTACAAGCTCCAGCGGTTCGGGCGGGGCGGGTTCGTCTCGACGGCGCTGCGGGCGGGGACGCCGATCGTGCCGTGCTCGATCGTGGGGGCGGAGGAGATCTACCCCATGATCGGGAACGCGAAGACACTGGCGCGGCTGCTGGGGCTGCCGTACTTCCCGCTCACGCCGACGTTTCCGTGGCTGGGGCCGCTGGGGGCGGTGCCGCTGCCGACGAAGTGGACGATCCAGTTCGGGGAGCCGATCCCGACGGACGGGTACGCGCCGGAGGCGGCCGAGGATCCGATGCTGATGTTCAACCTGACGGACGAGGTGCGGGAGCGGATCCAGCACACGCTGTACAAGCTGCTGGTGCAGCGGAGGTCCGTGTTCTTCTGAGGGCATGACGTAGGGGGGCGGGACCACGCGGTGGTCCCGCCCCCCTACGCACGTCCTACTCGGCGTCTTCCGCCTTGATGCCCAACCCCGGGAGGAGGTTGGGGAGGAGGGGCGGGATGGTGATGTCCGGCTGGGGGAGGCCGGGGGCCACCGGGGGGGCCGGGGTGGACCGGCCGCCCTGGGACGGCGGGTGGAGCAGGTCGCCCGTGCCGCCGAGGAGGCCGGTGCCGGGCGCGGGGGCCTGGCTGCCCTGGGAGCTGGGGGCCGCGGGGGTGGAGGGCTGGGCGGGGGCGCCCGACGCGGTGCCGGGCGGCTGGTGCTTGCCCGGTGCCGTGGGGGTGTCCGCCGTGGACGGGCCGGAGCCCGGCCCGCCGCGGTTCTGCTCCGGGGGCTTCGGCAGCAGGCCCTGGAGCGGCTCCACGTCTTCGTCTATGGCCTGGAAGACCGAGGTCACCTGGTCGCCGACGTCGTGGAGCTGGGGCGGCAGGTTGGAGCGGAGCCGGCCCCACGCGTCGCGGTGGGAGCGGGAGAACGAGGACAGCGTCTGGATCGGGCCGAGCGAGCCGTCCCGTTCGTAGGCCGCCTGGAGGAGCCGGTGGCCCTCCGCCGCGTCGTGCTGCATGCCCGCCAGGGCACGCCGGATCTCGCCCAGGACCTCGTGGTCCAAGGGGCCGGAGCGGCCGCGCTCCATCAGCCGGCGCGCTTCCGACAGGCGGTTGGAGGCCTGGTCGAGGTAGAGCTCGCCCCGGTCCGCGTCCTCGTCGGCCAGGCCCAGCTTGAGGTCCTCCATGCCCAGTTTGACCGGGTAGAGGGAGTCACCGGGCAGGGCGTCGGTGCTGGCAGCGGCCACTCCGCTGAAGGCCCCGGCGGCCACACCCACGGTGAGGCCACCCGCCGCGATGCCCTTGGACCAGCGGGAGCGGGGCCGCAATTTCCGGAGCGAGGTCGCCCGGTGGGCGCCGCGGCCGGTCCGCTGCTCGGGCACCTGAGGGTCCGCGGCGGCACCGCCCCCGGCCCTCTCCTCCATCACCATGGCCTCCATGGCGGCCACGAGCTGTGCTCGTTGCACCACTTTGACCTCGGGGTCCAGCACCGGGCGCGGCATTCTTTCGCCGAGCACGCTCGCCAGGGCCAACAACCGGTCGTGGTCGGCAGATTCGGCAGGTGCCTCGGACTGCTCGGCCGCCGGTTCCGGTTCCGAAAGGTCGGAAGGGGTCCGATCTTCCAAGGCCTGGGCGAAGGCGTTCGCCCGCCGGTGCGGGGTCACGTTCGCGATCACTGGCGGCACCTCCTCTCGTCATGACGATCGACTCCCCCAGGTGTCCGGAAGGTTGCCTTCCTTGAGCACATCCACACTTTCGAGTGAGCGGCTTCGGGCAGGGCGTGTCCACAGGGAGCCTGCATTCCGCACAACGAGCGTCGCGGCACTTGGGTTACGGACGAAGGATGATCGGACCACAGCGTCATCGAGGGGTCACCGGGTGTGAGGTCAGCGGGCGTCGTCGGGGAGCAGGCGGGCCAGGGTGCGGACCGCCCGGTACTGGAGCGTTTTGATCGCGCCCTCGTTCTTCCCCATGACCCGGGCGGTCTCCGCGACCGAGAGGCCCTGGAGGAAGCGCAGGGTCACGCACTCCTGCTGCTGCGGGTTGAGCTTGCGCACGGCTTCGAGCAGCGCCGCGTTGGACAGGGACTCCAGGACGGAGTCCTCGGGGCTGCGCTCCACCTCGTTGGCGTCGAGCATCTCGCCGGTGGTGACCTCCAGGCGGAAGCGGCTGGACTTGAAGTGGTCCGCCACCAGGTTCCGCGCGATGGTCACCAGCCAGGCGCCGAAGTCGCGCCCCTGCCAGGTGAAGGTGGAGATGCGGCGCAGCGCGCGCAGGAAGGTCTCACTGGTGAGGTCCTCCGCGGTCGCCTTGCCGCCGACGCGGTAGTAGATGTAGCGGTACACCGTGTCGCTGTACTGGTCGTAGAGGCGGCCGAAGGCCTCGGCCTCGCCCGCCTGGGCGCGTTCGACCAGGTCCATCATGCGGGCCTGGTCGCTGTCCGCCGTGGGGCGGCGGGCGGTGGGCGCGCTCGTCCCGCCGCCGGCGGCGGGCGCCGCGCCGCGACCGCGTCTGCCCACCGTCGCTCCGCCGTCGGTGAGGGCGTAGCACGGGCCGGCCGGGCCGAGGCCGGCAGGGACGGCGGCGAGGGCGGGGACGGCGTACGCGGTGGGGACGAAGCCGCGCAGGTGGTCGAGGACCGTTGCGCGCAGCGTAGCCAGGCCCGAGGCGTCAACCCCGACAGGTGGGTACACGGGACTCCCAGAGGCAGAGCTTCCATCACGTGCAGTGCGGGACCGTTCACCCGTCGTGGCGACAGGCGGGCGGCGGCATGCGTTTGAGGAGAATAACGCTTCGTACAGGCAGCGCTACACCCAGTTGCTGAAATCACCGGTTCCGACACTTCCGTTGCGTGTCGAGGGCATATTCAGTCCTGGTTGGTGATCGATTACTGATCATTTGGGTGCGCGGAATGGACGCTTCCAGGGTGTCCCGCGACCGAGTCGGGCAGCCCGGAGTGCCGCGCCGACGGCGCGGGTAGAGGGGAGCGAATGGCCGCCGCCCCGCCGCCGGCGGGGGCGGGGCCCGGAGTTGCTACTTGCGGCGGCGGTGCAGGGCGATCGCGGCGGCCGCGCCGCCCGCGATCGCGCCGACGCCGGCGGCCGCCGGGACGCCGACCTTCACGGCCTTGCGGCCGGTCCGATAGTCGCGCAGCCGCCAGTCGTGTGCACGGGCATGCTTGCGCAGTTTTGTGTCGGGATTGATCGCGTACGGATGCCCGACCAGCGACAGCATCGGGATGTCGTTGTGCGAATCGCTGTACGCGGCGCAGCGCGCGAGGTCCAGGTCCTCGGCGGCGGCCAGGGCGCGCACCGCCTCGGCCTTGGCGGGGCCGTGCAGGGGCTCGCCGACCAGGCGGCCGGTGTAGACGCCGTCGACGGACTCGGCGACGGTGCCCAGGGCGCCGGTCAGGCCGAGGCGGCGGGCGATGATCGTGGCGGTCTCGACGGGGGCGGCGGTGACCAGCCAGACCTTCTGGCCGGCGTCGAGGTGGGCCTGGGCCAGGGCGCGGGTGCCCGGCCAGATCCGCTCGGCCATGTACTCGTCGTAGATCTCCTCGCCGATCGACATCAGTTCGGAGACCTTGTGGCCCTTGACGATCGACAGGGCGCTGTCGCGGGCGTCCTGCATGTGCTCGGGGTCCTCGACCCCGGCGAGCCGGAACCAGGCCTGCTGCCAGGCGAAGCGGGCCAGTTCGCGGCGGCGGAAGAACTCGCGCTTGTAGAGGCCGCGGCCGAAGTGGAAGATCGCGGCGCCCTGCATGACGGTGTTGTCGAGGTCGAAGAAGGCGGCGGCGAGGTCGTCGCCGGGGACGGGGAACTCGGGCTCGGGCTCGGCCGCCGCGGCGGCGGCGGTTCCGGTTCCGCTCGCGGTCCCGGGGGCCTGCTGCGGCGCCGGCGCGGTGTGCGGCTCGGCGTGCGGTGGGGCGTCGGGCCGCGCGCTCTTGCGGGCGGCCTCGGCCGAGGCCTCGCCTGCCAGCACGCTCCGCGCTGTCGCGGAGCGTCTACGGGGGGTGAGCCATCCCAGAGCGGCCATGACGCGAGCATAGCCATTGTGTTCGGGAGTTCCCGAACCGCCGGGAAACGGGGCGGTTAACTCTTCGGGCAGGTGGGCCCGGCGCGGGACAATGGCGGCATGAGCCCTTTGCTGCGACGTAAGGAAAAGAAGAGTCCCGGGGAGCGGATGGTGACGCTCATCGGGAAGCCGGGGTGCCATCTCTGCGACGACGCCCAGGAAGTGATCGAGAAGGTGTGCGCCGAGACGGGTGCGCGGTGGGAGAAGAAGGACATCTCGCAGGACGAGGAGCTCTACCGCCGGCACTGGGAGCAGATTCCGGTCGTGCTGGTGGACGGCGAGCAGCACACCTTCTGGAGGGTGAACCCGGACCGTCTCCGACGGGCGTTGGGAGCCTGACCCTCCGGGCCGTTACCATCATGGGCGATTTATGGGGTCTCGGGGGCGTATCGATGAGGAGTGTGTACCGTTTTGCCCCCCTCGGGAATTGAACGGGTTCGGCCCGTTCCCGGGTCAGGCCCCGTACGCCCAGCCCGCGTGACCCCGGTCACTTTGCTCGGACAAAGCGGACACAATCTTTGTGCACGCGTTCACAAAGACATAGCCTGCTTCCGACGGGGCGGTCCTGGGACACGAGGCCGCCTGCAGCCCCGCTCATCCCGCAGGAGCATCGTGGCAACTGGCCGAACTCACCGACCGGCGACCCGCAGCCGAGGTATTCCCGAGGCCACTGTCGCCCGGCTTCCGCTGTACCTGCGCGCGCTCACCGCGCTCTCCGAGCGCTCGGTGCCCACGGTCTCCTCCGAGGAGCTCGCGGCCGCCGCCGGAGTCAACTCCGCGAAGCTGCGCAAGGACTTCTCCTACCTCGGCTCCTACGGCACCCGTGGTGTGGGCTACGACGTCGAGTACCTCGTCTACCAGATCTCCCGCGAGCTCGGGCTGACCCAGGACTGGCCCGTCGTCATCGTCGGCATCGGCAACCTCGGCGCCGCCCTGGCCAACTACGGCGGTTTCGCCTCCCGCGGCTTCCGCGTGGCCGCGCTGATCGACGCCGACCCGGCCATGGCCGGCAAGCCGGTGGCCGGCATGCCCGTGCAGCACACCGACGACCTCGAGAAGATCATCGAGGAGAACGGCGTCTCCATCGGGGTCATCGCGACCCCGGCGGGCGCCGCGCAGCAGGTCAGCGAGCGGCTGATCGCGGCCGGGGTCACCTCCATCCTGAACTTCGCGCCCACCGTGCTGTCCGTGCCGGACGGGGTGGACGTGCGGAAGGTCGACCTGTCGATCGAGCTGCAGATCCTCGCCTTCCACGAGCAGCGCAAGGCCGGCGAGGAGACCGGGGCCGCGGCCGAGGGCGCGGGTGCGTCCGCCGAGGGTGCCGCGGGTTCCGGCGCGGGTGCCGGTGTCGCTGCCGGTGCCGGTGGGACCGGGGCCGCTCCGGCCGCCGCCGTCGAGCCGCCGGCCGGGCGGGGCGCGGCCGCCTCGCGCAAGGGCGGGCCCGAGGGTGACGTTCCGGCGGTGATGCCGGCATGAGTCTGCTCGTCGTTGGCCTGAGCCACCGCAGCGCGCCGGTGAGCGTGCTGGAGCGGGCCTCGCTGTCCGTCGACGCCAAGGTCAAGCTGCTGCACGACACCCTGGCCGCCGAGCCGGCGGCCGAGGCGACCGTGCTCGTCACCTGCAACCGGATCGAGCTGTACGCCGACGTGGACAAGTTCCACGCCGGTGTCGCCGAGCTGTCCACGCTGCTGGCCCAGCACAGCGGGGTCGCGCTGGAGGAGCTCACCCCCTACCTGTACGTCCACTACGAGGACCGGGCGGTGCACCACCTGTTCTCGGTGGCGTGCGGGCTGGACTCGATGGTCGTCGGCGAGGGCCAGATCCTCGGGCAGATCAAGGACGCCCTGGCGCTGGGGCAGGAGCTCCACACCGCCGGGCGGCTGATCAACGACCTCTTCCAGCAGGCGCTGCGGGTCGGCAAGCGGGCGCACTCCGAGACCGGGATCGACCGGGCCGGGCAGTCGCTGGTGACCTTCGGTCTGGAGCAGCTGGCCGTGCGGGAGCCGGTCGCGGACTGGGCCGCCGGGAAGCGGGCGCTGGTGATCGGCGCCGGGTCGATGTCCTCGCTGGCCGCCGCCACGCTCGCGCGGGTGGGGGTCGCGGAGATCGCCGTGGCGAACCGGACCGCGGAGCGGGCGGAGCGTCTCGCGGAGATTCTGGTTGCCTCGGGCACCGGTGTGGTGGCGCGGGCGGTGCCGATGTCCGCCGTCGGCGATGAGCTGGCGGTCGCGGACGTGGTGGTGTCCTGTACCGGGGCCACGGGGCTGGTGCTGACCGGTGACGACGTCGCGGCCGCGGTGTCGGGCCCTGCGGGGCATTCCCCCACCCCGCCCCTTCCCGAAACCGGGGCTGCGCCCCGGACCCCCTCCCAGGGCTCGGCCCCGGCCGTCTGGGGGCTCCGCCCCCAGACCCCCGCGCCTCAATCGCCGGCGGGGCTTGAATTGGCCGATGCCGATGTTCTGGCGCGGCTCGTCGCGGCTGCTGAAGGCGGGCAGCGGCGGCTCGCCGACGCCGGGGCGGCTCGGACCATCGCTCCCGCGGCTCTCGCCGAAGACGTCTGTCCCGTCGGCGACGGGCGGTCCGCGCTCGCCGGGGTGGACGCCGGGTCGCTGGAGCTGCACGGGGCCTGGGCCGATCAGGGGGAGGCCGCCGCGCAGCGGCAGCCGCGCCGGGTGGTCCGGAGCCAGGGGGACGGGGCCGTTCCCGTGCGGCTGGCCCTGCTCGACCTGGCCATGCCGCGGGACATCGACGCCGCCGTGCACCGCATCCCGGGCGTGCGGCTCGTCGACATCGAGAGCCTGGCGGAGGCGTCCGCGGACGCGCCCATGGCCGCCGACGTCGACGCCGTGAAGGGGATCGTGGCCGAGGAGGTGGCCGCGTTCGGGGCCGCCCAGCGGGCCGCGCACATCACCCCGACCGTGGTCGCCCTGCGGGCGATGGCCGCCGAGGTCGTCGCCATGGAGGTGGCACGCCTCGACGGGCGGGTACCCGACCTCGACGAACGCCAGCGCGCGGAGGTCACCCAGACCGTGCGCCGCGTCGTCGACAAGCTCCTGCACGCGCCGACCGTGCGCGTGAAGCAGCTCGCGAGCGAGCCCGGCGGCGCCGGGTACGCCGAGGCGCTGCGTGAACTCTTCGACCTCGACCCTCAGACGGTGGCATCCGTCAGCCGGGCGGACGCGGCCGATCCGAAGAACGACGACCCAGGACGGGCATCATGAACTCACGTCCCGACCAGCCCCTCCGGCTTGGCACGCGGCGCAGCAAGCTGGCCATGTCCCAGTCCGGGCACGTCGCCGAGGCGGTCCGGGCGGTCACCGGCCGGCCCGTGGAGCTCGTGGAGATCACGACGTACGGCGACGTGTCCCGTGAGAACCTCGCGCAGATCGGCGGCACCGGTGTGTTCGTCACCGCGCTGCGCGACGCCCTGGTGCGCGGCGAGGTCGACTTCGCCGTGCACTCGCTGAAGGACCTGCCGACCACCCAGCCCGACGAGCTGGTCATCGCGGCCATGCCGAAGCGGGAGGACCCGCGTGACGCCCTCGTGGCGCGCGACGGGCTGACCTTCGAGCAGCTGCCGGACGGGGCCCGGGTCGGTACCGGCTCGCCGCGCCGGATGGCGCAGCTGAACGCGTACGCGAGGAACCTCGGGAAGAGCGTCGAGTGCGTGGCCATCCGCGGCAACGTCGACACCCGGATCCAGTTCGTGCGTGACGGGGAGCTCGACGCGGTCGTGCTCGCCGCCGCCGGGCTGAACCGCATCGGCCGCGGTGACGAGGCGACCGACCTGCTGTCGGTCGACAACGTGCTGCCCGCGCCCGGTCAGGGAGCCCTGGCCGTGGAGTGCCTGGCGTCCGACACGGAGCTGATCGCCGCGCTCGGTCAGCTGGACGACCCGTACACCCGGGCCGCCGTGACCGCCGAGCGTGCCCTGCTCGCGGCCCTGGAGGCCGGCTGCAGCGCGCCCGTGGGCGCCCTCGCCGACGGCCAGATTGTCAATGAAATGCGCCTGCGTGGTGTCGTCGGGACCCTCGACGGTTCCACGCTGGTGCAGCTGTCCACCACCGGTCCCGTGCCCCAGTCGTACGACGAGGCCATGGCGCTCGGCCGCGAACTCGCGGACGAGATGCTGGCCAAGGGCGCGGCCGGTCTGATGGGGGAGCGATCCCTTTGAACCCCTCAAGCCCCACCCCCTCCGCATTCCCGGCCGTCGCGGTCCAAGGGCTCGTCACCTTCCTGGGTGCCGGCCCCGGCGACCCGGGTCTGCTGACGCTGCGCGCCGTGGAGGCGCTCGCGGCCGCGGACGTGCTGATCGCCGAGCCCGAGGTGCTCGACGTCGTACGGACCCACGCGCGTGCGGGCGTCGACACGCCGCAGCTGACGGTGGCTGACGAGAAGTCAGCCGCCGCCGGGGTCCCGGTGATCCGCGACGCCGCCAATCTTGTCATGGAGGCCGCGCGCTCCGGCAGGCGGGTCGTCCGTGCCGTCACCGGCGACCCGGGGCTCGACGGGAACGCGGCCGCCGAGATGCTGGCGTGCGCCAACGAGGGCATCCCCTTCGAGGTCGTCCCGGGTGTCGCGACCGCCGTCGGCGTGCCCGCGTACGCGGGTGTGCCGCTGCGCGGCGACAAGGGCGCGGACGTGCGCTTCGTGGACGCCAGGCACGCCTCGCCGCGCTGCTGGGCCGAGGTGGGTGCCAGCGAGGGCAGCGTGGTGGTCGTCTCGGCCACGCTGGAGACGGTCGCCGCCGCGGCCGCCGAGCTGGTGTCGGCCGGGCGCAAGCCGGAGACCCCGCTGACGGTGACCGTGGGCGGTACGACGACCCGGCAGCGGACCTGGACCGCGACGCTGGGCACGATCGCCCAGGTGTTCAAGCAGGGCAAGGTGCTCCCCTCCCCCGAGGGCTCCCGTCCTGTGATAGCCGTGGTCGGCGAGCAGGGCGCCGCCGCGCGCCGCGAGGAGCTGGCCTGGTTCGAGTCGAAGCCGCTGTTCGGCTGGCGGGTGCTCGTGCCGCGCACCAAGGAGCAGGCCGCTTCGCTCTCCGACCAGCTGCGTTCGTACGGCGCGGTGCCGCACGAGGTGCCGACCATCGCCGTGGAGCCGCCGCGCACCCCGCAGCAGATGGAGCGGGCGGTCAAGGGTCTGGTCACCGGCCGCTACGAGTGGATCGCCTTCACCTCGGTGAACGCGGTCAAGGCGGTGCGGGAGAAGTTCGAGGAGTACGGCCTCGACGCGCGCGCCTTCGCCGGGATCAAGGTCGCCGCGGTCGGCGAGCAGACCGCCGCCGCGCTGGTCGAGTTCGGTGTGAAGCCGGACCTGGTGCCCAGCGGTGAGCAGTCGGCCGCCGGTCTGCTGGAGGACTGGCCGCCGTACGACCCGGTCTTCGACCCGATCGACCGCGTGTTCCTGCCGCGCGCCGACATCGCCACCGAGACGCTGGTGGCCGGGCTGATAGAGCTGGGCTGGGAGGTGGACGACGTCACCGCCTACCGGACCGTGCGCGCCTCGCCGCCGCCGGCGGACACCCGTGAGGCGATCAAGGGCGGCGGCTTCGACGCCGTTCTCTTCACGTCGTCGAGCACCGTGCGGAACCTGGTGGGTATCGCGGGCAAGCCGCACAACGTGACCGTCATCGCCTGTATCGGGCCGGCGACGGCCAAGACGGCGGAGGAGCACGGCCTGCGCGTGGACGTGCTGTCGCCGGAGCCGAGCGTGGGCAAGCTGGCGGAGGCGCTGGCCGCGTACGGGGAGGCCCGGCGCGAGGCGGCCAAGGAGGCCGGCGAGGCAGTGGCCCGGCCCAGCGAGCGCCGGCCGGGCGCGCGGCGCCGTCGCACGACGTGAGTGCCTTAGCGGCGCCGGCCGCTTTAGGGACGGGAGGGGCCCGGGTGCGCAGAGCACCCGGGCCCCTTCGGCGTATCCGGGGGCGGGCGTCGGTGCGGGGCTGAGTAGCGGGTTGAGTAGGTGTGCGGATTCCGGTGAGGGGCCGGGCGGGGTTGGCTGGGGGCATGACCGAGAACCTGTCCGCCGGTGACGCTCCGGCCCGGCGGGCCTTCGTGGCCCCGCTGGTCTCCACCCTGTTGACTCTGCCGATGGCGCTGGTGGCGCTGTTCTACGCCGGGATCTCGCCGATGGCCTGCGACTCCTGCGACACCGAGGCCGCGCACGCCTTCGACGCCGGCTTCCGGATCGCCTGGCCGGTGTTCACGGCGGGGCTGGTGGGGGTCCTGGTGCTGCTGGTGTGCTGCTGGGCGCTGCCGTGGCGGGTGCGCAACACGGCCCGGCGGGTGGGGCTGGCGTTCGCCGCGCCGGGACTGGTCGTGCTGGACACGGTCGTCTTCACGGCGCTGGTCGACTGGCCGTGAGGGCGGGGGCCCCACCCCCTAGGCTTGGGGCGACTGCTGTCGATGCTCGAAGAGGCGACTAGAAGATGAGCGCGTACGGATCCTTCCCCGGCTCGCGGCCCCGCCGGCTGCGCACCACCCCGGCGATGCGGCGGATGGTCGCGGAGTACCGGCTGCACCCCTCGGACCTGATCCTGCCGGCGTTCGTCCGGGAGGGCATCAGCGAGCCGCTGCCGATCTCGGCGATGCCGGGCGTGGTCCAGCACACCCGGGACACGCTGCGGAAGGCCGCCGTCGAGGCCGTCGAGGCGGGCGTGGCCGGCATCATGCTCTTCGGCGTCCCGGCGGACGAGAACAAGGACGCGCTGGGCACGGCGGGCACCGAGCCGGACGGCATCCTCCAGCTGGCGATCCGCGACGTGAAGGCCGAGGTCGGCGACGACCTGGTGATCATGTCGGACCTGTGCCTGGACGAGTACACCGACCACGGCCACTGCGGCGTCCTGGACGCCGACGGCCGCGTGGACAACGACGCGACGCTGGAGCGGTACGCGGAGATGGCCCAGGTCCAGGCCGACGCGGGCGTCCACGTGGTGGGCCCGAGCGGCATGATGGACGGCCAGGTCGGCGTGATCCGCGACGCGCTGGACGAGACGGGCCACGAGGACGTGGCGGTCCTCGCCTACACCGCCAAGTACTCCTCCGCCTTCTACGGCCCCTTCCGCGAGGCCGTCGCCTCCTCCCTCCAGGGCGACCGCAAGACCTACCAGCAGGACCCGGCGAACGCCCGCGAGTCCCTGCGGGAGCTGGCGCTGGACCTGGAGGAGGGCGCCGACATGGTGATGGTCAAGCCGGCCGGCCCCTACCTGGACATCCTGCACCGGGTCGCGGAGGCCGTGGACGTGCCGGTGGCGGCGTACCAGATCAGCGGCGAGTACGCGATGATCGAGGCCGCCGCGGAGAAGGGCTGGATCGAGCGCGACCGCGCCATCCTGGAGACCCTGCTCGGCATCAAGCGGGCGGGCGCCGACACGATCCTGACGTACTGGGCGACCGAGGTCGCGGGCTGGCTGCGCCGCGAGCGGTGACCTCCGGTGGTCGAGGGGGGCCGGTCAGGCGGGCCGGCCCCCCTCGGCCCCGGGGACATTTTTCGCCCGGGCTGTCACATCCGCCTCGCGAGACGGGTCAGTGCAGTGAGAACCACACCCTGACACCGACTTGAGAAGAGGCCGATCATGACCGAGACCCCCCGCTCCCGCATGTCCAACCCCGTCAAGACGCTGCCCGACCTGGGCGCGCTGACCGGGATGCTGTTCAAGGTGATCGGCAACGGCACGGTCCCGCAGTCCACGATCTCCCTGGTGCACCTGCGGGCGGGCCAGATCGTCGCCAACACCTACCTGACGACGATGCACACCGACGCCCTGCGCGCCGCCGGCGAGAGCGAGGAGCGCATCACCGCCGTCTCCTCCTGGGTGGACGCCCTGTGCTTCACGGCGGCCGAGCGGGCGGCGCTGGCCCTGGTCGAGTCCGTCCTGACGGCCCCGCCGGCCGGCACCGAGCGGGTCTCGGACGCGGTGTTCGCGGCGGCGGCCGAGCACTACGACGAGAAGGCGCTGACGACCCTCGTCCTCGCGATCAGCCAGGTCAACTTCTTCATCCCGCTGGCACTGATCGGCAAGCCGCTGCCGGGCCAGGCCGCCTCCAAGCAGTGGACCTGATGCGCGGGCGGGCCGCCGGGTGCACCCTGGAATTCAGCGGCCACGGAGGTGATCGCCATGAAGGATGCCGTCGGATGGCATGTGGAGATGGAGTTCCAGGAGGACAACAAGCGCACCCGGGCGGCGGCCCTGGTCCGGCTCCCGGACGGTAACGAGGTCCGCGGGCACGGGTACGCCAGCCGTCACCCCAGTGACGGTAATCAGGCCCGGGTGGGCGAGGAGATCGCGGCGGCCCGCGCGCTGAACGATCTGAAGGAACAGTTGCTCAGCAAGGCGCACGACGAGATCGACGACGCGTCGGGCCGCACGTCGTACCCGATCACCCGCTGACCCAGCCGGTGAGCGCCGCCCAGCTGGCGGGGGCGAGGTCGAGGACGGGACCGTCCTCGACCTTGCTGTCCCGGACGTGGATGGCGGTGGGGGTGGTGGCCACTTCGATGCAGTCGCCGCCGTCGCTGCCGCTGTAGCTGGACTTACGCCAGGTGACGGCGACTTCGAGGCATTGGCCGCCCTCGCTGCCGCTGTAGCTGGACTTGAACCACATGAGTTCGGTGCTCATAGCTCTCCTAGCAGGCGGTCCAACAGCCCTCGCGTCTGCTGTGTGTTGAGTGCCTGCGTCCGCAGCATCGCATACTTGCGCGCCAGGATGCTGACCTCGTCCTGGTCGGTGACGAGATGGCTGCCTCGCTGGCTCTCGGTGTAGCCAATGTGCTGGTGGTCGGCGGTTTCCAGGAGGGTGAAGGGGCCATCGAGGGCCGCGTGCATGGGTTGGTCGAGTGGCATCACCTGGATGGAAACGTCGGGGAGTTCCGCGCAGGCGAGTAGGTAGCGCAGCAGTTCCTCGTGCACCCTGCGGCCACCGATGCGGTGGCGGATGACGGGCTCCCAGATGACGAAGCTCAACGTCGGAGCGGTCGAGCGGTGCAGTATCTTCTGGCGGTCCAGCCGGTCGGCGGTCAGTGCGTCGATCTTCTCCTGGTGGTAGGCCGGGACGCGGCAGGCGAAGACGGCACGGGCGTAGCACTCGGGCTGGAGCAGACCAGGGATGACCTGGTTGTCGTACCAGGACAGAGCGATGGCCCGCTTCTCCAGCTCCATGTACTCCTCCGCCCAGGGCGGGATCACGTCCACGGCAGGCATCTCGTTGGCCGCGACGGTCAGCGTGCCGGGCAGGCCCAGATGGAGGTCCAGCAGTTCAGCGACGTGCGGCATGAGCGCCCGTCGGCCCTGTTCGATGGAGCCGATGCTCTCCTCATCGACGCTGATCAGGTCGGCGAGCTGCTTCTGGGTCAGGTTCTTCGCGATCCTTGCAGCGGCCACCTGGCGGCCGACCATCTTCATGGTCGTCGCGTTGGGGCGCGGGCGCTTCTTGGCTGGCATGGCGATGAACTCCCCGCCTTCGGACGTGGAATATCCCCTGACCGCCCGTACTCGTTGCAGAGTACGGGTCGGCGCTCTGTCGCAGGCTAGTCACGCCACGCGACCCTCGTCCCGTGGATCTAAATACTCAACCCGGGCTGATGCGCGAGCGGTTGTTCCCCCGGGCCTATCAAACGGTCTCCGCGGCGCGGGATTTCGTTCGGGAGACGCTCGATGCGTGGGGGCTGGCGGATCGGCGGGACGACGTCGTGCTCTGTGTCAGTGAGCTGGCGGCCAACGCCCTGCGGTACGGGGTGCCGCGCGGCCGGTCGTACCGGGTGCGGCTGCTGAGCTTCGGGTGCTGCCTGCGCGTCGAGGTGCACGACAGCGGCCCCGGGCGGTCGCGGATGCTGGGGCGGGCCCCGGGGAACGGGCTGCGGATCGTGGAGGGCGTCTCCGACGTGTGGGGGGTGCTGCCCCGGTCGCCGGGGAAGGTCGTCTGGGCGGAGTTCCGCTGCGACGGCCGTGACACGATCGGGTCGTGACGTGCGACGTGTGTGGGCGCGAGATGCGGGCGTGGCCCGTGAGGGAACCGGTCGAGGCGTGGCAGCTGCCCGTGAGGGAGCGGTGGTTCTGCGGCTGGTGTTACGCGTGGACCGAGCTGGGGCACGACCCCCGCGAGGCCTCGCGGCCGCAGTACGCGCCCGTGGACGAGCGGTGGGAGCGGGCGGAGTCGCCCCGGCTGCCCGAGGGCGTGGCCCACGCCTACGACCTGGCCTACGCCTACACGGGTTCCGGCGCGACCCTGTGCGGAATTCGGCACGAGGGCCTCTCGGCCTCCCCGTATCCGTGGATGCCAGGGTGGGACAGTGCCTGCGGTGCCTGCAAGGAGGCAGCGGCCGTCATCGACCGGCGCTGGCCGCCGCACATGCGCGACGGTCAGCGGGAGAACCCGACGCCTCCGCCGGGCTCTCCCTGGCCCCCCTTCTGAGGCCGGGCCGGGGGTCGGTCAGGCCGGCTGTTCCTGCATGGAGGCCGTGATGACGGAGAACGCTCCGCCCTGGGGGTCGGCCAGGACGGCCATGCGGCCCGCCGCCATGTCGAAGGCCGGGGCCAGGACCGTGCCGCCGGCGCGGACGGCTGCCGCCTGGATGTCGTCCACGCTGTCCACGTGGAAGTACGGCTGCCAGTGCGGCGGAACGCCCGGCGGGAGCTTGCTCAGGTCCATCATCCCGCCCACGGCGCGGCCGGCGACCTGGAACTCGAGGTAGTCCTCGGCACCGGGCAGCTCGGAGCGGGCCGTGGAGACGGGCAGGATCGAGGAGTAGAACGCGGACGCGCCCGGCAGGTCGGGGGTGGTCAGCTCGTTCCAGATCAGGGCGCCGTGCTCGTTGACGATGGCCGCGCCGTCGAAGGTGCCGGGCTGCCAGAGGCCGACGACGGCGCCGGCCGGGTCGGCGATCACGGCCATGCGGCCGAGGTCCATGACGTCCACCGGGCCCATCATGACCGTGCCGCCGGCGTCGGTGACGGACTTGAGGGTGGAGTCGATGCCGTCCGTGGAGAGGTAGGTGGTCCACACGGTGGGGGGCATGGGGTCCGGGGTGGTGCCGTCCGGGTTCATGGCCTTCATGATCCCCGCGACCGGCTTGCCCTTGAGGGTGCAGACGGAGTAGCCGCCCTGCTCGGGCGGGCCCACCTCGCCCTGCCAGCCGAAGAGGTCGCAGTAGAAGTCGAGGGCGGCCTGCTGGTCGGGGACCATCAGGTCGATCCAGCAGGGGGTGCCGGGCTTGTAGGGGCCGTTCATGTCGGGCACGGGGGCCTCCGGGGTGGGGCGGGGGTGGACGGGGCGTCCCCTACCCGTCCCTGCGGGGCGGAACCGGGCCGTCCGGGTGAACCCGTCGCCTCCCGGCGGGCCAGGCTAGGGCGTCTCTTTCGGATCTTGCCGGTCAAGCCCGCGTTGTCCGGTGCCGTGCATCGGCGCCTTGGCGGGGCGCCGCCGTACTGGACGTACTTGGTGCCCTGCCAAGGCGGCGAGGTGCGGTGCCGGGCGGCGCGGGTCAGGCAAGATCCGGAAGAGACGGCCTAGGGGCCAGCCGGGACTCCAGGCGGCGGGCGGCCGCGGCCAGTTCCGGCTGGGTGCCGAAGGGGAGGACCGCCGCCCGGGTGGGGACGCGGACTCCGCCCGTCAGGGCGATCCGGGTGCCCTCCGGGACGGGGGCGGCGGCCAGGCCCACCAGGAGGAAGCGGCTCTGGAGCCAGCACCAGCCCGGCCGGCGGTAGCCGCGCAGGCGGGCGCGGAAGCCGTACTTGCTGCGGGCCAGGAGTTCGATCCGGTCGCCCTCGGTGTGGAGGAGGCGGGTGTGGTGCAGGTCGGGGAGGAAGTCCAGGGCGGACATGAGCGGCCAGACCTCCTCGAAGGGGGCGGGGAGGGTCCGTTCCACGACCGTCGCGCCGCGTACGCCCGCCGCCATGATGCGGAGGCGGTGGATGTCGTCGATCTCGCGGCTCATGCGGACCACGCCTTTCGGAAGCTGGAACGGGCCCGGTGGAGGCGGGACTTGGCGGTGCCGGGCGGGACGTTCAGGACGGCGGCCGCGGCCTCCTCGTCCAGGCCCTCCACGTCCCGCAGGACGAGTACCGCCCGGTGGGCGGGGGAGAGGCGGGCCAGGACGTCTTCGATGTCCGAGGCCAGGTGGGGGTCGCCCTTGGCCGGGACGTCGGTGAGGTCGGGCGTGGGGCGGGCGCGGGAGCCGCGCTGGGCCGTGCGGACGGCCTCGCGGACCGCGATGGCCCGCACCCACCCGTACAGCGCCTCGGGGTCGCGCAGCGCGCGCAGGGCGGTGAAGACGGCCAGCAGCGCCTCCTGGGCGGCGTCCGGGCCGTCCGCGAGGGCGATGGGGGCGCAGATCCGGGTGACGTAGGGGGTGAGGTGGTCGAGGAGGTCGTGGAGCGCGAGGGTGTTCCCGGCGCGGGCGGCGCGGGCGAGGGCGATGCCGCGTTCGCGGTCGGCCGGGGTCATCTGGCGCGCGCCAGCCGTGCGGCCGCCCAGCCGAAGCCGAGGCAGGCGGGGGTGTAGAGGGCGAGGTTGAGGGTGTGGAAGGGGCTGTCGGGCGGGCTGGGCAGGAGCCCGGCGGCCCAGGCCAGGCCCGCGAGGCCGCGTACGGTCAGGCCCGCCGCCACCGCGCCGGTGACGGCCCGTGCGGCCCGGCCGCCGCGGCGGCGGGAGTGGGCGAGGACGGCGGCGCCGGCGGTGAGGGTGAGCGCGGCCAGCGGGAGGACGACGGGCGGGGCGAAGGAGACCTCCGTGCCCAGGACCGCCAGGGAGAGGGCGCGTTCGTCGGGGGCGGGCCAGGTGGCGCCGGTGGCCCAGTACAGGTGCGCCAGCCCGTCGGCGGCGAGCAGCGCGGCCAGTGCGGTTCCGGTCCTGCGGCGTGTGGTGTCGTCCGTGTGCATGCGGGTCCCCCTTGGTGTGTGCGTTGCCGACACATCGAGGAGGCGGCGGCCCGGGGGAAGGTTCCCTGTGACTCGCGTCACGTGACGGGCGCGAGGGTATATCCTTTTTGGGAATCGGATATACGCGCAGTCGGCACCGTACCCGTCACCTGGAGGCGTCCATGTCCAGAACCGTGATCGACCTGGATGACGAGGCTCTGGCCGAGGCGGCCCGTCACCTCGGCACGACGACCAAGAAGGACACCGTCAACGCCGCACTGCGGGAGGTCGCGGACCGCCGCCGCCGCGCCGCCGCCGTGGAGCGCATGCGGCAGATGGTCTCCGACGGCGAGATCGACTTCGGGGCGATCGGCTACGGGGCAGAGCCTGACGGCGGCAAGGAGCAGTCGGCTGCGTGAGTGAGAGCTTCCTCATCGATACGAGCGCGCTCGTGCGCTTCTACCGGGGCCAGGCGGATCCCGAGTGGGACGGCGCGGTCGCGGCGGGGCTGGTCGGGCTCTGTGAGCCCGTGCGCCAGGAGTTCCTGCGGGCGGTGGGCGGCCGTCCCGCGTACTACGAGGCCGACGGCCTCCTGAAGGAGACCTTCCCGTACTGGGTGGCGCGCGATTCCGTCTGGGAGGACACGGCCACCCTCCAGCGCGAACTCGCCGACGCGGGGGCGCACCAGTGCGCCAGTCCGGTCGACCTGCTGGTCGCCGTCATCGCCCGGCAGCACGGACTCACGGTCCTCCACCAGGACGCCGACTTCGAGACGATCGCCCGCATCACCGGTCAGCCGGTCAGACGCGTCCTCGACTGACCGGCGGGGTCCCGCGGCGGCTACTCGTTCACCAGGACCGGGATCGTCAGGACCGCGCTCGCCGGGGTGCCCGTGAGGTGGTCGGCGGGGACGGTGAAGTCGACGCCGTCGCCGGCCGCGCGGGGGCCGTCGTGGTGTTCCTGGGCGTGCGAGTCCTCGCCCTCCTCCTGGTAGCGGAAGCTGCCGGTGCCCAGCAGGCGGCCCTGGGCGTCGTAGTAGGCGGCCGTGATCTCCAGGGCCAGGGTGTCGCTGACGTCCGAGCTGATGGCGATGTGGCCGGTGACGGACGGGGTCCCGGTCAGCTTCAGGTCCGTCAGCTTCACCCGGTCCGTGAACGGGCCCTGCTCGGTGCGGACTTCGCCCGCGGCGGGCGCGGGGGTGAGGACGGCGGCCGGGGCCGGCGCGCTGCGCGGGGCGGGCAGGGACACCGGGGCGGCGGCCGGGGCGGGGTCCTTGGCGGCGGGGGCTGCGGCGCCCGAGCAGCCGGTGGCCAGCGCGAGGAGGGCGGCCACGGCGGTGGCGGCGGCGGCCGCGCGGGGGAGGTACGTCAGCGACATCGGGGGTGCTCCTGGGGGAAAAGCGGGCGGCCGGGGCCGGGGTAGTGCGCCCCCGGCCCCGGCCGCCCGGGGATCAGTGCTGCTGCGGGGAGCGGCCGAACAGCGAGCGGTACATCTTGCCGTACAGCTCGGTGTTGATCTGGCTCGCGGCGAAGGCGTTGCCGCCCGGGCCGTAGGCGAAGATCGGCACGTCCGCGCCGGTGTGGTTGCCGGACAGGTAGGTCAGCCACAGGCTGGCCTCGGGGCTGCCGTCCTTGACGTCCTTCGGGTCGTCCGGGGTGCGGAAGGTCGCCGGGGCGAAGTTCTTCGTGTCACCGGCACCCGCGCCGTTGACGATGCCGCTGGAGCGGGCCGGGTCCTTGGCGCCCGAGGAGGAACGCGAGGGCACGCTGTTGTTGGCGGGGTTGCCGGCGTCCGTGTTGGCCGGGGGCGCGACGGCCTCGGCGTTGGTGTACGTGCCCTTCTCGATGATGTTGAAGCCGGCGCACTCGTGGTCCGCCGTGACGATCACGAGGGTGTGGCCGTCCTTCTTCGCGAACTCGTACGCGGCCTTGACCGCGTCGTCGAACGCCTTGATCTCGTCGAGCGTCTGCGCGGCGTCGTTCGCGTGCGAGCGCTTGTCGATCTGGGCGCCCTCGACCTGGAGGAAGAAGCCCTTCTTCGACTTGCCGCGGTCGTACGAGCCGCCCTTGCGGTCGGTCAGCAGCTGGATCGACTTGCGGGTCATGTCCGCGAGCGAGGGCTCCTGCTTCTGCGCGGCGTCGGCCGGCAGGGCCGCCTTGTTGTGCTCCACGGTCAGGTTGCCGCGGTTGAACAGGCCGATGACCTTCTTGCCGTTGGCCTTGTCCAGGTCGGCCTTGGTGGCGACCTTCTGGCTGGCGGCCGTCTGCGCGGGCAGCTTGGGGTCGCCGAAGCTGCCGAGGACCTGGTAGCCCTGCGCCTGGAGGGCCTTCTGGTCGTCCGGCTCGAAGCGGGCCAGGCCGCCGCCGAGGATGACGTCGGCGGTGCCGTTGCGGGCGATCTGCTCGGCGATCGGGGTGACCAGCGTCTTGTCGGCCGGGGCGGCCTCGTAGCTGCCGTCGTCCTTCTTGGGCAGGCAGGCGGCGTCGGAGTACGTCGGGCCCTGGCAGCCGCGCAGCAGCGCGTGGCTGAACTGGGCGGCCGGGGTCGCGTCGGTGATCTCGGCGGTGGAGACGTTGCCCGTGGCGAAGCCGGCCGCGTGGGCCTGCTCCATCAGCGTGCCGACCTTCTTCTCGTACGCGTCCACGCCGATGGCCGCGTTGTAGGTCTTCACACCGGAAGCCCAGGCGGTCGCGGAGCTGGCCGAGTCGGTGACCAGGGCCGGCTTGGCGCTGTTCTTCTCGACGGCGTAGGTGGCGACCGCGCCCGTGTTGGGGAGGGTCTCCATGGTGAGCTTGCCGCCGGCGCCCATGAACCGGTCGCGGGCGGCCGTCACGTGGGTGCGGCCCATTCCGTCACCGAGGAGGTAGATGACGTTCCGGATGTCCTGGTGCGAGTCGCTCTGCTGGGGCGCGGAGTTCGCGGTGACGGCGGTGCCGGCGGCCACGGCGCTGGCTATGGCCAGGACGGTGAGCGTCTTCAACGGTCTGCGGCGCATGTGCGGGAGATTCCCCTCGGGTGTTCGGCACGGTCGCGCCGAACGTAGGAGGGCCGTGTGAACGGGCGGCTACCGCTTGATGTTGCCCGGCCGAACAAACGCGCGACCCCCCGGCGAGGGCGCCGTCGACCGCCGGGCGTCACGGCGCCGGCTACTGCCAGAACTCCTCGACCACGATCGCGCCCGGTTCGACGTTCTCCCCGCGGTACGGGTGGCGTGCGGTCAGCAGCTCGAAGAGGGCCTCACGGCACGCCTCCCGGGGTTCGTCGGGCAGGCTGATCCGGTACTTCTCGGCGTCCTGGGTGTAGTCAACTGCCCACGGCGGCCCGGTGAACTCCTCGCTCACTCGCCGGGCTCCAGGGCACGCAGCCGGTAGCGGATGCGGGAAGCCGCGTCGAGGAGCTCACGGGCCGCGTCGGCGTCCGTGGCTTCGGCGGCACGGGCTTCCAGGCCCGCCACGTGCCGGTCGAGCCCGGGATCGCGCGCGAGGGCGTATTCGCCCCACCAGCGGGCCATGAACGCCGGGACCGGACCGATGTCGTAGGCGTCGCAGATCTGGCGCCGCCAAGCGGAGTCGAAGTCCGGCAGCAGGGCCGGGGCGTGAGCCGCTATGGCGGCGCGCAGGGCCTTCGGCGTGTACTCCGGCATCGGCGGTACGGATCCACCCGGCGCAGGCGTCGCGGTCGTCATTCCCGGCTCCTCCTCGGATCGGACGCCTTCCACGATAGAGCGCGACGGCCCCCGGCGCGGGGTGGTTTGCGCCGGGGGCCGTCGTGGGGCGGTGCGTCAGAGCTTCTCGGGGGTGCGGATGCCCAGGAGGGACATGCCCTTGCTCAGGGTGCGGGCGGTCAGCTCGCACAGGAACAGGCGGTTCTCGGCGACGACGAGCTCCGGCTCCGGCTTGATCACCGGGCACTGGTCGTAGAACGTCGTGAACAGCGAGGACAGCTGGTACAGGTACGCCGCCACCTTGTGCGGCGCGTACTCCTGCGCCGCCTCCGCGACCAGCGTGCCGAACCCGTCCAGGTGCAGGCCCAGCGCGCGCTCGGCCGGGGCCAGCTCCAGCTCCGGGTGCGCGGCCGGCCGGCGCTCGCCCGCCTTGCGCAGGATGGAGCGGATCCGGGCGTACGCGTACTGGAGGTAGACGGAGGTGTCGCCGTTCAGCGAG
The DNA here is from genome assembly GCF_042893675.1 of Streptomyces sp. NPDC001594. Lineage (NCBI taxonomy): Bacteria > Bacillati > Actinomycetota > Actinomycetes > Kitasatosporales > Streptomycetaceae > Streptomyces > Streptomyces sp. NPDC001594. Next base: position 311,859 of record NZ_JBIAVB010000010.1, on the reverse strand, counting down.
ACCATCTGGTCCAGGTCGAACTTGTAGTCGCGGGACGCGGACGTCGACAGGTCGGCGTACTTCACCGCGCCGATGCCCACGTACTGGCCGTTCTCGACGATCTCCGCCTCGGTCAGGCCCACCTTCTCGGCCTTCTCGCGCACGACGGACGTCGCCCGCTCCACCGCCTCGTCCAGCAGGTCGACCAGTCGGACCGTCTCGCCCTCACGGGTCTTGAACGGCTTGCCGTCCTTGCCCAGGACCGTGCCGAAGGCCAGCTGGACGGCCTTGACGTCCTCGTTCAGCCAGCCGGCGCGGCGGGCCGTCTCGAAGACCATCTTGAAGTGCAGCGACTGCCGCGCGTCCACCACGTAGATCAGCGTGTCCGCCTTCAGGTTCCCCACGCGGTCGCGGATCGCCGACAGGTCGGTCGCCGCGTAGCCGAAGCCGCCGTCCGACTTCTGGACGATCAGCGGCGTCGGGTTGCCGTCCGGGCCCTTGTACTCGTCGAAGAACACGCACAGCGCACCGTTGGAACGGACGGCCACGCCCGACTCCTCCAGCAGCTTGCAGGTCTCCACCAGCATGTCGTTGTAGCCCGACTCGCCGACCACGTCCGGGTCCTGGATGTCCATGTCCAGCTTGTTGAAGACCGAGTAGAAGTAGATCTTCGACTCGTCCACGAACCGCTGCCACAGCGCGAGGGTCTCCTCGTCGCCCGCCTGGAGGTCCACCACCCGCGCCCGGGCCCGCGTCTTGAACTCCTCGTCCGAGTCGAAGAGCGCGCGCGAGGCCTTGTACAGGCGGTTGAGGTTGGACATGGCCTCCTCGCCGGACGCCTCGCCCTCCCCGTCCTTGTGGTCCAGCTCGTGCGGGTGCTCCAGCAGGTACTGGATCAGCATGCCGAACTGGGTGCCCCAGTCGCCGATGTGGTGGCGGCGGACCACCTTCTCGCCCGTGAACTCCAGGATCTCCACCATCGCCGCGCCGATCACGGCCGACCGCAGGTGGCCGACGTGCATCTCCTTGGCCACGTTCGGCTGGGCGTAGTCGATCACCGTGGTGCCCGCGGTCGGGGACAGCGGCACGCCGAGGCGGTCGTCGGCGGCGCGCGCCGCGAGGGTCCGGACGATCGCCTCGTCCGAGACGGTGATGTTGAGGAACCCGGGGCCCGAGACCTCGATCTCCTTGATCAGGTCACCCGTCGGGATGGCCTCGACCACGGTCGTCGCCAGCTCCCGCGGGTTGGCCTTGGCCTTCTTCGCGAGCGCCAGGATGCCGTTGGCCTGGAAGTCGGCCCGGTCGCTTCGTCGCAGCAGCGGGTCGGCCGCACCGGCCTCCGGCAGGGCGGAGGCGAGGGCGTCCGAGACGCGCTGTTCGACGGAGGAAGCGAGGGAAGGGACCGAGGCCATGAGCTGCCGTTCCTGTGAGGTTGTGCCCGAGCGTGTACTTGGGTGTTCCGACAAGTGCCGAGTATCCCACGCGGAGGCTCCCCGCTTCCCGGCATATCGGCGCCGTATCACCAGACGGAAGCAACCCCGGAGCGGCCCCGTCCGTCTGGGAGAATGGCCGAAGCCAGCATTCGAGATAGAAGGACGTGTCGTGGCTCAGAGCGCGCAGAGCAGCACAGAGACCGACTGGGTCTCCCGTTTCGCGGACGAGGTCATCGCCGAGGCGGAGCGCCGAGCCCCCGGCGCGAAAACATCAGTCGCTGGCGCTCCGGTGATCGTCGTCGCGTCCGGCCTCTCCCCGTCGGGCCCGATCCACCTGGGCAACCTGCGCGAGGTCATGACCCCGCACCTGGTCGCGGACGAGATCCGCCGCCGGGGCCACGAGGTCCGCCACCTCATCTCCTGGGACGACTACGACCGCTACCGCAAGGTCCCCAAGGGCATCCCCGGCGTCACCGAGGAGTCGCACGCCCAGCACATCGGCCGCCCGCTGACCTCGGTGCCCGCCCCCGAGGGCTCCTCGTACCCGAACTGGGCGGAGCACTTCAAGGCCGCCATGGTCGATGCCCTGGCCGAGCTGGGCGTCGAGTACGACCCCATCAGCCAGACCGAGCAGTACACCTCCGGCGCCTACCGCGACCAGGTCCTGTTCGCGATGAAGCACCGCGCCGACATCGACGCCGTCCTCGACCAGTACCGCACCAAGCAGAAGCCGGGCGGCAAGAAGCCCCAGCAGAAGCCCCTCGACGAGGCCGAGATCGAGGCCGCCGAGGGCTCCGGCGCGGCCAGCGAGGACGACGGCAGCGCCGAGGGCGCCGAGTACTTCCCGTACAAGCCGTACTGCGGCCAGTGCGACAAGGACTTCACCAAGGTCACCGCGTACGACGACGAGACCACCGAACTGACCTACGTCTGCACCGAGGACCAGTTCACCGAGACCGTCAAGCTGTCCGAGTTCAACCGCGGCAAGCTGGTCTGGAAGGTCGACTGGCCCATGCGCTGGGCCTACGAGGGCGTGATCTTCGAGCCCTCGGGCGTCGACCACTCCTCCCCGGGTTCCTCCTTCCAGGTCGGCGGCCAGATCGTCGGCCTCTTCGGCGGCGAGCAGCCCATCGGCCCGATGTACGCCTTCGTCGGCATCAGCGGCATGGCCAAGATGTCCTCCAGCAAGGGCGGGGTCCCCACCCCGGCCGACGCGCTGAAGATCATGGAGCCGCAGCTGCTGCGCTGGCTGTACGCCCGCCGCCGCCCCAACCAGTCGTTCAAGATCGCCTTCGACCAGGAGATCCAGCGGCTCTACGACGAGTGGGACAAGCTGGAGGGCAAGGTCGCCGACGGCTCCGTGCTGCCGGCCGACGCCGCCGCGTACTCGCGCGCCGTCCGCGTGGCCTCGCACGAGCTGCCCCGCACCCCGCGCCCGATGCCGTACCGCACCCTCGCGTCGGTCGTCGACATCACCGCCGGACACGACGAGCAGACCCTGCGCATCCTCTCCGACCTCGACCCGGAGAAGCCGCTGACCTCCCTCGACGAGGTCCGCCCGCGCCTGGACCGCGCCGAGAACTGGATCACCACCCAGGTTCCGGCCGACCAGCGCACCCTCGTCCGCGAGGAGCCCGACGCCGAGCTGCTCGCCTCCCTCGACGAGGAGGGCCGCCGCTCCCTGGCCATGCTGCTGGAGGGCCTCGACACCCACTGGTCGCTCGACGGGCTCACCACCCTCGTCTACGGCGTCCCGAAGGTCATGGCGGGCCTGGAGCCCGACGCCAAGCCGACCCCCGAGCTCAAGGTCGCCCAGCGCGAGTTCTTCGCCCTGCTCTACCGCCTGCTCGTCACCCGCGAGACCGGCCCCCGCCTGCCCACGCTGCTCCTCGCGGTCGGCGCGGACCGGGTGCGGACGCTGCTCGCCGGCTGAGACGGCCGCTGAACGGGAAAGGGCCCGCACCCCGGTGATCCGGGGTGCGGGCCCTTCCGCGCGGGCGGCTCAGCTCAGATGAACTTGTTCTCCAGGTGGCGCTGGTAGCGCTGCTTCAGCGTCGGCAGCATGGCGTCGATCACCGAGACGCTGTCCGGGTGGGAGAACCCGTAGCTCGCGGCGAGTTCCTGGTCCAGCTGCTGGGCGGTCGGGTGGGCGCGGTTGGCCTCCACGTGGGCGTGGTACGCCTCGTACGCCGCCTCCTCGAACTTCTCCTGGTCGAGGATGTCGTGCGCCTCGTCGGACTCGTCGGCTCCCGCCGCTTCGGGGCCGGCCGGGGGCATCACCGGGGTCGGCTCCAGACCCTCCACGTACTGCGGGTTGTAGCCGCCCTCGTACATCGCCTGCGGAGCCTTCGGCCCGGCGAACCAGGCACTGTCGTGCGGGGCCGGCATGGCCTCCGGAGCGACCGCGAACGGCGTCGGCGCCTGGGCGAGCTTCGCCTGCCCCAGCCGCGCGGCGGCCCGGTCCAGCCCCTCCCACTGCTCGGGACCGTCCGACTCCTCGGGCCCGGCGGGCTCCACGGCCGCCCCGGGCTCCATGGCCGCCCCGGGCTGCACTGCCTGCACGGCCGCCCCGGCCGGCACGGGCTGCGCTGCCCCCTCGGGCCCCATCGGACCCCCGGGCCCCTGCTGCCCCGCGGCCCCGGCGGCCTGCGGAACCTCCGCCAGGGCCGGAACCGGCCCCGCGGCCCGGGCGGCCGGCACCGCCGCGGCGACACCCTGCCCGGCCCCGGGCGCCACCGGCAGGGCCGGGGCGGCCGCCGCCTCCGGACCCGCAGCCGGGGCACCCGCCACAGCCGGACCGGCCACAGCCGCAGCCGCCACCGGGGCACCCGCCACAGCCGGACCCGCCGCCACAGCCGCAGCCGCCGGCCCCGCCGCCACCGCCGGAGCCCTCACGACCGCCGGAGGCAGCAGCACCGGGTCGATGCCCGCCGCCGCCAGCCCCTCCGGCGCCGTCTGCGCCAGCGGCACGCCGATCCGCGCCAGCCGCAGCGGCATCAGCGCCTCCACCGGCGCCTTCCGCCGCCACGCACGCCCGAACCGGGCCTGGAGCCGAGCCTGGTAGATCAGCCGGTCCTGCTCCATCCCGACCGCCTGCTCGTACGAACGCAGCTCCCACAGCTTCATCCGGCGCCACAGCTTGAACGTCGGCACCGGCGACAGCAGCCAGCGGGTGATCCGCACCCCCTCCATGTGCCGGTCCGCGGTGATGTCCGCGATCCGGCCCACGGCGTGCCGCGCCGCCTCCACCGTCACGACGAACAGCACCGGGATCACCGCGTGCATGCCCACGCCCAGCGGGTCCGGCCAGGCCGCCGCACCGTTGAACGCGATCGTCGCCGCGGTCAGCAGCCAGGCCGTCTGCCGCAGCAGGGGGAACGGGATCCGGATCCAGGTCAGCAGCAGGTCCAGCGCGAGCAGCACGCAGATACCCGCGTCGATACCGATCGGGAACACCAGCGAGAAGCTGCCGAAGCCTTTCTTCAACGCCAGCGCACGGACCGCGGCGTACGAACCCGCGAAACCGATCCCCGCGATGACGAGGGCTCCGGCGACCACGAGACCGATCAGAATCCGGTGCGTACGAGTCAGCTGCATCGCGGCCACTCGCGATCCCCTCCCCTTGCGAAGCTACAGGCAGGCACAGCGTACGGGTGACCCTGCGTCACCCGCGCCGCAGACCCCTACTGCTTCGGCGAGGCCGACCCCGACGGGGAGGCGGAAGCCGAAGCGGAAGCCGACGGGGACTCCGCACCGGAAGGCGCCTGGTCGTTGCCGCCGTTGGCCACCGAGGTCACGACCTCCTTGGCCGCGGCGATCGCGTCCTGGAGCATCTTGCCCTGGTCCGGCGCGCCCGCGCCCTCGTAGGCGGCACCGTTGAAGTCGAGGGTCACCACGACGTTCTGGGTGCGGGCCACGATGGTGGTGTTGAAGAAGTCGACGTCCTTCTTGACCCCGTAGACCACGGACGTGCCCTGGTCCCCGACCCCGTCGGTCTTCTCGACCTTGACGTCGTGCGCGTCCTTGGTGGTCTTCGCGAGCTCGATCTGCTTGTTGTACTGATCCTCCGCGCGCTTGTTGCCGCTGCCGAGGGAGGCGTGCGAGTCGTAGCGCACCAGGGACACGGACAGCCAGCGGTACTGCGAGCCCTTCGTGCCGTCCGTCTCCAGACCGTTCCAGGAGCAGCTGGCGCGGTTGGCGAGGTCGTTCGACTTGGCGGCCGTGCCGTTCTTGTCCTTCGCGTCGTGGACGAGGGACTCGATCGTCTTGGCGGAGACCGCCTTGCAGGGGTCCGGCAGCTTCTCGTACGCGACCTTCTCCAGCGCGGTCGAGCCCTTCGTGCCCGGCTTGGACGAGGAGGACGAGGAGGACTTCTTGCCGGAGTCCGAGCCCGACGAGGACTTCCCCGAGTCGGAGGAGCAGCCGGCGACGGTGAGGATCACCGGGACGGCTGCGCAGGCGAGAACGCGGGTGAGGCGCGAGGCTGATCGGTGCATGGTTCCTTCAGACGTTGGGGACATCTCGGTGCTTCAGGGTCGTGCTTCAGGGGTGTGGGACCCCCGCAACGGTAGCCCGATCCGGAGCGAGCCTGCTGTGCGCGCCGTCACGCGGGCGGTGCACGCCCCCCGGGAGCGGCGCGCTCACTCGCTGAAGCGCTCCGCGAGGGCCTCGGCCAACTGACGGGTCTTGTCCTGCGTTTCCGCGGCAGGGGGGACCTTCCCCGGAGCGGACGGCTGGACGCTGTACTCGACGGTGACGATCACATTCGAGGTCCGGAACACGATCCGCACGGTGCGGGCCTGCGCGGCGGTGGCCCCGGCCGCCCCCAGCTTGTCCTCCAGGAACCCCTCGCTCCCGAGCCCCTCCAGCACCCGCGAACCGAGCTCGGGGGAGCCGGTGGGGGAAGGGGAAGAGGTGGGGGCGCCGGTGGCGGGCGGCGACTGCGGGGCCCCGCCGGTAGGCCCGGAACCGGGGCTCGGGCTGGATGCGGGGCCGGATCCGGGGCTCGGGCTGGACGCGGGGCCGGATCCGGGGCTGGGGCTCGCGGACGGGCTGGGGAAGGACAGGTGCGCGTCCGTCAGCCGCCGCAGGTACACCTGGCGGGCCTTGTCGTCGTCGCTCGCGGCGGCGCGGTCGTACGAGACCACCCGCTCGAAGGTGACCGACAGCAGCAGGGCCGCCTCGGGCGTCTGGGTGTTCCAGCGGCAGCCGACGTGCCGGTCGGCGTCGTACGAGGGCTCGGCCGTCCCGGCGTAGAGCTGCTCCCGCTGCTCGGTGGTGAGGGAGTCGGTGGCCGGGAGCAGGGCCCGCAGCCGCTTCCCGTCGACGGCCTTGCAGGGCTGGGGGAGGCTGCGGTACTTGCCGGGCTGCGCGGGGGCGGCGCTGCTGCCGCCGTTCTTCTGGTCGCCGATGCCGCCGATGCCGTCGCCGCCGGTGCACGCGGTCGCGCCGGCGACGAGCGCGGTGAGCACCGCGATGCCCGGCAGGAATCGACGGCGTACCCGCGTCCGCGTGCGCTCCACGTCACCCATCGGCTTCACTCGCTCCCCTGACTTCCTTGGCGTCCTCGGGAAAATCCGTTGCCGCGACTCGGACACGGATGGACACAATGTCTATCGCACACGCTGGTGCCGGCGCCGGTTCCCTGTCTGGTTTGGGGGTATGAGCGCGGCTTTTCGCGTACTCCTACCTTTCTGATGATTTCCGGGGGATTGTTCTGTTATGTCGTATGTAGAGGTGCCCGGGGCGAAGGTCCCGATCAGGATGTGGACGGACCCGGCTTCGGTCGAGGACAGCGCCATGCGGCAGCTGCAGAACACCGCCGGCCTCCCGTGGATCAAGGGTCTGGCCGTCATGCCGGACGTCCATTACGGCAAGGGCGCGACGGTCGGCTCGGTGATCGCGATGAAGGACGCGGTGTGCCCGGCGGCGGTGGGCGTGGACATCGGCTGCGGCATGTCCGCGGTCAAGACCTCTCTCACGGCGAACGACCTCCCGGGCGACCTGTCGAAGCTGCGCTCCCGCATCGAGCAGGCGATCCCGGTGGGGGCGGGGATGCACCGGGAGGCGGTGGATCCGGCGAGGCTGTACGGGTTCTCGGAGACCGGGTACGCGGACCTCTGGAAGCGGTTCGACTACATCGCCGACGCGGTCAAATTCCGTCAGGATCGTGCCGTAAAGCAGATCGGAACGCTCGGATCCGGAAACCACTTCATCGAGTTCTGTCTTGACGAGTCGGGTTCGGTCTGGCTGATGCTGCACTCCGGCTCGCGCGGCATCGGCAACGAACTCGCCGCGCACCACATCGGCGTGGCCCGGGGCCTCGCGCACAACCAGAACCTGGTCGATCGGGACCTGGCCGTCTTCCTCGCCGCGACCCCGGAGATGGAGGCGTACCGCAACGACCTCTTCTGGGCGCAGGAGTACGCCAAGTACAACCGGGCGGCGATGATGAGCCTGTTCAAGGAGGTCGTCCGGCGGGAGTTCCGCCAGGCGAAGGTCTCCTTCGAGCAGGAGATCAGCTGCCACCACAACTACGTGGCGGAGGAGCGGTACGACGGCATGGACCTGCTGGTCACCCGCAAGGGCGCGATCCGTGCCGGCAGCGGGGAGTACGGGATCATCCCCGGCTCGATGGGCACGGGCTCGTACATCGTGAAGGGCCTCGGGAACGAGAAGTCCTTCAACTCCGCCTCGCACGGCGCGGGCCGCAAGATGAGCCGCACGGCGGCGAAGAAGCGGTTCTCCGCGAGGGACCTGGCGGAGCAGACGCGGGGTGTGGAGTGCCGCAAGGACTCGGGCGTCGTGGACGAGATCCCGGGGGCCTACAAGTCGATCGAGCAGGTCATCGACCAGCAGACCGACCTGGTGAAGGTCGTGGCGAAGCTGAAGCAGGTCATCTGCGTCAAGGGCTGACGGGGGCCGACGGGGGCGTACGGGGTCCGGACCGACTGCGGTCCGGGCCCCTTCATCGCTTGCGGCGGGTCGACTTCCACTTGTGGTGCGGGGGTTGACCGTGGTGGTTGGTCTAGACCAGGGTGGCGGCATGGGGAGAACTCGTGTGCTCGTCGCCGCTCTCGCGGTGTTGTCGCTGGGGGTCGGGGGCGCTGGGTCGGCGCAGGCCGCCGTGGGGTTGCCGCCCGTCGTGGCGCATGTGCCGACGTCGGAGAAGGTCGTGTTCATCACGATCGACGACGGGTGGACTCATGATGCCGACGCCGCCCGGATGCTGCGGGAGCGGCGGGTGCCGGCTTCCTTGTTCCTGCTGCCGGGGGCCACGGCCTATGACACGCAGTACTTCACCGATCTCGTCGACGGGGGGCGGGTGACGGTGGAGAACCACACCGTCAACCATCCCGATCTGACCACGCTGGACGCCGCCGGGAAGGACGCCGAGGTGTGCGGGGCCGGGGAGCGGCTGGACGAGACGTTCGGGAAGGCGCCGAAGCTGCTGCGGCCGCCGTTCGGGGCCGTCAACGACGACGTCCGGCTGGCGGCCAAGGCGTGCGGGGTGAAGGCCCTGGTCACCTGGACGTACGACTTCACCACCTGGAGCCAGACGCCCCCGACCCCGCAGCTGAAGGGCGGGGACATCGTGCTGCTGCACTTCACGCCGACGCTCGCGGCGGACCTGGACCGGGCGCTGGCCGCGGCCAGGGCCGCGGGGTTGAAGCCCGCGCCCCTGATGCCGTACCTGAGGGGTGCCGGGCTGGTCTAGAGCTCGCGGTGGACCTTCGTGTTCGAGGCCTGGGCGCGGGGGCGGACCACGAGGAGGTCGATGTTGACGTGGCTGGGGCGGGTCACCGCCCAGGTGATGGTGTCGGCCACGTCGTCGGCGGAGAGGGGGTGCGCGACGCCCGCGTACACCTTCTCCGCCTTCTCGGTGTCGCCGCGGAAGCGGGTGGTGGCGAACTCCTCGGTCTTGACCATGCCGGGGGCGATCTCGATCACGCGGACCGGCTGGCCGACGATCTCCAGGCGGAGGGTCTCGGCGAGGACGCGGGCGCCGTTCTTGGCGGCGACGTAGCCGGCGCCGCCCTCGTAGGTGGCGTGGCCGGCGGTGGAGGAGAGGACGACGACCGTGCCGTCGCCGCTCGCGGTGAGGGCGGGCAGGAGCGCCTGGGTGAGGTTGAGGGTGCCGATGACGTTGACCTCGTACATCGTGCGCCAGTCGGCCGGGTCGCCGGTGGCCACGGGCTCGGCGCCGATGGCGCCGCCGGCGTTGTTGACGAGCACGTCGCAGCGCTGGAGGGAGGCGGCGAAGGCGTCGACGGCGGGGCGGTCGGTGACGTCGAGGGCGTGGGCGGTGGCCTCGTGCCCGGCGGCGGTGAGCTCGGCGGCGAGGGCCTCGATGCGGTCCTTGCGGCGGGCCGTGAGGACGACGTGGTAGCCGGCGGCGGCGAGCTGACGGGCGGTGGCCGCGCCGATTCCGCTGCTCGCGCCGGTGACTACGGCGGTTCGGGTGGCCGTGCGCGTGCTCATGGGCGGGGCTCCTCGTGGGGTCGCTCGCGATGTGCGGTCGCGGTTCGTTCGTTCGTGCCGGTTGCGGGTGAACGTTCGCCAGCATAGGCCGGGGGGCTGACGGGGCGCGTGCGGGAGCGGTGGCGAATGGGGGTGGGCTCGCCCTCGTTCGTGTGATGGTCCGATCGGCGGTTCGCCGGGGTGGCTACCGTCCGCGCGAGGAGGTGGTGGCGGTGCGCCGTGGTGCCGTGCGGAGTGTGGTGGTGGCGGGTCTGCTGGTGCTGGCGGGGGCGGGGTCGGCGGGTGCGTCGGCCGGGCCGGAGGCGGACGTCTCCTACCACGGGCGGGTGTGGCTGAACCGGGGGCAGCTGAGGGTGTGGATGGTGCCGCAGACCGAGGGGCCGTCGGCGCTGGCGAACGCGACGGTGCGGGTGCGGCTGTCGGCGGACCTGGCGGACGCGCAGGAGCTGGCCGCCGGGTGTGCGCGGGCGGGGGAGCGCGAGGTGGTGTGCGAGACGGGGCCGCTGCCCGAGCACGGCCGGGGGCGGCACATCGGGCTGGTGCTGGGGCTGCGGGCGCGGCCGGCGGAGGTGGCCGTGCGGATCGACACCTGGTGGAACGGCGGGGCGGCGGACCGCAACCACGGCAACGACGAGCACGTGGTGCTGGCGCTGGACACCGGGGACGCCTACGCGTTCTGAGGCGTCAGCTCCCGTCGGCGCCGAATTCGGCGAGGGCCTCGTCGACGATCCGCTCCAGGCGGGAGTGGTGGGCACCGCGCCAGTAGACGCGTTCGCAGTCGCCGCACTGGGCGAAGACGTCGTACGAGCGCTGCGTGCCGTGCTCCAGCCGGTCGCCCACGCTGTCCTTGTCGGCCTCGTGGAGCGGTCCGTTGCAGGCGGTGCAGCGGGTCCAGGGGGCGAGGGCGGGGGCGAACCGGCCGAGGACGTCGCGGAGTTGCTCGTCGGGGTTGTCGCTGTAGACGTAGGCGCCGGCGAAGATCTCGCGGCGGCGCAGCAGGCCGCGGTCGCGGGAGAGCAGGACGCGGTTCTCGGCGGCGGACCGGGCGGCGAGGGCGGGGTCGCCGGGGTCCTCGTTGTCGTAGGCGGCGTCGACGCCGAGGAGGCGCAGGCGGCGGGCGAGGGTGCCGAGGTGGACGTCGAGGAGGAAGCGCAGCGGGGCGCCGGGGACCTGCTGGGGGCGGTCGACGCCGAACACCTCGACGGACTGGCCGGCCCGGGGCACGTAGGAGACGGGCACCTGGCGCCCGTCGACGAGGAGGCGGCCGACCTCGGTGAGCGGGACTCCGGCGGATTCGACGACGTGTCCGAGGCTGGAGGCGCCGTCGGTGGCGGTCGGTACGCGGTCGAGGCGCCGGCTGGGCGGGGCGAAGAGGCGCAGTTCGGGGGCGAGGGTGAGTTCGATTCCGGGACCGTTCACGGTCCCAGCATGCCATCCGGGGTGGGGGTGGCGCGGCTGAATTAACGACCTTCGTCGTAGGCCTGGCGGTGGGCGCTGACCTCGTCGAAGTGGTTCTCGGCCCAGAGTTTGACGGAGGAGAGGAGGCAGCCGAGGCTGCCGCCGAGTTCGGTCAGGCGGTAGTCGACGCGGACGGGGACGGAGGCGGTGACGGAGCGGGTGACGATGCCGTCGCGTTCGAGGGAGCGGAGGGTCTGGGTGAGCATCTTCTGGCTGACGCCGGGGATCTTGCGGCCGAGCTCGCTGTAGCGCAGGGAGCCGTGCTCGGCGGAGCCGAGGGCGCTGAGGACGAGGCCGACCCATTTGTCGCTGATGCGGGCCAGGAGCTGGGAGGTGGGGCACTCCTTGAGGAAGGCGTCGTAGGCGGCGCGGGCGTCCTCGCGGCGGGCGGCGGCGGTCTGGGTGGCCATGGGTCCCCCACTTCCGGGTCGGGTACGCACCTTCGAGTGCGTACTTACGGAAAGAGAGTACCTCTCCTTAGGTTAGTGGTCATCGGAACGAGTGAACGGGGAGAGACGATGACCGAGATGACCAGGACGATGCGGGCCGTGGTGGTCGACGGGTTCGGCGGGCCGGAGCAGGTGCGGGTGGCCGAGGTGGAGGTGCCGCGGCCGGGGGCCGGGCAGGTCCGGGTACGGGTCCGGGCCGCCGGGGTGAACCCGGTGGACGGGGCGGTGCGCGCGGGTGTCTTCGGCGGGGCCGGGCAGCGGATCGGGCTCGGCTGGGACGTGGCGGGGGAGATCGACGAGGTCGGCCCCGGGGTGGAGGGCTGGACGGTCGGACGCCGGGTGGTCGGGCTGCACTACGGCAAGGTCAAGCCGCTCGGTACGCACGCGGAGTACGTGGTGCTCGACGCTTCTGCGGTGGCCCCCGCGCCGGAGTCGGTGGACGCGGCCGTGGCGGCGGCCCTGCCGCTGAGCGGGCTCACGGCCGCGCGGGCGCTGGACCTGCTGGGGCTGGCCGAGGGGGACTCGGTGCTGATCACCGGCGCGGCCGGGTCGGTGGGCGGCATCGCCGTCCAGCTGGCGGCGCGGGCCGGGCTGGTGGTGACGGCCCTCGCGGGGGAGGGGGACGAGGAGCTCGTACGGTCCCTGGGCGCGAAGGAGTTCGTCCCGCGCGGGTCGGCTCCCGCCGGGCGGGTCGACGGGGTGCTGGACGCGGCGGTGCTGGGGGCGCCGGCCCTGGCGTTCGTCCGTGACGGGGGCGCCTACGTCGGGCTGATCCCCCCGGCGGCGCCGGAGGCCGAGCGGGGGGTGCGGGTGGCGGTGCAGGAGGTCGCGGCGGACGGGGTCCGTCTCGGGGAGCTGTCCGCGCTGGTGGACGCGGGTGAGCTGACGCTGCGGGTCGCGCGGACGTTCGGCCTCGCGGAGGCGGCCGACGCGCATGCGGTGCTGGCTGCGGGGGGTGTCCGGGGGCGCGTGGTCCTCACGGTCTCCTGACCGGGGCCGGCTGGGGCCGGGGGCGTGCCGCTGCGCGGAGCCGCCGGCTGGGGCCGGGGGCGTGCCGCTGCGCGGAGCGGTCCCCTACCCGCCCCTCTCCCGCTCACTGGGGGCTCCGCCCCCAGACCCCAGCGCCTCAAACGCCGGCGGGGCTATAGATAGCCCGCGCGGCCCGGGGAACGGTGGAAGGGCGGGTAGGGGACCGCCCCGCGCAGCGGCGGGCCGCTCCCCCGCCCGGGAGGGTCACGGCCAGACGAGGCAGTACGCCTGGTGGCCGTTCTCGTGGAGGCGGTGGGAGAAGTCCTGCCACTCGTGCAGCAGCTGGTAGACGTTGAAGGCGTCGCGCGGGCCGCCCCGGTCGGGGACCGTCGACCAGATGAAGGCGGCCGCGCCGACCGACTCCTCGCCGACGTCGCGCAGCGGGTCGACCACCGTCATCGGCAGCTTGACCACCGCGTAGTCCGGGTGCAGGACGACCAGCTCCAGCGGCGGCACCTTGTGCAGCGGTATGCCCTCGATGCCGGTGAGGACCATCGCGGCCATCGTCTCCGGCTTGATCTTGGTGAACATGCCGCCCATGCCGAGTTCGTCGCCGCCGAGCTCCTCGGGCCGCATCGTCACCGGCACCCGTGCGGCGGTCGCGCCGTCCGGGGCGCCGAAGTACTTGTAGGTCACCCCCATGCCACGGCCGCCCTTGGGGGTGCCGTCCGGGTCCGCGTCCGCGGCGTCGGGGGAGCCGGCGGCGCCGGCCGTGCGCTCCGTGCGCTCCGGGGCGTCGCGGCGGACCGGCTCGTCGTGGAGGTCGCGGTCCTCAGGGGTGTCGCAGGCGTCAGGGGTGCGGGCGGGGCCGGGGGCGGCGGACGTCTCCGCGGCTTCCGCGGTGCGGCGGTGCTTGCCTCGGCGGCGGGCCTCGCGGGCGCGCTGCGGGTCCAGGCCGTCCGTACCCTCGCCCGGTCCACCACCGCGTTGCATATCTCCACCCGACTGGTATTTCCTGCCCCGGCTTCGCGGCCCCCGCCACGCAGCCTGATCATCATGGCAGTGACCTCCCCCGAGGCGGCGCGGTGAAACGCCCCTCCGCAAGTCTGTCGCGGCCTCTGAGACCATGGCTGGTGTGAGCTACCCGTACCCGTATGAAGCCCCAGTTTCGCAGACGCTCTTCGAGCGCGCGTCCCTCGTGACCCCCGGCGGCGTGAACTCCCCCGTCCGCGCCTTCCGTGCCGTGGGCGGTACGCCCCGGTTCATGGTGTCCGGTACCGGTCCCTATCTGACCGATGCCGACGGGCGCGAGTACGTCGACCTGGTCTGCTCGTGGGGGCCGATGATCCTCGGCCACTCCCACCCCGAGGTGATCGAGGCCGTCCAGGCCGCCGTCGCCCGCGGCACGTCCTTCGGCACGCCCGGCGAGGGCGAGGTCGCCCTCGCCGAGGAGATCGTCGCCCGGATCGAGCCCGTCGAGCAGGTGCGCCTGGTGTCCTCCGGCACCGAGGCGACCATGTCGGCGATCCGGCTGGCCCGCGGCTTCACCGGCCGCGCCAAGGTCGTCAAGTTCGCCGGCTGCTACCACGGCCATGTCGACGCGCTGCTGGCCGCCGCCGGTTCCGGCCTGGCGACCTTCGCCCTGCCCGACACCCCCGGTGTGACGGGCGCGCAGGCCGGCGACACGATCGTGCTCCCCTACAACGACCTCGAAGCGGTGCGGGCGGCGTTCGCCGCGCACCCCGGTGAGATCGCCTGCGTGATCACCGAGGCCGCCCCCGGCAACATGGGCGTGGTCACCCCGCTGGAGGGCTTCAACCAGGGTCTCGCCGACCTCTGCCGCGAGAACGGCGCGCTGTACATCTCCGACGAGGTGATGACCGGATTCCGTACCTCGCGGGCCGGCTGGTACGGGGTCGACGGGGTCAAGCCCGACCTGATGACCTTCGGCAAGGTCATGGGCGGCGGCTTCCCGGCGGCGGCGTTCGGCGGCCGCGCCGACGTCATGGGCCACCTGGCCCCGGCCGGCCCGGTCTACCAGGCGGGCACGCTCTCCGGTAACCCGGTCGCCACCGCCGCCGGTCTGGCGCAGCTGCGGCTGCTGGACGACGCCGCGTACGTGAAGGTCGACGCCGTGTCCCGGGAGATCCAGGGCCTGGTGACGGCGGCGCTGGCCAAGGAGGGCGTGGCGCACCGGCTGCAGACGGCCTCCAACATGTTCTCCGTCTTCTTCACCCCGGACGAGGTCCGCGACTACGACGACGCGAAGAAGCAGGACGGCTTCCGCTTCAACGCGTTCTTCCACTCGATGCTGGCGCAGGGCGTCTACCTGCCGCCGTCGGCGTTCGAGTCCTGGTTCGTCTCCACCGCCCACGACGAGCGCGCCGTCGAGCGCGTCGCGGCCGCGCTGCCCGCCGCCGCCCGAGCCGCCGCGGAGGCGACCGCATGAGCGACATCACCGTCGTCCACGTGATGCGGCACGGCGAGGTCCACAACCCCGACGGGGTGCTGTACGGCCGCCGGGCCGGCTACCACCTCTCGGACCTGGGCCGGCAGATGGCCGACCGGGTCGCCGAGCACCTCCAGGACCGGGACGTCACCTACGTGGTGGCCTCCCCGCTGGAGCGCGCTCAGGAGACGGCCGCGCCGATCGCGAAGACGCACGGCCTGGAGCTGGCCACCGACGGCCGGCTGATCGAGGCGGGCAACGTCTTCGAGGGCAAGACCTTCGGCGTCGGTGACGGGGCGCTGCGCAAGCCCGGGAACTGGAAGCACCTGACGAACCCGTTCAAGCCGTCGTGGGGCGAGCCGTACGTCGAGCAGGTCGTGCGGATGATGAGCGCGATCGAGGCGGCGCGGGACGCGGCGCGCGGGCACGAGGCGGTGGCGGTCAGCCACCAGCTGCCGATCTGGATCGTGCGGAGCTTCGCGGAGCGGCGGCGGCTGTGGCACGACCCGCGGCGCCGGCAGTGCACGCTGGCCTCGCTGACCTCGTTCACGTACCAGGACGACAGGCTGGTGTCGGTGGGCTACAGCGAGCCGGCGCGGGACCTGGTCCCGGCGCACCTGCTGGCCGGTGCGAAGCCGGTGAAGGGGAAGTCGAAGGCGTTCGGGGCCTAGGTCGCGGTCGGCGGCGGGGGGTGCCGAAGATCGGCAAATCGCTCATGCGAAACTTTTCACATGAGCCTTAGCCGCGCCCCCCGCCGCAGCCGCTCGATCAGCGGCCGCGCCCTCCTGCCGACTGCGGTGACCCTCGCGAGCGCCCTGATCCTGACGGCGTGCAGCGACGGCGGCAGCCCGTCGGCCGGGTCCGCCGGCGGCAACTACGTCACGGGCCCCAGCGGTATCTCGACCGTCGCCACGGGCGAACGGACCGAGGCGCCGAAGCTGGACGGCCCCACCGTCGACGGCAAGACGCTGGACACCACCACCCTCAAGGGCAAGGTCGTCGTCCTCAACGTGTGGGGCTCCTGGTGCCCACCCTGCCGGGCCGAGGCCCCGTACTTCGCGAAGGTGTCCAAGGAGCTGGGCGACGCCGGCAAGGACGTGGCGTTCGTCGGGATCAACACCCGCGACAACAGCACGCAGAACGCGGCCGCCTTCGAGCAGAACTTCGGGATCACCTACCCGAGCCTGTACGACCCGGACGGCAAGCTGATGCTGCGCTTCCCCAAGGGCACGCTGAACGCGCAGTCGATCCCCTCCACGATCGTCCTCGACAAGCAGGGCAGGATCGCCGCCCGCACGCTGGCCGCGGTCAACGAGGAGCAGCTGCGTTCGATGATCGACCCGCTCCTCGCGGAGCAGTGACCTCGTGGTCGTAGAGCACCTCCTCGCCGCCGAGTCGACCGGAGTGAACGGCACCGTCCTCAACGGCGCCCTGCTGCTGGCCCTGCCGCTGGCCCTGCTGGCCGGGCTGGTCTCCTTCTTCTCCCCCTGCGTCCTGCCGCTGGTCCCCGGCTACCTGTCCTATGTGACGGGGGTCGGCGGGGCCGACCTCGCCGAGGCCCGGCGGGGGCGGATGCTGGCGGGCGCGAGCCTGTTCGTCCTCGGTTTCACGGCCGTCTTCGCCTCCACCGGCGCGCTCTTCGGCTACTTCGGGGACTCCCTCGCCGCCAACCGGGAGGTCATCTCCCGGGTGCTGGGCGGGGTGGTGATCCTCATGGGCTTCTTCTTCATGGGGTGGATCCCGGGCCTGACGATGCGGGAGTTCCGCTTCCACAAGAAGCCGGCCGCCGGCCTGGTCGGGGCGCCGCTGCTCGGCGTGCTCTTCGGCGTCGGCTGGAGCCCCTGCATGGGGCCGACGCTCGCGGCGGTCAACACGCTTTCCATCCAGCAGGCGACCGCGGGCCGCGGGGCCCTGCTCACCGTCGTGTTCTGCCTCGGACTGGGCCTGCCGTTCATCTTCACGGCGCTGGCCTTCCGCAAGGCGCTCGGCGCGTTCGGGTGGGTCAAGCGGCACTACGCCTGGGTGATGCGGATCGGCGGAGGCATGCTGATCCTGACCGGTCTGCTGCTCGTCACAGGAATGTGGGCCAGCATCGTGGACGACATGCGGAGCTGGACCGACGGCTTCACGGTGGGGATCTGAGGGACTACACGCACATGAGTACGACCGACAAGGCGCCCGCCGAGGCGCCGAACGAGGACGAGGCCGCCCGCGCGCAGCTGTCCACGGCCCCCGTCGAGGACGCCGCCACCGCCCCCGTCGGCATCGGGGCCGTCGGCTGGGCCCGCTGGTTCTGGCGGCAGCTCACCTCCATGCGGGTGGCGCTGATCCTGCTGTTCCTGCTGTCCCTCGGCTCCATCCCCGGCTCCCTCATCCCGCAGACCCAGGTCGACGCGATGAAGGTCGCGGAGTGGAAGAAGACCCACGCGTTCTGGGTGCCGGTCGCCGAGAAGCTCCAGCTGTTCGACGTCTACAGCTCGGTGTGGTTCTCCGCGATCTACATCCTGCTGTTCGTGTCGCTGATCGGCTGCATCGTGCCGCGCACCTGGCAGTTCGTCGGCCAGCTCACCGGCCGCCCGCCGGGTGCGCCGCGCCGTCTGGACCGGCTGCCCGCGTACGTGACGTGGCGTACGGACCGGGCCCCGGAGGAGGTCCTCGCGTCCGCGAAGGGGCTGCTCGGCGGGCGCCGCTTCCGTACCGAGGCCTCCGGGGGCGCGGTCGCCGCCGAGAAGGGCTACCTGCGCGAGGCCGGGAACCTGGCCTTCCACATCGCCCTGATCGTGATGCTGGTGGCCTTCGCCTGCGGGCAGCTGTTCAAGTCCGAGGGCGGCAAGCTCGTGCTGCGCGGCAAGGGCTTCTCGAACACGCTGACCCAGTACGACGACTTCAAGTCCGGCAGCCTCTTCTCCGCCGACGACCTCGCGCCGTTCTCGTTCACCCTGGACAAGTTCGACGCCACCTACGAGAAGAGCGGCCCGCAGAAGGGCACCGCCCGCGACTTCAAGGCGTACGTCACCTACCGGGAGGGCGCCGACGGCACGCCCAAGAAGACCGAGATCGAGGTCAACAAGCCGCTGGAGGTCGACGGCTCGAAGGTCTACCTGCTCGGCCACGGCTACGCCCCGGTCCTCTCGGTGACCGACCCCAGCGGCAAGGTCGTCTACCGCGACGCCGTCCCGATGCTGCCCTTCGACGGCAACCTCAGCTCGTCGGGCGCCGTGAAGGTCCCGGACGGCTACCACAACAAGAACGGCGACAAGGAACAGCTCGGCTTCAACGCCATGTTCGTGCCGACGTTCGCGGGCGCCGGCAAGGGCACGATGCTCTCCCAGTTCCCGGACCTGGACTTCCCGGTCCTCGCCCTCAGCGCCTACCACGGCAGCCTGGGCATGGACGCGGGCCTGCCGCAGAACGTGTACCAGCTGAACACCTCCAAGATGCAGGAGTTCAAGGACCCCCAGGGGCAGCTGTTCAAGCAGCGGCTGCTCCCCGGCGAGACGATGACCCTCCCCGACGGCGCCGGCACGGTGAAGTTCGAGGGCATCGAGCGCTGGGCCACCTTCTCCGTCACCCACCAGCCGGCCTCCGGGCTGGCCCTGGGGGGCGCCGTGATCGCCATCGGCGGTCTGGCCGCGTCCCTGTTCATCCAGCGCCGCCGGATCTGGGTCCGCGCGGTGCGCGGCGCGGACGGCGTGACCGTCGTCGAGATGGCGGGCCTGGGCCGCAGCGAGTCCGCGAAGCTCCCCGAGGAGCTCTCGGTGCTCTCCGCCGCCCTCTACGAGACGGCGCCGAGCCCGGCTGAGGCCGGGCCGGCGGAAGCCGACACCACAACAGAAGAAGAAGGGGAGCGCGCATGACGCTGCTCGCGGCGGCCACGAACGAGAGCCTCGCCGATCTCAGCAACAAGCTGGTCTACGCGTCGATGGCGGTCTACATGCTCGCCTTCTTCGCGCACATCACGGAGTGGGTGTTCGGCAGCCGCAGCAAGGTCGGCCGTACGGCCGCCGCGCTGACCCCGGCCGCCGCGGCCGCCCCGGCGCCCGCCGTGCAGGTGCGGACCAAGGGCGGCGGCACGGCCGTCCTGGACAAGCCGAAGGTCGTCACCCGCGCCGCCTCCGGCGCCCGCGACGTCCCGGACGGCCCCGGCGCGGCCGGCGGCTCCGAGAAGGGCGACCTGTACGGGCGCATCGCGGTGTCGCTGACCGTCCTCGGCTTCCTCATCGAGGCCTCGGGCGTGGTCTCGCGCGCGATGTCGGTGGAGCGTGCCCCCTGGGGCAACATGTACGAGTTCAACCTGACCTTCTCCACGGTCGCGGTCGGCGCCTACCTGCTGCTGCTGGCGCTGAAGAAGAACGTCCGCTGGCTCGGCCTGATCCTGGTCACCTCGATCCTGCTGGACCTGGGCATCGCCACCACCTGGCTGTACACCGCCAGTGACCAGCTGGTCCCGGCCCTGCACTCGTACTGGCTGTGGATCCACGTCTCCACCGCCATCTTCTGCGGCGCCGTCTTCTACATCGGCGCGGCCGGCGCGGTCCTCTACCTGTTCCGCGACAGCTACGAGAGCCACCTGGAGGCCGGGCGCACCCCGGGCCGTTTCCGCACCTCGGTGCTGGAGCGGATGCCGTCGGCGGCCTCCCTCGACAAGTTCTCGTACCGGATCAACGCGGCCGTCTTCCCGCTGTGGACGTTCACCATCGTCGCGGGCGCGATCTGGGCCGGCGACGCCTGGGGCCGCTACTGGGGCTGGGACCCCAAGGAGGTCTGGTCGTTCGTGACCTGGGTGGCGTACGCCTGCTACCTGCACGCGCGGGCCACCGCCGGCTGGAAGGGCCGCAAGGCCGCCTACCTGGCGCTCTTCGCCTTCGCCTGCTGGATCTGGAACTACTACGGCGTGAACATCCTGCTCAGCGGCAAGCACTCCTACGCGGGCGTCTGACCCCGGTCGGTGGGACGCTGGTGGTATGTCTCCTGTGAGCCATGCCACCAGCGAGCCGCGCGGCCCCGGCCGCTGGCTGCTGCGCTTCGAGCTGCACGTGCCGTACGCCTACGAGGCCCTGTGGCCCGTACTGACCACCGGTGACGGGCTGCGCACCTGGCTGGCCGCCGCCGACGTGCTGGAACGCCGTCTCGGCGGGGCCGTCACCCTGCGCTGGCTGAACTCCGGCACCACGGTGTCGGGGGAGGTCACGGCCTGGGACACCGATCGGGTCGTGGAGTACACGGTCACCGAGCACGGCCGGATCCGCTTCCACCTGGAGCCCGTCGGCACCGACTCGACGGTGATCCGCTTCCTCAACGAGCGCGAGGGCTCCGACGCCGACCGGCTGGACTGCCTGGCCGGCTGGCACGACCACTTCGAACTGCTGGAGGCCGCCCTCGCCGGGCACCCGGCGGACTGGCCCTCCTGGACCGACGCCCGCTGGGCCGAGCTGAGGGCCTCGTACGCGTCCTAGCCCTGGCCGTCCTTGCCCTCGTCGGGGTCCTTGTCCTCGTCCTTGCGCAGCGAGCGCAGGAACTCGGGGTTGTCGTCGGGCGCCACCCACTGCGTACGGCGCGCCCGGCCGCCCCCGCCGAAGCCGCCGCCGAACCCGGCCGCGCCGCCGGCCGCCGTCCGCTTCTTGCCGGCGAACAGCCACACCACCGGGCCCACGATCGAGAACAGCAGGATGATCATCACCCACACCCCCTTCGGGAGGCTCTTGACCTCCTCCTCCGGGGTGTTCAGGCAGTCGATGAAGGCGTAGATGGTCAGCGCGATGATCAGCAGGAACGGCAGATAGCGCAGCACGGTGTGGGACCGACTCCCGGGCAGTGGCGGCGGGCCCGCACGGGGCCCCGGTGACGTCCCCAGGGTATTCGGTGACGGATACTGGGGCCCATGGCTTACGACGATCTCCGCTCGCTGCTCCGGGCCCTGGAGCGGGAGGGCGACCTCAAGCGCATCAAGGCCGAAGTCGACCCGTACCTGGAGGTCGGGGAGATCGTCGACAGAGTCAACAAGGCGGGCGGCCCCGCGCTGTTGTTCGAGAACGTCAAGGGCTCGGCCATGCCGCTGGCCATGAACGTCTTCGGCACCGACCGCCGCCTCCTGAAGGCCCTCGGCCTCAAGTCGTACGGCGAGATCAGCGAGAAGATCGGCGGCCTGCTCAAGCCCGAGCTGCCGCAGGGCTTCATCGGCGTCCGCGAGGCCTTCGGCAAGCTCGGCTCGATGGTGCACGTGCCGCCGAAGAAGGTGAAGGGCGAGTCCGCGCCCGTCCAGGAGGTCGTCCTCACCGGTGACGACGTGGACCTGGACGCCCTCCCGGCCCTCTTCACCTGGCCCAAGGACGGCGGCTCCTTCTTCAACCTGGGCCTGACCCACACCAAGCACCCCGAGACCGGGGTCCGCAACCTGGGCCTCTACCGCCTCCAGCGGCACGACAAGCGCACCATCGGCATGCACTGGCAGATCCACAAGGACAGCCGCAACCACTACGCCGTCGCCGCCGCGCGCGGCGAGCGGCTGCCGGTCGCGATCGCCTTCGGCTGCCCGCCGGCCGTCACCTACGCCTCCACCGCGCCGCTGCCGGGCGACATCGACGAGTACCTGTTCGCCGGGTTCGTGGCGGGCAAGCGGATCGAGATGGTCGACTGCAAGACGGTCCCGCTCCAGGTCCCGGCCAACGCCGAGGTCGTGATCGAGGGCTGGCTGGAGCCGGGGGAGATGCTGCCGGAGGGGCCGTTCGGCGACCACACCGGCTTCTACACCCCGCAGGAGCCGTTCCCCGCGCTGAAGATCGACTGCGTGACGATGCGGAAGCGGCCGCTGCTCCAGTCGATCGTCGTCGGCCGGCCGCCGACGGAGGACGGCCCGCTGGGGCGTGCGACGGAACGCTTCTTCCTGCCGCTGCTGAAGATCATCGTCCCGGACATCGTGGACTACCACCTGCCCGAGTCCGGCGGCTTCCACAACTGCGCGATCGTCTCGATCGACAAGAAGTACCCCAAGCACGCCCAGAAGGTGATGCACGCCATCTGGGGCGCGCACATGATGTCGCTGACCAAGCTGATCATCGTGGTGGACAAGGACTGCGACGTCCACGACCTGCACGAGGTGTCCTGGCGGGCCCTCGGCAACACCGACTACTCCCGCGACCTCACCGTGGTCGAGGGGCCGGTGGACCACCTGGACCACGCCTCCTACCAGCAGTTCTGGGGAGGCAAGGCGGGCATCGACGCGACCAAGAAGCTGCCGGAGGAGGGCTACACCCGCGACGGCGGCTGGCCCGACATGGTCGAGTCCGACCCGGCGACGGCGGCCCTGGTGGACCGCCGCTGGAAGGAGTACGGCCTGTGAGCACGGCGATGGGCGGCCCCGCCCTCTTCATCGGCACCGACGAGACCTACGTGGCGCTCGTGCGCCCGCGCCTGGACCCGGCGGACCCGGAGGTCCGGGAGGCGGCGGAGCAGGCGGGCGTGAGCCCCGAGGAGTTCGCCGGCCCCGGCACGGTCTGGGCACTGATGTGGGAGCAGGACGGGGTGGACGGCGGCGGCTTCGAGCTGCCGGGCCTGCGGGACGCGGAGGCCGAGGACTTCGCCGACCGGCTGCTGGCCGAGCTGTCCTTCGAGTCCGGGCCGTTCACCGTCGAGGCGGGCGAGGTGCTCCGCATCCAGGCCTACCCGGCCGGTGAGGCCTGCCGCTTCGTCTCCGTGATCACCCCGCCGGAGGGCGAGGAGCTCGCCCCGCTGACCCTGGAGGTCCCGGAAGTGGACGCCGACGCGCTCCGCGCCGACCTCGAAGACTTCCGCAGGAGCCTGGCATGAGCACCGTTGACGGCGTCATCGGCCGCGGACCCGCGCCGCAGGCACCCGGCAGGGTCAAGGCGTTCCTGCGGCTGGTGATGATCGAGCACTCGGTCTTCGCGCTGCCGTTCGCCTACATCGCCGCGCTCACCGCCATGTTCCGGCTGGACGGGCGGATGCACTGGCGGGAGCTGCTGCTGGTCACGGTGTGCATGGTGGGTCTGCGGACCTTCGCGATGGCCGCGAACCGGATCATCGACCGCGAGCTCGACGCCCGCAACCCGCGCACCGCCGGCCGCGAGCTGGTCACCGGCGCGGTGTCCGTGCGCTCGGCGTGGACGGGCGCCGGGATAGCGCTCGTCGTCTTCCTCGGCGCGGCCGCCCTCCTCAACCCGCTGTGCCTGGCGCTGGCGCCCGTGGCGGTGGTGCCGATGGTGGTCTACCCGTACGGCAAGCGGTTCACGAACTTCCCGCAGGCCATCCTGGGCCTGGCCCAGGCGATGGGCCCGGTCGGCGCCTGGCTGGCGGTGACGGGGGAGTGGTCCTGGGAGGCCGTCGTCCTCGGTCTGGCCATCGGTGTGTGGATCGGCGGCTTCGACCTGATCTACGCCTGCCAGGACGTGGAGTCCGACCGCGCCGAGGGCGTGAAGTCGGTCCCGTCCCGCTTCGGCGTCCCGGGCGCCCTGTGGGGCGCCCGCGCCTGCCACGCCGTCACCACGGCCCTGCTGGCCTGGTACGCGCTCCTCACCGACGGCGGCGCGTTCCTGTGGCTGGGCCTGCTGATCGTCGCGGCGGCGTTCCTGTACGAGCACACGATCGTCAAGCCGCACGACCTGTCCCGCCTGAACCGGGCGTTCTTCACGGTCAACGGCTTCATCGGGATCGCGCTGTTCGTGTGCGCCCTGGCCGACCTGCTGGTGCGGGGCCTGACGCTCTAGGCGGCGCGGGCCGGGGGGCTGAACCAGAGGGCTGCGGCGATGCCCGTGGCCAGGCCGCAGAGGTGGGCCTGCCAGCTGACCGCCGTGTTGGTGGGGAGGACGCCCACGAGGATGGTGGTGCCCCAGACGGCGGCCACGCCCAGGGACACGGCGACGCCCAGCACCTTCCGTTCGACGAAGCCGCGTATCAGCAGGTAGCCGAAGAGTCCGAAGACGATGCCCGAGGCGCCCAGGGTGAGGGCGTTCGACGGGGAGATCAGCCAGGTCCCGATCCCGTCGCCGAGCAGGATCAGACCGGACACCGCGAGGAAGCGGCGGACGCCGGACAGCGCGGTGATGAAGCCGAGCACCAGCAGCGGGACGCTGTTGGAGGCGACGTGGCCGAACCCGAAGTGCAGGAAGGCCGCGGGGACGACGTGCCACAGCGTGCCGACGTCGCGGGAGACGATCCCGTACTGGTCCAGCGCGTGCCCCGTCGCGTAGTCGACGGCCTCCAGGGCCCACAGGAGGGCCACCCAGCACAGCATCAGCTTCGCGGCGGCGAGGGCGCGTTCCTTCCGGCTCCAGTCGGGGACCGTCGTGGCCGGTGTGTTCGTACTCATGTGCTGGGTCCCCCGGGGCGTGTCGTGCGTCCGGCACACCTTAACGAGTGGGCTCCGGGCGTGGCCGGATAGTCTCGGAGGTATGACTGAGCGCAAGCGCACCCCCTGGGTGGTGGGGGTTTCCGGGGCGTCCGGGACGCCGTACGCGGCCTCGGTGGTCCGAGGGCTGCTCGCGGCGGGCGAGGCGGTGGACCTGGTGGTCAGCCGGGCCTCGCGGCTCACTCTGCTGGACGAGACCGGGATCGCCTTCCGGGACGCGCACTGGCGGGACGACCTGGCCGAGTGGCTGGCGCGGGGCGCCGACGGGAAGCCGGGGACCTTCGAGGTGTCCGGGCTGGACGACGTGCGGTACTGGGCGGCCGGGGACCTGGCGGCCGGGCCGAGCTCGGGTTCGTACCCGGTCAAGGGGATGCTGATCGTGCCCGCGTCCACGGCCTGTGTGGCCGGCGTGGCGCTCGGGCTGTCGAAGGACCTGCTCCAGCGGGTCGCGAGCGTGACGCTGAAGGAGCGGCGCAGGCTGGTGGTCGCGGTGCGGGAGACCCCGCTGAACGGACAGACGCTGAGGCATCTGGTGGCGCTGGACGAGGCGGGCGCGGTCGTGCTGCCCGCCTCTCCGGCGTTCTACGCGGGGGCGACGCACATCCAGGACCTCGTGGACTTCGTCGCCGGGCGGGTGCTCGACGCGGCGGGTGTCCCGCACGGTCTGTACCGCCGTTGGGAGGGGGAGCTTGGCAGCGCCCGCTCCCGTGACTAGCGCTTCTTGGCGCGCAGCGGCCTGCGGGCCTTGTCGTTGCGGTGGGCGGCGGCGGGCTGGTCGGTGCGGGATCGGTTGGCCAGCTCCTGGAGCTGTCGCATGTGCGCGTAGGCCATCTCGATCGTGTACACGGTGAACCACTCCTGAAGATCGTCTTTGATCTGTTGAAAGATTCACAGGGTGTTGACCCTGCGTGCCTTTGATTCTATACCTAAACTTGCAGGATCGCCGAATAATGGAAGGCTCCACGTAATGGACACGGTGGACAGGCAGCTCATCCAGGCGCTTCGGGAGAACGGCCGCGCCTCGTACGCGGAGCTGGGCCGTCTCGTGGGCCTCTCCGGCCCCAGCGTCACCGACCGGATCAACCGTCTGGAGACGGCCGGCGTCATCACCGGTTACCGCGCGACCGTCGCCGCCGCCGAGCTCGGCCTCGGCGTCACCGCGCTGATCGGCATCTCCCTCTCCGACGCCGCCGACCACGAGGACGTGGCCCGCCGACTGCGCGACCTCGCCGAGATCGAGGACTGCTGGTTCATCGCCGGCGACGACTCCTTCATGCTCAAGGTCCGCGCCAGCGACGTGGACGGCCTGGAGAAGATCATCCGCAAGCTCTCCGGCACCAAGGGCGTCTCGCGCACCCGCACCACGATCGTGCTCTCCACCAAGTGGGAGAACCGGGTCGGCGAGCTGCCCGAGGACGCCTGAGAGTACGGTGGGTGGCGGTTGCACACAGGCTGGGACAGGGAAAAGACAGGGAGACACCGGCATGGACGCTGGGCTCAAGCGCGAGCTGGAGGAGAAGGTCCGCTCCGGCGAGCGGCTGACGCGGGAGGACGGCATCGCCCTCTACGAGTCGGACGACCTGGCGTGGCTGGGCGGTCTCGCCCACGAGGTGCGCACCCGTAAGAACGGCGACGTCGTCCACTTCAACGTCAACCGCCACCTCAACATGACGAACGTGTGCACCGCCTCCTGCGCGTACTGCTCGTTCCAGCGCAAGCCGGGCGAGAAGGACGCGTACACGATGCGCATCGAGGAGGCCGTCCGCCTGGCCAAGGCCATGGAGAACGAGAACCTCACCGAGCTGCACATCGTCAACGGCCTGCACCCCTCCCTCCCGTGGCGCTACTACCCGCGCTCGCTCTCCGCCCTCAAGGAGGCGCTGCCGAGCGTCTCGCTGAAGGCGTTCACGGCGACGGAGATCCACCACTTCGAGACCATCTCGGGCCTGTCGGCCTCCGAGATCCTCGACGAGCTGATCGAGGCGGGGCTGGAGTCCCTGACCGGCGGCGGTGCGGAGATCTTCGACTGGGAGGTCCGCCGGCACATCGTCGACCACCGCACCCACTGGGAGGACTGGTCGCGCATCCACCGCCTGGCGCACGAGAAGGGGCTCAAGACCCCGAGCACCATGCTCTACGGGCACATCGAGGAGCCGCGCCACCGCGTGGACCACGTGCTGCGGCTGCGCGAGCTCCAGGACGAGACCGGAGGCTTCCAGGTCTTCATCCCGCTGCGCTACCAGCACGACTTCGTGGACATGAAGGACGGCAAGGTCCGCAACAAGCTCCAGGCGCGCACGACGATGGCGACGGGCGCCGAGGCGCTCAAGACCTTCGCGGTCTCCCGCCTCCTCTTCGACAACGTGCCGCACGTCAAGGTCTTCTGGGTGATGCACGGCGTGCAGACCGCCCAGCTCGCGCTCCAGCACGGCGCGGACGACATGGACGGCTCGGTGGTCGAGTACAAGATCACGCACGACGCGGACAACTACGGCACCCCGAACAAGCTGACCCGCGACGACCTCCTCGAACTGATCCGCGAGGCGGGCTTCCGCCCCGTAGAGCGCAACACGCGCTACGAGATCATCCGCGAGTACCCCGGCCCGGACGCCTCGCTGCGCGAGACCCCGCAGGCGATGCGCGTCTGACGCCCCGCGCCCGGCCCCGCGAAGGCCCCGGTCCCCTCCGGACCGGGGCCTGCCGCATGCCGGAAACCCGTTGCCGGGCGGGGTGGGTAATGGATAGTTTTGAGTTGTGACCCTTACCTTCACCTTTGACCCCGTCGTCGACCCCGCCCTCCGCGACGGCCTCGCGGAGCTGTGGACCGAGGTCTCCAACGCCGGCGGCGCCGTCGGCTTCGTCCCGCCCGTCACCCTCGACGACATCCGGCCCGCCCTCGTCAAGCACCTCGTCGCGATGGCCGAGGGCCGCCACCGGCTGCTGGTCGGGCGCGACGAGGACGGGACCGTGGCCGCCGCGGGCTTCCTCGCCTTCAACCCGCACCGCCTGATGGGGCACTGGGTCTACGCGTACACGGTCATGGTCCGCCCCTCCCTCCAGGGCCGCGGCGCCGGCCGCGCCCTGATGGCCGCCCTCGCCGACGCGGCCCGCACGCTGGACGGCATCGAGGCCGTCGTCCTGGAGTGCCGGGGCGGCATGGGCCTGGAGCACTTCTACGCGGCCTGCGGCTACAAGGAGGTCGGCCGCATCCCCGGCGCCATCCGCGTGGCCCCCGGCGACGACCGCGACGGCATCACGATGCTGCTCCCCCTGCGCTGAGGACCCCGACAGCCCTGCGCCCGGGCCCGGCGTGCTTCACTGGACGGGTACGTGCCGACGTGTCCGACGTTTCCGATGAGAAAGAAGGGGTCATCGTGTCCCTCAAGCCGAGTGCGACGATCCGCTACACCGCGATGCGCCTGGGCATCTTCGTCGGATGCCTGGTCTTCGTCGCCCTCCTGGTCCACTTCGGCGTCGTGCCCAAGGGTCTGGGCTCCGCCAACCCGGCCTGGATCGTGCTGCTCGCGCTGGTGCTCTCGGCCCCGCTCTCCTT
Source organism: Streptomyces sp. NPDC001594 (assembly GCF_042893675.1). NCBI lineage: Bacteria > Bacillati > Actinomycetota > Actinomycetes > Kitasatosporales > Streptomycetaceae > Streptomyces > Streptomyces sp. NPDC001594. Next base: position 283,724 of record NZ_JBIAVB010000010.1, on the reverse strand, counting down.
CGTCCTGCTGCGCAAGCAGCGCGAGGAGATGTCCCAGCAGATCTCCGGACGCGTCGCGGATGCGAAGCAGAAGCTCGCCGCGAACCGCAGCCAGGAGGACGCGGCCGACGACGCCGCCCGCGCGTGACCTGCTGACACGAACGCTCCACACGAGCCCCGGCGCCGGGAACACCCCCCGGTCTGCCGGGGCTTCGGCGTTCCCGGGGTGCCGTCGGCGCGGCGGCTCGAGTGTTTCGCCCTCCATGGTCAAAGCATCTCTTTGGGTTTCTCAAAGCAGAAGTGTTAGCGTGTTCAACATGTTGACCTCCGCAGCGCACCCGATGGGCCCGAGCCCCGTGCTCGTGGCGCGCCTGCACGTCGACCTCTGCCGCCGCGTGTCCGCGGCCTGTTGCTGTTGCCGCTGAAGCGCCCGCAGCAGCGGTCGCCGGCCGGCCCGGCCCCTTTCCGGCTGCCGCCGTACCGCATCCCCCGCAGAAACCTTCCGCCGTACGTCCGTGCGTCCCCCGGAGATTGCCGTGTCCGCGTCCCCCCAGGCCCAGGCTCCCGCCAAGGCCTCGTTCAAGTTCCCCTTCTGGGCCCAGATCGTCGCCGGTCTCGCGCTCGGCGTCCTCTTCGGCTGGATAGCCCGCAGCCAGGACGTCAGCTGGCTCAAGACCACCCTCGAACAGGTCGGCGACATCTTCATCCAGCTGCTCAAGCTGGCCGTCGCCCCGCTCGTCTTCTTCGCGATCCTGGTGTCCATCACCAACCTGCGGAAGGTGAACAACGCCGCCCGCCTCGCCACCCGCACCCTGCTCTGGTTCATGATCACCTCGCTGATCGCGGTGGGCATCGGCCTCGCCATCGGCCTGCTGACCGACCCGGGCGCCGGCACCGGCCTCACCCCGGCCGACGGCAAGGAGCCCAAGCGGCACGGCTCCTGGATAGACTTCCTGACCGGCATCGTGCCGAAGGACATCGTCACCCCGTTCACCGAGCTGAACGTCCTGCAGATCGTCTTCCTCGCCGCCGTCGCCGGCATCGCCGCCCTCCAGCTCGGCGCCAAGGCCCAGCCCGTCCTGAACCTCGCCGAGTCCGTCCTGGAACTCCTCCAGAAGGCCCTGTGGTGGGTCATCCGCCTCGCGCCCCTCGGCACCGTCGGCCTCATCGGCACCGCCATCGCCAGCTACGGCTGGGACCTGATCGGCAAGTACGCCACCTTCACCGCCGACATCTACATCGGCTGCGCGCTCGTCATGTTCGGCGTCTACCCGCTGCTCCTGGGCACCGTCGCCAAGGTCAACCCGGTCCAGTTCTTCAAGGGCGCCTGGCCCGCCATCCAGCTGGCCTTCGTCTCCCGCTCCTCGGTCGGCACCATGCCCGTCACCCAGAAGGTCACCGAGCGCCTCGGCGTCCCGAAGGAGTACGCCTCCTTCGCCGTCCCGTTCGGCGCCACCACCAAGATGGACGGCTGCGCCGCGATCTACCCGGCCCTCGCCGCGATCTTCATCGCCAACATCTTCGACGTGCAGCTGGGCATCAAGGAGTACCTGCTCATCGCGTTCGTCTCGGTCGTCGGCTCCGCCGCCACCGCCGGTCTGACCGGCGCGACGGTCATGCTCACCCTGACCCTCTCCACCCTCGGCCTGCCGCTCGCCGGCGTCGGCCTGCTGATGGCCATCGACCCGATCCTCGACATGATGCGCACCGCCACCAACGTGGCCGGCCAGGCCCTCGTCCCGGTCCTCGTCTCGGCCCGTGAGGGGATCCTCGACAAGGAGGCCTACGCCGCCGCCTCGTCCTCCCCGCTGGACGAGCCCTCCGCGCCCGCCCAGCCGGCCCCGGTCGCCGTCGCCGCCTGACGCGACCCCGCCCGCACGGCGCGTACCCGCGGCCCCCGCCCCCGTCCGGGCGGGGGCCGCGTCGTGCTCCTCCGCATGCCGGTCCGGGGGGCTTCGCGCATGATGAGGGCTGTGGACGACCAGCGCGGGGACGCGCCCGCCCTGTCGGTCGCGGTCCCCGTCTTCAACGAGGAGGAAGTGCTGCCCGCCCTGGCGGCACGGCTCCGGCCGGTCCTGGACGGCTGCGGCGAGGCGTACGAGGTCCTCGCCGTCGACGACGGATCCACCGACCGCACCCCCCGCCTGCTGGAGGAGCTGCGCGCCGCCTGGCCCCAGCTGCGCGTGGTCACCCTGCGGCGCAACTGCGGCCACCAGGCCGCCCTCACCGCCGGACTGCGCCGCGCCCGCGGCGCGTACGTCGTCAGCATCGACGCGGACCTCCAGGACCCGCCGGAGGTCATCCCCGACATGCTCGCCCTCGCCCGGGCCGAGCGCCTGGACATCGTCTACGGCGTCCGCGCCGACCGCTCCACCGACAGCGGCTTCAAACGCCGCACGGCCGGCGTCTACTACCGGCTCATGCGCCGCCTCGCCGGCACCTTCGTGCCCGCCCAGGCGGGGGACTTCCGGCTGCTGTCCCGGGCCGTCGTGGACACCCTCAAGGCCCTCCCCGACCAGCAGCAGATCTACCGCCTGCTCATCCCCTGGCTGGGCTTCCCCAGCGGGCAGATCGCCTACCGGCGCGCGGAGCGGGCGGCGGGCACCTCCAAGTACCCCCTGCACAAGATGGTCCTGCTGGCCTTCGACAGCGTCACCAGCTTCTCCGCCGTCCCGCTGCGGCTGGCCACCGCGATCGGCGCGCTCAGCTCCCTGGTCTGCCTCGGGTTCCTCGTGTGGGCCCTCGTCGTCTTCGCCACGGGCAGCCCGCTGCCCGGCTGGAGCTCGCTGATCATCACCATGCTGTTCTTCGGCGCCGTCCAGCTGTTCTGCCTGGGCATGCTCGGCGAGTACGTGGCCCGCATCCACACCGCCGTCCAGGCCCGGCCGACGTACGTCGTGGCCCGCGACACGGGGGAGGAGGGGCCGTAGCCCCCCGGGCCTCAGACGAGCACCCCGGCGAAGAACATCGCGCCCAGGAGGGCGTACTGGACCGCGCAGGCCGCCAGCAGCGGGACCTGCACCCACGGGGACATGCGGCGGACGAGGACCAGCCCGACGAACATCTGCGCGTGGTTGCGGTACCAGGACATCTGAGCCCCGGCGACGAACGGCACCAGGAACACCGCCACCGTCAGCACCAGCGCGGCCCACTCCGCGACGGACAGCCGCCGCTCGCGGACCAGCAGGACGACGGCCGTCGCCAGCACCAGCAGCACGAAGGCGGTGTTCACCCACAGCTGTGGACGGTGCGCGGCGAGGGCGTGCCCCACCAGCCAGGGCAGGTCCCCCTCGGGCGTGTACCAGTCGCGGAACGGCACCCGGTAGGCCCGGGCCATCTCGGCGAAGGGCTCGTGCAGGTCGCCCTGCCCGTAGCTGCTCCGCTGGATGGTCTCGTACGCGTCCCAGCGGCCCGTCGCCTGCCACATCAGCCACTTGGCCCACAGCACCCCGCACCCGGCGGCCGCCGCCGACAGCCCGGCCTTGGCCCACCGGCGCGGCCACGGGTCCCCGCGCCAGGCGAACAGGGCGCTCGACAGCAGCAGCACGACGGCGACGGCCCCGACCGGGTGGCACGCGACCGCGACGAAGCCGCCCGCCGCGGCGGCCCACCAGGACCCGCGCCCGACCCCGGCGACGCAGACGAGCAGGGCCAGCGTCGCGAGGGCGATCGGGAACACCGCGTGGAAGTAGACGCCGCCCGGGAAGACGGCGGCGACGGCGAGGGTCAGGGCGGTGGCCCGGGTCAGGACGGCGCCGAGCAGCCACCAGAGCACCGCGAACATCCCCAGCAGCGCCGCCTCGGTGACGACGACGGCGGAGAGCTCGTAGGAGAGCCCGGTCGCGGAGACCGCCCGCACCGCCATGGGGTACCCGGGGAACCAGGCCACGTTCCCGCAGACGACGTCGGGGAAGTTCGCGTAGCGGTCCCGGCAGCGGAACATCTCGTAGCCGCCGCGCGCGATGGAGAGGTAGTGCTCGGAGTCCCAGCGGCGGCGGGCGGCCGTGGACCAGTAGGCCACCGGGGAGCCGTCACCGGCGACGGAGGCGCGCGCCACCGCCCAGGTGACCAGCTGGGACACCAGCCAGGCGACGACCGGCGGCAGCGCGGCGCGCAGCCGGCCGGGCCGGGGGGATCGGATCATCTCCCCGTCAGTCTGGCGACCCTCCCGCGCGATCGCACCCGGAGGCCCGCCGGCCGGACCGGCCGGACCGGCCGCTCACGGCCGCTCAGGAGACCTTCCAGAGGCGGACCGTGCCGTCGCCGCTCGCGCTGGCGAGCAGCTTGCCGTCGGGGCTGAACGCTACTGACCACACGGGCGCGGTGTGTCCCTTGGTGCGGGAGGTACGCTCCGTGCCGACGTCCCACAGGTGTACGGCGTTGTCCCAGCCGCCGCAGGCGATGGTCTTGCCGTCGGGGCGGAAGGTGAGGGAGCTGACGGTGGCGGTCTTGTTGGCGTGGAGGGCCGTCCGGGTCCCCTGCGCGGCGTCCCAGACGTCGATGGCACCCCAGATGCCGGCGGTCGGTTCCGCGGAGGCCGGGTCCGGGCCCGCACCGGGGTAGATGCCGTTGGACGTGCCGACGCTGCCGTAGGCCCCGGCGATGGAGCCGGCGACGGTGTGGCCGTCGGGGCTGAACGCCACCGAGGTCACCTCGTTCTGCTGGTTGGTGAAGGAGCGGCCGGGGGCGGTGGTCGGGCCGGCGACGTTCCACAGCCGCAGGCTGCGGTCGCTGCCGCCGGAGGCGAGCGCGGCGCCGTCGGGGCTGAAGGCGAGTGAGGTGACGCCGCCGGCGTGCCCGGTCAGCGTGGCCGCGGGGCGTCCGGTGCCGAGGTCCCAGAGGCGGATCCCGCTGTCGTCGCCCGCGCTGGCGAGCCACTTCGCGTCGGGGCTGAACGCCACCGACCGTACGCGGCCGGTGTGGTCCGTGAGGCCGGTGCGGGTTCCCTTGGCGACGTCCCACAGCTGGACCACGCGGTCCTCGCCCCCGGTGGCGATGGTCTTGCCGTCCGGGGAGAAGGCCAGGGAACGGATGGGGGTGTCGTGCTTGAGGGTCCCGGCGAGGGCCTTGGTGGACACGCTCCACAGCCAGACCGCGTTGCCGCGTCCGGCGGCGGCCAGGGTGGAACCGTCGTGGCTGAACGCCACGGATTCCACTGAGCTGCTGGGCTGGGAGAGGACGGAAAGCAGTTCCAGACCGGGCGCGGAGTCGTCCGCTTCGGTGAACCGCCGGACGAGGGACACCCCTCCCCAGGCCCCGGCCACGAGGCCGACGCCCCCGAGGAGCAGCCTCCGGCGGCTGGTACCCGGGCGGGGGTCGGTCGCGGGGACGGTCGGCGGGGGTGGGGGCGGGGTCGCGCGGTAGGCGGCGGGGACGTGGGCGTCGAGGCCGCCCGGTCGGACGGGCACGGCGGCGGGGACCGTTCCCGTCTCCTGTGTGGCGGTGGGGGTCGGTTCCGGGGCGGCCGCCAGAGCCCGGGCCCGGGCCGCCATCCGGTCCGCCGCCGGGGCAGCGGCCGGTTCCGGGGCGGGGGCCTGGGGCGCCGGTGCTGTCGCCGGGGCCTGGGCCGGGGCCGCCGCCGCTGCGAGCAGGGTGCGGAGCCGGGTCGTGGTGTTCTGGGCGTCGGGGCGTTCGGCGGGGTCCTTGGACAGGAGGGCGGCCACCAGCTCCACCAGGGCCGGCGGCAGGTCCGGCCGTACGGAGTCCAGCGCGGGCGGGGCCTCGTCCAGGTGGCGGCGCATCAGCACCCACACCTGGTCGGCCTGCGGGAACGGCGGGGCCCCCGTCAGCAGGGCGAACAGCACGCACCCCAGGGCGTACAGGTCGCACCGCGCGTCGACGTGCTCGCCGCGCCACTGCTCGGGCGCCATGTAGGCGGGCGTGCCGAACACCCGGCCGGTGACGGTGAGCCCGCCGGTGCTGTCGGCGGTGCGGGCGATGCCGAAGTCGCAGATCTTCAGGCGGCCGCCGGTGGTGAGGAGGAAGAGGTTCGCGGGCTTGAGGTCCCGGTGCACCACCTTCTGCGCGTGCGCGGCGGCCAGGGCCTCCGCGGCCTGGAGCGCCAGATCGAGGGCCTCGGGTACCGGTAGCCCGGTGCCGGGGGAGCGGGCCAGGCGGTGGGCGAGGTCCTCGCCCTCCAGCAGCTCCATGACGATGAACAGCCGGTTCTCGTGCTGCCCGATGTCGTGGACGACGGTGATCCCGGGGTGCTGGAGCCGCGCCCCGATGGCCGCCTCGCGCCGGAACCGGCCCAGGAGTTCGTCCGAAGCGTCGAACTCCAGCAGCACCTTCACGGCCACGGGCCGCCCCAGGTCGGCGTCGAACCCCCGCCAGACCTCGCCGATCCCGCCCTGCCCGAGCCGCGCGTCCAGCCGGTACCGCCCGGCCAGGCGTTCCCCCGCCCTCATCGTTCCCCCCGGTCGTCCAACGACAGCTGTGGCAGGGGCCATTGTTCAACACGGGGTGTCGGCGGGATCCGGGTGCGCCGGGATCCGGCGGCGCCCGACGTAAACCAACCCCCCTGACCCCCCGCTCGGCGGCTGCTCACTCACATGGGTGAATCATGCCAACTCGGCTGGATTTCTGGGTGGTTGGCTGGCACATGTTCGCCGCGACAACTCCAGACATGAGACGGCCCCCGGCGGGACTGGCATCCCGGTCGAGGGCGCGCGCGCCGCGTCCCGCATTCCCGCCGGGACCGTCCCAACAGGTGTCCTCCACGTCAACGTGGCGGACGCCGGTCCCTCCGTCGAGGTGGGCGCCGGTGCAGCGCCTGCCCGCCCGAGGAGCTGGACGCCGTCGCCTAGACGTCGACCGGGTGCCAGGACGGGCCGTCGGCGGCCTCGCGGACGTGGCCGAAGACCACGTCGGCGAAGTGGACGCCGAAGCCGATCGTGTCCGGCTCCGCGAGTTCCGCGGTCAGGCGGTGGCGGTGGACGGCGGTGGCGGGCTGGTCGTGGTCGAAGCCCGCGGACCAGGAGGGGTGGGAGGCCTGGAGCGGCGAGTGCATCGCGTCGCCGAAGGCGATCAGGCGCCGGCCGCCGCCGGTGATGACGTACTCGGCGTGCCCGGCGGTGTGGCCGGGGGCGATGCGGACGCGGACGCCCGGGAAGACCTCCTCGTCGTGGGAGATCGTGCGGACGTTCTTCGCGAGTGCCTGCGCCGCGCGGGGCTCCAGGACCTCGCGGTCCGCCCACTCCGGCTCGGAGATGAGGAACTCGGCGTGGCCGAGGAGGGGTTCGCAGGCCCAGCCGAGGTGGTCGGGGTGGAGGTGGGTGAAGGCCACCGCCTCGATGTCCTCGGGCCGGCGGCCGAGTGCGGCCAGGCTGTCGGGGAGGGCGCCGCCGTGGGCCGAGTGCAGGGGGCCGTCCGGGCTCTCGAAGGTGTGCGGGCCGATGCCGGTGTCGATGAGGAGGGCGCGGTCTCCGTGCTCGACGAGGAGGGCGCCGACGCTGCCGGCCAGGAGGCCCGCCCCGTCCAGGTACTCCGGGTGCGCGGCCCAGGTCGCGTCGGTGGTGTCGGGGAGGAGGTTCAGCGGGCGCAGGCGTACGGCGCCGTCCGGGACGTAGGACACCTTCGTGTCGCCCAGCTGGAGGGAGCGGATGCCCGAGGGGCGGTTCAGGCGGGTGGGCGTGGACAGGTCCGGCATTTCTTCTCCCTGGTGAGGCCTTCGGGGTGCGGCGATGATCACGATAAGCATCAAGCTTGAATCATTCAAGCTGTAAATGTTTCGTCTTGATGGGGTTGTTAGGCTGGGCGGCATGACCGAGTCCCCGGAGCCGCAGTCGCAGGCCGTCGCCGAACGGCAGTTGTGCGGCCTGGTCGACGGGCTCGCCCAGCGGATCGCCGAGCACGTGCGCGAGCGGGCCGCCGTCCTGGGGCTGACCGCCGCGCAGGCGACCGCGCTGCGGGAGCTGACCGGGCCGATGACCATGCGGGAGCTCGCCGAGCGGATGAACTGCGAGCCCTCCAACGCCACGTTCGTCGTGGACCGGCTGGAGAAGCAGGGCCTGGTCGAGCGCCGGCCCCACCCCACGGACCGGCGGGCCAAGCTCCTCGTCCTGACGGGCGAGGGTGACGTGCTGCGGGGGCGGCTGCTCGACCTGCTGCACGTCGATTCGCCGGTGGCGGGCCTCGCACCGGAGGAGCAGCGGCTGCTGCGCGACCTGCTGGAGCGGGCCGTCACCTGCTCCTGACGGGACCGTCAGAGCGTCTGGCCGCGCAGGAAGGCGACCGAGGCCAGCGCGAAGGGCGCCGCGTACCACCAGCGGCCCAGGGTGCGGTGGAAGACGGGCACGGCGGTGAGCAGCAGCCCGGCGAAGCACAGGGCGACGCAGGCGTCGGCCGTGAACAGGGCGTCGTCGCGGACCGGGTCGTACGGGCCGCCGTCCGGACGCAGGGTCAGGGAGACGGAGCAGAGGTAGCCGGCCGGCAGGTAGACGAACGCGGCCAGGGGGACGCCCAGGACCCACCGCAGGCAGCCCCGGTCCTGGGGCGGGTCGATGCTGTCACGGCGGCGGTGGTGGTGGGTCATGCCCACATCATCGCGAATGAATGGTGCTAGCTTCATTGGCACCATGTTGCTGAGGCTGAACGCCGCCGACACCCGCCCCCTGCACGAGCAGGTGGCCGGTGCGATCCGGCGCGCCATCGCCGACGGCGAGTGCGCGCCCGGGGACCGGATCCCGCCCGCGCGTGAGCTCGGGCAGGTGCTGGGGGTCAACGCCAACACCGTGCTGCGCGCCCTGCGGGCCCTGCGCGACGAGGGGTTGCTGGAGTTCCGGCGCGGCCGCGGCGTGACCGTCGCCGGTGGCGCCGAAGGACGCTCGGAACTGCTGGAGCGGGTGCGGGCCCTGGTCGCCCAGGGGGCGCGGCTGGGGTACGGCAGGGCCGAGCTCATCGAGATGATCAGGGGGATGACGTGAAGGACCGCGGGGTGTGGGGAGCGGCCGGCTGGGGGGCCGGGGTGCTGGCGCTGCTGGTGGGGCTGCCGCTCGCGGCGGCCGGCCGGCTGCCGGACCCGGTGGCCACCCACTGGACCGCGGACTCGACCGGGCCCGACGGGTCGTCGCCGCTGTGGGCGGCCGTGGTGTTCCCGGCGCTGGTGTGGACGGTCGTGGTGGCCGCCGTGCTGTTCGGGGCCCGGCGCGGACCCCGGCGCGCCTGGGGCTGGTCGGCGCTGGCCTTCGGCGGGGTGGTGCTCGCGGGGGCGCAGGCCTCGATCGTCCGGGCCAACCTGGACGTCGCCGACTGGCGGCAGGCCGGGGAGGTGACGGGCTGGGGCGTGGCGGTCATGGTCGCGGTGGCCCTGTCGGCCGGTGCCGGGGCGGGGCTGCTGGGGCGGGACGGGGCCGCGGAGCCGCCGGCCGCCGAGGGGCCCCGGATGGAGGTCCGGGACGGGGAACGGCTCGTGTGGCTGTCGGGCGCCGCCAACCCCTGGCTGCGACTGCTGGCCGGCCTGCTCGCCCTGGCCGCGCTGGGCGCTCTGGCCGCCGGGCTGGCGGGCCTGGCCGCGGGCCTTTTGCCGACCGCCGTGAGCCTCGCGTTCGCCGCCGTGGCGGTCCTGGGCTGCTCCTCCGTCCGGGTGCGGGTGACGGGGCGGGGGCTGGAGGTGGCCTTCGGCCCGCTCGGGTACCCGGTGCGGCGCTGGGCCGCCGAGGACATCCAGTCGGCCCGTGTGGAGGTGCGTACGGCAGCCCGGGCGGGCGGCTGGGGCTACCGGATCAATGGGCTGGGCACGACCGTGATGCTGCGCGGCGGGGAGTGCCTGGTCGTCCGGGCGAAGGGCCGCGACTTCGCGGTGAGCGTGGACGACGCCGCTCGCGGCGCCGCCCTGCTCAACGTGCTCTCCGCCGGCGAGGGTCAGCTCCGGGCGTAGGAGCCCAGGCCGACGAGGCAGTAGACGTACTCGTTGATGACGCTGCTGCCGAGGGTGTAGCGGTACGAGAACCCGTACTGCGTGTCGGGGTTCTGGTCGCAGCGGCTCATGTCCGAGGTCCCGGGGAAGCGTTGGATCACCCGGTAGTGCGCGTCGTCGGCCCCGCAGGACACCTCGCGGACGCCGGTGACGCGCGTCGCGGTCGTGGAGTCCGGCAACTGGCCGTTGAGGCAGGTCCCTTCGTCGAAGGGGCGGGGGGCCTCGGTGGTCGGGCCGGGCAGCGGGAGCGAGAACGACGGGGCGGTGGCCGGGGCGTCGTCGCCGGTGCCGGTGTCGGCAGGCGTGGGTGTCGGCGTGGATGCGGACGGGGTGTACGGGGTGTACGGGCTGTATGTCGACGAAGGCGTGACGGAGGCGGAGGCGGTCGGGTGGGAGTCGTCGTCGCTGCCGCTCGCCACCACGATGCCGATGACCAGCGCGGCGACGGCGCCGAGGGCCAGCAGGCAGCCGAGGGCGCCGGACTTCCCGGCGGGGGCGGGCGGAGGCGTCGGCGGGGGCGTCGGCGGGGGCTGCGTCGCGGCCGGGCCGCGCACCCGTATGCGCAGCAGCACTTCCTGATCGCCCACGCGGGCCCGGACGAGGTCGCCGTCCCGGGCCGGCGGTATCCGGAGCCGCACGCTTCCGGAGGGGAGGGGGAGGTCGACCGTCGCTCCGGCGGCGGCCTGGGCGGGGGTGAGCGTTAACTGGATTTCCTCTGACGACACCGGCTGCTCCTCAAGGTGGCGGTGCCCTGGCGGACGTCCGGATTCTCCCCCCTCCGACCTCGTCGACGCAGCCGTTCCGGCTCGTCGGGACCGGTTCGTGAGGTGTGCGGACCAGGGGTGGAGATCGTTCGCGGGGTGTGGAGCTGTGGAGGAGGGCTCGTTCGCAGGGTGTTCGCGGAGTGCGCGCGTGCGTAGATTACCGGCGGTAACTTGCGATCGACCGAGGAGAACGAGCCGTGGACGCTGCCGAGCCGAAGCTGGTCGAGCCCGTCAAGACGATCGTCGCCGGAGTGGTGCGCGAGGTGGCGGTGCCCGCCCTCGCCGGGGCGCCGGCCGGCGGATCGCTCGGGGACCTGCCCTTCCTCAACGCCCTGGAGGCCCCCGACGAGCCCGTGCTCGCCCGCAAGGAGCGCGACGGGACCTGGCGCGACGTCACCGCCGCCGAGTTCGCCGCCGAGGTGCTCGCCGTCGCCAAGGGGCTGATCGCCGAGGGCCTCGCGGAGGGGGACCGGCTCGCCATCATGGCCCGGACCACCTACGAGTGGACCCTGCTGGACTTCGCGGGATGGGCCGCGGGGCTGGTCACGGTCCCCATCTACCCCACCTCCTCCGCCCTCCAGGCCCGCTGGATCATCCACGACTCCGGGGCCGTCGCCTGCGCCGTCGAGGACACCGTCCAGGCCCGCCTCGTCAGCGCCGAACGCGCCCACCTGCCCGGCCTCGCCCACCTGTGGGAGCTCGACACGGGCGCCGTCGCCCGCCTCGTCAAGGCCGGGGAACACCTCCCCGACGCGGTCGTGCAGGCGCGCCGGGCCGTGCGCGGCCCCGACTCCTACGCCACCCTCGTCTACACCTCCGGCACCACCGGACAGCCCAAGGGCTGCACGCTCACCCACGGCAACTTCTTCGCCGAGGTCGACAACGCGGTGGCCCTGCTGCACCCCGTCTTCGACTCCGTCAGCAAGGAACCCGCCTCCACCCTGCTCTTCCTGCCGCTGTCGCACGTCTTCGGCCGGATGGTCGCCGTCGGCTGCATGCGCGCCCGCGTCAAGCTCGGCCACGCCCCCAGCATCGGGACCGAGGAGCTCCTCGCCGACCTGGCCGGCTTCCGCCCGACCTTCCTGCTCGCCATCCCCTACGTGCTGGAGAAGGTTTACAACACCGCCCGTGCCACCGCCGAACGCATGGGCCGCGCCGCCTCCTTCGACCGCGCCGCCGGCGTCGCCCAGCGCCTGGGGGAGGCGGCGGTCGAGGGAGTGCCGCCGGGGCTGGCGCTGCGGGCCGCCCGGGCCCTGTACGACCCGCTGGTCTACCGGCGCATCCGGGCCGCGCTCGGCGGCCGCGTCCGCTACGTCCTCAGCGGCGGCTCCCCCCTCGGGCGCCGGCTCGCCGCCTTCTACACGGGCGCGGGCATCGAGGTCTTCGAGGGGTACGGGCTCACCGAGACGACGGCCGCCGCGACCGTCACCCCGCCGCTGCGGCCCCGGCTGGGCACGGTCGGCTGGCCGCTGCCCGGCACGGCGGTGCGCATCGCCGACGACGGGGAGGTGCTGCTGCGGGGCGGGCACGTGTTCGCCGGGTACTGGAACGTCTCCGCGCAGCCGGCGGGGGAGTGGCTGGCCACGGGCGACATCGGCGAACTCGACGCCGACGGCTACCTCACCATCACCGGCCGCAAGAAGGACCTGATCATCACCTCCGGCGGCAAGAACGTCGCCCCCGCCCCGCTGGAGGACTGGCTGCGGGCCCACCCGCTGGTCGGTCAGTGCATGGTCATCGGCGACAACCGGCCCTACGTCGCGGCCCTGATCACCCTGGAGCCGGAGGGGCTCGCGCACTGGCGGCAGATGCACAAGAAGCAGGACGTGCCGGTGCGGGAACTGGTCACGGACCCGGAGCTGCGGGAGGAACTCCAGCGGGCGGTGGACGAGGCGAACCGGTTGGTGTCGCGGGCCGAGTCGATACGGCGCTTCGCGGTGCTGCCGGGGGAGTTCACGGAGGAGCGGGGGCATCTGACCCCGTCGATGAAGCTGAAGCGGGGCGCTGTCGCCCGGGACTACGGCCCCGACATCGAAGCCCTGTACGCCACCCCCCGCGGCACCTGACCCCGCCGCCCGGCGGGCGGGGGCCGGGTGGGCCGCTTATCGTGGGCTGACCGGTTCCGGGGGGTCACCCGAGGAGCGTGCCGTGCCACCTGCCCGCGCCCGCATAGGTACCGCCACCTGCGCCGCAGCCGTGGCCGTCGCCCTCTCCGCCACCCCCACCGGCACCGCCGCCACGGCCCCCACGGCCGCCGCCCGCGGCACCGCGCAGGCTTCCGCGTCCGGGGAGGGCGTGCGGTGGGGGGACTGCCACGGGGGGCCCGTGCCGGACGGCATGCGGTGTGCCGTGCTCGACGTGCCCCTCGACCACGACCACCCCGCCAAGGGCACCACCCGCGTGGCCCTCGCCAAGATCCCGGCGACCGCCACCGGCCACCGCCGCCTCGGGTCCCTCGTGCTGAACTACGGCGGCCCCGGCGCCCCCGGGATCGCCTCCCTCGCCGCCGACCCCGCCCTCTTCGCCAAGCTCAACGAACGCTACGACCTGGTCGCCTTCGACCCGCGCGGCGTCGGCCTCAGCGACCCCGTCTCCTGCGGCGGTGCGCAGACCGCCGACGCCGGCGACGCCGGCGACCCCGCCGCCCAGCTGGCGGCCCTGCGCGCCGAGGTCCGCCGGTGCGAGCGGCACTCCGGGCGCGTCCTCCCCTACATCGGCACCGTCCACGTCGCCCACGACCTGGACGACATCCGCCGCGCCCTCGGCGAGGAGAAGCTCGACTACCTCGGCTTCTCCTACGGCACCCGGCTCGGCGCCGTGTACGCCGCCCTCTACCCAAAGAACACCGGCCGCATGGTGCTCGACGGGGTCGACACCCTCACCGAACCCTTCACCGAGCAGGCCCTCGCCTCCGCGCGCGGCCAGCAGCGCGCCCTCGACAACTTCCTGACCTGGTGCGCCCACCAGGACCACTGCGTCTACGGCACCAACACCCGTACCGCCAAGGAGAAGGCCGCCGCCCTCGTCGCCCGCCTCGACGCGCACCCCCTGACCGGGACCGGCGGCACCCCCTTCACCGGCGACGACGCCGTGCTCGCCATCGGCTCCGCCCTCTACGCGAAGGCCTCCTGGCCCGACCTGGCCGAGGCCCTCGCCCGGGCCGAGGACCACGGCGACCCCGCCGGCCTCGAACGGCTGGCCGCACCCCCCGCCACGGCCCCCTCCGGCACCCCCTCCCAGGTGCCCGCCGACAACGCCACCGCCGCCCTCACCGCCGTGAACTGCGCCGACGACCCCGACCGGGGCGACGCCTCGGCCGACCCGGTCACGATCGCCAGGGAGATCGGCGAGCTGAGCCCACGGTTCCGCGAGGTGTCCGAGATCTTCGGCCCGCGCCAGCTGATGACCCTGCTGTCCTGCTACGGACGCCCCGCCGGCACCGACTTCATTCGCCGCATCGACCACCCCGGCGCCCCGCGCATGCTCCTCGTCGGCACCCGGGGCGACCCGGCGACCCCGTACGAGTGGACGGAGGAGACCGCCCGGCGCCTCGGATCGGCGGTCGTCGTCGACCACAAGGGCGACGGGCACACCGGCTACCCCTCCTCCGCCTGCGTACGCGGCTACGTGGACGGGTTCCTGATCGACGGCCGCCTCCCCGCCGCCACGCGCGCCTGCCCCGCCGGCGAGTGAACCGGCGGGGCGGGGAGGAGGGCGGCCGCGGTCAGCAGTCGGGGTGCGTGGCCCGCCCCGCGAAGCGGTCGGCCAGCCAGTTCGCGGCCGCCGGGGAGTGGGTGATCACCCCGCTGACGTGCTCGCCGAGCAGGACGGTGTCGAACTGCAGGTCGGCGCCCCGCGCGCACCAGTCCGTCCGCAGCTGCCGCCCGACCGCGTACGGGATCAGCTCGTCGCCCAGCGCGTGGTACTGGAGCACCGGCGCCGCCGGGGCCGTCCGGCCGAGCCGGCTCTGGTCCAGCCGGGCCCGCCAGTCGGGCTGGGCGAGCGGGTCGCGGGTGGTGAGGTCGGAGATCCGCTTGAAGGAGCCGGCGATCGCGTCGATAGCCACGCAGCCCTCCTTCATCCCCTCGACCAGGGACCGGCCGGCCGGGTTGAGGTAGGAGTCCAGCTTCAGCTCGGGGAAGGCCGCGTCCTGCCCGGCCGCCGCCATGAAGATCAGCCCGGCGCCGTACGAGCCGTTGTTGAACGCCGCCACCTTCATCAGGTCCGCCGGGACCCCGCCCGTCGCCGTGCCCTTGACCTTCAGCTCCGGCGCGTACGACCCCTGCAGTTCGGCGGCCCAGCCGCTGGCCTGCCCGCCCTGGGAGTACCCCATGATCCCGACCGGGGTGTCCGCCCCCAGCCCCGCCTCCGGCAGCCGGATCGCGGCCCGGGCGGCGTCCAGGACGGCGTGCCCGGCCGACGGGCCGACGGTGTAGGTGTGCAGGCCCGGGGTGCCGAGGCCCTCGTAGTCGGTGACCACCACCGCCCAGCCGCGCAGGGTCAGCTGCTGGATGAGGTTGGCCTCGTTGGAGGTGCCGTACGGGAGGTTGTTGCTCGGCGCGCAGGAGTCGCCCATGCCGACCGTCCCGACGGCGTACGTCACGAGCGGGCGCGGCCCGGTGCGGCCGTCCTGCGGGACGATGACGGTGCCCGAGACCACGTTCGGGGCGCCGTCGGCGGTGGTCGAGCGGTAGTGGACCTTCCACGCCCGGGTGCCGGTCGGCTGGCCGGGCAGCGGGTGGAAGGCGGACGGGGCGCTGTCGACGATGTCACCGGGCCGGGCGGCGGAGCCCTCCTCGCCGCCCGGTGCGGCGGCGGCCGCCGGCACCCAGGCCGACAGGACCAGGGCGGCTACGGCGGCGACCAGGGCGGAGCTTCGCAAACGCATGGGCGGGTCTCCCAACGTCCGTGTGGGGGTGGGTAGGTGAGGCGACCGTAGTGACCGACCGCTCGGCATGTCGCTGACCGCACAGCTCACCTTTCCTGACCGCCCCTCACACCACCCGCCCGAGTGAAGCCCGCACGCCCCGCTCTGACGCCCCCGGCCCCGGCCGCGCGCGCCTACCCGCCGGAGGCGATCCGGTACGCGCCCGGGGTCGTGCCCGTCCAGCGGCGGAAGGCGCGGTGGAAGGCGGTGTCCTCCGAGAAGCCCAGGCGGGCCGCGAGTTCCGCGATCGGCTCGCCGCCCTCCGCCAGGCCCGCGATCGCCGCGTCCCGCCGGACCTGGTCCTTGAGCCGCTGGAAGGAGGTGCCCTCCTGCTGGAGCCGGCGCCGCAGCGTCGCCGGGGAGACCGCCAGGCGGGCCGCGACCTCCCCGAGCTCCGGCAGCCCCGGCGCCCCGCGCAGCCCCCGGGCCAGCGAGCGGCGCACCTGCTCGGCGACGGTGGTCCCGTACTCGGGGCGCGAGAGCAGGTCGAACGGGGCCCGGCGCAGCATCGCCTCCAGCGCGGGCTCGTCGCGCACCAGCGGGGCGGTCAGCCAGTGCGCGTCGAACGCGGCGGCCGTCCGCTCGGCCCCGAACCGCACCGGACAGTCGAACAGCACCGCGTACTCCCCCCGGTGCGGCGGCGCGGGATAGGCGAACGAGGCCCCGGTCAGGGGGATGCGCCGGCCCACCATCCAGCTGCTGAGCCGGTGCCAGATCGCCAGCACGCACTCCGACAGGAACCGCTCCCCGTCCCCCTGCCCGAGCTCCCGGCGCACCGTGAACCGGGCCTGGTCCCCCTCCACTTCGAGCGCCAGCTCCGGCCCGCCCGGAAAGAGCCCGTAGAAGGCGGCGGCCCGCTCCACGGCGGCGCCCAGGTCCCGGCAGCCGACGCAGGCGTAGCACATCATCGCGAACGTGCCCGGCCTGCTCGGCAGCGCCGCCAGGCCCAGGAACTCGTCCCGCGTGGTCCGGTACAGGGCCCGGAACAGCCGCGCGAACTGCGCGGGCGTGACCCGCGCCCGGTCGTCGCCCAGCAGCAGCGGCGGGATCTGCGCCTCCTGCAGCAGCGGGACGAGGTCCACGCCGTCGCGCCGCGCGCCCGCGAGCACGGCGCGCACGTGGTGCACGCTGACCGTCCGCCTCCCCATGCTCCGACGTTAGCCGCCGTGAGCGCCGGGGTCAGCGGTAGTGACGCTTCCGGTCATGCCGCCGGGGCGCCGCGGGTGGCCACCATCGGGGGTCACCTATACCCGGGAGGGCGTGCGATGGACGGTGGTCGGCCGGAGACCCTGGCGGTCTTCACCCAGTGGACCGAGGAGCGGTACGGGCCGCTGACGGCGCTCAGGTTCCGTGCGCGCGGCGACCGGGACGGCGACTGGGAGACCCGCACCTACAACGAACTGGCCGCCTCGGTGCGGGAGGTGGGGTGCGGGCTGCTCGGCCTGGGGGTCGGGCCCGGGGAGCGGGTGGCGGTGCTCGCGGAGACCCGGCCGGAGTGGACGTACACGCACTTCGGGGTGCTGGCGGCGGGCGCCGTGCTGGTGCCGGTGTACCCGACGGCGGGGGAGGAGGAGCTGGCCTGGGTGCTGGCCGACTCCGGGGCGGTGGCGGCCGTCTGCGAGGACGCCGCTCAGGCCGCCCGGGTGGAGGCGCTGCGGCCGAAGCTGCCGTCGCTGCGGGCGGTCGTGACGATGGACGAGGAGGTGCGGCCGCTCGCCCCGGAGCCCGAACTGGCCGCGCGGGCCGCCTCCGTGACCCCCGGCGGCGACGCCGCGATCGTCTACACCTCGGGTACCACCGGCCCGCCGAAGGGCTGCCGACTCACCCACGGCAACCTCGGCGCGGTCCAGGACGCCACCCTCCCCCTCGTCGAGGGCGGCCCGGGGGACTCCACGTACCTGTACCTGCCGCTGGCCCATCTGCTGGCCCAACTGATCCAGTTCACCACCCTGCTGGAGGGCGGGGAGCTGTGCTACTTCGGGGGCCGCGTCGAGGACGTGCTCGCCGAGCTGGCGCAGGCCCGGCCCACGCACCTGCCGTCCGTGCCCCGGCTGTTCGAGAAGGTCCACGCGGTGGTGCTGGCGCTGGCCGAGGGCAGCGAGGGCGGCCGGGAGCGGTTCGAGGAGGCGGTGGGGCTGGGCGTCCTCGCGGCGGAGGACCGCCTCCCGGCCGAGTCCCGTCCGGCGTACGAGGAGGCGGAACGTTCCCTCTACGCCCCGGTCCGGGAGGCCTTCGGCGGCCGTCTCCGCTGGGCGCTGACCGGCGGGGCCCCCATCGCCCCGGCCACCCTCGACTTCCTGCGGGCGTGCGGGATCCGGGTGTTCGAGGGCTACGGGATGACCGAGTCGGGCGGGGCGATCAGCCTCAACCACCCCGGCGCGGCCCGCCCCGGCACGGTGGGCCGGCCGCTGGCGGGCTGCGAGGTGCGCATCGCCGGGGACGGGGAGGTGCTGGCCCGGGGGCCGATGGTCTTCCCCGGCTACCACGCGAACCCCGCCGCGACGGCGGCGGCCCTGGACGCGGACGGCTGGCTGCACACCGGCGACCTGGGCGCCCTCGACGCCGACGGCTACCTCTGCCTCACCGGCCGCAAGAAGGACCTGATCATCACCTCGGCGGGGAAGAACATCACCCCGACCGAGGTGGAGTTCGCCGTCCAGCAGGCCTCCCCGCTCGTCGCCCGGGCGGTGCTGATCGGCGACCGCCGCCCGCACCCGGTGGCCCTGCTCGCCCTGGACACGGCGGAACTCGCCGCCTGGGCGGCCCGCGAATCCCTCGACCTCGGCCCCGCCCCGACCACCCACCCGGCCCTGCGCGCCCACCTCGAACGGGCGGTGGCCACCGCCAACGCCACCGTCTCCCGCCCGGCCCGCATCCGCGCCTTCCACGTCCTGACTGAGGAACTCTCGGTCGAGGCGGGCACCTTGACCCCCACCCTCAAACTCCGCCGCCCGGCGGTGGCGACCCGCTACGCGGCCGAAATCGAGGCCCTGTACGCCTAGGGCCAGTCCGGCACCGCGTCGCGGGCCCCGCTACGAGGACGCCGGGGAGTAGGAGTCCACCGCCGTGCCCAGGCGGTCCAGGCCGACCGCGATCTCCTCCGGGGTGTGCGTCGTGAAGGACAGGCGCAGGGTGCGCGGGTCCGGGGTGCCGGTGAAGAAGGGGGCGCCGGGGACGTAGGCGACGTCGTGGGTGACGGCCGACTTCAGGAGGGCCGTCGCGTCGTGGCCCTCCGGGAGGCGGGCCCAGACGAACATGCCGCCCTGGGGGCGGTTCCACTCCGAGCCCGCCGGGAGGGCCGCGCCGAGGCCCGCCAGCAGGGCGTCACGGCGGGTGCGGTAGGCCTCGCGGACCCGTGCGACGTGGGCGTCGAGGTCCTGCGCCGCCAGGTAGTGGGCGGCGGCCAGCTGGTCCACCGTCGAGGTGTGCAGGTCGGCCGCCTGCTTGGCGACCACCGCCGCCCGGTGCAGGCCGGCCGGGGCGCGCAGCCAGCCCAGCCGCAGGCCCGGGGCCATGACCTTGGAGAAGCTGCCGATCAGGGCGGTGCGGTCCTCGGCGCCCGGGTGGGCGGCGAGCCACGGCTCGTGGGCGCCCTCGTAGCGCAGGTCCCCGTACGGGTCGTCCTCCACCAGCCACAGCCCGAGCCGGGCCGCGGTCCGCGCCACCTCCGCGCGGCGCTCGCCGGGCAGGGTGCGGCCGGTCGGGTTCTGGAAGGTGGGGACGGTGTAGAGCAGCTTGGGGCGCTCGCGGGCGGTGATCTCGGCGAGGGCGTCGGGGAGCAGGCCCTGCTCGTCGCAGGGCACGGGTATGACACGGGCCCCGGCCATCCCGAAGCACTGCAGGGCCGCCAGGTAGGTGGGGTTCTCCACGAGGACGGTGTCGCCGGGCTCCACGAGGGTGGCGGTGATCAGGGTCAGTGCCTGCTGGGAGCCGGTGGTGATCAGGAGGTCGTCCGGCGTGGTCGCCAGCCCGCGGGCTTCCGCCCGGGCGGCGACGGCCGCGCGCAGCTCCGGGGCGCCCTCGGTCGTGGAGTACTGCAGGGCGCGGGCGGCGGAGGCGGTCCCGGCGAGGGCGCTGTCGTAGGCGGTGCGCAGCCCGGCGGTGTCGAAGAGTTCGGGGGCGGGCAGTCCGCCGGCGAACGAGATCACCCCGGGGCGTTCGGTGAGCGCGAGGATCTCCCGGACGGGGGAGCCGCCCACGGCGCGGGCGCGGGAGGCGAAGGCGGGCAGGGGAGCGGGACCGGCGGGGGGCATGGGGGCTCCTTCGGGTGGCGGGTGGTCGTGAGCCTAGCCAGGAAAGATGCAGGCGGCACCTACCATTTCGAGGGGTGAACAGCGTTCGCACTCTCGCGAACTGACGATGCATCAGCTACACCGGTGCCATGACGAGCAGAAGAGAGCAGGAGCGGGGAGCGGAGGACACCCGGGCCGGCGACTACGCCGAACTGGCGGCCGTCGGCCCGTACGGGGTCCGCCCCGGCCACGCGCTGATCACCATGGTCGAACCGCACCCGGGACACGAGTACGCGTACAACCGCTGGTACGAGGACGACCACTACTACGCGGGCGCGATGGCCATGCCCTGGATGTACGCGGGCCGCCGCTGGGTGGCCACCCGCGACCTCCAGGAGCTGCGCTACCCGGAGAAGTCGGCGGTGGCCCAGCCGGTGACGGCCGGCTGCTACCTGTCGACGTACTGGGTGACCGAGGGCCGCTACGACGAGCACATGAAGTGGACCATCGGCATCAACAAGCGGCTGAACCGGGACGGCCGCGTCTACCAGGACCGTACGCACGTCTTCACGGCCTTCCAGGACCACGAGGCCACGGTCTACCGCGACGGGGCAGCAGGCCCCCGCGACTTCCACGCCCTGGACCACCCGTACGCCGGGCTGGTCCTCCAGGTCGTCGACGCCGAGGGCCCCGAGCGGCGCGCCGAGCTGCTGGAGTGGCTGCGCTCCCGGGCCCTGCCGCGTCGGCTGAACGGTTCACCGGCGGCGATGGTCACCGTCTTCCGGCCGACGCCGCTGCCGGGCGACCGGATGACCTACGTCAAGCAGGTCGAGGGGGTCGACACCCGGCTCACCCTGCTGTGGTTCCTGGAGGCCGACCCGCGCGGCTGCTGGGACCGCTTCCAGGGCCTGGACGCCGAGGTCGCCGAGTCGGGGCTGGGTCGGGTGGAGCTGGTGGCGCCGTTCATCCCGACGGTGCCGGGGACCGACCGGTACGTGGACCAGCTGCGCTGACCCCGGACTCCGGGCGGAGAGGGGGCCGGCCGCGCGTCCGTGCGCGGACATGGCCGAGCCCCCTCGGCCAGGACGGCGGACCGGTCGAGAGGGCTCCAGTCAGGGTGCGGGTCGAGGCGCTCAGACGAGCCGGTCCTCGACGACGCCGGTCACGAAGGAGGTCCAGGAGCCGGGGGCGAAGGTGATCGACGGGCCGTCCTGCACCTTGGAGTCGCGGACCGCGATCGCCTCGGTGACGGGGGACTTGACCTCGACGCAGGCGCCGTTTCCGCCGGAGTAGGAGGACTTGGTCCAGTTTTCGGTGCCGCCCTGACGAATGCCCATGGTTCTTCTCCGGTTCAGAGAGTGGTTCCGGGAGTTCCCGGCTGTGCGCCGGCGCCATTCCCCGGGCCGACGCGATCGACGCTACCGGCACTTCCCGATGGGCGAAGCAGGCATTCACTCGACCGGGTGGCATATTCCGGTCAGGCCTTTTCCGGCCGGGGACCGACGGTGTACGGTGCCGGACCCCCTGCCACCTCCCTACTTGTCCAGGGTCGCGTAGTGGTCGATGACCTCGGAGATGAACTGCCGGGTCTGTTCCACATTGAGGGCCTGGGCCCGCAGGTGCTCGTACATCACGCTGTATTTCTGAACGTCGTTCGCCTTCTCCAGGTACAAATCGCTCGTGACGCCCTCGATGTAGACCACCGTCGAGTCCGAGGCGTCCGGGAATTCCAGAATCGCGTACTGGCCGTTCACCCCGGGATGGGCGCCCATCGTGAACGGCATCACCTGCACGGTGATGTACGGCTGGTGCGACTGCTCTATCAGGAACTGCAGCTGCCGGATCATCAACTGCGGATCGCCCACGTGCCGGCGCAGCACCGCCTCGTCGATCACCGCCCACAGCCGCAGCGGCCCGACCTCCGCGTTGTTGTTGTCCGTCTCGGACAGCCGCTTCTGGCGGTGCATCCGGACCTGGACGCGCTTCTCCACGTCCGCGGGCGCCGTCTCCGGCAGCGCGCCGCGGATCAGCGCCTGGGCGTACTCGGGGGTCTGGAGCAGGCCCGGGACCATCTGGGGCTCGTACGTGCGCAGGCTGGCCGCGTCGGTCTCCAGGCCGATGTAGACGCTGTACGGGATGTCGCCGAAGGCGTGCCACCAGCCCTGCTGGCGGGAGTCCTTGGCCATCTGCATGAGCGAGTCCACCAGCCGCGGGTCCTCGACCTCGTACACCTCGCACAGGTCGCGGACGTCGCGCTGGCTGATGGAACGGCGACCGTTCTCCAGCCGGCTGATCTTCGACTGGGAGACGAGGAGGCGCTCGGCGACCTGCTCGGCCGTCATGCCCTTGTCCTCGCGGAGCTTGCGCAACTCCATGCCCAGTCGGCGGCGTCGGACGGTGGGATTGACATTGGACGCCACGGGATCGGCACCTCCGCCTTCTTCGTTGGCTGTCTCTCTGCGTGTCTGATGTTCAGCAGACTGCCACCGAAAGGTGCGGTGCCGCTGGGGAACGGCGTGGAAAAACAGACACGCGGGGCGGCGGGGGCCGGTGGGCCGGCCCCGCCGCCCCGCGTGCCGGGGCTCCTGGACCGGGTCTCTGGGGGGACGACCGGTCGCGGAGGTGGATCGTTTTCCCGCTGGTGGACCTAGGGGTGTCGCGGGCCGTGCGGTGGTGCGTGTGGTGCGTGTGGTGCGTGCCGTGCCCGCCGCGCGTTCAGTGCGCGGCCGCGCGGGCCATCGCACCCGTCCGGCGCGGCTGGAGGGGCACGCCGCCCGCCGTGGCCCGGGCGGCCGGCTGCGGTGCGGCGGCGGCGCGCTCGCGGCGCGGCTGTGCGGCCACGCCGTTCTGGACGTCCATGACGGCGTGCGCCACGAGACCGCCCATCGGGTCGTGCCTGATCAGGTCCCGCAGCCGGGACCTGGACGACCGCCCCTCGTTGCCGGGGTACAGGTGCTTGCCGAGTCCGACCGCGTGGGCCAGTGCGGCGAGCGCCGCGGTCCGCGGGTCCGGCGGTACGCCGGTGCGGATCGCACTGTCGAGCCGGGCACGGATCTCCCGGCTGATGGCCGTGTCCGTCGCCTGGTAGCGAGTCGTCGGCAGCACCCCGCACATCTGTCCCGCGACGGCATGCACCATGCCGCAGCGCTCCAGGTGCGCGAGGTAGATCTGGCGGAGCCCCAGCCGGGGTCCGCCGATCCAGTGGACCGCCCGTACCGGGCTGCCGCGCCTGCGCAGCAGTTCCAGTGCGGAGTCCAGAGTCGGATCTCCTGTCGGCCGTGGCATCACCACGGCGATACGATCCCCGTCAGGGGCTATCCGTCCTGCCAGAGCCAGCTCCACTAGCTGTGCCCCGGCCAGGCCGAGGTCGAGCGACTGCGGCTGCGCCGTGGTACCCGTGGCCGGGTCCAAAGCGAGCAGCAGAAGCTCCTCCGGAATTGTTCTGCGGCTCCTGCCCATCCATGCCTCCCCGCGTGGATGAGTGACAGGGTGACGCCTCTCACATTCATCTGTCGAGAGCGCCTGATCGCTTTGTGGGGGAACCAGTAGCTATGTCGTTCTCGTCTAGCGGGTGGGCGAGGCCCCCGAGACGGGACACTGTTAGACGGTTCGGACAGTGGCCGGACGGCGATCGAGGAGGAACGGTGGCGGGCGAGTCCCCCGACAAGTCGGTAAGTGAAGGAGCGTCGGGGGCGGCGAAGTCCTCAGGGGCCGGGGATCAGGACCCGAGGGTCTCGGTGTTCCAGCCCCGCGTTCCCGTGAAGGACGCCGCGGCGGCCCGGGCGGTTGCGGACGGGCCTGCCGGCCGGGGCGCGGACGCGGACGCGGACTCCGAGCCGGCGTCGGACGCGGGCCGGGGTTCCGGCGCGGACGAGGACGACGCCGAGCGGTCGCCCGGACGGGTGGGACCCGGCGCGCCGGCGGCGAAGTCCGAGCCGACCGGTCGACGTTCCGCTTCCGGCCCCTCCGAGGCCCCTGGTTCCGACTCCGGTTCCGATGGCGGCCCGGCCGCGGCCGCCTCCGAGCGGACCGCCGTATTCCGCGCCGTCAGGCCCGGTTCCGGTTCCGGTTCCGAGGGTGAGGGCGGGAAGCCGTCCGCCCCGTCCGCGGCCGCCTCCGAGCGCACCACCGCCTTCCGCGCGGTCAGGCCCGGTTCCGAGCCGGCCGACTCCGCACGGGACGCCGGTGCCGGGAAGTCCGGCGGGGGGACGCGCACCACCGCCTTCGGTGTCACGACCTCGGACCCCGACCCGCGGGACGAGCCGGCCCCCGCCCGGGACTCCGCTTCCGGCCGGCCCGACCGGACCCCGGCGGCGGACCAGCCGTCGCCCGCCGAGCCGGCTTCCGCCGCGGCCGACCAGGACCGGCCGGAGTCCGCCGAGCGGGGTTCCGCTTCCGGCGCTCCGCAGACCACCGAGGACGCCCGCCCCGCGCGGGACCCGCGTACCGCCGAGCCCTCCGAGCGCACGGCGGTTTTCCGTACGGTCAAGCCGGGTTCGGCCCCGGCGGACTCCGCGAAGGGGTCCGCCGACTCCGGTTCCGGTTCCGGTTCCGACGAGCGCACGGCGGTCTTCCGCGCCGTCAAGCCCGGTTCCGCCCCGGCGGACTCCGCCGCGCGGGACCCGCGTTCCGCCGGGGAGTCCGAGCGGACCGCGGTCTTCCGTGCCGTGAAGCCGGGTTCGGACGAGGAGGCTCCGGCCGAGCCGTCGGAGCGGACGGCCGTCTTCCGCACCGTCAAGCCGGGTACCCGCCCGGCGGACCCCGCCCGCAAGGCGACCCCGGCCGCGCCCGGCCAGGACCCGCGCGCCGCCGAACCCTCCGCGCCCGAGCCGACCGATTCCGGCAAGCCCGCCGCCCCCGCGTCTCCCGACTCCAGCAAGCCCGCCGGGCCCGCGTCTGCCGATTCCGGCAAGCCCACTGGCCCGGCGTCCGCCGAGTCCGGCGGGTCTGCCGGGCCTGCGTCTGCTGCGTCTGCCGACTCCGGCAGGTCCACTGGCCCCGAGGCCGGCAAATCCGCCGGGCCCGCGTCCGGCGGCCCCGCCGACTCCCGCAAGCCCGCCGACTCCGCCGGCACCGGCACCGACTCCGAGCGGACCGCCGTCTTCCGGGCCGCCAAGCCGGGTGCCGCCCCGGCCGGGGTTGTCGGTGAGGGCGCGGCCGTCGAGCGGGCGGCCGGCGACGGGAAGCCCGGCGCGTCCGCCGCGTCGGCCGACTCCGGAAAGCCCGCCGGCCCCGCGTCCGCCGGCTCCGCCGGGTCCCGGAAGGGCGCCGGCACCGCCGGCCCCGGCAAGCCCGCCGACTCCGCCGGCACCGGCACCGGCACCGACTCCGAGCGGACCGCCGTCTTCCGGGCCGTCAAGCCGGGGGTCGCCCCGGCCGGGGGTGTCGGTGAGGGCGCGGCCGCCGAGCGGGCGGCCGGCGACGGGAAGCCCGGCGCGCCCGCGCCGAAGGGCGCCCCGGCTCCCGAGGCGCGGGTCAGCAGGTTCGTGCCGCTGGGCGACCAGTCGCCGGCGCCCGCCGCCCCGAAGCCCGACCCCGCCGCCGCGCCCACCGTGCGCCGGCTGGACCCCAGCGAGCGCACCACGCAGCAGCCGCTGCCGCCCCGGCCGCCGCTCGACATGCTGGCGGACCTCACCAACAACCCGCCCCCGCCGCCCAGCCCGATGCGGACGGTGGTGCGGCGGGTCAAGATCTACGCGCCGATCGTGGTGCTGCTGGCCGTCATCCTGGCCGTCGTGCAGCTGGTGCGCCCGCTGCCCGCGCCGAAGCTCGTCCTGACGGCGAAGTCCCAGTACACCTTCCCCGGCGGGACGCCCGAGCTGCCCTGGCCCACCGAGGGCCAGGCCTCCATGGCCGCCGCCGGCCTCGGCACGATCGGTTCGTCCGGCGAGCAGAAGCCCGTGCCGATCGCCAGCGTCACCAAGTCGATGACGGCGTACATCATCATGCGCGACCACCCCTTCAAGAAGGGGGAGAAGGGCGCGATGATCGACGTCGACAAGACCGCCGAGACCGAGGGCCAGAAGGACAAGTCGGACAACGAGTCCACCCTCAACACGGTCAAGGAGGGCGACAAGATCTCCGAGTACGACGCGATCGCCGCCCTCATGATCCCGTCGGCCAACAACATCGCGCGGCTGCTGGCCCGCTGGGACTCCGGCTCCCAGGAGGCGTTCGTCAAGAAGATGAACGACACCGCCAAGCAGCTCGGCATGACGAACACCACCTACACCGACCCCTCGGGCCTGGACGCGACCACCGTCAGCACCGCCGAGGACCAGGTCAAGCTGGGTCTCAAGATCGTCGAGCTGGACGCGCTGGTGGACATCACCCGCAAGCCCAGCTGGACCGACCAGACCGGCAAGAACTGGCCGAACTGGAACCGCCTGGTCCCGTACAACGAGTCCCTCGGCATCAAGACCGGTACGACGACCAAGGCCGGCGGCAACCTCCTCTTCGCCGCCTACAAGAAGGTCGGCGACACCAACCAACTGATCGTCGGCGCGGTCCTCGGCCAGCACAAGCCGCCGATCATCGACACGGTGATCGCGGCGAGCAAGAACCTCCTCGTCGCCACCCAGAAGTCCCTGGAGGGCGCGCCCGTCGTGAAGAAGGGCGATGTCGTCGGGTACGTGGACGACGGCGTGGGCGGCCGGACCAAGGTCGTCGCCACCGCCGACGTGCAGGCGGTCGGCTGGTCCTCGCTGACCGTCGACATCAAGCTCGGCGACGGCGGTACCAAGATCCCCGGGACGGCGAAGGCCGGTACGGCGGTCGGCGTGCTGACCGTCGGCGAGGGGGCCAGTCAGGTGAAGGTGCCGGTGGCGCTCCAGTCGGAGCTGGCCTCGCCGGGCATCGGCAGCAAGCTGACCCGTATCGGCTGATACGGGTCGGCGGCGCGGCGCGGCGCCCCGGGCACAACCCCGGGGCGCCGTCGCGCGTCCAGGGAGCCGGGACGGGACGAACGTGTCGTTCCGGGAAGAGAGCATCGGTCGTGACCACAGCAGAGCAGCACAAGCCCGAGCGCCGGGTACCCGCACAGAGACAGCACCCGCCCGCCGGGGACCCGGCGGGCGGCGCCCTGGGCTGGGCGCACCGCCACCCGGTGCCGGTGGCCGCCGCCGTGGCGGCCGTCCTGCACGTCGTCTGGTTCTTCTGCTTCGCCAACAGCGGCGGGGACCTGGCCGCGCAGGACGCGTGGGCGGAGTTCGTCGGCCGGCACCCGGACACGGCGTACAACCTCGCCTGGTACGGGGGGATGCACCCGGTCTCGTACAGCGTGGTGTCGCCGTACGTGATGCACGTGCTGGGCGTCCGGACCACGATGATGATCGCCGGGACCGCCTCGGCGGCCCTCCTCGCCCTGGTCCTGACCCGCTGCCGAGGCGCCGTCCGGCGCCCCCTGTGGCCGGCGCTGGCCGGGGTGTACGGGCTGTTCTGCAACGCCCTCTCGGGCCGCGTCACCTTCGGGCTCGGCACCCTCTTCGCGCTGGGGGCCGTCGCCGCCGTCTTCTGCTGGCCCCGCAAGTGGGCCCGGCGGCGCTGGGCCAAGGCCGCCGCCGCCGCGTCGCTGGCCGGGCTCGCGACCGCCGCGAGCCCGGTGGCGGGGCTGTTCCTCGGGGTGGTCGCGGCCGCGCTGTTCCTGAGCGGGCGGCGGCCGGGGGCGTACGCGCTGGGGCTGGCCCCGGTGGCGGTGGTCGGGCTGTCGGCCTGGCTGTTCCCGTTCTCCGGGACGCAGCCGATGAAGATCGGCTCGGCCTGGCTGCCGTTCGTCTTCGGGCTGGCCATCGCCTTCCTGGTGCCGAAGCGGTGGAAGACGGTCCGGATCTCCGGCGCCGTGTACGCCCTCGGGGTGTTCCTGACCTGGGTGATCGACTCCCAGATCGGCTCGAACGCCACCCGTCTGGTCATGCTCTTCGGCGGGGCGGTGCTCCTCGCCGCCCTCCCGTACGAGGTCCCGCGCACCCGGCCGTGGTACGCCGTGCTGCTGGCGTTCGTCGGGCTCAACGTCTGGATCACCACCAACAGCATCACCGACATCGTCCGCACCACGCCGGTGGCCGCCTGGAACCGCGAGCTGGCCCCGCTGGTCGACCAGCTGCAGAAGGCCGGCGCCGACCGGGGCCGGGTGGAGGTGGTCCCGGCCAGCAGCCACCGCGAGTCCTCGGCCTTCCCCTCGTACGTGAACCTGGCGCGCGGCTGGAACCGGCAGGCCGACCTGGAGCGCAACCCGCTGTTCTACGACGACACCCTCACCGCCGAGAGCTACCGGGGCTGGCTGGAGCGCTGGGCGGTGCACTACGTGGTGCTGCCCGCCGACAAGCCCGACTCGGGCGGGCAGGCGGAGGCGGAGCTGCTGCGCGGCGGGCTGCCGTACCTGCGGCAGATCTGGGGCGACGAGAACTGGCGGCTGTTCCAGGTGGAGGGTCCGACGAGCCTGGTGAGCGGGCCGGCGACGGTGGTCCGGGCGGGCGCGGACCAGCTGGTCGTGGACGTCTCGGCGCCGGGCCGGGTGCTGGTGCGGATCCCGCACTCGCCGTGGCTGGGCCTGGTGGACGGTGCGGGCAAGGCCGTGGAGCCCCCGCAGGAGACCCCGGAGTCCAAGGCGCGGGGCGCGGCCGGGTCGAAGGCGCCGAAGGAGTACGCGAACACCGCCGGGTGCCTGTTCAAGGCGGCCCAGGACGGCGAGGGGGACGTGTGGACGGAGCTCCTGGTCCCGGCGCCGGGGGAGTACCGGATCGCGGCGAAGTACCAGCTCCCGCGGGGGACGCCCTGCCCGGAGGAGCTGGTCAGGGCGGCACCGGGGACGGCGGGGCGGCCCTGACGCGGATCCTTTACGCCCCATCCGGGTGCATAGGCCCGCATATCTGCATACCATCCCTTTAGTTCGATCGGATGCTTCCCGAAGGAGTTGACGACGGGATGAGCAAAGAGCAGAAGCAGGACGTGCAGGCCGCGGTCGCGAAGGCGGTGGAGCGGCTCGGACTGCAGGCGCGTCGCGCACAGGGCCACGGCCCCGACCACGGCTTCGAGGGCCCCCTCCACACCAAGGTGAAGGGCGGCGCGCACACCAAGGCGGCGCTCAAGCGGTCCGGCGCCCCCCAGGGCGACCGCATCGGCGAACGCAGCAGAGGCCTCAGCTGACGGCAGCCCTCCCCGGCCCTCCCCTCCCGGGAGGGCTCTTCACATACCCGCCCCGCCCCGCCTTGCGGCGAAATTCATTGATCGGTCCACAATGGAGCGCATTCACCGTTGAACGGTGCGCGGAATATGACTTCTTGACTTGCGACCAGGTCTGCGTGGTGCTGGTCTCCTCACCCTCGCCTCGTCGCACCACGCGTCAGCGTCCTGCGCCGCCAACTCCTACACGCGAAAGTGGCGTTCGACCGACGGCAGGCTCAAGCGCATCGACGTGCGGCCGGGTGGAGACGACTGCCGGCTCTACGCGACCGCCTGGTCGACCTGCCAGGACGACGCGTCGAGGATCTGCAGCTGGGGGGCCAGGCAGTTGCAAGGCAGCCCCGACCCGAATTTCCGCAGAACGGCCCGGACCATGATCGGTCCGGGCCGTTCTCTCTGGTGCCCCCGGCAGGATTCGAACCTGCGACACCCGCTTTAGGAGAGCGGTGCTCTATCCCCTGAGCTACGAAGGCGGGGCCTCGTGGAGGCCCGGGCCGCGGTGAAGCGGTCCAGGCACAGCGTAGCGGATCAGGTAGCGGCTCCGTGGGTCGGTTTCCCGCCGGGGCGGGCGGGTGGCGGGCGCCGGGGGTTAGGGTCGACCTGGTGTCGGGGTGGGGCGGCGGCAGGGGGAGACATGCGTACCGAACGGTCCGAGGGGCTGGTGCCCGTGCCCGGGTCGGCCGGGATCTGGCGCGCCGGGGCGGACGCGGGGGCGCCGCTGGTGCTCGTGCACGGGATCCGGCTGTCCGCCCTGATGTGGGACCCCCACGCCCGCCGCCTCGGCACCCGGTTCCGGATCACCGCCCCCGACCTGCCCGGCCACGGGAGCCTGCGGGGTGGCGGTCCCTTCCGGCTGGAGGAGGCCGTCGCGCGGGTCGGGGCGGCCGTCGAGGAGGCCACCCGGGCCACCGGGCGCCGTCCGCTGGTGGCGGGGGCCTCGCTGGGCGGGTACGTCGCCCTCGCCTACGGGGCCGCGCACCCGGACACCGCGACCGGTCTCCTCGTCCAGGGTTCCACCGCCCGGCCCGACGGGCCCGCCGGCCTGGTCTACCGGGCCACCGCCCGCGCCTTCGCGGCCCTCGGCCCGGACCGCGCCGCCCGCCTCAACGCCCGGGCGTTCCGGCGCGGCCTGCCGCCCGAGAGCTGCGAGGCGGTCCTGCGCGGCGGCCTGGCGATGCCCGCCTTCGGAGAGGCCGTCGCCGAGCTCGTGCGGCAGGACTTCCTCGCCGTCGCGGGACGCTGCCGGCTGCCCGTGCTCTTCGTCAACGGACGGGGCGACCGGCTCTTCCGCACCGCGGAGCGGGAGTTCACCGCCGCCGCCCGTGCGGCCGGGGGCGGCGCCCGCCTGCGCCACGTCGACGGCGGGCACCTGATCTCCCTCACCGACCCGGAGACCTTCGCGAAGATCCTGGTGCGCGGCCGTGAACTCCTCGCCGCAGCCGGCCCGGAGGCCTTCGCCGGGCAAGATCACGCCGGTGGGTCCGCGCCCGCATAATCGTCGCCGGGGCCGTGCCGTACCGAGGGGGAAGAACCATGACCGAAGCCGTCGAGAGCGCCGGGACCGTCGAAGCCGCCGTGCTGCCGCAGCCGTTCGGGGAGGCCTTCGCGACGGACCCCCACGCCGTGTACGCGCGGCTGCGCGCCGAAGGGTCCGTGCACCGGGTCGCGCTGCCCGACGGGGCGCCCGTGTGGCTCGTGACGCACGAGGCCGACGTGCGCGCGGGGCTCGCCGACGGCAGGTTCTCCGTCGACAAGCGGCACTCCCGGGGCGGGTTCAAGGGGTTCTCGCTGCCCCCGGCGCTGGACGCGAACCTGCTGAACATCGGCGCCGAGGACCACCTGAGGCTGCGCCGCCTGGTGGCGCAGGGGTTCACGCCCCGGCACGTCGAGGGGATGCGCACGGCGATCCAGGCCGCGGTCGACACGTTCGCGGACCGGCTCGTGGCGCGGCTGGAGGACGCGGGGTCCGCCGACGTGGTCGCCGAGTTCGCCCGGCCGCTGCCGCTGAAGGTCATCGGGGACCTGCTGGCCGTGCCGGAGGAGGAGTACGGGCGCTTCGCCGGGTGGATCGGGTCGATGCTCCTGCCCGCCGGCCCCGAGGAGCTCGTCGGCGCGGTGCGCGGCGTCCACGGCTACCTGGTGGAGCTCGTCGCCGCGCGGCGCGCCGCCCCGGGCGACGACGTCCTGTCGGGGCTGATCGCCGCCCGTGACTCCGGCGACCGGCTCAGCGAGGACGAGCTGGTCTCCCTCGCCTTCCTGATCCTCATGGCCGGCAGCGAGACCGTCCAGCACCTGATCGGCGGCGGCCTGTTCACGCTCCTGACGCACGAGGCGGAGCTGGCCGCGCTCCGGGAGCGCCCCGAGCTGCTGCCGGAGGCCGTCGAGGAGCTCTTCCGGTACGCGGTCCCCCACCAGACCGCCATCCGCCGCTTCCCCACCGAGCCGGTGGAGATCGGCGGCGTACGGATCCCCGCGGGCGACACCGTGCTGTTCGCGCTCGCCTCCGCCCACCGGGACCCGGCCCGCTACCCCGACCCGGACCGCTTCGACATCGGCCGGGCGGACAAGGCCCACCTGGCCCTGGGGCACGGGGTGCACTACTGCCTCGGCGCGCCGCTGGCCCGTACGCAGGTCACGCTCGCCCTCGGGACCCTGCTGCGGCGGCTGCCGGGGCTGCGGCTCGCGGTCCCCGCGGGCGAGGTGCGCTGGAGCACCACCTTCCGGTTCCATGCGCCGCGCGCGCTGCCCGTCACGGCGTGAGCCCTCCGACGGGCCCCTTTCAGACCCCCATCGGGGTGTGGAGTTCCACGGTGAGTTCGACCTCCACCGGCGCGTCCAGCGGCAGTGCGGCCACCCCGACCGCGCTGCGCGCGTGGATGCCCGCGTCGCCGAAGGCGGTGCCCAGCAGTTCGCTCGCACCGTTGACCACGCCCGGCTGGCCGGTGAAGTCCGGGGTGGAGGCGACGAAGCCGACCACCTTGACCACCCGTTTCACCGCGGACAGGTCCCCGGCCACCGAGGCCACGGCGGCGAGGGCGTTCAGCGCGCACTGCCGGGCCAGCTCGGCGCCCTGCTCCGGGGTGACCTCGCCGCCCACCTTCCCGGTGCGCGGCAGCGCCCCGTCCACCATCGGCAGCTGGCCGGAGGTGTACACGTAGTGGCCGCTGACCACCGTCGGCACGTACACGGCGACGGGCGGGGCGACCGGCGGCAGTTTCAGCCCGGCGGCCGCCAGGCGTTCCTCGGGGGTGGTGTTCATGGGGAGCGCTCCTCGTGGAGTGGAAAGCGGAGGGGAAAGCGAAGGGGAAAGCGGAGGGGAAAAGGGGTCAGGGGCGGGTGACGCGGACCCGGAAGCCGCCGCCCGGGAGGGCCGCCACCACCGCGATGCTGACGTGCGCCTTGTCGTCGGTGAAGGTCTCGCCCGGCCGGAACGGCGCGTCCGACAGCTCGGCGTGCACGTTGGGGCGGCGCGTGCACCCGCCGCTGCCGCTCGCGCTGTCCGAGACGGTCACCGGCCCGCGCCCGGTGTCCACCTCGGAGTCCACCTTGTAGATCAGCACCCCGGGCTTGCAGACGGCCTCGTCGTTCCCGGCCCGGGTGCGCACCTCGACGGCGTAGCCGGCGCTCTCCGACAGGGGGACGAAGGCCAGTTTCGTGCCGCGCCCCTCGGCGGCCAGCGGGGCCAGCAGGTGCTCGCTGACGCCCGGCTTGGAGGCGCAGCTGATCTGGGACGCGTCGAGCCAGCCCAGCTTCCACTTGTGCCAGCCGAGGAGGTCGTTGTTGGCGCCCCAGTCCTCGCTCATGATGTCCCAGTGCCCGACCGTGCCGCCCCCGTCGGAGGTGTAGAGGTCGGGCAGTCCGAAGACGTGCCCGTTCTCGTGCGGCAGCACCCGGTAGCCGGTCTCCCGGTAGGAGCCGGAGCCGTCGTCCTGCCGGCTGTAGACGAAGGACGTGTTCGCGAGCGGCACCCCGTCGGCCATGGGGGCCTCCCCGTTGCCGGAGAAGGTGACCGACAGGACGGTGTCCAGGGCGGACGGTCCGGCGTTCGGGGTGACCAGGATGTTGATCAGGTCGTAGCGGCTGAAGTCCACCTCGGCGTCGGCGGCCCGCGCGATGTGCTCGACGAGCTGCCGGTAGCCGGGCTCGTAGGGGGAGCCGCGTTCGATCCCGTACGACGCGAAGGGCATCGGCATCCGCAGCCAGTTCCGTATCGGGGCCTCGGCCCGGTAGGTCAGCCGGCCGTAGGAGCTGGTGCGGAACCATTCGGAGGTCTGGGGGAAGAACTCCGCCAGCCGGTCCATGGCCGAGCCCTCGCCCTTGGCGTCGGGAAAGTCGATCATCAGGTTGAGGGCGCGGACCTCGCCCGTCGAGCGGGAGTACCCGGGCGCGGTCGGCAGGCCCTCCGACATCTGGACGCCCATGGTCGCGGAGATCCGGCAGGGCGCCAGGGCGGATTCGGCGCTGGCGGCCTTGGGGCCCGAGGTGGCGTGGCCGCGGGTGTGGATGCCGCCGCTGGCGGTGGCGGTGACGCCCAGGGCCAGGGCGGTGAGGCCGATGAACGCGCCGGTGCGGCAGGGTCTGCGTATCCGGTGGCGGGTCTGCGGCATGGAGATCGCCTTCGGGTGCGCGGCAGCCGGCCGGGTCCGGACTGCTCTCTGTGCGCTCACCCTCCTTCGGCTGCGACACGCCCGCGCGCCGAAAGCGTCCAAACGGGATGAAACCGCAGGATTCGGGTGTGATGCGGGTCACACTAAGGAGTGAAATAACCGGGGACTGTTTCCCCGTTTGCAAGAGAGTCCCCACAAGCGGGGATCCAGTCCCCGGTTCGGGGTCCGGCCGCACGAGTCCAGCCCAGGGAGGCCCGGACATGCAGAGCTCCACCGCCGCCGCCACCCGGGTGCCCAAGCCCCGCGCCGACGCGGTGCGCAACCGGGAGCGGATCCTCGGCGCGGCCCGTGAGATGTTCGTGGAGTTCGGTGCGGACGCCCCCCTCGACGAGATCGCCCGCCGGGCCGGGATCGGCAACGCCACCCTGTACCGGCACTTCCCCGACCGGGCCGACCTCGTCCACCACGTGGTGCTCTACGTGATGGACCGGGTGACCGCCCAGGCCGAGGACGCCCTCGCCGAGGAGCCGGACGCCTTCGCGGCCCTGTGTCGCTTCACCCACGCCGCGGCCGACGAGCGGATCGGCGCCCTGTGCCCGATGCTCACCGACGGCTTCGACCACGACCACCCCGAACTCCTCGCCGCGCGCGAGGCGTTGGGGGCCGCCGTGGACCACCTGGTCGCCGCCGGCCAGAGCGCGGGCCTGCTCCGCGCCGACATCGGCACCGGTGACCTGATGCTCGCCCTGTCCCAGCTCGCCCGCCCCCTCCCCGGGACCGACTGCACGATGGTGAGCGGGTTCGTCCACCGCCACCTCCAGCTCTTCCTCGACGGGCTGCGGGCCCCGGCCCGCTCCCAACTCCCCGGTACGGCCGTCACGTTGCAGGACCTCAGCCGGAAAACCATGTGACGCGGCGCCCGCTGCTTCCGTAGTCTCGAAAAACCGCCTCTTTTCGCTCCATACCTGTCGTTTCCTTTCTTCTTCAGTCATTCCGCAGTCATTCCGTTCTTTCCGCACAGTGAAGTGGGTACCCCCATGTCCAAAACAGCCGCGTCCGCCCCGCCGGCTGCCGCTGCCGCCGCCGACCCCAGTCGCTGGAAGGCCCTGGTCTTCATCGCGCTGGCGCAGCTGATGGTCGTCCTCGACGCGACCATCGTGAACATCGCCCTGCCCTCCGCGCAGACCGACCTCGGCATCTCCGACGGCAACCGGCAGTGGGTCATCACCGCCTACGCGCTCGCCTTCGGCGGCCTGCTCCTCTTCGGCGGCCGCATCGCCGACAAGTGGGGCCGCAAGAACGCCTTCATCACCGGTCTCGTCGGCTTCGCCCTGGCCTCCGCCCTCGGCGGCGCCGCGAACGGCGAGGCGATGATGCTGGGCGCCCGCGCCCTCCAGGGCGCCTTCGGCGCACTGCTCGCCCCGGCCGCGCTGTCGCTGCTGGCGGTCACCTTCACCGACGCCAAGGAGCGCGCCAAGGCCTTCGGCATCTACGGCGCGATCGCGGGCGGCGGCGGCGCCGTCGGCCTGATCCTCGGCGGCTTCCTGACCGAGTACCTCAACTGGCGCTGGACCTTCTTCGTCAACATCCCCTTCGCGATCGTCGCGGCCGCGGGTGCCTGGATGGTCGTCCGCGAGCCGGCCGGCTCCCGCAACAGCGCCCGCCTCGACATCCCCGGCGTGGTCCTCTCGACCCTCGGCCTGGTCTCCCTCGTCTACGGGTTCACCCGCGCCGAGTCCGCCGGCTGGACGGACGGGACCACCGTCGGCCTGTTCGTCGCCTCCGTCGTGCTGCTCGCGGCCTTCGTCGCCGTCGAGTCCAAGGTCAAGTCCCCGCTGCTGCCGCTGCGCGTCCTGCTGGAGCGCAACCGCGGCGGTGTCTACCTCTCGCTCGGCCTCGCCGTCATCGCGATGTTCGGCCTGTTCCTGTTCCTGACCTACTACCTCCAGGTCGTGAAGGGCTTCTCGCCCGTCAAGACCGGTTTCGCCTTCCTGCCGATGATCGCGGGCATGATCACGGGCTCCACCCAGATCGGCGCCCGCCTGATGACCCGGGTCGCGCCGCGGCTGCTGATGGGCCCGGGCTTCCTGCTCGCCGCCACCGGCATGCTGCTGCTGACCCAGCTGGAGGTCGGCTCCTCCTACCCGGCGCTGATCCTGCCGGCGCAGCTGCTGCTGGGCCTCGGCATGGGCACCGCGTTCATGCCGGCCATGTCCCTGGCCACGTACGGGGTGAACCCGGCCGACGCCGGCGTGGCCTCCGCCATGGTCAACACCTCGCAGCAGGTCGGCGGCGCGATCGGCACCGCCCTGCTGAACACCATCGCCGCCTCGGCGACCACCGCCTACCTGACCGACCACGCGGCCCAGGCCGCGGCGGGCGGGGTCGCGGGGAAGCTGGTCCAGGCGCAGGCCATGGTGGAGGGCTACTCCGCGGCGATCTGGTGGGCCGTGGGCATCCTCGCGGTCAGCGCGGCCCTCGCGTTCACCCTGATCAACACCGGCCGTCCCGGCCAGGGCGGCCCGGTGGCCGCCGGTTCCGGCGCGGCCTCCGAGGACGCCGAGCTGCCCGTTCCGGTGATCGCCCACTGACGGGGGCGCGTGCGCGGGAATGACTGAGCACCCCGCTTCGTTCAAATTTGAACGGAGCGGGGTCGGTCTTTTCGGGTGAATCGAGTGAGCCCTCCCCGTGGACGACGTGCCGACTGGCCCGAGGAGCGCCCGATGACCACCCCCGCAGTCCCCGCCCCCGCCCGGATGCCGGTGCTCTACCTCAGCCACGGCGCCCCGCCGCTCGCCGACGACCCGCTGTGGCCCGCCGAGCTGGCCGCCTGGTCGGCGGAGCTGCCCCGGCCCCGGGCGATCCTGATGGTCTCCGCGCACTGGGAGGAGGCCCCGCTCGCCCTCGGCGCCACCGAGCGCGCCCCGCTCGTGTACGACTTCTGGGGCTTCCCCGAGCACTACTACCGGGTCCGCTACGACGCCCCCGGCGCCCCGGAGCTCGCCGCCTCGGTCCGCGCCCTGCTGAAGGCGCCCGGCACCCCGGTCCAGGACATCCCCGACCGCGGGCTGGACCACGGCGCGTACGTCCCCCTCGTCGAGATGTACCCGGCGGCCGACGTACCGGTCCTCCAGATCTCCCTGCCCACCCTGGACCCCGCCCGCCTGATGGACCTCGGCCGCAGGCTCGCCCCGCTGCGCGACGAGGGCGTCCTGATCGTCGGCAGCGGCTTCTTCACCCACAACCTGGCCGCCCTGCGGCACACCGGTGTTCCCGGCTGGTCGGCGGAGTTCGACGCCTGGGGCGGCGAGGCCCTGGCCGCCCGCGACGTGGACGCCCTGCTCGACTTCGAGGCGAAGTCCCCGGCCGGCCGCCTGGCCCACCCCCGCACGGAGCACTTCGCCCCGCTGTTC
Source organism: Streptomyces sp. NPDC001594 (assembly GCF_042893675.1). Lineage (NCBI taxonomy): Bacteria > Bacillati > Actinomycetota > Actinomycetes > Kitasatosporales > Streptomycetaceae > Streptomyces > Streptomyces sp. NPDC001594. The sequence continues at coordinate 246,706 of NZ_JBIAVB010000010.1, read as the reverse complement.
GTCACCCTCGGCGCGGCCGGATCCGACCTGGACGCGCAGAGCACGCCGGTGGACGGCTTCTGGATGGGCCTGTCGAAGCGGTCGGTGCAGTTCGGCTGAAGACGCCCACATCCGTGCGAACGGGTGCACGGCAGGCAACCAGAAGCCGGTGCGGATCGTCTTGGGGGGCGGGAGTGCAGCCCGCGGACGGTGTCGGGGCGGCCGTGACGCGTGTGACGGCGGTCTCATCGGCGACCCGGCCGCGCGGACCGTCCGGATCGCCCCGGTACCGGCCTGACCTGCACCTCTACCGGTTCTCGCGGGCCGCCGGAACCACCCGGCCGGGGTGGCGGCGGGGCAGGATACTGCAAGATCCCGGGAAAGAGGGAGGCGTGTGGGAATTCTGTCCCGATTCCAGTCGTTGTTTCCCTCGGAAGCGGGCACTCGGGAGAGTGTCCGAAGACGCACCGCGACCGTTCATCGCATCGCAAGGGAGCACCGCATGGCAACCCGCGCCGTCGCCCGTCGTCAGTCCACGAGCAGCGCCCGCGCCGCGGGCGGCGAGATCGTCGACCGCGACCTGGTCGGCATGTACCTGGACGAGATCGCGCGCACCCCGCTGCTCGACGCCGCCCGGGAAGTGGAGCTCTCACAGATCATCGAGGCGGGCGTCTACGCCCGGCAGATCCTCGACGGAGAGGTCGAGCGCGACGGGGAGACCCCCGCGCGCGAGGAGCTGGAGGCCCTGGCCGCCGAGGGGGAGCGGGCCAAGGAGGTCTTCATCCGGTCCAACCTCCGCCTCGTCGTCGCCGTCGCCCGCCGCTACCCGCGCAGCGGACTGCCCCTCCTCGACCTGATCCAGGAGGGCAACGCGGGCCTGGTCCGCGCCGTGGAGAAGTTCGACTACACCAAGGGCTTCAAGTTCTCCACGTACGCCACCTGGTGGATCCGCCAGGCCATCACCCGCTCCATCGCCGACCAGTCCCGCACCATCCGCCTCCCCGTCCACCTGGTGGAGGAGCTCGGCCGCATCCGCCGCGTCCAGCGCGAGTTCAACCGCGAGAACGGCCGCGACCCGGAGCACGCGGAGATCGCCGCCGAGCTGGACACCACCGAGAAGCGCGTCGGCGACGTGCTGGACTGGGCGCGCGACCCGGTGAGCCTGAACATGTCGGTGGACGACGAGGGCGACACCCAGTTCGGCGACCTGCTGGAGGACACCGCCGCGATCTCCCCCGAGCAGTCCGTGCTCGCGCTGCTGCGCAGCGAGGAGCTGGAGGACCTCCTCGGCAAGCTCGACCAGCGCACGGCGTCGATCCTCAAGATGCGCTACGGCATCGAGGACGGCCGCGAGCGGACCCTGACGGAGGTCGGCAAGCAGCACGGTCTCACCCGCGAGCGGATCCGCCAGATCGAGAAGCACGCCCTGCTGGAGCTCAAGCGGATGGCCCGCGACACCGGCTTCGACGCCGTGGCCTGACGGCCGGCCGAAGCCCCCGAGACGAGCCCCGGTGCCTATCCCCCCCAGGTGCCGGGGCTCCCCCCTACCCGGCCCCGCCCGCCGCCCCGGCCAGCCGCTCGGCCAGCGCGCCCGCCGCCCGGAGCAGGAACTCCGGCCCCCGCACCGTGAACTCCAGCCCCGTCAGCGCCAGCCGCGCCGCCAGCCACTCCGGCGCGTCCCCGCTCTCGAAACGCACCCGCGACCCCGGCCCCTCCGCCACCGCCCCCTCCCGCAGCCACCCCGGCAGCTCGTGCGGCGGCGCCGCGAAGGACACGTCGGCCGGATAGGTCTCCCCGCCCCGCAGCCCGCGCCGCACGAACTCCGCCGCCTCCATCGGCAGCGGCCGCGGGGTGAACCGCGCCCCCGTCGGGTACGGCTCGCTCACCCGGTCCACCCGGAAGGTGCGCCAGTCCCCCCGCTCCAGGTCGAAGGCCACCAGGTACCACCGGCTGCCCGTGCTGACCAGCCGGTACGGCTCCACCAGCCGCCGCGAGTCCACCCCGTCCCGCGCCCGGTAGGCGAACCGCAGCCGCTCCGGCCCCGCCACCGCCGCGGCCATCGCCGTCAGCGTCCGCGGGTCCACGCTCGGCCCGTCGCCCCGGGTCACCGCCACCGTGGCGGACTGCAGCGCCCCCACCCGGCGGCGCAGCCGGGCCGGCAGCACCTGTTCCAGCTTGGCCAGCGCCCGCACGGAGGCCTCCTCGACCCCCTCGATCGCATGCCCGGCCCCCGCCCGCAGCCCCACCGCGATGGCCACGGCCTCCTCGTCGTCCAGCAGCAGCGGCGGCATCGCCGCGCCCGCCACCAGCCGGTACCCGCCGACCGCCCCCAACGTGGCCTCCACCGGGTACCCCAGTTCCCGCAGCCGCTCGATGTCGCGCCGGATGGTCCGCGCGCTCACGCCCAGCCGCTCCGCCAGCTCGCTGCCCGGCCACTCGCGCGGGGTCTGGAGCAGGGACAGCAGGGTCAGCAGCCGGGCGGGTGTGTCGTTCATCCTTCAAGATTGCCAGGTAAATAGGACACATTCTGGCCTAGATGGGGTCTACGTTTCTCCCCATGAGCACCGAGACGCCCACAGCATCGCCCGAAAGAGAGAACGGGCCCGTACGAGAAGAGGGGAAGGCGGCCGCCGCGCCGGCATCCGACGCCGCCGACGGCCCCGCCACCCCCGACGCCCCGGCCGACCGCCTGCGCTGGCTGGCGCTGGCCATCGTGATGACCGCGTCCTTCATGGACCTGGTCGACGTCACGATCGTCAACATCGCGATACCCAGCATGCGCCAGGACTTCGGCGCCTCGACCAGCGCGATCCAGTGGATCACGGCGGGCTACGCGCTCGCCTTCGCCGCCGGCCTGATCACCGGCGGCCGTCTCGGTGACATCTACGGCCGCAAGCGCCTCTTCCTCGTGGGCGTCGCCGGCTTCACCGCCGCCTCGCTGCTCTGCGGCATCGCGGCCGACCCGGGCATGCTCGTCGCCTCCCGCCTGCTCCAGGGCGCCATGGCGGCGATGATGGTCCCGCAGGTCCTCGCGATCATCCACGTCACCTTCCCGCCGCACGAGCGCGGCAAGGTCTTCGGTATGTTCGGCGCGATCGTCGGCCTCGGCGCGGTCTCCGGACCGCTGCTGGGCGCGCTGCTCACCGAGTGGAACCTCTTCGGCCTCGAATGGCGCACGATCTTCCTGATCAACCTGCCCGTCGGCATCGCCGCCGTGATCCTGGGCCGCAAGTACATCTCCGAGTCCAAGGCCCCCAAGGCCCTGCGCCTGGACCTGGTCGGCGTCGTCCTGGCGACCCTCGCCCTGGTCCTGCTGATCTACCCGCTCACCCAGGGCCGGGAGAACGACTGGCCGGTGTGGGGCTTCGTCTGCATGGTCGCCTCGCCGCTCGTCTTCGCCCTGTTCATCGCGTACGAGAAGTACAAGATCAAGAAGGACGGCTCGCCCCTCGTCGAGCTCTCCCTCTTCCAGGTCAAGAGCTTCGCCGGCGGCGTCACCGTCCAGCTGGCCTTCGGCCTGGCCACCGGCATCTTCTTCCTGGTCTGGACGCTCTACATGCAGATGGGCCTCGGCTGGACCCCGCTGCGCGCCGGCTGTACCGGCATCCCCTTCTCCATCGCCGTGTCCGTCGCCGCCGGCCTCTCCGTCGAGAAGCTCGTCCCCCGCTTCGGCCGCAAGGTGCTCCAGGCCGGCGCGCTGGTCATGGCCGCGGGCCTGCTCCTCTACATCTGGGAGTCCCACCGCTACGGCATGGAGATCGCCTCCTGGCAGATGGCCGCCCCGCTGATCGTCATGGGCATCGGCATGGGCCTGATCGTCGCCCCGCTGAACGACACCATCCTGTCCCAGGTGCCGCGCGAGCACGCCGGCTCGGCCTCCGGCCTGATCAACACCACCGGCCAGATGGGCAACGCCCTGGGCCTCGCCCTGACCTCCGTGGTCTTCTTCGGGTCGATCGAGGACGACCGGCTCCTCGGCGCGCCCTACGTCGAGGCCTTCCGCGGCGCGCTGTGGTGGGTCGTGGCGGTGCTCGTCGTGATCTTCGCGGTGATGTTCGTCCTGCCGCGCAAGCAGGTCCCGCTCGCGGAGCGCGAGGGCGCCGTGGAGCAGGCCGCTCAGGCCTGAGTCCGCTGCCGGGCGTCCCGGGCGCACCTCACGGACATGTCCGCCCCTGTGGCCGGACATGTCCGTTTTTCTTGGTTTATGCCCCTTCTGGGCGTACGGTGGGGGAAGAGCCCGCCCGAACGGACAGAGAGTGGAAGCAAACCCACATGTACGCCCCCGAGCGCCAGCAGGAGATCCTCCGCCTGGCCCGCGAGGCCGGACGGGTCGACGTGCTCTCCCTCGCCGGGCGCTTCCAGGTCACCGCCGAGACCGTCCGCCGCGACCTCACCGCCCTCGACCGGGCCGGACTGCTGCGCCGGGTGCACGGCGGAGCCATCCCGGCCGGCCGCCTCGGCTTCGAGCCCGACCTCACCGCCCGCGAGGCCACCGCCGGGGACGAGAAGGACCGCATCGCCGCCGCGGCCCTCGCCGAGCTTCCGGCCGGCGGCAGCGCCATCCTCGACGCCGGCAGCACCGTCGCCCGCCTCGCCGACCGCATCCCCCTCGACACCGCCCTCACCGTGGTCACCCACGCCCTGCCCGTCGCCGCCCGCCTCGCCGGCCACACCGGCGTCGACCTCCACCTGGTCGGAGGCCGGATCCGGCACCGCACCCGGGCCGCCGTCGACGCCTGGGCGCTGCGCGCCTACGCCGAGATCCACGCCGACGTCCTCTTCCTCGCCACCAACGGCTTCGGCGTCCGGGCCGGACTGACCACCCCCGACCTGGCCGAGGCCGCCGTCAAGCGGGCCGCGATCGCCGCCGCCCGCCGGGTGGTGCTGCTCGCCGACTCCGCCAAGGCCGGCCAGGAACGCTTCGCCCGCTTCGGCTCCCTCGCCGACGTCTCCCTCCTGATCACCGATACCGGGCTCGCCCCGGCCGAGAAGGCGGCCATCGAGGCCGCCGGTACGGAAGTCGTGCTCGTATGATCCTCACCGTCACCCCCAACCCCTCCCTCGACCGGACCTACGAGATCCCCCCGCTGGGCCGCGGCGAGGTGCTCCGGGCCGCCGCCGGTGACCGGGTCGAGCCCGGCGGCAAGGGGGTCGACGTCTCACGGGCCGTCGCCGCGGCCGGCGTGCCCACCACCGCCGTGCTCCCGCTCGGCGGCACCCCCGGCGCCCTGCTCGCCGAACTCCTGGGCGCCCAGGGCGTGGACGTCACCGCCGTCTCGATCGCCGGGCAGACCCGCTCCGACATCTCCCTGGCCGAACCCGACGGCACCCTGACGAAGGTCAACGCGGCGGGGCCGGAACTCTCCGCGCGGGAGGCCGCCCTGCTGCTGGACACCGTCCGCACCTGCGCGGGCGGCCCCGAGTGGATCGCCTGCTGCGGCAGCCTGCCGCCCGGCCCGGGCCCCGGCTGGTACGCCGAACTCGTCGCGGGGGCCCGGCAGACGGGGGCTCGCGTCGCCCTCGACACCTCCGGCCCGGCGCTGCTCGCCGCCCTGCCGGCCGGCCCGGACCTGATCAAGCCGAACGCGGCGGAGCTCGCCGAGGCGGTGGGCCGCCCCCTGGCCACCCTCGGCGACGCCGTCAAGGCCGCCGGGGAACTGGTCGCACGGGGCGCCGGCGCGGTCCTGGCCTCCCTCGGCCCGCAGGGCCGGCTCCTGGTCGACGCGGAGGGCGCCTTCCACGGGACGGCGCCGGTCGCCGCCGTCCGCAGCGACGTCGGCGCGGGCGACGCCGCCCTGGCCGGCTTCCTCGTCGCCGGCGGCCACGGCCCCGCCGCCCTCGCCGCCGCCCTGGCCCACGGCGCGGCCGCCGTCGGCCTGCCCGGCAGCGCGATGCCGGCCCCGGCGGACCTGCGCCCGGAGGAGGTCCGCATCACCCGCGACCTCCCCCTGGACCTGCCCCTCGACCGGACGCCCCGGCGCTAACGCACCCGCGTGCGCAGCTCCATCGCCCCGCGCGCGGCGGCCTCGCTCCCGTAGACCTCGCACATGTGCCGCCCGTCCGGCGTGGCCGTGTGCTCGACCTCCCACAGGCTGAGCTCGGTCCCGTCCAGCAGGACGAACGCGTGCTCGTACAGGCTGAATCCCGCGTCCCGCCCGTCGGCCAGGCACTGCCGGCCGCCGAAGGCCTGGGTGATCTGGTGCGCGTACGCCGACCGCAGCAGCTCCGCCGTCTCCTGCCCGGGGCGGTCGGCGTTCTCCGCGCGCCGCAGCACCCGGCGGGCATGGTCGGCGGAGTCCTCCACCGCGTACTCGCGGTGCCGCTCCCGCGGATCCTGGACGGCGAACAGGGCGCTCAGCAGGGCCAGATCCTCCTGCGTGCCGTCCGCGCCCCAGCCCCGCGCCTCCTCCTCGGCCCCGTCCGGACCGGGCGGCGGGGTCAGGACCGGGTCCGCCGCGGCCTCGCCGAACAGCCGGGCCCCGGCCAGGGTGAGTTCGTCCCGCCCGGCGAACACCTCGTGCCGGCTGACGCGCTCCCCCCTCATCCGGTACGCCAGCTCCCACAGGGAGGCCGTCTCACCGTCGGCGAGCAGGTAGGTGTGCCGGTGGGTCTCCCGCCACAGCCCCGCCGAAGGGCTGTGGTGCGTGGTGTAGAGGGAGGAGCTGTGGGCGAGCGCGCTGCCGAGGCGCTCGACCAACGCGTCGGGAAGGTCGAAGGAGTTGAGGGCGCGGCCCAGGAGTCGCTCGAGGTGCGCCTCGGTTGTCTCGTACGGATCGCTCAAGGTGGGCTCCAGGCCGTCGCAGCTTGTCACTTCGCGGAAGCACAACGTAGCCCCTGGCTCTGACATCACGTCCGGGATTCGGTAAAACGTCCGGGAAGCGTCAGGGGTTCCCGCCACCCCTTCAGGTCAACTTGCCCAGGAATGGCCCATGTTAGTGAGGGTTTGCGGCGGTACGCGGGACTATGGGCAGCATGGCAACGAACACAGTGGACGTCCCGCGCCAGCGGCGGCGCTCCGGTACCCGCTCCGAGGGCGAACCGGACGCCCCCCGGTCCCTGGCCTGGCTGCTGGTGGCCACCGGGGCCGCCGGGCTGCTGGCCTCCTGGGTGATCACCCTCGACAAGTTCCTCCTGCTGGAGGACCCGGACTTCAAGCCCGCGTGCAGCCTCAACCCCGTCGTCTCGTGCGGCAGCGTCATGAAGAGTGCCCAGGCCGCCGTCTTCGGCTTCCCCAACCCGATGCTCGGACTGGCCGCCTACGGGGTCGTGGTCTGCGTCGGCGCCGGGCTGCTCGCCGGAGCCCGCCACCGCCGCTGGTTCTGGCTGGGACTGAACGCCGGCACCGCCTTCGGCACCGGTTTCTGCGCCTGGCTGATGGTCCAGTCGCTCTACGAGATCAACGCCCTGTGCCTGTGGTGCTGCCTGGCCTGGACGGCGACCCTGCTGATGTTCTGGGCGGTCACGGCCCACAACGTCCGTACCGGCCGGCTGCCCGCGCCCGCCCCGCTGCGGGCGTTCTTCGCCGACTTCGGCTGGGCCCCGCCCGCCCTGCACCTCGGGGTGATCGGGATGCTGGTCCTGACCCGGTGGTGGGACTTCTGGACCGGGTGACGGGGGCGGCCCCACGCGTGCGAGGGCCCCGGCGGCTGGACGCCGCCGGGGCCCTCTTCACTGCGCTCCACGGGCTGACGCGGCCCTAGACCAGGAGGGGTGGAGCTCGGTCAGCTGCCGGAGGAGACGTTGCCGGAGAGGACCGGGATGTTGTCCAGGATGTGCGAGAGCGGCTCGTCGCCCTTGGCCTGGGTCGAGTTCTCGGTGCACTGCTGGTTCTGCGGGTTGGACAGGACGTTGATGTCCTGGACACCGATGTTGAGCAGGGCGACCAGCGACTGGGCGTTGACCTTGACCGGCAGGCCGACACAGGGCTTGTTGAGGGTGCCCTGGACCAGGCTGAGCTGGGGGCTCATGTCGCCGGCGGTCTTCTGGTTGCCGTAGATCTGCTGGGAACCGTTGCCGTTGACGGTGTTGACCCCGTTGTCGTTGCCGATGGCCATGGCCGGGGCGGCGGCGGCGGCGCCGGCGCCGACGGCAACGGCGGAGACCGCGGCGGCGGTCATGATCTTCTTGAGCATCATCGATCCTTTTGTCGCACGAGTGCCCGCTAGTGGAGCGCCCTGATCAACCGGCCGCCGGGGGGCATGGTTGCGCTGCTTCACTCAAACGGCCCGTACGGGCCCGGGTTTTCCCCAGGGCGGGTGAGACCGCTGCGGACACCTGCGCGAAGCCCGTACGCAGCACCATGCGCGCGCGGCGGCGCCCGGGCTCCGGTTGCGCTCCGTCGAGGGTGTTCGCACGGTGGGTGAGTAAGTGGACTACTCCGGTCCGCTTGCGCGACCACCCCGAAGGATTCCCCATGCACTCCACCAAGGCGTCCCGTCTCCGCGTCCTCGTCCCGTCGGCCCTCGCCGTCGTCATACTGTCCGGCGCGGCCGTCCCGGCGGGCGCCGCGGACGGCCAGGGCGCCGCCGCCGTCGAACGGAAGGCGGCGGCCGTGCAGCAGCAGATCGAACGGCTGGAGGAGGCGGCGGAATCGCGGGAGCGGGTCGCGGCCGGCCCGATCGACGACCTCCTGGCCGGCCTCACCAAGACCCTGTCGGACCTGCTGAACTCGCTCACGGGCCTGCTCGGCGGGATCAAGATCCCACCGATCGAGCTGCCGAAGCTCCCCGAGATCAAGATCCCCGACGTCAAACTGCCGGACCTGCCGGTCACCGTCCCCAAACTGCCCGACCTCCCGGTCACCGTGCCCGCGGTGCCCGCGGTCCCGGCGGTGCCCGGGGCGGCGCCGGCCGTCCCGGCCGTCCCGGCCGTGCCGAGCGTCCCCGACGTCGAGATCCCCGACATCCCCATCTCCAACTAGCGGCCGGCCGCGGCGCCCCGACGGGCAGGATGGTTACGACTATTGGGCTGAACAGGTCAGATCTGGCCGTCGGCCGTGTCGTCTGGGATGGTGGACCGTTTCGCTCGGTGTGAGCCCCGGGACCGGGGCAGGACATTCGAACGAGAAGGTGCACTCCCCATGAACTCTGCTGCCAAGAAGGCCGCCGTGGCCCTGGCCTCCGCTGGTCTCGCCGTGGCCGGTGCCGCCGGTGCCGCTTCCGCCGACGCCCAGGCCGAGGGTGCGGCCGTGGGCTCCCCGGGTGTCCTCTCGGGCAACCTGGTCCAGGTTCCGGTTCACGTCCCGGTCAACGTCTGCGGCAACTCCGTGAACCTCATCGGCGCCCTGAACCCGGCGTTCGGCAACGTCTGCGTCAACGACTGACGTTCCACGCAGTCGGCACCACGTGACCGTGGGCGCCACCGGCCTCGCCGGTGGCGCCCACGGTCGTGTCGGGAGCCTCGAACGGCGGCCCCCCGGCGTCACTTGCCGCCGTTGAGCTCCACTCCGCCGAGGAGCGGGGAGGCCTTGGTCGCGCCGTTCGCCAGGCCCAGGGCCGTACCGGGCACGTCGTTGCGGATCTTGTTGACGCTCTGCGCGGTGTGGACCACCTTGCCGACCGTGTCGCCCTGCTCGGCCAGTGCGTTGCCCGCCGTCTGGGGGAGCGCCTCGGAGACGGGGTTCACCGCGTTCAGCACCTCGGTCACTCCGCCCGTCGCGCTCATGGGGGGCATGGCGGGGGCGTCGGCCGCGAAGGCGGGGGCCGTGGCGCCGAGTGCGGCGACGGAGCCGACGACGACGGCGGCGACCTGGGAGAGCTTCATTGTCGAAATCCTCTTCTTTTCGTGGACCGAGGAGTCAGCGGCGACCGGCTCGCCGCTTTCGTCCTGCGTAACGATTCCCGGCCGTTCCGGAAACGCCGGCCGGGCGGACGCACGGCAGCGGCCGGAGAATCCGACGGTGGATTCTCCGGCCGATATTTCTTCCGATTACCGGTATTCCCGGTCAGGCGGCCGCGGACCTCCGGTAGAGAATGGCGCCGCCGAGGACGAGCGCCGAGGCGAGGGCCGCCATGGCGCCCAGCTCACCCGCGCCGGTGGCCGCCAGCTGCGGCCCCGCGTGGGCGGGGGCCGGCGCCGGGGCGGGCGCGGGGAGGGTCACCGGCGGGGCGGTGACGGGAGCGGGTGCCGGAGCGGGCGCGGGCGCCGGGGGCAGGTGCACCGGGAGGTCGCCCGCCGGGGCGGCCGGGGGCTGGTCGGCCGGCGGGGCGACGTCCGGTACGGGCGCGGGGGCCGGCCACTGGGGCTGGCTGCCGTGCGGGGGCCGGGGCGCCGGGACCTCCTGCGCGGGCGGCGCGGGGACCGGCTGCGCCTCGGGGGCCGGGGCGGGCGCGGGCGCCGGGAGGGTGTGCGGCTGCTCCGCCGCCGGGGCGGGGAGGGTGTGCGGCTGCTCCTCGACCGGGGCCGGGAGCGTCTCGGCGTGCTCCTGCGGCGGCACGGGGGCCTTCACGGGCGGGGCCGGGGCGGGCGCGGGCCGGGGCGCGGGGGCCGGCTTCGGCTTCGGCTTGGGCTTCGGGTGGTGCGGCGCGGGCGCGGGGGGCGCCGGGTGCGGGGCCGGGGGCTGCGCGTGGGGGGCGGGCGGGTGGTCGTCGCACTCCTCCTTCCCGCCGCGCGGGCCGCGGTCCTCCTCGTGGCGGCCGTCGTCGTGGCGGGGCGCGGCGTGGCGCGGGGCTTCGGGACGGGGCGCCGCGTGCTTGGGGGCCTCGGGGCGCGGGGCCTCGGGGCGGGCCTGCCCGGGGCGGGGGGCCGCGTGCCGGGGGGCGTGTGCGCGGGGGCCCTCGTCGCCGCGCTCCCCGTAGCCGCCCTCGTCCTCCCCGCGCTGCGCGGGCAGCGCGTGCCGGCCGCTCTCGCGCTCCTCGAGGTAGTGCCGGAAGGCCTCGGCGTTCTCGGGGCTCAGGTAGCGCTCGTAGTCGTGGTGGCCGGCGTCCGAGCCGGTCGAGGTGGCGCAGGTGTTGCCCATGGCGGGGTTGAGCGCGGCACCCCCGTCCACGCTGTTGCCGCACACGTTCGGCGACAAGGTGATGGGTACCGAGACGCTGTTGCCGGACAGCACGCCCGGTGAATGCGAGGCCTCCGCCATCGCCCCGGGATGCGCGTAGGCCGCGCCGGTCGCGATCGACAGCAGACTCGAGGCGGCCGCAGCCGTGAGCACCCCCTTGCCCAGTACCTGTCGGCTCAGTACCTGTCGCATGGGTCCTTCCCTGTCTACCGGCGCGGGGGCCGGTGCTGAATCGAAGGTGGCCTCGGAGTGCACCGCCGTGCACTCCGAGGCCACCCGAGGAGGTTTGCCCTTGCGGGCGCAGGCGCTTCGTCAGTCGTTGACGCAGGTGTTGCCGAACGCGGGGTTCAGCAGCGCGATCACGTTGACGGTGTTGCCGCAGACGTTCACGGGGATGTGGATGGGGACCTGCACCACGTTCCCGGAGCCCACGCCGGGGGAGCCGACGGCCTTGCCGTCGGCGACCGAGTCGGCCATGGCGGGGGAGGCGGCACCGGCGGCGACGAGAACGCCGGCGGCCATCACCACTGCCTTCTTGTACTTCATCTGAATTCGATCCTTCCCGCAGAGGTCTGTCCGCTGCATAGACAACAACGAGTGGGCCGGAGAAAAGAAACCGCGGAATCCCGGTATTTCCGAGGGGTGTCGGCCAATTCACTCCGATGCTCCGGAGGTGCGTTCGGGGAAATTCGGTCCGTATTTACCGGCGGGGGAATTCCGGGTCCCGATACGCGGCGAGGCCGCCGCGACCCCGGGGGTGCGGCGGCCTCGCGGTGCGGCCTCGGTCAGCTGCCGGAGGAGACGTTGCCGGAGAGGACCGGGATGTTGTCCAGGATGTGCGAGAGGGCCTCGTCGCCCTTGGCCTGGGTGGAGTTCTCGGTGCACTGCTGGTTCTGCGGGCTGGACAGGACCGGGATGTCCTGGACGCCGACGTTGACCAGGGCCAGGATCGACTGGGCGTTGACCTTGGCCGGCAGGGCGATGCAGGGCTTGTTGAAGGAGCCCTGGATCAGTGCCATCTGCGGGCTCATGTTGCCGTAGGTGGCCTGGTTGCCGTAGATCTGCGCGGAGTTGTTGCCGTTCACGGTGTTGATGCCGTTGTCGTTGCCGATGGCCATCGCCTGCGGGGCCATGGCGGCACCGAGGCCGACGGTGGAGGCGGCAACCGCTGCGCCGGCGACAAGCTTCTTGATCATGATCATCCCTTTTTTGCAGGATTGCCCGGTACGGGGAGCACCCGGATCAACGGCCCGGCTCGGGCTCGGGTTGCGTCGCTTCACCCGGATGCCGCCGTTTCGGGCGGCGCGGTTGACGTTCAGGCGTTCACGCACTGGTTGCCGAAGGCCGGGTTCAGCAGTCCGACCAGCTGGGCGGTGAGGCCGCAGACGTTGACCGGCACGTCGACGGGGACCTGGACGAGGTTGCCGCTCAGCACGCCGGGGGAGCCCGCGGCGACGCCTTCCGCCGTCGCGCCGTCGCCGCCCTGCGCGGAGGCGAGGCCCGCGCCGCCCATCAGCAGGGCGGCGCCCGCGAGGGCCACCGTCGTGCCGCGCATCAGCCTCTTCTTCATCTCCGTATTCCTTTCGGTTCGAACTTCGAACAGCGATGCACCGGCATAACGACCCGCCCACCGGCAGGGTGCGTGCTATCGCCCGAAAGGCCGTACGAGCGAGTCCGACGTGATTTCCAGCCCGATTTCTGACAAAGTTCACTCCTGTTTTGTCCCCTTGATCGAAAATGGAGACGGGGTCATGGGTTCCTCCCGCAGAATCCTCGGCGCACTCGGTCTGCTGTCCTGCCTCGTGCTTTCCGCGCACGTCCCTTCGGCGGGTGCCGCGGTTCCCGTCAAGGCGCGCGAAATGCCCCGGATCCCGTTCACCCAGCGTTACCAGGCCGAGCTGCACGGCGGGCTGGTCCGGGCCTCGAACTCGGCGATCAGCTGCCGCCGCGAGGAGTCCCCGAAGGCCGAGCCGTGCGCCGAGGTCAAGAAGGGCGCGGCCGGGACCAACGGGGACTTCGAGATGTTCTACGACGAGGTCGACAAGGACCCCGACACCTACAACTCCACCCGGGCCGAGCTCAAGGTCCCGCGGGGCGCGAAGGTCTCGTACGCCCGGCTGTACTGGGGCGGGAACCTGCGGGTCGGGGAGCAGAAGCCGCCGGAGGACAACGGCCGCGTCCTGGTCGCCGAGCCCGGGGGCGCGTACAAGGCGGTGCTCGCCGACACCGTGATCGGACACCGCACCGACGCGGGCAGCGACGCCTATCAGGCCTCGGCCGATGTCACCCCGCTGGTGCGCAAGGGTGGCGCGGGGATGTGGACCGTGGCCCAGCTCAACGTGGCCATGGGGCACTCGGAGGTGGGCGCCTGGGGCGGCTGGACGCTGGTGGTCGCCTACGAGCACCCGCAGGAGCCGCTGCGCCGGATCTCGCTGTGGGACGGCTTCGAGTCCCTCGCGGCGGGGGCCGGCGAGGCCGCCTCGGAGACGGTGCGGGTCGCCGGGCTGGACGCGCCCCCGGGGGCCGCGGGCAAGGCCGGGGTGGTCGCGTACGACGGGGACCGCGGAGCCCTGGGGGACTCACTCACCGTGACGTCCGACAGCGGGCGCCGGATCAACGTCAGCGACGCGGAGAACCCCTTCGACGACGTCATGAATTCCACGATCACGGAATTCGGACGCCCTGCAACAGTACGACAGCCTGAAAATATTAATAATCTCGGATATGACGCGGACGTGTTCGATCTGAGTCCCGCCCTGTCCGGTGGCGCCCACAGCCTGGACTTCAGGCTCACGGGCGAAAGCCAGGGTCAATTCCTCGGTGTGCTCTTCGTTCAGACAGACGCGCGCCGCTGAGCGCAGGAGACCGCTCCACGTGCCCAAACAACCCTCGCCGGCCGGCTCCCCGGCCGCGCAGTCCTTCACCGTCCTGCACCTCGTCCAGCCCGTCGAGGGCGGCGTCGCACGGGTCGTCACCGACCTCGCCCGGGCCCAGTCCGCCGCCGGGCTGCGCGTCGTCGTCGGCTGCCCGGACGGCGGCGTCCTCGCCGACGCCGCCCGCGACGCCGGGGCCGAGGTGCTCCCCTGGCGCGCCGGACGCTCCCCCGGTCCCGGGCTGCCGGCCGAGGTGCTCGGCGCCGCCCGCCTGGTCCGCCGGGCCCGCCCCGACCTGCTGCACGCCCACAGCGCCAAGGCCGGCCTGGCCGGGCGGATGGCCGTACGGGGCTCCCTGCCCACGGTGTTCCAGCCCCACGCCTGGTCCTTCGACGCCGTCGGCGGCACCACCGCCGCCCTCGCGCTGCGCTGGGAACGGGCCGGCGCCCGCTGGGCCGACCGGGTGCTCTGCGTCAGCGAGGCCGAACGCCGGGCCGGGGAGTCCGAGGGCATCCACGCCCGCTGGACGGTGATCCGCAACGGCGTCGACCTCACCCACTTCCGCCCCGCCCACCCCGACCCCGGCCGCGACCGCGCCGAGGCCCGCGCCGCGCTCCCGCTGCCCGCCGCCCTCCGGGACGGCCCCCTCGCGGTCTGCGTCGGGCGGCTCTGCCCCCAGAAGGGCCAGGACGTCCTGCTGCGCGCCTGGCCCGAGGTCTCGGCCACCGTCCCCGGCGCCCGCCTCGCCCTGGTCGGCGAGGGCCCCGACGCCGAACGGCTGCGCCGCGCCGCACCCCGCGGAGTCCACTTCGCCGGAGCCGCCGCCGACATCCGACCGTGGCTTCGGGCCGCCGATCTCGTTGTACTGCCGTCGCGGTGGGAAGGCATGGCGCTCGCCCCCCTCGAAGCCATGGCCTGCGGTCGACCGGTCCTGGTCTCCGACGTCAGCGGTGCGCGGGAGAGCCTGCCGTCCGGCCACGGACGGCTCTGCCTGGTACCTCCGGAGGACCCGACGGCGCTGGCCAAGGCCCTGGGACGGCTGCTCGCCGAACCGCGGCTGCTCACCGAACTCGGGGAGCAGGCCCAGCAGCACGCCCGGAGCGAGTTCGACGTGCGGCGGACCACGGACGCGGTCACCGGCCTGTACCACGAACTGCTGGGCAGGCCCGCCCCCTTGCTCCACCGGGGGGACCCCCAGCCCTTGAACCAGGAGCGCATCAGCCGATGACGATGGACAGCGCAGCCGCCCGGCACACCGGGGCGCAGAGCGGCACGGGGCACGCCGGCGGCAGCGCCTTCGCCTCCGTGTCACAGGCCGCCCCACCCGCCGTGTCACCCGCCAAGCCCCGCCGTGCCGTGACCGCCATCCACCCGCCGCGCGGCCCCCGCGCCGAACGGGCCCGGCCCGCCGTCCGCCCGGGCCGGCCCCGGCCCGGCCGGGGCGCCGCCCCGCTGATGGCCGCCGACGCGCTGGCCGCCGCCGTCACCGTGACCGCCCTGCCCGGCTCGCCGCTCCCGGCCCAGGCCGCGGCGGCGGCCGCCGTCCTGCTCGCCGCCGCCAACGCCGCCCTCCAGGCGCGGGGCGGCCTCTACCAGCCCCGCCTCGCACCCTCCGCCCTGCTCGAACTGCCCGCCCTGGCCGGGCGGGCCGCCGCGCTGTGGTGCGGGGCCGCCGCCGTCCTCGCCGCCGCCGCGCCCGAACGGGCCCTCGGCTGGAACGCCCTGCTCACCGCCGTCTGCCTGCACGTCCTCCTGGCCTGCGCGGGACGCGGGCTCGTCCACCGGGTGTGGCGCCGCTCCGCCGTCCGCCACCCCGTCTCCACGCTCGTCGTCGGCCCCGGGGAGGGCGCCGGCGCGGTCGCCGCCGCACTGCACGGACGCCCCGAGTACGGACTGCGGCCCGTCGGGATCGCCGACCCCGCCGAGCCCGCCGACGGGGAGGGCGGCCCGCTGCCCGTACTCGCCACCCACGAGGACGTCCGGCGCGCCGTCATCCAGAACTCCGTGCGCTGCGCCGTCTTCACCCGCCCGCCCGAGGCCGACGAGCGCACCGCCGCCCTGGTCCGCCTCTTCCACGACCACGGCTGCCGGCTCTGGCTCGCCGACCCCGCCGGCACCGCCAAGGTCACCGGCATGCGCGTCGCCCAGCCCGCCGACCAGCTGTGGGGCCACGCCGTCCAGCCCCTGCTGCCCCGCCCCGCCCGGCCCCTGGAGCGGTCCGTCAAGCGGATCGTCGACTCCCTGCTCGCCGCGCTGGCCCTGCTCGCCGCCGCCCCCGTCATGGGGGCCTGCGCCCTGGCCGTACGGCTCTCCGACGGACCCGGGGTGATCTTCCGTCAGGAACGGGTCGGCCTCTACGGACGCCCCTTCACCCTGCTGAAGTTCCGCACCCTGCGCGCCGACGCACACGAGTCCGCCACCCGCTGGACCGTGGCCGGCGACCGCCGGATGAGCCCCGTCGGCTCCTTCCTGCGCAAGTCCTCCCTGGACGAGCTGCCGCAGCTGTGGAACGTGGTCCGCGGCGACATGAGCCTGGTCGGTCCCCGCCCCGAACGCCCGTTCTTCGTTGCCAAGTTCAGCACCGTCCACCCCGGCTACGAGGCCCGCCACCGGATGCCCGTCGGCATCACCGGCCTCGCCCAGATCAACGGGCTGCGCGGGGACACCTCCATCGAGGACCGGGCCCGCTTCGACAACCACTACATCGACACCTGGTCGCTCTGGCAGGACCTGTGGATCCTGGCCCGCACCGCCGCCTCCTTCTTCCGCTTCCGGCTGGGCGGGAGCTGAGCCATGACCCTCGCCCTCCCCGGACCCGCACGCCCGCCCGGCCCGGCCGCCGCCGCCGCGCTGCGCCGGCACTGGCCGCTGCTGCCGCTCGCCGCGACCGTCCTGTTCCTCCTCGCCCCGCTCCCCGCCGGTGACGCCACCGCCTCCGGGAAGGTCGGCCCCGCCGACGCCGCCTCCCTGCTGCTCGCCCTCGTCTGCGCCGTCCAGGCCCTGCGCGGGCGGGTGCGCCGGCTCAGCCCGCTGGGCGTGCTCGTGCTCGGGACGCCGGGGATCGGCCTCGCCGTCTCCACCATGACCGCGGGGGATCCGTACGCCGCGCTGCCCGGGTTCGTGCGCTACCTCCAGGTGTTCGTGCTGGTCCCGGCGGCCGTGGTGCTGCTGGTGCGGGGCGCGCTGGAGTTCCGGCTGGCCGCCGGGTGCTTCGTCGTGCTCGCACTGGTGCAGGGCGCCGTGGGCGTCGTGCAGTACGCGACCCACACGGGGGCCTCCTACCAGGGCGAGGACATCCGCGCCGTGGGCACCTTCGGCCCCGGCGACGTCATGGGCATGGCCACCGTCGTCGCGTACGGGCTGGTCGTCGCCACCGCCGCCGCCCTCGCCCCCGGACTGCCCGCCAAGGTCCGGCGGGCCGCCGGGGGCTGCGCGCTCGCCCTGGTGGTCCCGCTGGTGCTCTCCTTCAGCCGGGGCGCCTGGATCGCCACCGCCGGGGCGGCGCTGCTGGTGATGTGCCTGGCCGGGATCCGCCGGGCGCTGGCGGTGCTGCTGGCCCTGACCGCCCTCGGGGTGGTCCTCGTCGGCGGACTCGGGCTGGGCTCGGAGATGGTCGCCGAGCGGCTGAACTCCATCACGCAGGTCTCCAGCGCCCCCGACCAGTCGGTCACCGACCGCTACACGATGTGGGCCGCCGCCGAGTCGATGTGGCGCGAGCGGCCCGCCGTCGGGGTCGGCCTCAAGGGCTTCCCCGCCCACCGCGACGGGCACTCCTCGCTCGGACTGTCCTCCGGCAGCGACACCGCCGGGGCCGGGCAGGCCTTCATGAAGCAGCCGCTGCTCTCCCCGCACAACATGTACCTGCTGGTCCTCGGCGAACAGGGGCTCGTCGGCCTGCTGGCGCTGGCCGGCGGCTGGGCCGCCCTCCTGGTCGCGGGGCTGCGCCGGTACGCGGTGGCCTCCGGCGGTTCGGGCCGGTCCGGAGACGGGCTGCGCGACTGCGGGCTGATCGCCACCGGGCTGTTCGTGTGGCAGCTGACCGACTTCCTGTACGCGGACATCGGTGGCCCCTCCACCGTGCTGACCGGTGTGATCATCGGACTCGCGGCCTGGTGGGCGCTGCCCTCCACCGGTCTCGCGGGCGGGCCGGCCGCCCGGTGACCGACACGACACCCTGGCGGAGGCCCGCGGCCCCGGCGACCGACGTCGCCGCGGCCGCGGGCCCCGCCGCTGTTCCCCCCGACCCCCCCGCCCCCCGCCCCCCGGCCCCCGGCCCGTCCGCCGCCGGGGCGGCTGGCCCCGGTCCGTCCGGACCCGGTGCCGCCCGGGAGGACGCCGGGCGTCGGGCGGGGGCGGCCGTGCCCGCGCGGCGGCGTGGGGCCGCCGGGCAGCCGGGGCCCGGGAGCCCCGCGCGGCGGCGTGGGACCGGCGGGCAGTCGGGGCCCGGGAGGCCGAGCGGCAGCGGTACGGCTCCGCTCGGACGGTTCCTCGCCAAGGCCGCCGCCGTCACCGCCGGACTCACCGCCGCCGGAGCCCTGTTCGGCCTCGTCCGCGACCAGACCATCGCGCACCTCTTCGGCGCCGGCCACGACAGCGACGCCTTCCTCATCTCCTGGACCGTCCCCGAGATGGCCTCGACCCTGCTGATCGAGGACGCCATGGCCCTGCTGATGGTGCCCGCCTTCAGCCACGCCCTGGCCCGGCGCGCCGCCAGCCGCGCCGGGCTCACGCGCAAGGAGGCCCGCGCGGCCGACCCCGTACGCCTGCTCGTCGGGGCCACCCTGCCGCGCCTGATGGTCTTCCTCGCCGCCGTAGCCTCCGTCCTCGTCCTCGCCGCGCCCCTGGTCGTCGGCGTCCTGGCGCCCGGCCTGCCCGATCCGGAACTCGCCGTCCAGTGCACCCGGATGACCGCCCTGACCGTCCTCACCTTCGGCGTCGCCGGATACTTCAGCGCAGCCCTGCGCGCCCACCGGTCCTTCCTGCCGCCCGCCGCGATCTACGTCTCGTACAACGTCGGCATCATCGGCACCATGGTCGCCCTCCACACCCTGTGGGGCGTGCGGGCCGCCGCCGCCGGGGTCGCCGTCGGCGGACTGCTGATGGTCCTCGTCCAGCTGCCCGCGTTCATCCGCAACGTCGGCTTCGGACCGCCCCGCCCCCGGCGGGCCCCGCGCAGCCAGCGCGACCGCGACCGGCCCACCCTCATCGCCTTCGCGATGATCGCGCCCGTCATCTCCTTCGCCGTCTTCCGCCAGTCCCAGGTCCTCGTCGAACGGTTCCTCGCCGCCTCCCTGCCCCCCGGCGCCATCTCGCACCTCAACTACGCGCAGAAGGTCGCGCAGATGCCGATGGTGCTCTCCCTGATGATCTGCACCGTCACCTTCCCCGTCGTCGCCCAGGCCATGGCCGGCGGTGAACGCGAGAAGGCCCGCCGGCGCGTCGAACAGGACCTCGCCCTCGCCTCCCTCGCCGTCCTCCTCGGCACCGCCCTGGTCATCGGCTACGCCCCGCAGATCATCGAAGTCCTCTTCGAACGCGGCGCCTTCACCCACCAGGACACCGTCACCACCGCCTCCGTCATGCGCGTCTACGGCCTCGGCCTGCTCGGCCACTGCCTCGTCGGCGCCCTGTCCCGGCCCTTCTTCTCGACCGCCCGGCCCACCTGGTTCCCGGCGCTCGCGATGGGCGCCGGGCTGTTCGTCAACATCGCCGCCGGAGCCCTCTTCGTCGGCTGGTGGGGCACCTACGGCATCGCCGCCGCCAACGCCGCCGGCATCACCGCCACCGCCGCGTTGCTCCTCACCGGCATCGGCTCCCGCATCATCGCCGTCCAGGCCCGCCGCGTGGCCGTCAGCATCGGCCGGCTCGCCGTCGCGGCCGCCTCCGCCTGCGCCACCGGCTGGCTCGCCGGCCCGATGATCCCCGACCCGCTGCTCAGCGCCGCCCTCGGCTGCCTGCTCGTCCCCGCCATGTTCGGGGCCACCGGCATGGCCATGAGGGCCATCGAGATCACCGCCCTGCCCGGCCAGATCGCCCAGCTCGCCGCCCAGACCGCCGTCCAGATCACCCAGCTCACCCAGAGGTTCCGCAATGCCCGCTGACACCGACACGGCGCCCGCCGCCGTGACGGCCCACGCCCGCCGGACCGCATCGCCGTGGGTCCTGATGTACCACTCCGTCGCCGAGTTCACCGACCCCGCCGAAGACCCCTACGGGATCACCGTCACCCCCGGCGCCCTGGAAGCCCAGCTGCTGTGGCTGGGCTCCCGCGGGCTGCGCGGGGTGTCCGTCGGCGAACTCCTGCGCGCCCGCGCGAACGGCCGCGACCACGGCCTCGTCGGCCTCACCTTCGACGACGGCTACACCGACTTCCTCACCCGGGCCCTGCCCCTGCTGCGCCGCCACGCCTTCACCGCCACCCTCTTCGTCCTGCCCGGCCGGCTCGGCGTCGACAACGTCTGGGACCCGCTCGGCCCCCGCAAGTCCCTCCTCACCGCCGAGCAGATCCGCGAGGTCGCCGCCGCCGGGCAGGAGATCGGCTCCCACGGACTGCTCCACCAGGACCTCACCGCCGCTCCCGACGACGTCCTCCAGCAGGAACTGCGCGGCAGCCGCGAACTCCTGCGCGAGATCACCGGCACCCTCCCCGACGGCTTCTGCTACCCCTACGGCCACCTCGACGCCCGCGTCGTCGACGCCACCCGCGCCGCCGGCTACGGGTACGCCTGCGCGATCTCCCCCGGCCGCCTCGCCGGCCGCCACGCCCTGCCCCGCACGCACGTCAGCCAGGCCGACGGAGCCGCCCGGATGCGGATCAAGGAGCTGCGGCACCGGGCGCGCGAGCTGCGGCGGAAGGTGCCGGTGCTGCGGTGAAGGCCCTCCACGTCATCACCGGACTCGGAGTCGGCGGCGCGGAGCAGCAACTGCGGCTGCTGCTGCGCCACATGCCGATGCAGTGCGACGTCCTGACCCTCACCAACCCGGGTCCGGTCGCGGAGGGGCTGCGCGCCGACGGGGTCCGCGTGGTCCACCTGGGCATGCGCGGCAACCGCGACCTGGGCGCGCTGCCCAGGCTCGTCCGGTTCATCCGGCGCGGCCGCTACGACCTCGTCCACACCCACCTGTACCGGGCCTGCGTCTACGGCCGTCTCGCCGCCCGGATCGCCGGTGTCGGCGCGACGGTGGCCACCGAACACTCCCTGGGCGAGGCCGAGATCGAGGGCCGCCCGCTGTCGCGCGGGGTCCGCTCCCTCTACCTGGCCAGCGAACGCCTCGGCGCCGCGACCGTCGCCGTGTCGGACACGGTCGCCGCCCGGCTGGAGGGCTGGGGGGTGCCGGCCGCCCGGGTGCACGTGGTCCCGAACGGGATCGAGGCCGCCCGCTTCCGCTTCGACGAGGGCGTGCGCCGCGCCACCCGTGCCCGGACCGGGCTGCCCGAACGGGCCTTCGTGGTCGGCGGGGTCGGCCGGCTGGTGCCGGGCAAGCGGTTCGACGTCCTCGTGCGGGCCGTCGCCGCGCTGCCGGGGGCGCACCTGCTGCTGGCCGGGGACGGGCCGGAGCGGGCCGCGCTGCGGAGCCTGGCCGCCGAGCTGGGCGCGCAGTCGCGGATCCACCTGCTGGGGGAGCGGGACCCGCTGGGCGACGGCCCCGACGGGCGCACCCCGGGGATCGCCGCGCTACTGGCCGCCATGGACGTGTTCGTGTCCCCGTCGCGGGAGGAGGCGTTCGGGCTGGCCGTGGTCGAGGCGCTCGCGGCCGGGCTGCCCGTGCTGCACGTCACCTGCCCCGCCGTCGACGACCTCCCCGCGGCGCAGGCGCCGGGGGCGCGGCGGATCGGCACCGGCACCGCGGAACTGGTCGGCGCGCTGCGCGGGCACATGGAGGCGGGCGCGCGGCGGCTGCCGGCGCCGCCGGTGGTGCGGCGCTACGACATCGCGCGGAGCGCGCAGCGGCTGCTGGACGTGTACGGGCTCGCGCTGGCGGCGCCCGTGCCGGTGCCTGCGGCGCGGGCGGATTCCGTCGACGGCTGATCCCTCCTTTTCCACCGAGTCACCCCCTTCACCAGAAAGTGAGCACCGCTCATGACCGACACCGCCGACCACAAGAAGTCGGACCACAAGAAGTCGGACCACAAGAAGTCCGACAAGCCCGACCGCCGCTCCGGCAGGAAGCGCAGGCTCCTGCCGCCGCCCGCCTGGTGGCCGCTGCCCGCCTGCGCGCTGCTCGGACTGGCCGCGGGCGGCGCGTACGGGGTGCTCAAGGCGCCCGACTACGCGGCCACCAGCTACGTCGTCGCCGTGCCGAACGAGACCACCGAGCCGGCCACCGCCCAGGGCTTCGCCCAGGCCTACGGCCGCATCGCCACCAGCAGCTCCACCCTCGCCTACGCCCAGCCCCGCGCGGGCATCGGCGCCCAGCAGCTGCGCACCCGGGTCCGCGCCGAGACCTCCCCCGACTCCCCGATGATCGCGATCACCGGCACCTCCAAGAGCCCCTCCGAGGCCGCCGACATCGCCAACGCCGTCGCCGACGCCCTCTCGCTGAGCAGCAACCAGGCCGCCAAGAACACCGGCGTGCAGCTGCTCCTGTTCAGCCAGGCCGTCGCGCCGACCGAGCCCGCCTCCCCGTCCGCCGCGATCAGCGCCGCCGTCGGACTGTGCGCCGGCGGGCTGCTCGGCGGGCTGTGGCTGCTGGCCCGGCCCGGCCGCCGCCGGCCCGAGGAGCAGGAGGCGGCGGAGCGCCCGGTGGTGGAGGAGTACGCCTCCCTGCCCGCCCAGGGCGAGCACGCCGAGCTCGCCGAGCGCTCCGAGACCAAGGAGAAGGAGTCCGTGCGATGACGAAGGGCTCCACCGGGGCCCTGACGGTGACGCTGTGCCGGGACTCCCGGCAGTTCGCGGCGCTGGAGGAGTCCTGGAACCGGTTGGTCCGGGAGTGTCCCACCGCCACCCCCTTCCAGAGCCACGCCTGGCTGCACTCGTGGTGGCTGTCGTACGGCAAGGACGGGCGGCTGCGGATCCTGCTCGTGCGGCGCGGGCAGGACCTCGTGGGGGCGGCCGCGCTGATGCTCGTGCACCGGCCGCTGCCGCGGCTGGTGCCGCTGGGCGGGCCGATCACCGACTACTTCGACGTCCTCGTGGCGCGGGAGCACGCCGAGCAGGTCGTGCCCGCCCTGGCGCAGGGGCTGCACCGGGCCGCCCGCAGCGCCGTGGTCGACCTGCGCGAGGTACGGCCCGGGGCGGCCGCCGACGCCGTGTTCGAGGCCTGGCCGGGGGTGTCGAGCCGGCTGACCGACTCCACCTGCATGGAGCTGCCCGCGCTCCCGTTCGACCAGCTCGTCAAGCGGATGCCGGCCTCCGGTGCCCAGCGGGTGCGGGCCAAGCTGCGCAAGACCGACGCCGCCGGGATCGAGGAGCACGAGGTCACCGAGGAGGAGGTGCCGCAGGCCGTACGGACCCTGCTGCGGCTGCACGAGAAGCAGTGGCGCGGCCGCGGGGTGACCCCCGAACACCTGCGGCCCCGCTTCGCCGAGCACCTGACCCGGGCCACCCGGCGGATGGTGCGGGCGGGGGAGGGCCGGCTGACGGAGTTCCGGCTGGACGGGGAGGTGGTGGCGTCCAACGTCACCCTGCTGTCCGCGGCGCTGAGCGGCGGCTACCTGTACGGGGCGGACCCGGACCTGCGGGAGCGGAAGGTCGACGTCGCGACGCTGCTGCTGCGCTACGAGGCCGGGCGGGCGCTGGAGGAGGGCCGGCCGGTGGTGAGCTTCCTGCGCGGCAACGAGCCGTACAAGAACCACTGGCGTCCGGAGACGGTCGTCAACCAGCGCCTGCTGTTGTCCACGCACGCGCTCGCGCCCCTGCTGCGGCTGCACGAGTCGCAGGTCACGGGGCGCGAGCGGGCGGTGGGGGCGCTGCGCGAGGCGCTGCCGGCCGCCCGGGACTGGCGGGCGCGGCTGAACGAACTGCGGGTGCGATGACCCGGCTAGAAGGGCCAGAACCCGGAGTCCCCGCCCCAGCCGCCGAAGGTGATGCAGACCGACTGCTTGCCCATCAGCTTCGAGAGCCAGTCGCCGAAGTCGAGCGGCAGGCACCACTGCTTGCTGTTGACGGGCTGCTGGGGCTGCGGCTTCGGTTCGGGCTTCGGCGTCGGCTGCGGCTTGGGCTCCGGCTTCGGCTGCGGCTTCGGCGGCTGGGACGCGGACGGGGCGGGCCGGGTGGGCAGGGGCTGGGGCTCGGGTGCGACCGGGGTCGGCTTCGGGGTCGGGGTGGGGGACGGGGACGCCTCGGGGGTGGGTGTGGGCGTGGGGACCTGCGGGGTCGGGACCTGGGGGGTGGGGATGGCCGGCGTGGGGACGACGGACGTCGGGACCACCGGGGTCGGGACCACCGGGGTCGGGACCACGGGCGTGGGCACCACGGGGGTCGGGACCACCGGGGTCGGGACCACGGGGGTCGGGACCACCACCGGGCCCTGGTCGGTCAGTGCGTCGCGGAAGGCCTTGGAGGACATCGGGTTCTGCTTGCACTGCCAGACGCCGTGCGGGCAGTAGTCGGTGATGGTGTGGTACAGCGGGTGGTGCTGGTCGATCCACTGGAGCATGCGCCGCACGTACTCCGGGTTGTCCCCGTTGCGGAACAGCCCCCACTCCGGGAACGAGATCCGCTTGCCGTGTGCTTTCGCGAAGTCGACGTGCTGCTGGAGTCCGTACGGCTGCCTGACGTGGTCGTCGAAGGTCCGGCCGGGGCCCTGGTCGTACGAATCCATGCCGATGACGTCGACCACGTCGTCGCCCGGGTAGCACTCGGTCCACGGGATCGCGTCGGTCCCCCGGTTGGGCGTGAAATCGAACTTGAAGCGCTGCCCGGGGACGGAGCGCATCGTGTTGACGACCCGGTTCCAGTACGCCTTCCAGTGCTCCGGGTCGGGGCCGCAGCGGTGCGTGTACGTGGTGCCGTTCATCTCCCAGCCGAGCACGACCACCGTGTCCGGGACGCCCAGCTCCACCAGCCGCTCGGCCAGCGCCCGGAAGTGCCGGTCGTACTCGCCCCGCGCGCCCGCCCGGATCAGCTGGGCCACCTGCCAGTCGGGCACCCGGCCCTCGTTGCGGGCCTGCATGGGGACGTTGAGGACGAACATCCGGTCGTCCTCGGCCCGCCGCCAGCGCGCCCAGTCCTCCAGGAACGGGACGCGGCCCTCGATGCCGGCCCAGGAGTCGCCCGGCAGGTAGGTGTGCCCGACCCGGATCTCCCGGCCGCCCAGCCAGCGCGACAGGAAGGGGATGCGGGCGACGCCGGCCGCCCCGTAGTCGAGATAGGCGCCGAACGCGGTGTCGGAGCCCTTGGCCGGATCGTCGTCCGGCGGCGCCGCGAGCGCGGCGCCGGTGGCGAGCAGCCCGGCCGTGACCGTACCGACGCAGGTGCTCACCAGGCGGTGGTGTGGTCTGGGCATGTCGTCTCCCGAGCTCTGCCGAACCGGTGTGCTTGCCACAGACGTTAGACATCACATCTGACGAACGGCCTGTCAGGTGGCCGCCGCCTAGGCCATTCGCAGCTGCGCATCCATCCTGTTTGGTCCGACTAGGTGAAAGTCCGTTTGTATGTACGCGTTCGACGGCCAAGTGCCCGCAGTTCTGCTCAGACTCGATCGCAATCCGTTCCACCACGGAACCCTGGGCGCCGTCAGATCCCTCGGCCGCCGGGGCGTGGAGGTCCATGCCGTCGTCGAAGCCGGAGGAGGTCCCGTGGGTCGCTCGCGGTACCTGCGCGCCACGCACCCCGGGCCGGCCGGCGGACTGGACCCGGAGGCGCCCGAGGCGCTCCTGGAGTGCCTCGTCGGGGTGTCGGAGCGGATCGGCCGGCCCGCCGTGCTCGTCGCCATGGACGACCTGAGCGCCATCGCCGTGTCACGGGTGGCCCCGATGCTGACGGACCGATTCCGGATCCCCCATCAGCCGGACGACCTGCCCGCCCGGGTCGCGGACAAGGCGGAGCTGTCGCGGCTGTGCGCCCGCTGGGACGTCCCGCACCCGGAGACGGTCATCCCGCAGAGCGCGGCCGAGGCGGCCCGGGCCGCGTGGACGCTGGGGCTGCCGGTGGTCGCCAAGTGGAGCAGGCCGTGGCTGCTGCCCGCCGGGACCGGGCTGCGCAGCACCACGCTGGTGGACAGCGCCGCCGGGGCGCGGGAGCTGTACGCGCGCTCCGCCGAGGCCGGGAGCCCGCTGCTGCTCCAGCGCTTCCTGCCCGCCGGGCCCGACACCGACTGGTTCTTCCACGGGGCCTTCGGGCGGGGCGGGCGGCCGCTGCTGGCCGGGTCGGGCCGCAAGGAGCAGGCGTGGCCGGTCCGGGCGGGGCTGACGGCGGTGGGGCGGTGGCTGGCCGACCCGGCGGTGGAGGAGTCGGGGCTGCGGCTCGCCGAACGGCTCGGCTACCAGGGGATCCTGGACCTCGACTTCCGCCGCGACGAGCATGGCGAGGCCCGGCTGGTGGACTTCAACCCGCGGCCGGGGGCGCAGTTCCGGCTGTTCGCGGACGACGCGGGACTGGACGTGGTCCAGGCGATGTACCTGGACCTGACGGGGCAACGGGTCCCGGAGCCCGCGGGCGGTCCCGGGCGGGTCTTCGTGGCGGAGAACTACGCCCTGCTGGCGTCGGTGCGCGGGCGCTCGCTGCCGCGGCTGAGGGGCGCGGGCGCACGGGTGGAGGCCGCCTGGTTCGCCGCCGACGACCCCGCGCCGTTCCTGGCGATGCTCTGCGCCCTCCTGGGCCGGGGCCTGGGCAAGGGCGTGCGCCTCCTGCGCGGCGTCCCGGCCCAGGGGCGGCGCACCGTCCGCGCCGTGCGGGCCCCGCGCCAGCGCGGCGGCGGCGGGCGGGCGCGCGGGGACGGCCTCCCGGAGGCCGGCCCGGCGGTCGTCCGGCAGGGCGCGCCGGCGGTGCCCGCGCCCCCGGGGTCCCCGCAGGCACCCGCGGAACCGGACGAGCTGGTGTCGCGATGACCGGGCCACGGGCGCCCCGGCGACCGGGTGACGGGTGCCTCACGGGACCCGGGACGTAGTGGTGCACGCCGGGGTGACGGTGCTCCGGTGACCTGGTGACGGGCCGTCACGCTACGGCGTGGCGGTGGTCGTGCTGGAGGAAGAGGAGCGGCCGTGAGGCGGATGGACGATCTCGTGGTGGTCGGCGCGGGCCCGTACGGGCTGTCGATCGCCGCGCACGCGGCGGCGGCCGGGCTCGGCGTACGGGTGCTGGGCCGGCCCATGGCCTCCTGGCGCGACCACATGCCCGAGGGCATGTACCTCAAGTCCGAGCCCTGGTCCTCCAACCTCTCCGCCCCCGGCGGCCGCCACACCCTCGCCGAGTACTGCGCCGGCCTGGGCCTGGCCGCGGAGCACGGCAGCCCGCTGCCCATCGGCACCTTCAGCGCGTACGGGCTGTGGTTCGCCCGCCACGCCGGCCTGCCCGAGGTGGAGGAGGTCACCGTCACCGAGGTCGCCCCCGAGGGCGACGGCTTCCGGGTGAGCACCGCCGAGGGCCCGCCGCTCCTCACCCGCACCGTGGCCCTCGCCGTCGGGGTGATGCCGTTCACCCACTACCCCGAGGCCCTGCGCGACCTGCCCCCGGCCCACTACTCGCACAGCAGCGGCCACCGCGACCTGTCCCGCTTCGCCGGGCAGGACGTGGCCGTCCTCGGCGCCGGGCAGGCCGCGCTGGAGACCGCCGCCCTGCTGGCCGAGTCCGGGGCCCGGCCCTGCCTGGTGGCCCGGCGGTCCCGGCTGAACTGGAACACCGTCCCGCAGCCGCTGCGGCGACCGGCGCTGCGGGCCCTGCGCGACCCGCACAGCGGGCTCGGCACCGGCTGGCGGAGCTGGGTCTGGTCGGAGCTGCCCTGGGCGGTGCGCGGGCTGCCCGCGCCGACGCGGGAGCGGATCGCCGCCACGGCCCTGGGGCCGGCCGGGGCGTGGTGGCTGCGGGACCGCTTCGAGCGGCGGGTGCCCGCGCTCATGGGGCACCGGCTGCACCGGGCGGTGGCGGTGGGCGGCCGGACCCGGCTCGGGCTGACCACGGCCGCGGGGGAGTCCGTCGTCCTGGACACCGCGCACGTCATCGCCGCCACCGGCTTCACCCCGCGCCTCGCCCGGCTGGAGCTCCTCGACGCGGGGCTGCGGGGCGCGCTGGCGACCGTGGGGGAGGGGGACACCCCCGAGCTGAGCCCCGGTTTCGAGTCGTCGTGGCCGGGACTGTTCTTCGCGGGGCTGCTGACGGCTCCCTCATTCGGACCTTCCATGCGATTCGTGCACGGTGCGGGCTTCACGGCGGGGAGACTGGTGAAGGGAGTCCGCAAACGCCTCGGCGTGCGGGGCCCGGCCGGTCCGGGCGTCCGCCGGACATCCGGAGACGTAGCTACGCTGAGATCCACCTGAGAGGGGTCCGCGATGGACGCGGAGCGAGCACAGGGCGGCCGTGGCTGGGTGCGCATCCCCGCCAGCCGGGGAGAGCAGCCCCCGCCGGCGGCCACGGGCAAGCCGCACGGGCAGGGACAGCACGGGGCGTACGGCGGCGGCCAGAACGGCGCGTACGGCTCGGGTCAGGGCGGCGCGTACGGCTCAGGCCGCCACGGCTCCGGACCGTACGCCGGGGACCCGGCGGAGATCTACCTCTCCCTCGTCAAGCGCTGGCGGGAGGCCGGGCGCACCCTTCCGGGGCATCCTGACGAGGAGTGGGAGCGGCTGATCTCGCAGCCGTGCTGGCCCGGCCGTTAGGTGGTGTGTGTCTGGTGGCAGCGGCGGAGCGGGACGGCCGGGGGCAGGGCGCGCCCCGCCCCCTGACGGGCCCCGGGGAGCGGCTCGCGCTCAACGGCATGGGCAGCTTCGAATGGGACCTGGACAGCGGCA
Organism: Streptomyces sp. NPDC001594; assembly: GCF_042893675.1. Taxonomy (NCBI): domain Bacteria; kingdom Bacillati; phylum Actinomycetota; class Actinomycetes; order Kitasatosporales; family Streptomycetaceae; genus Streptomyces; species Streptomyces sp. NPDC001594. Next base: position 217,971 of record NZ_JBIAVB010000010.1, on the reverse strand, counting down.
CCCTCGTCCTGGACGAGGCCGGGCTGTCGGTCTTCGACTTGGAGCCCGACGAGTTCGACCACACCCCCCGGGGCCTCGGCCTGCGCATCCCGGCCGACGACTCGGCCCGCCTCCAGGACACCGTGGACGGAGTGCTCGGGGGCGGCGGGGAGACCTACGGCTCGTACTTCACCGTCCGCCGGCGCGACGGCCGCGACCAGTGGACCCACACCCAGGGCCGGATCCTGCGCGACGCCGACGGCAGGGCCCTGCGGATCGTCGGCATCGTCCGCGACGCCACCGCGGAGCTGGCCCACGCCACGGTGCTGCGGAAACTGGAGAACGCCCGCATCCAGCAGGCGGCCATCGTCCAGCGCACCACCGAGGCGCTGTCGCGGGCCGTGACCGTCGACGACGTGACGGCCGCCCTCACCGGCGCCGGCGCCCTGGAGCGGCTCGGGGCGGACGGGCTGGCCCTGGGCCTCGTCGAGAACGACGCCATCAAGATCATCGCGCTGAGCGGGGAATCCCTGGAGATCCTCGACGAACGCAAGTTCACCCGGCTGGACGGCTCCCTGCCCCTGTCGCAGGCCGTGATCACCCGCCAGGCGCGCTTCGTCACCTCCCTCACCACCCTCGCCGACGAGTTCCCCCTGCTGGCCGACTACCTGCGCCGCATCCGCTTCGACGCCGCCGCCTACCTGCCGCTGATCGCCCAGGCCCGGGCCATCGGCGGGCTCGTGCTCTTCTACCGGCGGCGCACCGAGTTCAGCCCCGAGGAGCAGAACCTGTGCCTGGGCCTGGCCGGCATCGTCGCCCAGTCCCTCCAGCGGGCCCTCCTCTTCGACCAGGAACGCGAGTTCGCCACCGGCCTCCAGGCCTCCATGCTCCCGCGCCGCATCCCCGAGATCAGCGGCGGGGAGATCGCCGTCCGCTACCACTCCGCGTGGAGCGGACGGGAGGTAGGCGGGGACTGGTACGACGTCATCTCCCTGCCGCGCGACCGCGTCGGGATCGTGGTGGGCGACGTACAGGGCCACGACACGCACGCCGCGGCCATCATGGGCCAGCTGCGCATCGCCCTGCGCGCCTACGCCGGCGAGGGGCATCCCCCGTCCACCGTCCTGGCCAGGGCCTCCCGCTTCCTCGCCGAACTCGACACCGAACGCTTCGCCACCTGTATGTACGCACAGGTGGACCTGGAGACCGGAGGCGTACGGGCGGTCCGCGCGGGCCACCTCGGCCCGCTGATCCGGCACACGGACGGCCGTACCGGCTGGCCCAACGTGCGCGGCGGCCTGCCGCTGGGGCTGGCCTCGGCGTTCGGGGAGGAGGAGTTCCCCGAGACCCGGCTGGACCTGGTGCCCGGCGAGACGCTCGTCCTGTGCACCGACGGCCTCGTCGAGGAGCCCGGCTCCACCATCACCGCCGGCATGGACGCGCTGGCCCACGCCGTGCGCAGCGGCCCGCAGAGCCCCGGGGAACTCGCCGACCACCTCTCCGACCGGCTCTGGGAGCGCTGGGGCTCCGGCGACGACGTCGCCCTGCTCGTCCTGCGGCGCGCCCCCGACCCGGGCACGCACCGCGCACCCCGGATCCACCAGTACGTCCACCAGGCCGACCCCGAAGGCCTCTCCGAGGCCCGCTACGCCCTGCGGCAGGCCCTGCGCGACTGGGGCATGGGCGAACTGGCCGACGACGTCGAGCTGGCGGCGGGGGAACTGCTGGTCAACGCACTGCTGCACACGGACGGCGGGGCCGTGCTGACCATGGAGGTGCTGCCGGAGCCGGTGCGGCGGATCCGGCTGTGGGTCAAGGACCGCTCCAGCGTGTGGCCGCGCCGGCGCACCCCCGGCGAGGCGGCGACCACGGGGCGCGGGCTGCTGCTGGTGGACGCGCTGGCCACGCACTGGGGGGTGGAGTCCCGGGGCGACGGCAAGGCCGTGTGGTGCGAGTTCGACGCGGACGGAGCCCCGCGCGGCACGGGGTGAGCGCGCAGCTCCGTGACCGGACGGTCACCCCGGGTTGTGGGGAGCGGGGAGCGGAGTCATGATTCGGCCATGAAACCGAAGCGTGGTCTTCCGCGCGGCCGTCGGAACGAGCCGTGCGCCGCCTGAGCAGGGGCACCGTCACGGGCATCGTGATAACGCTCCTGGTGCTGCTCCTGGCGGCCGGGGGGCACGCGGTCGTGGACCGGACGACCGGGCGGCCGCACAGCGGGCCCGGCTGCCAGGCGGTCGCGTTCATGTCGATGACGGGTGTCGCGCCGGAGTGCCGGTAGCGGCGGCTACCGGACCCCGCCCGCGGACCGTCATCCGCGCTACGGGTGGTCGACGACCACCTCGATGTCCTGCCGGTCCTGTGCGACCGTGCTGAGCGCACGCGGCATCAGCCCGGCCATGTGGATCTCCTGGAGCTCCGCGACGGCGCGCGCCGGGCCCTCGTGCAGGCCGGCCGTCAGCGGGCTCACGGCCTTCCAGTGGTGCTCCCGGCCGTCGCAGAACACCTCGCCGGCGCCGATGCTCAGCTGGTTGCCGTCCTGGACGACGGTGGCCTTGATCTGCACCGACCCCGACGTCGGGGAGAGCTCGCAGTGGTAGGTGCCGGAAAGGACGACCTCGCCCTGCCGGTTGACGTGGGCCTGCGGCCTCATGGAAATTCCCTGGTGGAAAACGGTGGCCAGGGCGGGCGTGGCGAAGAGGGCGGTCGCGGCCAGGGCGGAGAAGGCGGTCAGGGCCATTCGGCGGGCGGGGGTGCGCATTTTTCCTCCGGGTGGGTGGGGGCGGCGGGATTCCGCCGGAACGCATTGTGCTGGCAGTCGGCGGCCAACTCGCTCCGCGCGCTCGTGTCGGTGTGTGCAATTCCCCGCTCGGGCGCGTGAGACTGGCCGAAAGACATCTCCGGCAAACGCCACCTTCCCTTCCGCAGAACCCCGAAGGGGTCCCCGTATGCGTCAGACCGCCTCCGTCCTCGCCGCCGCCGTCCTCCTGCCCGCCCTGCTGCTGACCGCCACCGCCTGCCAGAGCGCCACCGAGGGGGCGGGGGCCGCCCCCGCCGCGGCGCCCGCCGTCCCCGTGGACGACGGTGCGCCCGGCGCCGACGAGGAGCCCGCCGGCCCGGACCGTGCGGCCGCGGCGGGCGCCGCGAAGGATGCCCATGTGGGTGACTCCGTACGGGTGCAAGGGCAGGCGGTGGGTCGACACCTCCAGGTGGTGCTCGGCGCGTTCGTGGACCCCGCGGTCAGCGTCGAACCCAACTACGCGCCGCCCGCCGGCAAGCGCTGGGTGGCCGCCTCCATGTCCTTCGTCAACGTCGGCGGGGCCTCGTACGGGGCACTCGGGCGCATGTGGGCGTACGACGGCGCGGGCAAGCGCCACCCGATGGTGCGCACCGGGGAACTGACCACCGGCAAACCACTCGTCTTCGATTCCCTGGCGGTCGGCGAGCGGGCCGAAGGATGGGTGGTGTTCGAAATCCCGGAAAACCAGCGCATTGTGCGGCTCCAGTACCAGGACGCGAACACGCGGCCGAATTCCGGAGGGGGATTCTGGGCCGTGTAGCCCGCCCGGGTGAAAGGCCGTGAAAGGCCCGGGCGGGAGAGCACTAAGGTGCGGCGCATGACTTCAACGCAAGCCGAAACAGACCGCTCCCTGCTCGGCACCCTTTCCGTTCTCGCCTGGATCGGTGACCCCTCCGAGGGGCACGACGTCCCGTACCTCATCGCCTACACCCTCGGCGACGGCCCGCAGGGCCGCGAGGGCAGCGAGGCGGCCGCCCGCGGGCTGCTGGAGGAGATCGGCCTGCAGATCGGCGACGTGGTCATGGACGGAACGCGCAACCCGCGCACCTTCCCCGTGCAGATCCTGCTGGCCGACGACCAGATCGCCCTGACCATGCCCGGGCTCAACGCCACCTGCACCGCGCCGCCCGAGTGGGTCGCCGCGGCCGGCGAAAGCGGCCAGGCCTACTTCCTGTTCGCCACCCGCGCCTGGCCCGAGGCCGTTCCCGGCCAGGTGGTGACACCAGAGCTGCTCCAGGGCTTCGCCGGGGACGAGGCGGTGCTGACCGGCAGCGCCCACTGCGTCCTCACGGTGCAGACCCTGCAGAAGTAGCCGCGGCGGCGGCCGCCGCGCTCCGGCCGCCGGGCTCCCAGCCTGCCCGACGGCCGGCCCCTTTTCCCGGGCCCCTCCGGTCAGGGCGCCTCGAAGGCGAACCGCAGCGAACGGACGCGGTTGTCGAAGTTGGACCCCGCCAGATCCGGCAGGCCCACCGCCCGCAGGCCCACGGGCCGGGTCAGCAGCTCACGGAACAGGGCCTTCATCTCCACCCGGGCCAGGTGCGCGCCCAGGCAGAAGTGCGGGCCCCCACCGCCGAAGCCCAGATGGGGATTGGGCGAGCGGGTGATGTCGAAACGGTCCGGGTCGGGGAAGACCGCCTCGTCGCGGTTGGCGGAGGCGTAGTACAGCACGACCTTGTCCCCCGGACCGAACGCGCGGCCGCCCAGGGAGTATTGGGCCGTCACCGTCCGGCGGAACTGGATGATCGGCGTCGAGTGCCGGATCATCTCGTCCACCGCCCCGTCCGCGTACTTCTCGAAGTCCGAGAGCAACAGGTCCCGTTGGTCCGGGAAGTCGGTCAGTAGGGTCAGCCCGTGCGTGATGGCGTTGCGGGTGGTCTCCACCCCCGCCACCATCAGCAAGCTGAAGAAGGCCCCCAACTGCCGGGCACCGAGCGCCTGCCCGTCCACGTTCGCGCAGACCAGAGCCGAGATCAGGTCGTCGGACGGGTTGCGGCGGCGCTCCCGCCCGATGCCCGCCACCATCCGCTGCATCCGCGCCAGCGCCCGCAGCCCCCGCCCCGGCATCCGCAGCCGCGACGCCAGCCCCCGCTCCACGCCGATGTTCTCCGAGGCGTGGTTGACCCGGTCGGCGATCTCCGCCCGGTAGCGCTCCGGGATCCCCATCATGTTGCAGATGACCTCCAGGGGCAGCCGGGAGGACACCGCCGAGACGAACTCGTCGGGCCGCCGCTCCAGGACGTCGTCCACGATCTCGGCCGCGACCGCGTGGATGTCCTCCTCCGCCGCCGCCAGCAGCCGCGGTGTGAACGCCCGCTGCACGATCTTCCGCAACTGCGCGTGGTCCGGGCCGTCCAGGTTCACCATCGAGTCCCCGAACAGGGCCCGCACCCACCGCGCCGGCTCCGGCGTGGTCACCCCGGGGGCGCTCGCGAACACCTTCGGCAGCCGGCTGGCCTCCTGCACGTCCGCGTGCCGCACGAGGGCCCAGTGCCCAACCCGGCCGCCGCCCTCCGGGACGAACACGGGGGAGTCCAGCGCGCGCAGCCGGGCGAAGGCCGCGAGACGGTCCGCGGGCGGCCGCTGCCAGAAGCCCGGCTCGGCCAGTTCCCCACCGGGGTCGGTCGCGAGTCTCTGTGAGGGAAGTGTCATCCGAGGTGCCTCTCTGCTGTCGCCCGTCGCGTGGCGTCCTGCGCTGGAGAACGGTGGCGGCGCCGCCCGGGTGACGGCCCCGGCGCCACGGCCTCAGACGGCGGCAGCCGCCGTACGCGCCGAGGTACGCGCCGAGAGGGCCGTCCCCGCCACCACCGCCGCCGTCGCGACCAGCCCCGCGTACAGCACGGCGTACGAACCCGCCCAGGTACAGGCGAGGATCGCCACCGCGGAGACCGGCAGCACCAGCTGCTGGGCAACACCGCTCTTGAAGTGCCGCGAGTGCAGCAGCCACACCGTCAGCAGGAACAGCGCCGCCGGCACGGTCACGGCCGCGTTCGCCGCCACCTGGGAGATGTGCGCCTTGCCGACCGCGTGCTCCACCGCCACCTCGATCCCCGCCCCGATCGCCGCACCCGAAGCGAAGATCAGCAGATGGCCGTAGCCCCACGGGATCGCCTCCCGGTTGGAGTTCAGCCGCTCGTGCATCGGCACCGCGAAGTAGATCCACCACGCGGCGAAGACGATCAGCAGCCCGCCCGCCGCGATCGGCAGCAGCACGGCCAGCGCCTCGTGCTCGTCGATCGCCGACTTCACCGCCACCGTGCTCGCGGCGATCGTCTCGCCCAGCACGATGATGGTGAACAGGCCGTACCGCTCCGCGATGTGATGGGCGTGCCACGGCGTCTGGTGCCCGCTCTCGGCCACCACCGGCACCAGCAGCTCCGCCACCACCAGCACCAGGAACAGCCAGCGCTTCCAGGCGTCCGGCGCGAACAGCAGCGCCACCCACCCCGCCTGGCACAGCAGCAGCCCGGCGGCGTACTTCAGCGCCGCGGCCCGAGCCGCCCCGCTCTCCCCGGCCGCCGCCCGCAGCCACTGCGCCGTCAGCGCCACCCGCATGATCAGGTAGCCGATGACGGCCACCGTCCAGTCGTTCGCGTCGAAGGCCCGGCTCACCCCGGCCGCGTAGACGAGCACCCCGGCGATCTGCACGAGGGTCGTGACCCGGTAGGGCACGTCGTCGCAGTCGTAGGCGGAGGCGAACCACGTGAAGTTCATCCACGCCCACCACACGCCGAAGAAGACGAATCCGTAGCCGGCCACCGCGCTGCCCGGATGCCCCTCCGCCAGCGCGTGCACCAGCCGCTGGCCGGCCTGCGCGATCGCGACGACGAAGCAGAGGTCGAAGAAGAGCTCCAGGGTCGTCGCGGTCCGGTGGACCTCGACGCGGCTGCGGGCGGTCATAGGTACGTACGTCATACCGCCCAGCACACCAGGGGCCGGCCGCCCCGCAGCCGAGGCGCGCGGCCCGCGGCCCCCGGGTACCCCGGGCGGACGCGGGCGACGGCGAACCGACCAACGCACCTCCCGCTCCGGGACCTTGTCCGGCCGCCCGCACGACGTTCGCCCCTGCCGCCCGCCACCCCCGCGGGCAGAGCCTGGAAGGGCCACGACCCTTCTCGACCGTCAGGACGACGCCATGAGCACGGCAACCCAGCAAGCGCCGGAGGTACTGGCCGACCCGGCGCAGTACCGCCCGGGCCGCACCATCACCCAGTGGACGCCCGAGGATCCGTCCTTCTGGCAGTCCACGGGCAGGAGGGTGGCCACCCGCAACCTGTGGATCGCGGTCCCGGCACTCCTGGTGGCCTTCGTGGTCTGGCAGGTCTGGAGCATCACGGCGACCAACCTCAAGGACGTCGGCTTCGGCTACTCCCAGTCGCAGCTGTTCTGGCTGACCGCCGTCCCGGGCATCACCGGCGGCACCGCCCGGATCTTCTACACCTTCCTCGGCCCCATGGTCGGGCAGCGCCGCTTCACGGCCCTGTCGACGCTGGTGCTGATCGTCCCGCTGCTGTGGCTCGGCTTCGCCGTGCAGGACCCGGGCACCTCCTACACCACGATGGTCGCGATCGCCGCGCTCTGCGGCATCGGAGGCGCGAACTTCTCCTCCTCCCTCGCCAACATCGGCTTCTTCTACCCCAAGCGGGAGAAGGGCAACGCGACCGGCATCAACGGAGGCCTCGGCAACCTGGGCGTCTCGGTCGTCCAGCTGCTGACCCCGATCCTGATCACCTCCTCGGTGCTGGCGATCGGCGCGGGGCAGAAGAAGGCGAACGGTTCGGAGATCTACCTCCAGAACGCGGCCTTCGTCTGGGTCCCCGTCGTGGTCGTGCTCGCGGCGGTCGCCTGGTTCGGGCAGAACGACCTCAAGGTCGCCTCCACCCCCTTCAGCCAGCAGAAGATCATCTTTCGGCGCAAGCACAACTGGCTGATGACCTGGCTCTACGTCGGAACCTTCGGCTCCTTCATCGGCTTCGCCGCCGCGCTGCCGCTGCTCATCAAGACCACCTTCCCGGCCTACTCGGTGGCCACCTACGCCTGGATGGGCCCGGCGCTGGGCGCGCTGGCCCGCTGGGCGGGCGGCTGGATCGCCGACCGGCTGGGCGGGGCGCGGGTGACGATCCTGTCCTTCGCGGGCATGGCCGCCTCGATCATCGGCGTGATCAACTTCCTGCCCGGCGGTTCGGGGACGGGTGATTTCCATGGCTTCTTCCTCTGCTTCCTGGCTGCGTTCTTCTTCTCCGGTGTCGGTAACGGCTCGACCTTCCGGCAGATCCCGGTGATCTTCCGGAGCCATCACCTGAAGGGGCTGACGGAGGGCACCCCGCAGTACGCGGCGGCCCTCAAGCAGGCGGAGATCGAGTCCGGCGCGGTGACCGGCTTCACCGCGGGGATCGCCGCCTACGGGTTCTTCTTCATCCCGGCGATGTTCGCCAACTTCGCCGTGACCAGTGCGATGTGGGGATTCGTGGGCTTCTACGCAAGCTGTGTGGTCGTGGCCTGGTGGTTCTACGCCCGGCCCGGCGCAGAAGCCCCCAGCTGACCCGCGCTCCCTTCCGCGCCGGCCCCGCTCCCACGTCTCCATGCTGCGCGGGGCCGCCGGGGAGGGGTGCCGCGATATCCACAGGGGCGGCGATAGATCGGATCATCGTCTTTTCGGGCGCCCCGTGGAGATACTTGTGAATACTTTCACAAGTGCGCGATGGGCCTTGGTCCCCTCCGAAAACCCCAGCTCAAGCGCAGTGAGGCAGGAGCCGGCCGCTCCAGCGGCAGGACCTTCGGGCCGGGAGTGAGGACCATCGCGGCACCAAATGATCGATCAAAAGGCGTGCAATGGAGACAAGCGATGAGGCGACTCGGAAGGTGCCGGCCATGACTGCCACCCCTGCGGAAACCACGATGCACACCGGAGCCTGGAACGGCTTCAAGGGCGGCCTGTGGCGCGACGCCATCGACGTCCGCGACTTCATCCAGCAGAACTACACCCCGTACGAGGGAGACGACTCCTTCCTCGCCGGCCCCACCGAACGCACCACCGCCGTGTGGAAGTCCCTCACCGACAAGTTCCCCCAGGAACGCGAGAAGGGCGTCTACGACATCGCCCACGACATCCCGTCGACGATCACCTCCCACGCCCCCGGCTACGTCGACCGCGACAAGGACCTGATCGTCGGCCTCCAGACGGACGCCCCCCTCAAGCGCGCCATCATGCCGAACGGCGGCTGGCGGATGGTCGCCGGCGCCCTGGACACCTACGGCTACCCCGTCTCCCCGGAACTGGCGAAGGTCTTCACCGAATACCGCAAGACCCACAACGCCGGCGTCTTCGACGCCTACACCCCCGACATCCGCGCCGCCCGCAAGGCCGGCGTGATCACCGGCCTCCCCGACGCCTACGGCCGCGGCCGCATCATCGGCGACTACCGCCGCGTCGCCCTCTACGGCGCCGACCGGCTCATCGCCGCCAAGAAGGAGGAGAAGGACGAGCTGAACGCATTCCCCGCAGCCGGCCGTTCGCTGGAGGAGACCATCCGCCTGCGCGAGGAACTCGCCGAACAGATCCGCGCCCTCGCCGAACTCAAGGCGATGGCCGCGTCCTACGGCCACGACATCTCCGGCCCGGCCGCCACCGGCCGCGAGGCCATCCAGTGGCTGTACTTCGCCTACCTGGCCGCCGTGAAGGAGCAGAACGGCGCAGCCATGTCGCTCGGCCGCACCTCCACCTTTGTCGACATATATCTTCAGCGCGACATCGAGACCGGCCTCCTCACCGAGGAAGCGGCCCAGGAACTCGTCGACGACTTCATCATCAAGCTCCGCATCGTCCGCTTCCTGCGCACCCCGGAGTACGACGCCCTGTTCTCCGGCGACCCCACCTGGGTCACCGAGTCCATCGCCGGCATGGGCGAGGACGGCCGCCCGCTCGTCACCCGCACCTCCTTCCGCTACCTGCAGACCCTCTACAACCTCGGCCCCGCCCCCGAACCCAACATGACCGTCTTCTGGTCACCCCGCCTGCCCCAGGGCTTCAAGGAGTTCTGCGCCCGCGTCTCCATCGACACCTCCTCCGTCCAGTACGAGTCCGACGAACTGATGCGCCCCCGCTTCGGCGACGACACCGCCATCGCCTGCTGCGTGTCGGCGATGCCCGTCGGCAAGCAGATGCAGTTCTTCGGCGCCCGCGTGAACCTCGCCAAGACCCTGCTCTACGCCCTCAACGGCGGCCGCGACGAGCTCTCCGGCGCCCAGGTCGGCCCGCGGACCGCCGCCCCGGCCCCCGGCGCACTCGACTACGACGAGGTCATGGAGCGGTTCGACGAACAGCTGGAATGGCTCGCCCAGACCTACGTCCACGCCCTGAACGTCATCCACTACATGCACGACCGGTACGCCTACGAGCGGATCGAGATGGCCCTCCACGACCGCGACGTCCGCCGCACCATGGCCTGCGGCATCGCCGGCCTCGCGGTCGCCGCCGACTCCCTGTCCGCCATCAAGCACGCCAAGGTCACCCCCGTACGCGACGAAACCGGCCTCGCCACCGACTACCTCGTCGAAGGCGACCACCCGGCCTACGGCAACAACGACGACCGCGTCGACGCCATCGCCGTCCGCCTGGTCGAGGAGTTCATGCGCAAGATCCGCAAGCACGAGACGTACCGCGGCGCCGAACACACCCAGTCCGTCCTGACCATCACCTCGAACGTGGTCTACGGCAAGAAGACGGGCAACACCCCCGACGGCCGCCGCGCCGGCGAGCCGTTCTCCCCGGGCGCCAACCCCATGAACGGCCGCGACACCCACGGCTACGTCACCTCGGCGCTGTCCGTCGCCAAGCTCCCCTACGGGGACGCCGAGGACGGCATCTCCCTCACCAACACGGTCACCCCCGACGGCCTCGGCCGCACCCCCGAGGAACGGATCCGCAACCTCGCCGGCGTGCTCGACGGCTACATGGCGGTCGACGGCTTCCACATGAACGTCAACGTCCTGAACCGCGACACCCTCATGGACGCCATGGAGCACCCGGAGAAGTACCCGCAGCTGACCATCCGCGTCAGCGGCTACGCGGTCAACTTCGTCCGCCTCACCCGCGACCAGCAGCTCGACGTCCTGAACCGCACCTTCCACGGCTCCCTCTGACCACCCGGCCCACCCACGGCCCGCCGACCCCACGGCCCGCCGACCCCACGGCCCGCCGACCCCATCGGCCGGCGGCCCGTGGGACCCCGGCCTCGGCCTCCCGGGCCCACGAGCCCCGCCTCCTTACCGGCCACCGGAACACGTCTGGAGTACCCGCCATGACCGTCCTCTTCGGTACGAGCCTCCCCGTCGGCCCCGCCGCAGCCGCCGGCGCGCCACCCGCCGGCTGCGGCCGCACCCCGGCCGCCGCCGTGACGCAGCGCCCCAGCGAGGGCTCCGTGCACTCCTGGGACCTCTCCACCGGCGTCGACGGACCCGGCACCCGCTTCGTGACCTTCCTCGCCGGCTGCCCGCTGACCTGCCTCTACTGCCACAACCCCGACACCATGCGCATGCGCAGCGGCACACGCACCTCCGCCGACGACGTCATCGCCGAAGCCCGCAAGTACACCCGCTTCATCTCCGCCTCGGGCGGCGGCGCCACCATCTCCGGCGGCGAACCGCTGCTCCAGCCCGTCTTCGCCGGTGAGCTCCTGCACCGCATGAAGCACGAGCTCGGCCTCCACACCGCCCTCGACACCTCCGGCTTCCTCGGCGCCCGCGCCGCCGACGCGCTGCTGCGCGACGTGGACCTCGTGCTGCTCGACATCAAGTCCTGGGACCGCGACACCTACCGGCACCTCACCGGCCGCCCGCTCGAACCCACCCTCGCCTTCGCCCGCCGCCTCGCCGGCCTCGGCAAGGAGGTGCACCTGCGCTTCGTACTGGTGCCCGGCCTCACCGACGCCCGTGACAACGTCGACGGCGTCGCCGCGTTCGCCGCCGGCCTCGGAAACGTCTCGAGGGTCGACGTGCTGCCCTTCCACAAACTGGGCGAGAGCAAGTGGGACGCCCTGGGCATGCCTTTCACCCTCCATGACACGCCCTCACCCACCGCCGGACAGGTGGCCGACGCCAAGGCGGTCTTCGCGGCCCGCGGACTGCACGCCATATGACCCGTCCGGAGCAACCATAAAGGCTGCATAACGGGCTGAAACGGTTCAAACCGCCTAGCGTGGTGCTGTGTCCGAGCCCACAGAAGTACGTGCCGCAGCCCCGCCGCCACCCCCCGGCGCGCCCGAGCCCCCGCCGCCGGCCGGCCGCTCCGTCACCGCACGGGCCACCCTGGCCGGCGCCGCCGTATCCGCTCTGCTCATCATCGCGATCGTGCTCGGCAGCCGGCTCCTGCGGGACTTCGACTCAGCCCTGCTGCCCTACGCCGTCGCCACCGTCTTCCTGGCCTTCGGCGTGGCCTACCGGTACACCGTCTGGGTCTCCGCCCCCGGCGCGCGCCGCCTCTTCAAGAAGGGCTTCGGCAGCTTCTTCTCAGCCGCCAACTTCAAGAAGGCGCCCACCGCCCTGCCCCGGATGATCGCCACCTACCTCGGCTTCCAGAAGTTCCTCGGTGCCCGTTCCCGCTCCCGCTGGGCCGCCCACCAGCTGATCTTCTGGGGCTGCCTGCTCGCCGCCGCGATCACCTTCCCCCTCACCTGGGGCTGGTTCACCTTCACCTCGGGCAGCGGCTCGGGCCCCGGCTACGAGATGCGCATCTGGGGCATCAAGGTCCTCGGTTTCAACTCGCTGAACATCCTCGGCTGGCTGATGTTCCACGGCCTGGACATCGCCGCCGTCCTCGTCATCCCGGGAGCCGGCTACTTCCTGTGGCGCCGGATGAAGGACCGCGGCGCCATCACCGGCCAGCGGTTCGCCTACGACCTGCTGCCGCTGATCTGCCTCATCGTGATCTCGGTGACGGGACTCCTGCTCACGTTCTCGTCGATCTTCCTGCACGGCGGAGGCTACGAGTTCCTCGCCATCCTCCACATGGTGTCGGTCGTCTTCACCCTCATCTACATCCCCTTCGGGAAGTTCTTCCACATCGTCCAGCGGCCGGCAGCCGTCGGCATGCAGCTGTTCAAGTACACCGCCCGCCAGGACGAGCAGATCTTCGCCTGCAAGCGCTGCGGCGAACCCATCGACACCACCCCGTACGTCGAAAACCTGCGCGGCACCATGCGCGACCTCCGCCTCGACTTCAACGCCTTCGTCGAGTACTGCCCCCGCTGCAAGCGGATCCTGCGCGGCAACGCCTACCTGACCCACGTCAAGAAGGGCTTCAAGTGACGGCGACGGACCCCGCGAAGCGGACCCCCCTGCCCCTCGACCCGGCCATCGCCCCGCCCGGCACCCGCAACTTCCGCGACGCCGGCGGCCTGCCCGCCGACCGCTGGCACGCCGACCAGAACGGCGAAACCCTCGTCCCCACCCACTGCTGCTTCTGCGGCGTGCAGTGCGGCATGTACCTGCGCGTCGACCACGGCGGCAAGGTCTTCGGAGTCGAACCCCGCAACCACGACATCAACCGGATGCGGATGTGCCCCAAGGGCCTCAACGCCTACCAGCAGGTCAACCACCCCGACCGGCTGACCGCGCCCCTGATGCGCCGCTCCCGCGACGAGGAGTTCCGGGAAGCCTCCTGGGACGAGGCCCTCGACTTCACCGTCTCCGAGATCCGCCGCATCCAGAGCACCTACGGCAACGACGCCTTCGGGCTGCTCGGCGGCGCCAGCCTGTTCTCCGAGAAGACCTACCTCGTCGGCAAGTTCGCCCGGGTCGCCCTCAAAACCAAGCACGTCGACTACAACGGCCGCCTCTGCATGGTCAGCGCCGCGGGCGCCAACAAACTCGCCTTCGGCATCGACCGCGCCGGCAACCCCTTCTCCGACATCCTGCTCACCGACTGCCTGCTCATCGCCGGGTCGAACGTCGGCGAGTGCTTCCCCGTGATGACCCAGTACCTGTGGGGCGCCCGCGACCGCGGAGCCACCCTCATCGTCGTCGACCCCCGCGAGACGGCCATCGCCCGCACAGCCGACATCCACGTCGCCCTCAAGCCGGGCACGGATGCCGCGTTCTTCAACTCCGTCCTGCACGTGATCGTCGCCGAAGGGCTCACCGACGACGCCTACCTCGCCGCACACACCACCGGCTGGGCCGAGGTCAAGAAGACCGTCGCCGACTACCCGCCCGCCCGCGCCGCCGAGATCTGCGGAATCCCCGCCGCCCAGATCACCCAGGTCGCCCGCGCCTTCGCGACCGCCGGCAAGGCCATGGCCTGGCACGCCCGCGGCATCGAACACCACTCCCAGGGCGTCGAGAACTGCCTGACCGTCATCAACCTGTGCGTCGCCACCGGCAACATCGGCAAACCGGGAGCCGGCTACGGCACCATCACCGGCCAGGGAAACGGGCAGGGCGGCCGCGAGCACGGCCAGAAATCCGACCTGCTCCCCGGCGGCCGCTCCATCACCAATCCGGAACACCGGGCACAGATCTGCCGCATCTGGGGCATCGAGGAGTGCGAACTCCCCGGCGCCGGGACCTCCATGATGGAGATGGTCTGGCAGATGCAGCGCAAGGAGATCCGCGGCCTCATCGGCATCTGCAACAACCCCTTCGTCTCCCTCCCCAACTACGCCGTGGTCAAGGCCGGCTACGACACCGCCGAATTCCACGCCCAGTTCGACTTCTTCCTCTCCGAGACCGCCGCGAACGCCCACGTCGTGTTCCCCGTCACCACCTGGGCCGAGGACGAAGGCGTCATGGCCAACGCCGAAGCCCGCGTCGTCAAACACAACAAGGCCCAGGAACCCCCCGCGGGCGTCCGCACCGACACCTGGGTCATCTGCGAACTCGCCCGACGCCTCGGCGCGGGCGACCACTTCGACTTCCCCGGCTCCCGCGAGGTCTTCGAAGAGCTGCGCATCGCCTCCGCGGGCACCGTCAACGACTACTACGGCATCACCTACGACCGCCTGGACGCCACCGGCGGCATCGCCTGGCCCTGCCCCACCACCGACCACCCCGGCACCCCACGCCTCTTCGAGGACGGCCGGACCTACCACCCCGACGGCAAGATCCACCTGCAGGCCGTGGAATGGCACCCGCCCATGGACCCCTACACCGAGGAATACCCCCTCTCCCTCACCACCGGCCGCACCGTCGCGCACTTCCTCTCCGGCAACCAGACCCGCCGCCTCGGAGCCCTCGTCGAACAGACACCCCGCCCCTGGGTCGAGGTCCACCCCTGCCACGGCTTCCACAGCGGCGACCCGGTGAGGGTGATCACCCGCCGGGGCAGCGAGGTGTTCCCCGCCCTCGTCACCGAGGCCATCCGCCCCGACACCGTCTTCATCCCCTACCACTGGCCGGTCCCGACAGCCGCGAACGCCCTGACCATCGACGCCCTCGACCCCCGCTCGAAGATCCCTGAGTACAAGGTCTGCGCCGCCCGCATCGAGTCGGCCGAACGCGTCGACGACGTCCCGGCACCCCCCACCCCGCCCGGCCAGCAGGCCTACCCGGAGGCCCAGGCCTCGCGCACCGACCCCCTGCCGCCCACGTCCCCGCAGGGCCGTGGCACCGCGGAGAGGAGCTGACGCCGCCATGATGGGCCGCACGATCTTCATCGACCCGGGCCGCTGCATCGGATGCCAGGCCTGCGTCTCCGCCTGCCGCGAATGCGACTCACACCGCGGCAAGTCGATGATCCACCTCGACTACAGCGACCCCGGCCAGTCCGTCGCCTCCCTGCCGACCGTCTGCATGCACTGCGAGGACCCGGTCGCCCCCTGCGCCGAGGTCTGCCCCGCGGACGCGATCCTGGTGACCGCCGACGGCGTCGTCCAACAGGCCGACACCACCCGCTGCATCGGCTGCGCCAACTGCGTCAACGCCTGCCCCTTCGGCGTCCCGAAGATCGACCTGCAGGCGAAGCTCCAGATGAAGTGCAACCTCTGCTACGACCGCACCGCCTACGGCCTGGCCCCCATGTGCGCCACCGTGTGCCCGACCGGCGCCCTCTTCTACGGAACCCTCGAAGAACTCCAGGCCGAGCGCCCAGGCGTCCAGGTCGCCGACTCCTTCGCCTTCGGCGACGTGGTCGTATCCACCGGCGTGGCCATGGTCGTACCCGCCGACAAGGTCCAGTGGCCCGTCCCCGGCGGCCTGCCCGTCGTCGAAGTCAACGGGGTGGATGTGCGATGAGCGTGACCGAACAGCCGGCGCCACAACCCGGCCAGGGCCCCGGCAGCGGCACCGACGGGGACGCCGCCGCAGCGCAGCTGCGCGACCGGATCAGCGCCGACTCCCTGACCACCCGCCGTGACTACCTGCGCATCGTCGCCACCGTCTCCGGCGGCCTCGCCATCGGCGGAGTCGGCGTGGCCGCCGGCATCCTCCACCGGCACGGCGACAGCGAACACCTGCCCGAAGCCAAGAAGGTCACCGACGCACTCGCCCCCGGCCAGTCCGTCGCGTTCCGCTTCCCCGGAGACGAGGACCGCGCCCTCGCCGTCCGGCTCGCCGACGGAAGCCTCGTCGGCTACTCCGCCGTCTGCACCCACCTGGCCTGCGCCGTCCTGTGGCGAGAGGACCGCGGCCCCGACGGCGAGCTGTACTGCCCCTGCCACGAAGGCGTCTTCGACGCCCGCACCGGCGAGGTCACCGCAGGACCGCCGCCCCGCCCCCTCCCCAGGATCTTCCTCACCGAACGTGCCGACGGCAGCGTCTGGGCCATCGCCACCGCCCGGTCGGGAGAGACCGCCAAGGAAGCCCTCTGCCGGCAGTTCGGCGACTCCCGCCCCGAGGCCGCACGGCGCCTGGGCTGCCCCGGTGCGGCCCGCGCCACCGAGAGCAGGCCGACATGAGCGACCCCCAGCTGCCCCCGCGCCCCGAATACCACCCCGGAAGCGCCCAGCCCCGGCTGAACCGCCCCGTGCGCGAGCGGTACCCGCAGATCCGCCCCACCAGCGGCTACGGCGACCCGCGGATCCGGCGCACCGGCCCCGGCCCGGGCGCCGGCACCGAACAGGAACCGGAGCGCTCCTCCAAGCTCAACGCCCGTCTCGTCCTCGCCCTCACGGTCGTCATCGGGCAGCTCTGGGCGCTGACCGTGACCGTCAACGAATGGATGAAGGGCAACACGGCCACCGCCTGGTGGGGAGCGGGATTCCTGATCCTCTCCTTCCTCGTCGTGATCGCCCTGTGGCTCCTCGACCCCAAGGACAGATGACCATGTCCCTTCCGACGCCCACCCCAACCGCGGTCCGCTCCCACCGGAAGGAGACCTACAAGCCGGGTGCCGTCATCGGCGACTGGCGACCCGAGGACGACGGCTTCTGGCAGACCACCGGCCGCAGGGTCGCCCAGCGCAACCTCTGGATCTCCATCCCGGCGCTGATGCTCGGCTTCGTGGTCTGGCAGGTCTGGTCGGTCACCGTGGTCAAGCTGAACGACGTCGGCTTCGGCTTCTCCAAGTCCCAGCTGTTCTGGCTGACCGCCATCCCCGGCATCACGGGAGGCACCTTCCGGATCCTGTACACCTTCATCGGCCCCATCCTCGGCGAGCGGAAGTTCACCGCCTTCAGCACGCTCGTCCTGGTCGCCCCCATGCTCTGGCTCGGCTTCGCGCTCCAGGACACCGGCACCCCCTACTGGGAACTGGCGCTCATCGCAGCCGTCTGCGGCATCGGAGGAGCCAACTTCGCCTCCTCCATGGCCAACATCGGCTTCTTCTTCCCCAAGCGCGAGAAGGGCAGCGCCAACGGCCTCAACGGCGGCCTCGGCAACCTCGGCGTGAGCGTCGTCCAGCTGGTCGCACCCCTGGTGATCACCGCCGCAGTGCTGGGCCCGCCGGCGGGCGGACCGCAGCACGACGCGAAGAAGAACACGGACATCTGGCTCCAGAACGGCGCCTTCCTCTGGGTGCCTCTCCTGGTCATCATGGCCCTGCTCGCCTGGTTCCTGATGAACGACCTCAAGGTGGCCGCGGCCCCCTTCAGCCAGCAGAAGGTCATCTTCACGCGCAAGCACAACTGGCTGATGACCTGGCTCTACGTCGGAACCTTCGGCTCCTTCATCGGGTTCGCCGCCGGCCTGCCCCTGCTCATCAAGAACAACTTCGAGGCGCAGGGATACCAAGCGACCACCTACGCCTGGATCGGCCCCTTCATCGGCGCGCTGATGCGCTGGGCGGGCGGCTGGCTCTCCGACCGGATCGGCGGCGCCAGGGTGACGATGCTGTCGTTCGTCGGCATGGCGGGCGCCCTGATCGTGGTGATCTTCGCGCTGCCGTCGGGCGGGGACCAGGGCAGCTTCTGGGCGTTCTTCGCCGGTTTCCTGGCGGCCTTCGCCTTCTCCGGACTGGGCAACGGGTCCACCTTCCGGCAGATTCCGGTGATCTTCCGGGAGCAGCACATGCGCCAGGCCGAGGGCCAGGGCCCCGAGGCGCAGGCAGCCGCGCTGAAGCAGTCGGAGATGGAGGCGGGCGCCGTCACCGGCTTCTCGTCCGCCATCGCGGCCTACGGCTTCTTCTTCATCCCCGCCATGTTCGCGGCGACCGCCGTCACCAACGCGCTGTGGATCTTCATCGGCTTCTACACGACCTGCCTCGCGGTCTGCTGGTGGTTCTACGCGCGCAAGGGTGCGGAAGCCCCCAGCTGACCCGGGCCAGGGCCGGGGTCGGGGCCGGAGCGGAGGCTGAAGCCGGGGCCCGGGCCGGGGCCCCGTTCCAGGCCGGGGCCCGAGGCCGGGGCGGCCGTACCCTTGAGCCATGAGCACCGCCCCCGCCTCCGACCCGCAGTCCCCCGACCCCGCAGCCGGGGCGAAGCCCGAGGCCGCCCCGGCCCAGAAGCCCAGGCCGAAGCTGGTCTTCGACGACCCGCTCGACCGGCAGTCCTCGGACGACACCGATCGGGGCTGGGGCGAACGGCCGCCCGCCGGCGGAAGCGCGGCCGACCTCGCCCGCTTCCTGGACGAGAAGCCCCCGCACCACATCTGATCCGCCGCGGCGGTCAGACCGCGTCGCGCGCCCCCGGAGTCCTGGCGTTCTCGCCGTGCCCGTTGCGCTGCGAGACCAGGGTGTCCCGGATCTCCTTGAGGACCTCGAGCTCGGTGATCTCGATGGTCTCCTTGACGCCTTCCCTGGCCTTGCGGCGCGCCTCCAGCCGGGACAGGTACTTCGCCATCGGCAGGACCATCAGGAAGTAGACGACGGCGGCGGTGATCAGGAAGCTGAGCGTCGCGTTCAGGACCGAGCCCCACATGATGTTCACGCCGGTCGGCTCGCCCTTGGCGTCCACCCCACAAGGTGCCTTCAGGCACGAGGTGTAGACATCCAGGTTTTTGGTGCCGATGGCGCCCACAAGCGGGCTGATGATGCCCTTCACGATCGAGTTCACGATGTTCGTGAACGCGGCGCCGATGACCACGGCCACGGCCAGGTCCACCACGTTGCCGCGCATCAGGAAGGCCTTGAAGCCCGCCAGGACGCTCTCCTTCTTCTTCTCGCTCACGACTGAGCCTCTCTTCGTCACTGCTGTACACGGAGCCAACGGTTCCGAAAGCTACGGCAGTGATGGCACGCCATGTCCAATCGGCGCCCACCCCAGAGCGACTTGACTGTGCGCCAGTGCGAATCAACACAACGCCACCGCCAGTCGTGCCACCGCTCCGGCCCCCACCAGGGCCCGCGCGGTGTCCCGGGGCACCGACAGCACCACCAGCGCCCCACCGTCCCCCAACCCCTTCTCCGGCGCCGGGACTTCGGCCACCCGAGCCCCCGCCGCCACCACCCTCGGCGGCCCCGTGCGCTCCGCCGCCACCACGTCGACGCGGTCCCCGGGCCGCAGCAGCCGGACCGTGGCGGCGTCCGCGATGCGCACGGGAGCCGACACCATCCGCACCGCAGCGGGTGACGGCTTCACCTCGGGCGGGGCCGCACCCCGGGAGGCCTGCGCGTCCGCTCCGCCCATGGCCAGGGCGGCCGCCACCACGGCCAGCCCGGCCGAAGCCGCCCGCCGCTTGCGGCGCAGGGCACGGCCGAGCCGCCCCCGGGCCCGGCCCACGCGCAGCGGCGGGAACGGGGGCACGGGGCGTGCCGGGCGGCAGACGGAGGAGGCGGAGGAACACGCGGAGGAGCCAGAGGAAGAAGCCGTGGGGGAAGCCGTTGACGCCGGGGATTCGGGACGGCCGGGAGAGGAAGCGGACATGCTGATCACCACCGAAGGGTTCGGGATACGGAGCCCGGGCCCAGCGCCCGGACCCTCCCACGATCCGCCTCGACGCCCGGCTCCGCCCGGGCCTGTGGATGATCCCCAGGTTGTGGACAAGTCGTTCACCCGCAGGGGTAGGGCCCCGCCCGACGGCTCAGGGCCGGCTCGGCACCCGGCAGGCCTCCGAGAACCCCTGGCTGGTCAGACCGAAGGCGCTGTTCACCCGCGAACGCCAGTTCTCGAGCGCGACCACGGCGGTGAGCTCGACGAACGCCGCCTCGCCCAGCCGGGCGATGAGCTCGGCCGCCATTTCATCGGTGACCGTCGGCGCCGTCTCGGTCATCGCCTCCGCGTACTCCATGACCAGCAGCTCCAGCTCGCTGAACACCTCCCGCTCCTCGCGCCACCGAGGCACCCGCTCGATCTTCTCCGGGGAGAGGCCCAGCTCGTGACCCTCCCAGTAGCCGAAGTCCATGCACCACGAGCAGTTGATCCGCGCGGCGCAGGCCATCACGGCGAGGTGCTTCAGCCCGGCGTCGAGCGCGTTCCACTTCGCCGCCCGCTGCTCCATCCGGACGTACGAGAGCAGCACGCGCGAGTTGTGACCGTAGGCCTGGCCGGGGTCGAGCACCTTGCCGTAGGTGCGACGCGAGTACCAGGCGCCGAGGCGCATCAGGAGGGTGCGGGGCGGAGTGAGCGAGATGCGCGGCATGACTGGCCTCTTCCGGAAGGGGGCCCTGCCGACCCCGTCGCCAGGGAGACAGGACAACCCCGCGGAACGTGACATGGTCCGGGGAATCGATTCCCCGGACGCCAGGCCCCGGCCCCGGCGCGGCTCCGCCCGGTCTGCAGCGTGCCTACGGCAGTTCGATGCCCAGGTCCCAGCCGTCGTGGGCGTGAGTGCACAGGCAGTCGCGGTCAGCGGTCGCGGGCAGGGCCGCCACGGCGTCGAAGAGGACCTCGCGCAGCCGGCTGACGTTCTCGCCGAACACCTTCAGGACCTCGGCGTGCGAGACCCCCTCGCCCGTCTCGGCACCCGCGTCCAGGTCCGTCACCAGCGCCATCGAGGTGTAGCAGAGCCCCAGCTCACGTGCGAGGACCGCCTCCGGATGCCCGGTCATGCCGACCACCGACCAGCCGGCCGCCGCATGCCACTGCGACTCCGCCCGCGTCGAGAACCGCGGGCCCTCGATGACGACCATGGTGCCGCCGTCCACCGGCTCCCACTCCCGTCCGCGCGCCGCCGAAAGCGCCACCGAGCGCCCCACCGGGCAGTACGGGTCGGCGAAGGTGGTGTGCACGACGTTCGGGACGCTCCCGTCCGGCAGCGGCTCCCCGTCGAAGAAGGTCTGCACGCGGGACTTGGTCCGGTCCACCAGCTGGTCCGGGACCAGCAGCGTGCCCGGCCCGTACTCCGTCCGCAGGCCGCCCACCGCGCACGGGCCCAGCACCTGCCGGACCCCGACCGAACGCAGCGCCCACAGGTTGGCACGGTAGTTGATCTTGTGTGGCGGGACGGTGTGGCTGCGCCCGTGCCGCGGCAGGAACGCCACCTGCCGGCCGGCCAGCTCACCCAGGTACAGGGAGTCGCTCGGAGGCCCGTAGGGGGTCTCGACCTGGACCTCGGAGACGTCTTCCAGGAAGGAGTAGAAGCCCGAGCCGCCGATTACACCGATCTCTGCGTTCACCATGCGGCCACCCTAACGGGGGACGCGCAAGGCCCCGCCGCCCAGGAGGGCGAACGGGGCCTTGCGCAAGAGGTGAGAGGTCAGGCGGCCGAGCTGGAGCTGCCGCCCGTGCTCGAGGAGGTCGAGGAGGACGCGGCGGCCGGGGCCGAAGCGGTCGACGTCGTCGTGGACGACGAGGACGAGGGCTTCGACGCGGGCGTGCTGCTCGACGACGCGCCACGGCTGTCGTTCCGGTAGAAACCGGAGCCCTTGAACACGATGCCGACCGCGGAGAACACCTTCTTCAGGCGTCCGTCGCAGCTCGGGCACACGGTCAGCGCTTCGTCGGTGAACTTCTGCACGGCCTCAAGGCCCTCACCGCACTCGGTGCACTGGTACTGGTAGGTCGGCACGAATTTCCTCCTGGCACTCTGACTCGATGAGTGCTAACGACGCTCCATGGTGACGTATTCCGGCGGATCAGTCCACCGTCACGGGCGTGCGGTGACCGATCCCACGCTCGTTCGCGCGCTCCCGGTCGGCCGGGTCCGCCGTGGCGGCGGCCGGCGCGGAGGAGTTCACGATGCGGCTCGGGGCCTTCGGCGCGAGCTTCGCGCGCAGGGCCAGCAGCGTGACCAGCGCCAGCGCGGTGGCGGCCAGCGGCACCAGGAAGCCGTACGAGGAACCGTGCGCGTCCGTCAGACGGCCGGCCACGATCACGGCGACGGCCTGCCCGAAGGCGACCGCACCGGTCAGCCAGGTGAACGCCTCGGTGCGGGAAGCGGCCGGAACCAGCTGCTCGATCATGGTGTAGCCGGTGATCAGCGCCGGGGCGATGCACAGACCGACGACCAGGCCGACCGCGCCCATCAGCACGGCCGAGTTCACGGCCCACAGGACCGAGGCGGCGGCGGTCAGACCGACGTAGCCCAGGATCAGGCGGCGGCGGGGACCGATCTTCCAGGCGACGGCGCCCATGGTGATGCCGGCGATCATGTTGCCGGCCGCGAAGACGCCGTACAGCAGGCCGTTGGCACCCGGGTTGCCGATCTCGCCGGCGAAGGCCGTCAGGGACACCTGCATGCCGCCGAAGACGGCGCCGATCCCGAGGAAGGCGACGATCAGGACGCGCAGGCCGGCGAAGGACAGGGCCGAGGCGTGCTTCTCGCCGTGGGCCGCCTTCGCGGCGGTCTTCGGCTCGGTGGAGCGCTGCGCGGCGAAGAACAGCCCGCCCAGCAGCGTCAGGGCCGCCTCGGTGACCAGGCCGGCCGCCGGGTGGACGCCGGTGCACAGGGCGGTGGCCAGCACCGGGCCGACGACGAAGGTGAACTCGTCGGTGACGGACTCGAACGCGGCGGCCGTCGGCAGCAGCGGGGAGCCCTCCAGCTTGGCCGCCCAGCGGGTCCGGACCATGGGGCCGACCTGCGGGACGGAGGCGCCGGCCGGGACGGCGGCCAGCGCGAGCGCCCACAGCGGGGCGCCGAGCAGGGCCAGCGCGGTCAGAGCGGAGACCGCGGTGGCGTGGGTCAGGACGACCGGCACGAGGACGGCGCTCTGGCCGCGGCGGTCGGTGAGCTTGCCCATGACCGGGGCGAACAGGGCCATGGAGACGCCGGTGACGGCGGAGACGATGCCCGCGTCGCCATAGGAGCCGGTGGCGTGCTGGACGAGCAGCAGGATGCTGATGGTCAGCATGCCGAACGGCAGACGGGCGGCGAAGCCGGGGAGGACGAAGGAGAGGGCGCCGGGCGTGCGCAGGAGCTGCCCGTAGCCGGGTCGGACGGACGTGTCGGTCGTGACCGCGGATGTCACGGCCTGGCCTTTCCGCTGCCTGGTAGAGCGTCCCCGTCTGCGGACGGCCGGCCGCTTTGTGAGCGGCCGCACCCGTACATGTGGGAGCCCCGAGAGCTGTCCTCTTGCGCAGAACCGAGTGATACCTGGGCGCCCACTGCGGGAGGGTGCCACGGCCGCTTTGCGGTCGCGCCAGCTCTGCGTCAGGCAGAGTTGGTTCGATCTGGTGTGCCTTCATCGTACAGGGGAATCCCCTACCACGCCCTGTGATTACGGTGACAAGGCATGTCTTCACCTGCGATTAACTGGAACTTCGCATTCCCCACCCGTCGAAATGGGGGCAAGGTCAGGCGCAAGCCACCGAAAATGGCCCAATTAGAATGACGCTCTAACCGAAAACCGCTGCTCGGACGCCCTCCGTCGCGGTCCTCCGGTACCTAGAGTGACGTTCCGCCACTGGTACCCAGCCACCCCGCGAGCTTGCCCCCGCGCGCCACCGCCCGCAGCCGGGCCTCCGCCGCGTCCCGCACCGGATCCGTGGCCACCACCAGCAGCTCGTCCCCTCGGCGCAGCACCGTCGACGGCGCCGGCACGAAACTCTTGGCGTCCCGGACCACCAGCGTCACCGACGCCCCGGCCGGCAGCCGCAGCTCCCCGACCTCGACACCGTGCATCCGCGACGCCTCGGGTATCGCGAAGGACAACAGGTGACCGCGCAGCTTCTCCAGCGGCGCCGACTCGATGCCCAGGTCGGCGGCGGCCTCACCGGTGTCGCGCAGGTTCAGCTTCCGCGCCAGCCACGGCAGGGTGGGCCCCTGCACCAGCGTGTAGACGACGACCAGTACGAAGACGATGTTGAACACCCGGTCGCTGCCCTCGATCCCGGTCACCATCGGGATCGTCGCCAGGATGATCGGCACGGCGCCGCGCAGCCCCGCCCACGACATCAGCACCTGCTCCTGCCACGCGACCCGGAACGGCAGGAGGCTGACGAACACCTCCAGCGGCCGCGCCACCATCGTCAGCACCAGTCCGATGATCACCGCGGGCCAGAAGTCGCCCGCCAGCTCGTGCGGCGTCACCAGCAGGCCGAGCAGCACGAACATGCCGATCTGCGCGATCCAGCCCAGCCCGTCCGCGAACCCGCGCGTGGCCGGCCAGTGCGGCAGCTTCGCGTTGCCGAGCACCATCGCCGCCAGGTACACCGCGAGGAAGCCGGAGCCGTGCGCCATCGCACCGGCCGCGTACGCGGACACCGCGATCGCCATCACCGCGATCGGGTACAGGCCGGAGGCCGGCAGGGCCACGTGCCGCAGCCCGTACGCCCCCAGGAAGCCCACCGCCAGTCCTATCGCCGCGCCGATCGCCAGCTCCAGCGCGATCTTTCCGACCAGCACGTACCAGTTGTCCACCGGCCCGACCGTCGCGAAGGCCACCACCAGGATGACGACGGGTGCGTCGTTGAAGCCGGACTCCGCCTCCAGCACCCCCGTCACGCGGGACGGGAGGGGGACCTTGCGCAGTACCGAGAAGACCGCCGCGGCGTCGGTCGAGGAGACGACCGCGCCGATCAGCAGCGCCTGCCGCCATTCGAGTCCGACGAGGTAGTGCGCGCCGGCCGCGGTGACGCCGACGCTGACCGCGACGCCGACCAGCGACAGGACGACCGCCTGTGGCAGGGCCGGCTTGATCTCTTTCCACTTCGTGCCCAGACCGCCCTCGGCGAGGATGACGACGAGCGCGGCGTAACCGATGACCTGTGTCAGCTCGGCGTTGTCGAATACGACGTTGCCGATGCCGTCCTGGCCTATCGCGATGCCTATGCCGAGGTAGATGAGCAGGCTGGGGAGGCCGCTGCGTGAAGAGATGCGTACCGCCGCTACCGCGACGAGCAGCACGAGCGAGCAGACCAGCAGGAGCTCATTGAGCGTGTGGACAGTCAGTGGGCGGCCCTTTCCTCAAAGCGCGCCCGGCGGAACGTTCCACCGGCGGCGTATTCGGCAAGTGCTTCGTTACCTTACCTAATCTTTGACGGACTCTTTACGTGATACCCACATTGTGAAACGGCAGTTCGCCCCTGTCCTACGGACCTTGACCCCTGGCGGATCAACGAAGGCGGTCCTGCGCCTATGGTTGCTCCCAGCACTCCCAGGACCACCCTGCCCCTCGAAGGACAGCGATGCCCGCCAAAGAATCCGGACCTTCCGTCAAGAAGAAGGGACGACGCGCACGCCTGCTCGTGCTCGTCTTGGTCCTGGCGCTCTTGGCGGGCCTCGGCTACGGCGCGTACTGGAGCGTGGACACCGTGCGCGCTTCGTTCCCGCAGACCACCGGCTCCCTGAAGGTCCCCGGCCTGACCGGGACCGTCGACGTCAAGCGTGACGAGCACGGGATCCCGCAGCTCTACGCCGACAACGACGAGGACCTCTTCCGCGCGCAGGGCTTCGTCCACGCGCAGGACCGGTTCTGGGAGATGGACGTACGCCGGCACATGACCTCCGGCCGCCTCTCGGAGATGTTCGGCTCCGGCCAGGTCGAGACCGACGCCTTCCTGCGCACCCTCGGCTGGCGCCAGGTCGCGCAGGAGGAGTACGACAAGAAGCTCTCGCCCGAGACGAAGAAGTACCTCCAGGCCTACGCCGACGGGGTCAACGCGTGGCTGAAGGGCAAGTCCGGCAAGGACCTCTCCGTCGAGCACGCCGCCCTGAAGATCACCGACGGCTACAAGCCCGAGAAGTGGACGCCGGTCGACTCGGTGGCCTGGCTCAAGGCGATGGCCTGGGACCTGCGCGGCAACATGCAGGACGAGATCGACCGCTCGCTGATGTCGAACAAGCTCACGCAGGCGCAGATCGACGAGCTCTACCCGGCGTACCCCTTCGACCGGAACAAGCCGATCGTCGAGGGCGGCACCGTCGCGGGCGGCAAGTACGCGCCCCAGGGCACCTCCGGCACGGGCGCGACGGGCACGGGCACGACCGGCACGGGCACGGGTGCGACCGGCACCGGCTCCACCGCCGGCACGGGCACCGGCTCCACGACGGGCACCACCACCGGCACCGGCTCGCAGGCCACCCCCAACGGCGGCACCAACCCCGCCACCGGCCTCGCCGACAACGCGAGCGCCCAGGGCGCGACCGTCGGCCTGCGCACGCAGCTGACCGCCCTGTCCAAGACGCTGGACGACATCCCGGCCATCCTCGGCCCCAACGGCAGCGGCATCGGCTCCAACTCCTGGGTCGTCTCCGGCAGGTACACGACCACCGGCAAGCCGCTGCTCGCGAACGACCCGCACCTGTCCCCGCAGCTGCCCTCGGTCTGGTACCAGATGGGCCTGCACTGCCGCGCCGTCTCGGCCAAGTGCCAGTACGACGTCGCCGGCTTCACCTTCTCCGGCATGCCCGGCGTGGTCATCGGCCACAACGCCGACATCGCCTGGGGCATGACCAACCTCGGCGCCGACGTCACCGACCTCTACCTGGAGCAGGTCCGTCCCGAGGGCTACGTCTACGACAACAAGGTCGTCCCCTTCACCATCCGTGAAGAGGAGATCAAGGTCGCGGGCGGCAAGAGCAAGAAGATCACCGTCCGCACCACCAACAACGGACCGCTGATCTCCGACCGCAGCGACGAGCTCGAGACCGTCGGCTCCCGCGCCCCCGTCCCCAGCTCGGCCCCCGACCGCGGCACCGGCTACGCCGTCGCCCTGCGCTGGACCGCACTGGACCCGGGCAAGTCGATGGACGCCGTCTTCAAGCTCGACCGTGCCAAGGACTTCCCGAGCTTCCGGGCCGCAGCCGCGGACTTCGAGGTCCCGTCGCAGAACCTGATCTACGCCGACAACAAGGGCCCCAACGGCAACATCGGCTACCAGGCCCCGGGCCGCATCCCGCTCCGCGGCCAGGGCGACGGCCGCATGCCGGCCCCCGGCTGGGACCCCAAGTACGCCTGGAAGGGCGGCCGCGACGGCAACGCCGGCTACATCCCGCAGAACGAGCTGCCCTGGGAGCTCAACCCGCAGCGCGGCTACATCGTCACCGCCAACCAGCCCGTCACCGAGTCCGGCACCGGCGCGGGCAAGTACCCGTACGTCCTGACCGCCGACTGGGGCTACGGCGCCCGCAGCCAGCGGATCAACGACCTCATCGAGGCGAAGATCAAGGACAGCGGCAAGATCTCCACCGACGACATGCGCACCATGCAGATGGACAACAGCAGCGAGATCGCCGCGCTGCTGACCCCGATGCTGGCCAAGATCCCGGTCTCCGACCCGGACGTGCGTTCGGCGCAGAAGCTGCTGGAGGGCTGGAACTACACCCAGGAGAACGACTCGGCGGCGGCCGCCTACTTCAACGCCGTCTGGCGCAACATCCTCAAGCTGGCGTTCGGCGACAAGATGCCGAAGGACCTGCGCGTCACCGACAGCTGTATGAACGTCATCGAGGAGGGCACCGGCCCCAACGACGACCTCGCCAAGACGGTCCGCGAGTGCGG
Organism: Streptomyces sp. NPDC001594; assembly: GCF_042893675.1. Lineage (NCBI taxonomy): Bacteria > Bacillati > Actinomycetota > Actinomycetes > Kitasatosporales > Streptomycetaceae > Streptomyces > Streptomyces sp. NPDC001594. The sequence goes on along the minus strand of NZ_JBIAVB010000010.1, from coordinate 190,009 downwards.
CACCCGCGGCGCCGACTCCGCGCAGCCCGACGGCGGCGACCGCTGGTTCGAGGTGGTCCGCCGCCTGGTCAAGGACGAGAAGTCGCCGTGGTGGACCGCCACCCCGAAGACCGTCCACGACAAGCCCATCAAGACCCGCGACGAGCTCTTCGCCCGGGCGATGGAGGACGCGCGCTGGGAGCTGACCGCCAAGCTCGGCAAGGACCAGTCGACCTGGAGCTGGGGCCGGCTGCACCAGCTCACGCTGAAGAACCAGACCATCGGCAAGGAGGGCCCGGGCTTCATGCGGTGGCTCCTCAACCGCGGCCCGTGGAACCTGGGCGGCGGCGAGGCCACCGTCAACGCCACCGGCTGGAACGCCTCCAGCGGCTACGACGTCACCTGGGTCCCGTCGATGCGCATGGTCGTCAACCTCAACGACCTCGACAAGTCGCGCTGGATCAACCTGACCGGCGCCTCGGGTCACGCCTACGACAGCAACTACACCGACCAGACGACGCTGTGGGCCAAGGGCGAACTGCTGGACTGGCCGTTCGGAAAGGACGCCGTCGACAAGTCGACAGTGGACACGCTGACGCTCAAGCCGTGATCACGGCCTGAAGCGCACCACCCCCGACGGGGTGGCGACCGCCCGGACGGGGTGGTCGTGCGGTTCCTCCGGGACCCGCGCGACCACCTCTTCGTCGTAGAGGAGCACCACCAGCGCCGGATGCGCCCCGGCCCGCTCCAGCCGTGCCAGCACCCGGTCGTACGAGCCCCCGCCGCGCCCGAGCCGCATCCCGCGCCGGTCCACCGCCAGCCCGGGCAGCAGCACCGCGTCCGCGCCGGTGACCGCCTGCGGGCCCAGCGGCGGACCGGACGGCTCCAGCAGCCGCATCTTCCCCCGGTGCGCCGCCTCGGCGAGGCTGCCCGGGCCCTCGTACACCGCCCAGTCGAGGTCGTTGTCCGGCAGGAGCAGGGGCAGCAGCACCCGCTTCCCGGCGTCCCTCAGCGCGTCGAGCAGCTCGCGGGTGCCCGGTTCCGCGCCGACGGAGACGTACGCGGCCACCGTGCGCGCGCCGGCCAGCTCGGGCAGCGCCAGCGCCGAGCGGGCGAGCGCGCCGGCGGCCGTGCGGCGGGCCTCGGGGGACAAGGCGCGGCGGGCGGCGAGGAGTTCTTTGCGGAGGGCGGCCTTCTCGGGAGGGAAGGGGAGGTTTCCGGACAGGCTCTCTACCACAGTTGGGTCACAATTCCTTTTCTATCGGGACAGAGTTGGATCTATTCACCGGAATCTGGTCGGGTGTTCGGTACGACCCACTATCGTTCTGCCCATGACTCAGTCGCACCCCGTGATCAAGAAGGCCGTCATTCCGGCTGCGGGCCTCGGTACCCGGTTCCTCCCCGCCACCAAGGCGACCCCCAAGGAAATGCTGCCGGTCGTGGACAAGCCGGCCATCCAGTACGTGGTCGAGGAGGCCGTCTCGGCCGGACTCGACGACGTCCTCATGATCACAGGACGTAACAAGCGTGCGCTCGAGGACCACTTCGACCGCAACTACGAGCTGGAGTCCGCCCTGATCGCCAAGGGCGACGACGACCGGCTGAAGAAGGTCCAGGAGTCCAGCGACCTCGCCACCATGCACTACGTCCGCCAGGGCGACCCCCGGGGCCTGGGCCACGCCGTGCTGTGCGCCGAGCCCCACGTCGGCGAGGAGCCCTTCGCCGTCCTCCTCGGCGACGACCTCATCGACCCGCGCGACCCCCTCCTGCGCCGGATGGTCGAGGTCTACGAGAAGACCGGCGGCACCGTCATCGCCCTGATGGAGGTCGACCCCGCCAACGTCCACCTCTACGGCTGCGCCGCCGTCGAGACGACCGGCGAGGACGACGTCGTCCGCATCACCGGCCTCGTCGAGAAGCCGGAGCCCGCCGAGGCGCCCAGCAACTACGCGGTCATCGGACGCTACGTCCTGGACCCCGCGATCTTCGGCATACTGCGGGAGACCGAGCCGGGCCGCGGTGGGGAGATCCAGCTCACCGACGCCCTGCAGAAGCTGGCCGCCGACGAGAACGTGGGCGGCCCGGTGCACGGCGTGGTCTTCCGCGGCCGCCGCTACGACACCGGGGACCGGGGGGACTACCTGCGGGCCATCGTCCGACTCGCCTGCGAGCGTGAGGACCTGGGCCCGGAGTTCCGCACCTGGCTTCACCGTTACGTCACGGAGGAGATGTAGCACCTTGAGCAGCAGAGCACCGCAGGACACCGGCCACCACCGCCTGTGGTCGGTGGACGAGCACCTCGCGGACGTCCTCGCCGCCGTCCGGCCGCTGGAGCCCATCGAGCTCCAGCTGCTCGACGCCCAGGGCTGTGTCCTGGTCGAGGACGTCACCGTGCCCGTCGCCCTCCCGCCCTTCGACAACAGCTCCATGGACGGGTACGCCGTCCGCACGGCCGACGTCCAGGGCGCGAGCGAGGAGTTCCCCGCGGTGCTCACGGTCGTCGGGGACGTCGCGGCCGGCAGCGGCGAGCTGCCGACCGTCGGCCCCGGCCAAGCTGCCCGCATCATGACCGGCGCCCCCCTGCCGCCCGGAGCGGAAGCCGTCGTACCGGTCGAATGGACCGACGGCGGCACGGGCGGCGGCGCCGCCTCCGGCATGACCCCGGCCAGCGCCGCGCCCGAGGGCGCGGCCGGCGAGGTACGGGTCCACCGCCCGGCCGAGGCCCGCGCGCACGTGCGCGCCCGCGGCAGCGACGTGCAGGCAGGCGACCTGGCGCTGGCCGCCGGCACCGTCCTCGGCCCGCCGCAGATCGCGCTGCTCGCGGCGATCGGCCGCGGCACGGTGCGGGTCCGGCCGCGCCCGCGCGTGGTCGTCCTGTCCACCGGCAGCGAGCTGGTCCAGCCGGGTGAGGCACTGGCCGCCGGGACGATCTACGACTCCAACAGCTTCGCCCTGGCCGCCGCCGCCCGGGACGCCGGCGCCATCGCCTACCGCGTCGGCGCGGTCGCCGACGACGCCGACACCCTGCGCGCCGCCATCGAGGACCAGCTGATCCGCGCCGACCTGCTGGTCACCACGGGCGGGGTCAGCGTCGGCGCGTACGACGTGGTCAAGGAGGCCCTGACCGCGGCCGGCAGCGGCGACGGCGAGGAGCCGCAGGCGGGCGGGGTGGACTTCCGCAAGCTCGCGATGCAGCCCGGCAAGCCGCAGGGCTTCGGCACGGTCGGCCCCGACCACACCCCGCTGCTGGCCCTGCCCGGCAATCCGGTGTCCTCGTACGTCTCCTTCGAGCTGTTCGTGCGCCCCGCCATCCGTGCCCTGATGGGGCTGCCGGCCTCGCAGGTCAGCCGGCCGAGCGTGCGGGCCGTGCTGAAGGCCGACGCGCCGCTGGGCTCCCCGGCCGCCCGCCGGCAGTTCCTGCGCGGGAAGTACGACCCCGACGCGGGCACGGTCAGCCCGGTCGGCGGATCGGGCTCACACCTGATCGCGGCGCTGGCGCACGCCGATTCCCTGATCGTCGTACCGGAAGACGTCACCTCGGTGGAGCCGGGCACCGAACTGGAAGTCGTCCTGCTCGGGTAGAGGGGCCCGCCCTGGCCGCCGCCCGGCCACCCGGCGGTCCCGTCCGGGCGGCCGCCCGCCGGGTCGGCGGCCCTGTTTCGGCCAGTGGTCCTGCCCGGCTGGGTACCGCCCGGTGCGGGTAGCGTGTTGCATCACACAGGCCCCGGCGTTTCGGGGCCCGGAGCGGGAGCGGCACGTAGACATGAGTACGCAGAGCAGGCTGACGCACATCGACGAGGCCGGCGCGGCCCGGATGGTCGACGTATCGACAAAGGACGTCACCACCCGCACGGCGCGCGCCAGCGGCCGCGTCCTGGTCTCGTCCCGGGTGATCGAGCTGCTGCGCGGCGAGGGCGTGCCGAAGGGCGACGCCCTCGCCACCGCGCGGATCGCCGGGATCATGGGGGCCAAGAAGACCCCCGACCTGATCCCGCTCTGCCACCCGCTGGCGGTCTCCGGGGTCAAGGTGGACCTGAAGGTCGCCGACGACGCCGTCGAGATCCTCGCCACCGTCAAGACCACCGACCGCACCGGCGTCGAGATGGAGGCGCTGACCGCGGTCGCGGTCGCCGGACTCACCGTGATCGACATGGTGAAGGCCGTCGACAAGGGCGCGGTCATCACCGACGTCCGGGTGGAGGAGAAGACGGGCGGCAAGTCCGGCGACTGGAGCCGTTCGTGACGCCCCCGCGCGGCGGCGAGGTCCACAGCCACGTGCCGCCCGTCCCCGTCCCCACCGCCGCCGCGGCCGGGCAGGGCGCTGCGCCGGCCGCCGGGGCGCCGGCGCTGCGCGGCCTGGTGGTCACCGCCTCCAACCGTGCCTCGCAGGGCGTGTACGCGGACAAGGGCGGCCCGCTGCTGGCCGAGGCGCTGGAGCAGCTGGGCTTCACGGTGGACGGCCCGCGCGTCGTCCCGGACGGGGACCCCGTCGAGGAGGCGCTCCGCGAGGGCGTGACCGCCGGGTACGACGTCATCCTCACCACGGGCGGCACCGGCATCTCGCCGACCGACCGGACCCCCGACGCGACCGCACGCGTGCTCGACTACGAGATCCCGGGCATCCCGCAGGCCATCCGTGCCGAGGGCCTCGCCAAGGTGCCGACCGCCGCGCTGTCGCGGGGCCTGGCGGGCGTGGCGGGCCGCACGCTGATCGTGAACCTGCCCGGTTCCACGGGCGGCGTGAAGGACGGCCTCGCGGTGCTGGCGCGGATCCTGCCGCACGCCGTCGACCAGATCCGCGGCGGCGACCACCCCAGACCGGACGCGGCGGCCGGGAGCCCGAGCTGAACGGCCCGTCCTGGCCCGTGGTGCTGACGGACGGCGACGTCACGCTGCGGCCGATAAAACTGCGCGACCAGCGCGCCTGGCGCGAGGTCAACCGCCGCAACCGCGACTGGCTGCGGCCGTGGGAGGCCACGATCCCGCCGCCGGCGCCGTGGGGGCCGGTGATCCACCGGCCGACGTACCGGCAGATGGTCCGCCACCTGCGGGCGGAGGCGAACGCGGGCCGGATGCTGCCCTTCGTCATCGAGTACCAGGGACGGCTGGTCGGCCAGCTGACGGTCGCCGGCATCACGTGGGGGTCGATGTGCGCCGCCCATGTGGGCTACTGGGTGGACCGGGACGTGGCGGGGCGCGGGGTGATGCCGACGGCCGTCGCGCTCGCGGTAGACCACTGCTTCATGAGGGTCGGACTGCACCGCATGGAGGTGTGCATCCGCCCGGAGAACGGCCCGAGCCGCCGCGTGGTGGAGAAGCTGGGCTTCCGGGAGGAGGGGCTGCGGCCGCGTTATCTACATATCGACGGGGCGTGGCGCGACCACCTGGTCTTTGCGCTCACCGCCGAGGAGGTACCGGAGGGGCTGCTGCGGCGGTGGAAGCGGGTGCGGAAGAGGGAAAGCCCGCCGCCTGCGACCGCTCCGTAAAGCAGGTAATCGCAAAAGCGTTCGAATTGCTGGTTGATTCGCCCATAAGCCGATCCGAAGAATCACAAAAAAAGTCGGTGATATCAGCCGGATCGTGCGACACACCGGCCCAATTGGCTGATCCCCTCGGCCGCGCCCCTCTACGGTGTGGGGTGTGAGCAGCAGCGGCCTCATCTACGCAGTCATCGTCGGGGCCTGGGCCGCCTACTTGGTGCCCATGTGGCTCCGGAGGCAGGACGAGCTGAACGAAGCGCGTCCGACGGAACGCTTCTCCACTGCCATCCGGCTGCTTTCCGGCCGGGCGGGAATGGAGCGGCGTTACGCCAAGGGGCTGCGTGAGCGCGGTGAAGTCCAGGCGGAGGCCCAGCCCCACGCGGACCCGGAAGCGGCGACGGAAACGGTGAATTCCGTGGACGCCGACGCCCGGGCCTTCGGCGTGCCCCCGACCAGGGCCGAGCCGAGATCCGCCGAGGTCGAACGGGTCGAACGGGTCCGGCGCCAGCAGCGCCTCCAGGTCCTCGCACGCCGCCGGCGCACCACGGCCCTGCTCTTCCTCGCCTTCAGCGGCGGCGCGATCGCCGCGGCCGTCGGCGGGCTGCGCTACCTGTGGGTGCCGGCCGTGCCGGCGCTGCTGCTGAGCGCGTACATCGTGCACCTGCGCGTCCAGGAACGCCGGCGCTACGAGTTCACCATGGACCGGCGTCGCGCCGAGGCGGCCGCCCGCGCCCTGCGCGAAAGCCGCTCCCGCCACCGCGACCAGGGCCCCGAGCCGGCCGGCGGCGCCGAGCCGGACCCCGCGCCGCCGGTGTCCCCGCAGGAGGCGGGGCGCCGTGCGCTCGTCGAGCAGACCGACCACGCCGAGTGGGTCGACCAGCAGCGCGAGCGCGAGCGTGGTCCGGCGCGCGGCGACAGCTGGGAACCGGTACCGGTGCCGCTGCCGACGTACGTGACCGCCCCGGTCGCGCCGCGCGCCACCGGGCCCGTCAACCCGGACGGCTGGAGCGCCACCCGTTCGAGCACCGCCGAGCCCACGAACCCGCGCCTGCGGGCCCAGCCGGGCCCCGCCCCGGCGAAGGCGGACGCGCAGCCCCACCCGGCCACCCCGCGCCCGCGCGGCCGCGACGCCGGCCGCACCCCGCTCTTCGACCAGTACGAGAGCGACGAACGACCCCGCGCCGCGAACGAGTGACGTCCCCGGCTCCCGGCGTGTGACCTGCGCGGACCCCGCCGCAGGCGGTGCGCGGCGCCCGCGGGCCGTGGCCCGGGAACGCGTTTTGGAGCAGCGGCGCCGGGATGCTAATGTTTCACACGTCGCAAGGGCCTGTGGCGCAGTCTGGTAGCGCACCTCGTTCGCATCGAGGGGGTCTGGGGTTCAAATCCCCACAGGTCCACAGACAACAGTTCTTGAGTAGCTCTCAGGAATCGTCACGAGATCCCGTTCCGCCGGAAGGCGGGGCGGGATCTCGGCGTTTCCGGGAACGAATCCCTGCAACGAGACCATCCGGTACTGCTCGATCCCCTCGCCGGTCGTACCGAGACGGTGGAAGGCGTCCAACACGTCCTGCCGGGCGGCAGCCGAGCCGTCGTCCTTCAGCACGATCAGCCGGATCGTGCAGTTCTGACACGGCCGGACCATCCCCCCCGGCCCAGAGGGCGCCGGCCGTCGGGCTCGGCCTCGACGACGTCCCCGCAGGCGACGCCACGGACGAACCACGGGACCGGATCCGGACGGGGGCGCAGGAGAAGGACACCGGCCGGGGGACGTGGGGTGCTCGTGGGAGTCGTCACGAGATCCCGCTCGGCGGCCGGGCCGGTGCGGTGGCAGCCGCGTTGCCGACCAGCTGGTGCAGTGCGGTCGCGGAGCCGGGCGTCAGCCGGTAGATGCCGTGGAGGCTGACCGAACGGACCAGCCTGCCCTCCTCGACGTACTTCAGGGTCCGTTCGCCGCGGCGGCGTGAGGTGTAGGTCAGCCGTTCCAGCAGGTCCGGTGCGACGGTCGTGCCGAAGGAGAGCGGGGAGCCCGGTGGGCCCGTCAGCACCTCCGTGACACAGCCGGCCTTCAGCGGCCGCCAGTCCAGCAGTTTCGCGTAGTCGTCGTCGTGGAGTGCGGCGCCCGCGTCCTCGTAGGGGATGATCCGGGACACCTCCATGGCGCCCAGCACGTAGAGCCGGGCGCCCAGGGCCCGCACCGGGTAGATCCGGTCGCCGGGCTGCACGCCTGCCCGGCGGAAGCTCGGGAGCGACTGGTGCGGTCCGCCGAACAGCATCGTCAACCGCTGGCCGGCGTAACCGGAACGCTCGAGGTGGCGGCACAGCTGGTTGGTCCACATCGTCGTGTACGAGTTCGACATGACCGGAAGGTAACCGTGCCCACTGACAGGGGCCCTGACGGTTCAGGGGATCCCGCACGCCTGCCCTGAGGGTCCGTCACGCCACACTGGGGGCATGACGAGCGAGGACGGCGCCACGGCGCAAGCATGGGAGGCACTCGGCGGGGCGGATGGGCTTGCCGGGCGGGTGGGGTATCGGGGGCCGAGCGGTCTGGAGGGGCCGCTTCCGGTGCGGGAGCTGGCGCGGGCCGCTGTAGGGGTGTGCGCCCTGGCTGCGGCCGAGCTGGCCGCCGTACGGGCCGGGGGGACGGCGTGGGATGCGGCGCCCGTGGTGGTGGACGAGGGGGCCGTGGCGACGGCGTTCGTCAGTGAGCGACACCTGCGGGTGGCGGGGCGTGCGCCGGTGAGTTTCGCGCCGTTGTCGGGCTTCTGGCGGGCGGCCGACGGGTGGGTGCGCACCCACGCCAACTACCCGCACCACGAGGCGGCCCTCGTACGCGCCCTCGGCGTGCCCGCGACCGCGGACGCGGTACGCGGGGCGCTCGCGGAGCGGGGGGCCGTGGAGGCGCAGGAACTCGTCTACGGGCACGGCGGGCTGGCGGTCGCGGTGGCGGCCGAGTACGGGGAGCCGCAGCCGCTGGTGGAGTGGATACGAGGTGACGGGCGCGGCAGACGGGTGCAGGGGCCGGCGGCCGTGGCGGAGCCCGGGCGGCTTCCGGCGGCGGGGGTGCGGGTGCTGGACCTGACCCGGGTCATCGCCGGCCCGGTCGCCACCCGCACGCTCGGCGTGCTCGGGGCCGATGTGCTGCGCGTCGACGCGCCGGGGCTGCCGGAGGCGGACGACGCGTACGCGGACACCGGGTTCGGGAAGCGGTCGGCGCTCCTGGACCTCGCGCGTTCCGAGGACCGCGCGGTGCTGGAGGGGCTGCTCGACGGGGCCGACGTGGTGGTGACCGGATACCGGCCGGGGGCGCTGGAGCGGTTCGGGCTGGGCGGGGAGGAGTTGCTGGAGCGGCGGCCGGGGCTGGTGGTGGCCGAGCTGTGCGCGTGGGGGTGGCGGGGGCCGTGGGCCGCGCGGCGGGGGTTCGACTCGCTGGTGCAGGCGGGGTACGGGATCGCCGCGCGGTGCGCCGGGGAGGACGGTATGCCCGGGGTGCTGCCGGCGCAGGCGCTGGACCACGGGACGGGGTACCTGGTCGCGGCGGGTGTCCTCAGGGCGCTGGCGGAAGGCGGCGGGGGGCTGCTGCGGTTCTCCCTGGCCGGGACGGCGTCGTGGCTGCTGAGGGAGGTACCGGGGGCGGGTGCCGGGACACCGGGGTACGGGGCGGAGCCGTGGCTGCGGGAGGCGGACTCCGGGTACGGGGCGCTGCGGCACGCCGCGAGCCCCTTCGGGGAATGGCGGCGGGGGCCGTCGCGGTGGGGGAGCGACCGGGCGGTGTGGCTGCCGCGGTAGGGGGGACGGAGGGGAGCCGGCGTTGGGTGCGGGGTGCCCGATGACGGGTGCTGGACGGTGGTGGGTGCGGGATGCGGGTGGGGTGCTGGGCAGAGGCGGGTCCCCGCCCCGCCCTTCACCTGTTCCGGCCCCGCGCCTTGAGCGTCGGTGGGGCTCGGTGATGTGCGGCGTCGAGCCCGGGAGCGGTCGAAGGGTGGACGGGTGGGGACCGGCGCCGGGCGGCCGGGGTGTCAGGCCGGTGTGCGCGGGGGCGGGAGGAGCTTGGCCATGCAGCGGCTCGATTCGTAGTCGCGGTAGTAGCCGAACTTCTCGGACAGCGCGTAGCCCGACGACAGGTACAGCGCGATCGCCTCGGGCTGCCGGTCGCCCGTCTCCAGGACCATCCGCCGGCGTCCGGCCGCCGCCGCGTCGGCCTCCAGCTCGGCCAGGATGCGGCGGGCCAGCCCCAGGCCGCGGGCCTCGGGGATCACGTACATGCGCTTGACCTCGGCGTCGCCGTCCGAGTAGCCCTCGTCGTTGTGATCCTGCGCACGCCAGGCGCCGCTCGCCACCGGGGTGTCCGAGGCGTCGTACGCGAGCAGGTAGAGCCCGGACGGCGGGAGGAACATCGCCGGGTCGAGGTAAGTGGCGTCGCCCTCGCCGTCGTAGCGCTCCTGGTATTCGAGCTGGACCTGGGCGTCGAGTTTCAGCGCGTCCGGGTGGTCGTACGGTACGGCGCGCAGGTGTATCCCGTGAGACATCAGAACATCGTACGGAAGGCTGCGGTTATGGTGCTGGGATGCTCACCGTGACCTCCGTGAATGTGAATGGGATCCGCGCCGCCGCGAAGAAGGGCTTCGTCGAGTGGCTCGCCGGATCCGATGCCGACGTCGTGTGCCTGCAGGAGGTACGGGCGGAGGAAGCGCAGATTCCGGTGGAGGCCCGGGAGCCCGAGGGCTGGCACACCGTGTTCGCGCCGGCCGCCGCGAAGGGCCGGGCCGGCGTCGCCCTGTATACGCGGAAGTCACCTGAACGGGTGCAGGTGGGCTTCGGCAGTGACGAGTTCGACGCGAGCGGGCGGTACGTCGAGATCGACCTGCCCGGGGTCACCGTGGCCAGCCTGTACCTGCCCTCCGGCGAGGCCGGGACGGAGAAGCAGGAGGAGAAGTACCGCTTCATGGCGGAGTTCCACACCTACCTCCAGGCGCTGAAGGTCCGGGCGGCCGCCGACGGCCGGGAGGTGGTGGTGTGCGGTGACTGGAACATCTGCCACCAGGAGGTCGACCTGAAGAACTGGAAGACCAACCGCAAGAACGCCGGGTTCCTGCCCGAAGAGCGCGAATGGCTCGGGAAGGTGTACTCGGAGGCCGGCTACGTCGACGTCGTGCGCGTGCTGCACCCCGACGCGGAGGGCCCGTACTCCTGGTGGTCCTACCGCGGGCGGGCCTTCGACAACGACGCCGGCTGGCGCATCGACCTCCAGGTCGCGACCCCGGGGCTGGCCGCCAGGGCCGTCAAGGCGTTCGTCGAGCGGGCCGAGACGCACCCGGAGCGGTGGTCCGACCACGCGCCGGTGACCGTCGTCTACGAGCTCGGCGTCTGAGGCGGCTGAGAGGCCTGGGGCGGCTGCGGGGTCCGCGGCGGTCCGGGGTGGCGGCTCTGGTGGAGGCGGTCCATCGCCATCGTGAGTTCAGCCTCGACCACGTGCTTGGCCAGGGGGCGCAGCCTGCCGACGGCCTCCTCCCCGATGTGGGCGGAGATCAGCTCGGTGAACAGTGCCGCCAGCGTGTCAGCGTGCTCGCGCACCCGCCGGCCCGTCTCCAGTACCGCCGCCAGCGGTACGCCCTCGCGGACCAGGGCCGAGGAGACGTCGAGCAGGCGCCGGCTGACGTGCACGATCTCCTCGCCGTCGGGAGCGAGGTAGCCGAGGTCGAGCGCGGCCGCCAGGTTCTCCGGGGTGACCTCGCCCTCGAAGTAGTCGGCCAGTGCCTCCGGCGACAGCCGGACGGGAGTCTCGTCCGTCCACCCGATGCCGAGCAGCTCGCCGAGCTGGCCGACGTCGCGGCCCTTCTCGAAGGCGGCGGTGAGTTCCGCGATGCCGCCGAGGGTGTGACCGCGTTCGAGCAGGGCGGCGATGGTGCGCAGCCGGGCCAGGTGCTGGTCGTCGTACCAGGCGATCCGGCCCTCGCGGCGGGGCGGCGGGAGCAGCTTGCGCTCGCGGTAGAAGCGCAGGGTGCGCACCGGGATGCCCGCGGCCTCCGCCAGCTCCTGCGTCCGGTACTCGCGCGTCACAGCCGCCTCCGCCTCCCACGTCCCCCGCGTCTCCACATGCGCAGCCTAGGGCGTACCCGCAGTAACTTTCCGGGCGCGACCCCTACCCATGGGTACGGAGCTGCTCTACCCTCCCGATTGTGCCAGTGATTGCTGGCAGTGTTGCGGTGCACGTGTGTGATGGCGTGGCTTGACGTGGCTGGGACGGACTGCGGAAGCGGGAGGCGGCGGGCATGAGCGGCATGGACGGCAGGGGCGGGCGCGGGCACGGGCGTGAGCGCGGGCGTGAGCACGTACGGGTGGCGGTGATCGGGTCCGGCTTCGGCGGGCTCGGGGCGGCCGTGCGGCTGCGGCGCGAGGGGATCACGGACTTCGTCGTGCTGGAGCGGGCCGACTCCGTCGGCGGCACCTGGCGCGACAACAGCTATCCCGGGTGCGCCTGCGACGTCCCCTCGCACCTGTACTCCTTCTCCTTCGCCCCCAACCCCGACTGGCCGCGCACCTTCTCCGGGCAGCCGGCCATCCGCGCCTACCTGGAACACGTCGCCGACACCTTCGGGCTGCGCCCGCACATCCGCTTCGGCCACGAGGTCCTGATGATGCGCTGGGACACCGAGGAACTGCGGTGGGAGATCGACACCTCGGCGGGCTCCTTCACCGCCGACGTCGTGGTCTCGGCGACCGGGCCGCTGTCCGACCCGAAGATGCCGGAGATCCCGGGGCTGGACGAGTTCCCCGGCAAGGTGTTCCACTCCGCGCGCTGGGACCACGACTACGACCTGACCGGCAAGCGGGTCGCCGTGATCGGTACGGGCGCCTCCGCGATCCAGATCGTGCCGGCCATCGCCCCGAAGACGGCCCGTCTGACCCTCTTCCAGCGCACCCCTCCGTGGGTCATGCCGCGCACCGACCGGGCGATCAGCTCCCTCGAACGCCGGCTGCACCGCCAGCTGCCGTTCACCCAGGCCGCCCGGCGCGGGTTGCTGTGGGGGATCCGGGAGCTGCAGGTCAGCGCCTTCACCAAGCGGCCGAACCAGCTCGGGCTGATCGAATCGCTGGCCAAGGCCAATATGGCGCGCTCCATCAAGGACCCGGCGCTGCGGGCCAAGCTGACGCCCTCGTACCGGATCGGCTGCAAGCGGATCCTGCTGTCCAGCGAGTACTACCCGGCCCTCGCCCGGCCCGACGTGGACCTGGTCGCCTCCGGGCTGAAGGAGGTGCGGGGCTCGGTGCTGGTCGCCGCGGACGGGACCGAGACGGAGGTCGACGCGATCATCTTCGGCACCGGGTTCCACGTCACCGACATGCCGATCGCCGACCGGGTGGTCGGCGCGGACGGGCAGACGCTCGCGGACGCGTGGAAGGACGGGATGCAGGCGCTGCGCGGGGCGACGGCCGCCGGCTTCCCGAACTGGATGACGATCATCGGGCCGAACACCGGCCTCGGCAACAGCTCGATGATCCTGATGATCGAGTCCCAGCTGAACTACATGGCGGACTACCTGCGCCAGCTGTCCCTCCTCGGCGGAGGCGGCCGGGGCGGGCGCACCGCGCTGGCCGTGCGCCCGTCCGCCGTCAACCAGTGGAACCGGCACGTGCAGACGCGGATGGAGCGGACGGTGTGGAACACCGGCGGCTGCACCAGCTGGTACCTGGACGCACAGGGACGCAACACGACCGTCTGGCCGGGCACGACGGGTGAGTTCCGGCGTGCGACGTTGACGGTCGACCTGGCCGAGTACGAGGTCGTACGGGTACGGGGGCGCGAGGGGGCAGCCCAGCGGGTCCCGGCCACCGCCACCGCGACCGCCGCGGCCGCTCCCGCCTCGGCCGCGGCCGCCGAGCCGGCTTCCGCCGGGGAGGGCGCGGCGTGAGCCGGCCGCCGTACGTCACCGCCGGGCGGTACGCGCCGCCGGTCGCCGGCCGTGAACTGACCGCCGTCTCCGCCGACGGGTCCCGGCTGCACGTCGAGGTGCACGGACCCGACGGCGCGCCGGCCGTCGTCCTCTCCCACGGCTGGACCTGCTCCACCGCCTTCTGGGCCGCACAGATACGGGAGCTGTCCCGCGACCACCGGGTCATCGCCTACGACCAGCGGGGCCACGGCCGCAGCCCGGCCGCCGCCGCGTACAGCACCGCCGCCCTCGCCGACGACCTGGTCGCCGTGCTCGACGCCACCCTCGCCCCCGGCGAGCGGGCCGTCCTCGCCGGGCACTCCATGGGCGGTATGACCGTCATGGCCGCCGCTGACCGGCCGCGGTTCGCCGAGCACGCCGCGGCCGTCCTGCTGTGCAGCACCGGCAGCTCGCGGCTGGTCGCGGAGGCGACCGTGCTGCCGCTGCGGCCGGGGCGCGCGCGGACCCGTATCACCCAGGGGCTGCTGGGCTCGCCCGCCCCGCTCGGGCCCGTCACCCCCGCCACCCGGGCGGTGCTCAAGTACGCGACCATGGGCCCCGGCTCCGCACCCGAACGGGTGGAAGCCTGCGCCCGGATCGTGCACGCCTGTCCCGCCGGGGTGCGCCGCGCCTGGTCGCACGTGCTGGCCGGGCTCGACCTGGACGCCGCGGTGGCGCGGCTGACCGTGCCCACCGCCGTCATCGTGGGCCGTGACGACCGGCTGACCCCCGTCGTGCACGCCCGCGGGATCGCGGCCGCGCTCCCGCACTGCGTGGGGCTGACCGAGCTCACCGGAATGGGGCATATGACCCCTGTTGAGGCGCCCGAAGCGGTGAGTTCCGCCCTGCGTGAGTTGACGTCCCGGTACCTGACCGCGCCGGCGGCGACGACCACCACCTCCACGACCGAGAAGGAGAAGACGCCGTGAGTGCTCGCAGGAGTCTGGAAGGCCAGGTCGCCGTCGTCACCGGCGCCGCCCGCGGGGTCGGCGAGCTGCTCGCCCGCAAGCTGTCCGCGCGCGGCGCGAAGGTCGCGCTCGTCGGCCTGGAGCCGGAGGCGCTCAAGGAGGTCTCCGAGCGGCTGCACACCGACAGCGACCACTGGTACGCCGACGTCACCGACCACGAGGCGATGGCCCGGGTCGCACAGGAGGTCAAGCAGCGCTTCGGCAAGGTCGACATCGTCGTGGCCAACGCGGGGGTCGCCTCCGGCGGCCCGTTCGCGGACTCCGACCCGGAGGCGTGGCGGCGGGTGATCGAGGTCAACCTGATCGGCGGCGCCGTCACCGCCCGCGCCTTCCTGCCCGTGCTCATGGAGAGCCGCGGCTACTTCCTGCAGATCGCCTCCCTCGCCGCGATCACCCCGGCGCCGATGATGACGGCGTACTGCGCCTCCAAGTCCGGGGTCGAGGCCTTCGCGCACTGCCTGCGCGCCGAGGTCGGCTACAAGGGGGTCAAGGTGGGTGTCGGCTACCTCTCCTGGACGGACACCGACATGGTCCGCGGCGCCGACCAGCACGACGTGATGCGCGAACTGCGCGGACGCCTGCCCTGGCCGGCGAACCGGACCTACCCGCTGGGCCCGGCCGTGGACCGGATCGTCGCCGGGATCGAGCGGCGGTCGGCGCACGTGTACGCGCAGTGGTGGCTGCGCGGGACGCAGGGCGTGCGCGGTTACCTGCCGGCGGTCATCGCGGCCGGGGGGCAGCGCGAGATGAAGCGGTTCGAACCCCGACTGGCCGGAGTCCCCAAGGGGCTGGTGGGTGCGGGCGGGGCCGCCGACGAGCAGGAACGCGCGCAGAGCCGCCGCTGAGCCGTGCGCGGACCAGCGCCCCGCTGATCAAAATGCGGCATTTATTCCCGCGTGTCAGTCTGGTCGAGGCCCAACCACCAACACCCCTCAGGGAGTGCACGCATGGGTATCAAGGACCAGTTCCAGGACAAGGCGCAGGAACTCAAGGACAAGGCGCAGAAGGCCCAGCAGGGCGCGAAGGAGCAGGCCTCCTCGCGTTCCCAGCAGGCCAAGGCGAAGAAGTCGCAGACGCAGCAGCAGAAGGACGGCGTCCGTGACGAGATCGACGACAGCTGGGACTGACCCCGCCCCGGTGGGAACTCCCCGGGCCTGACTGCCACCAGGCCCGCCGCGCACAGCGCCGAGGGGCGCGACCCGTACTGCCGACGGGTCGCGCCCCTTCTGCCGGATCCGGACCGGGACCCGGACCCGGACCGGGACCCGGACCCGGACCTGGACCTGGACCGGGGCCAGGGCCGGCCGCGGGGACTACGGCCGCGGCGGCAGCTTCGGGCGGCGGCCGTCCGGGACGTCGGTGTAGCCGGGCGGGATCGCGGCCGGGTCCTGCTCCAGCAGCTCCAGTGCCAGGTAGACCGCGTCGTCCAGCTGGGCGTGCCGGCCCTCCGCCCAGTCGAGGGGCGTGCGCATGATCTCCAGGTCCGGTTCCACGCCGTGGTTCTCCACCGACCACCCGTACTCCGGGAACCACGCCGCGTTCATCGGCACGGTGATGACCGTGCCGTCGCCGAGGGTGTGACGGCCGGTCATGCCGACCACCCCGCCCCAGGTGCGCTGGCCGACGACCGGGCCCAGGCCGAGCAGTTTGAACGCGGCGGTGATCATGTCCCCGTCGGAGGAGGTGGCCTCGTCGGCCAGCGCCACGATGGGGCCGCGCGGCGCGTTGGAGGCGTAACTCACCGGCTGCGCGTCACGCGTCAGGTCCCAGCCCAGAATCGATCGGGTGAGTTTTTCGACGACGAGTTCACTGATGTGCCCGCCGGCGTTGCCGCGCACGTCGACGATCAGGGCGGGCCGGGACATCTCCATGCGCAGGTCGCGGTTGAACTGCGCCCAGCCCGAGCCGCCCATGTCGGGGATGTGCAGGTAGCCGCAGCGGCCGCCGCTGACCTCGCGGACCACGGCGCGGCGCTTGGACACCCAGTCCTGGTAGCGCAGCGGCCGTTCGTCGACGAGCGGTACGACCGCCACGCGCCGTGAGCGGCCCTCGCCCTCGGCCGGGGTGAACGTCAGTTCCACCGTCGTGCCCCCGGCCGCCGCGAGCAGCGGGTAGGGGCCGGCGACCGGGTCCACGGGCCGGCCGTCGACATGGGTGAGCACCGCGCCGTCGCGGATTCCGGTGCCGGCCAGCGGGGAGCGGGCCTTGGAGTCGGAGGACTCGCCGGGCAGGATCCGTGCGACCACCCAGCCCTCCTCCCGGCGCACCAGGTTGGCGCCGAGCAGGCCGATCGCCCGCTGGTAGTGCGGCGGGCCCTCGTTGCGGCGGGCAGGGGAGACGTAGGCGTGCGAGGTGCCGAGTTCGCCGAGCACCTCGCGCAGCAGGTCGGCGAACTCGTCGGGGGAGGCGACCCGTTCGACCAGGGGCCGGTACTGGGTCAGCACCCCGTCCCAGTCGATGCCGCACATGTTCGGTTCCCAGAAGTACGCGCGGATGAGCCGGCCCGCCTCCTCGTAGGCCTGCCGCCACTCGGCGGCCGGGTCCACCTCGTGCAGGATGCGCCGCAGGTCGAGGTAGACGGTGGAGTCGCCGTCACCCGATTCGGTGGCCGGCACGGCGCGAAGGTCACCGTCGTCGTTGACGACCAGCCGGCTGCCGTCGCCGCTGACCGCGAACCAGTCCAGCCCGGAGGCCAGTTCCGTCTTGCGGGCCTTGGTCATGTCGAAGTGCTCCAGCGTCGGCTTGCCGCTGGTGTCGGCCGGGTTGGCGAAGGTCTCGCCGAGCGCGCCCGAGATGGGCCAGCGCAGCCACACCAGTCCGCCGCCGTGCACGGGTTGCAGGGCCGAGTACTTCGAGGCGGTCACGGGGAACGGGGTGACCCGGCTCTCCAGGCCCTCCACCTCCACGATCACCGTTCCGTCGCCCTCGCCGGGCTCCCCCTCGACGGGGTCGAGCCCGCCCGCCGCCGGGCGGCCGTCGGGGGAGAAGGCGAACGGGGACGGGGTGGCGGAGGACAGCGGCACCAGGTACGGGCGGCAGCCCAGCGGGAACGACAGGTCGCCGGTGTGGACGTCGTACACCGGGTCGAATCCGCGCCACGACAGGAAGGCGAGGTAGCGGCCGTCGCGGGTGAAGACCGGGTTCTCGTCCTCGAAGCGGCCGTTGGTGACGTCGACGACGACGTGCGCGCCCGGTCCGGAGATCTTCGCCATCTTGATCTGCCGCAGCGAGCGCCCGATGCCGGGGTGCGACCAGGTCAGCCAGCAGCCGTCGGGGGAGAAGGCGAGGTCGGTGACGGGCCCGTTGATGGACCGGATCAGCTCGGTGACCTCCCCGTTGGACTCCTCCGTCGCGTCGAGGAGCAGCAGCCGTCCGTCGTTGGAGGCGATGGCGAGCCGCTCGCCCGCAGGGTCGGACAGCAGCTCGGTGACGCGGCCCAGCTCGCCCGAGGCGAGCCGGCGCGGCTCGCGCTCGCCGGAGGCGCGGGGGAGGTAGGCGATCTCGACGGCGTCCTCGCCCTCGGCGTCGGTCACGTACGCGACCTGGCCGCCGCTGCCGAGCATCTCCGGGAGGCGGACGCGCACGCCCGGGGTGTCGGCGATGGTGCGGGCGGGTCCGTCGCGGTGGGTGAGCCAGTAGAGGCTGCCGCGGATGACGACGGCGCTGGCCCGGCCGGTGGTGTCCACGGACAGCGAGTCGACGTTGCTGGCGGCCGGCACCTGGTACGTACGTCGTCCCGCGCGCGGGCCGCCGAGCCGGACGTCGAGCTTGCGCGGGGAGGCGTCCGGGTCGAGGGATTCCACCAGCCACAGGTCGCCGGCGCACTGGTAGACGACGCGGGAGCCGTCGCTGGAGGCGTGGCGGGCGTAGAACTCGTCGTGGTCGGTGTGGCGGCGCAGGCCGGTGCCGTCGGGGAGGCAGGAGTAGAGGTTGCCGACGCCCTCGTGGTCGGAGAGGAAGGCGATGCGGCCGCCGACGAACATGGGCGCGTCGAGGTGGCCCTCGACGTCCTCCAGCAGGCGCTTGCCGTGCAGCCACAGCCGGCCGGTGGCGCCGCCGCGGTAGCGCTTCCAGGCGGCGGGCTCGTGCGGGGGCTTGCCGGTCAGCAGCAGGGTGCGGTGCTCGCCGTCGACGTCGGCGACCTGGATGTCGGAGACCGGTCCCCAGGGCAGGCGGCCGCCGGGGCTGCCGTCGGTGGGCAGTTTGTAGGCCCAGGAGTAGTACGAGAACGGCTGTCCGTGGGAGGAGACGGCGAGGACGTTGCCGTCGGGGTCCCAGCCGCAGACGCGGGTGTCGGTGGAGCCCCAGTAGCTGAGCCGGCGTGCCGGACCGCCGTCCACGGGGGCGAGGTGGATCTCGGGGTCCAGGCTGCGCCATGTGGTGAAGGCGATGTGCCGCCCGTCGGGGGAGAAGCGGGGGTGGCCGACCCGGGTGCGGTCGACGGTGATGCGCCAGGCCCGGCCGGGGGTGTGGCCCGCCGGGACCAGGGGCGCGACCCAGAGATCGTCCTCGGTGGCGAAACACAGCAGTTCGTCGTGCAGGTGCGGATAGCGGAGGTACGCGACGTCGTGACTCACCCCCCAATGCTTTCCGTGCAAGGGGGGCCCGGCAACTCGTACAGGTGCTCCACCGGTGCTCCGCCGGGGATCGGCGGGGGCTCGGGCGCGGGATCCGTAGGGTGCGAGTCGTGTGACCGACGCCACCGTCGTAGCGAAACGGAACGGTTTCGTTTCGTTAAGCGCCGGGGTAGGCTTCAGGTGTACGAAACCGTTTCGTTCGGATGGGTGGTCGTGATGAAGGGAAGCTGCCGGGTCACCGACGCGATGTCGGCACGGCGCAGCCGGATCACCCCCGAGCGGGAAGCCGAACTGCACGAGGCGGTCCTCGACCTCCTCCGCGAGGTCGGCTACGAGGCGCTGACCATGGACGCGGTCGCCGCCCGTACGAAGTCCAGCAAGGCCACCCTCTACCGCCAGTGGGGGAGCAAGCCGGAACTGGTCGCGAAGGCCCTTCGGTGTACCCAGCCGGTCTCCGTGGGGGAGATCGACACGGGCACCCTGCGCGGGGACTTCGCCCGCCTGGTCGCGCACTCCGACGACGCGCAGATGGCCAAGGACACCGCTCTCATGCGGGGTCTGGCCCATGCCGTCCACGCGAGCCCGGAGCTGCACCGGGCGCTGCGCGACCTGCTGGTCGACCCGGAGATCAACGGTCTCCAGGCCATGCTCCGGCGCGCGGTGGAGCGGGGTGAGGTCAGCCCGGACTGTCCGGCGCTGGACTTCGTGCCGCACGTGCTGATCGGGGCGTTCATCGCACTTCCGCTGATCGAGGACCGGTCCGTCGACCGGGCGTTCCTCACCCAGTTCATCGACGCCGTCGTCTTCCCCGCCCTCGGCGTCTGATCCCCACAAGAACCGCCTGCTGCTCCTGACACGCCGCTCTCGTCGTCGGGCCGGCTTTCCACGCCCTGATCCGCCCATGGCCCACGGCCGTATGGGCGCAGGATCCATCCCACGACCTGAAACGGGAGAACCACGACGTGGCCACCTTCCTCTACCGGCTCGGGCGCGGCGCCTTCAGGCGCCGCGGCCTCGTCGCCCTCATATGGGTGGCGCTGCTGGTCGCCGCCGGCTTCGGCGCGGCGACGGCTGCCGCGCCGACCTCCGGCTCGTTCTCGATCCCCGGCACCGAGGCCCAGAAGGCTTTCGACCTGCTGGACAAGAAGTTCCCGGGCATGTCCGCCGACGGCGCGACCGCCCGCATCGTCGTCAAGGCGCCGGCCGGCGCCAAGGTCACCGACCAGGGCCCCAAGTCCGAGGTCGAGAAGCTCATCTCCGGTCTGAAGCAGGGCGAGGGCGCCGCGCAGGTCGCCACCGTCGACGACCCGTACCAGATGCGGGCGGTGAGCCAGGACGGCTCCACCACCTACATCACGGTGAAGTACAAGGTCAGCGGCATGGAGCTGAAGGACGTCACGCGTGACGCCCTCAAGGACTCCGGGCATGGCGCGCAGCAGGCCGGCCTCCAGGTGGAGATCGGCGGCGACGCGCTGATGGAGGCTCCCGAGACCGGCTCCGGCGAGGCCATCGGCATCCTGATCGCCGGCATCGTCCTGGTCATCACCTTCGGCTCGCTGGTCGCGGCGGGGCTGCCGCTGCTGACCGCGCTGATCGGCGTCGGGATCGGCGTCTCCTCGATCACCGCGCTCGCCAACGTGCTGGACCTCGGCTCCACCACCTCCACCCTCGCGATGATGATCGGCCTGGCGGTCGGCATCGACTACGCGCTGTTCATCGTCTCCCGCTACCGCGCGGAGCTGGCCGAGGGCCGTGAGCGCGACGAGGCTGCGGGCCGGGCTGCCGGAACCGCCGGTTCCGCTGTCGTGTTCGCCGGTCTGACCGTGGTCATCGCCCTGGTGGGCCTGGCCGTCGTCAACATCCCGATGCTGACGAAGATGGGTGTGGCGGCCGCCGGAACGGTGGTCATCGCGGTGCTCGTCGCCCTGACGCTGGTCCCGGCGATCCTCGGCTTCGCGGGCAAGAAGGTGCTGCCGGCCGGCAAGAAGAGCAAGCTCTTCGGCAAGGGCCGCCCGGCCGGCGCCGAGGTCAAGCCCAACGGCGGCACCCGCTGGGCCCGCTTCGTGCTGCGCCGCCCGGTCGTGGTGCTGCTGGCCGGTGTGATCGGTCTCGGCGCCATCGCGGTGCCGGCGAGCAAGCTGGAGATGGGCCTGCCGGACGACGGCTCCAAGCCCGTCTCCACCAGCCAGCGCAAGGCGTACGACCTGCTGTCCGAGGGCTTCGGCCCGGGCTTCAACGGTCCGCTGATGGTGGTCGTGGACGGCGACAAGGCGCTCGCCGACCAGACGGCCGACCGGATCAAGAAGCTGGACGGCGTGGTCGCGGTGACCCCGCCGCACCAGAACGAGGCCAAGGACGCCGCGGTCATCAGCGTGATCCCGAAGGAGCGCCCGTCCTCGACGCAGACCGAGGACCTGGTCCACAAGATCCGCGAGGGCAACGGGAACGACGTGTTCGTCACCGGCGCGACGGCGATGAACATCGACTTCTCGCAGAAGATGAACGACGCGCTGCTGCCCTACCTGGCGCTGGTGGTCGGCCTGGCGTTCCTGCTGCTGATGCTGGTGTTCCGCTCGATCCTGGTTCCGCTCAAGGCGGCGCTCGGGTTCCTGCTGTCGGTGGTCGCCGCCCTCGGCGCGGTCGTCGCGGTCTTCCAGTGGGGCTGGCTCGGCTCGGTCTTCGGGGTGGAGCAGACCGGTCCGATCATGTCGATGATGCCGATCTTCATGGTGGGTGTCGTGTTCGGCCTGGCGATGGACTACGAGGTCTTCCTCGTCACCCGGATGAGGGAGGCGTACGTCCACGGCGAGCGCCCGGGGCAGGCGGTCGTGACCGGCTTCCAGTTCAGTGCGCGGGTGGTCGTCGCCGCCGCCGTCATCATGATCGCCGTCTTCTCCGGCTTCCTGGGCGCCAGCGACGCGATGGTCAAGATGATCGGCTTCGGCCTGGCCGTCGCCGTCCTGTTCGACGCGTTCGTGGTGCGCATGGCGATCGTGCCGGCGGTGCTGGCGCTCCTCGGCCACAAGGCCTGGTGGCTGCCGCGCTGGCTGGACCGGATCCTGCCCAACGTGGACGTGGAGGGCGAGAGCCTGCGCAAGCACCTCGGGGAGACCGCGGCGGAGGCCGGGTCCCCGGAGGACCCCGACAAGCGGCGCGAGCTGGTCAACGCCTGACCCGATCGGCTGCCCGCCCGTCCGGCTCATGCCTGGCGGCGAGTGTGAAGCATGTGAATGTCGGCCCCGCATCTGGAACCCCCAGGTGCGGGGCCGGCCGCGTTCGCTACGCCGTACGGGTGGCCACGGCGCGCGCTGCGGTGCCGTCGGGTCTGCCGCCGCCGGGGGTGGAGTACGTGCGGCGCAGGAAGCGGCGCAGGACGGCGCTGTCGAACTGGATGACGGCGACACCCTCGGGGGAGTGGAACTCGACCACCGCCTGAACCCGGCCGCAGGGCCAGACCCGTACGTCCCCGGTCCCGGTCGGCGCGAGCAGCCCGGCCTCCAGAAGGGCGCGGGGGAAGGCCCACTCGTTGTCGGTGCCCTCGGGGGTCACCTCGGCGGGGAAGACGATCCGGACGGCCAGCGGCTCGGCGGGGGTGAACCGCAGGGCGACCGGGATCGCGCGGTAAAGGGGGTCGTCGCTGATCACGCGGGCGCTGACCCGCTCCTCGACGACCGCGGCGGTGGCTGGTGGATTCTCGGCGGTGGCTGACATCGACCGGACTCCTCGAATCGGAACATTCACGTCCGTTTGTTCGTCCAGCCTCGCACATTCCCACGAAACCGCACGTATGTATTTGTGAGGCGGCAGCTCTTGCCAATCATTTGCAAGTGGGCACTACTCTTGAACGGTTGAACACTCCTGTGAGGAAGAGGAAGCGGAGCCGCTCCATGCACGTGCCCGACGGATTCATCGACGCACCCGTCTCGGTGGCCGCAGGAGTGGCGGCCACCGCCGCCGTCGCGGTCAGCCTGCGCGGCGCCCGCCGCGAGCTCGACGAACGCACCGCACCGCTGGCCGGCCTCGTCGCCGCCTTCATCTTCGCCGTTCAGATGCTGAACTTCCCCGTCGCCGCCGGCACCAGCGGCCACCTCCTCGGCGGCGCGCTCGCGGCGATACTCGTCGGCCCCTACACCGGCGTGCTCTGCGTGTCCGTCGTCCTGCTGATGCAGGGCATCCTCTTCGCTGACGGCGGCCTGACCGCGCTCGGCGTCAACATCCTGAACATGGCCGTGGTGACCGTCCTCGTCTCCTACGCCGTCTTCCGCCTCCTGCTCAAGGTCCTGCCGTCGGGCCGGCGCTCGGTCACCGTCGCCGCCTTCGCCGGAGCCCTGCTCTCGGTCCCGGGCGCGGCCGTCATGTTCACCCTCCTCTACGCCCTCGGCGGCACCACCGACGTCCCGATCGGCAAGGTCTTCACCGCCATGGTCGGCGTCCACGTCCTCATCGGCATCGGAGAAGCCCTGATCACCGCCGCGACCGTGGGCGCCGTGATCGCCGTACGGCCCGACCTGGTGCACGGCGCGCGCGGGCTGGCCGCCCCGCTGAAGCTGCGCGTCGGCGGCGAGCTCGTCGACGCCCCCGCCGCGGCCCCCGTCCCGGCCGCCGCCCGCTCCACCCGCAAGCTCTGGCTGAGCGGGCTGGTCACCGCCCTCGTGCTCGCCGGATTCGTCTCCTTCTACGCCTCCAGCAGCCCGGACGGCCTCGAGAAGGTGGCCGCCGACAAGGGCATCGACGCCAAGACCCGGGACCACGCCACCGCCGACTCCCCGCTCGCCGACTACGGCGTCAAGGACGTGGACGACGCCCGCCTGTCCGGCGGCCTCGCCGGAGTCATCGGCGTGGGCGCGACCGTGGCCGTCGGCACCGGGATCTTCTGGGTGGTGCGCCGGCGCCGCGCCCAGGACCTGACCGCGACCTCGACGGCCGCCCCGTCGGCGAGCTGACGTGGGAGCCGGTCACGCGCACAAGCTCTACCGGCACGGGCACTCGCCGGTGCACGAGCTGCCGCCGCACTGCAAGATCGCCGCAACCGCCGCGTTCGTGATCGTCGTCGTGTCGACACCGCGCGAGGCGATGTGGGCGTTCGCCCTGTACGCCGTCCTCCTCGCCGCGGTCGCGGCCGCGGCCCGGGTCCCCGCGGGGTTCCTGCTGCGGCGGCTGCTGATCGAGGTGCCGTTCGTGCTGTTCGCCGTGCTCATGCCCTTCGTGTCGCAGGGCGAGCGGGTGGACGTGCTCGGCATGTCGCTGAGCGTCTCCGGGCTGTGGGGCGCCTGGAACGTACTGGCCAAGGGCACCCTCGGCGTCGCCGCCTCCGTGCTCCTCGCCTCGACCACCGAACTGCGCGCGCTGCTGCTGGGCCTCCAGCGGCTGAAACTCCCGCCGCTGCTCGTGCAGATCGCCTCCTTCATGATCCGCTACGGGGACGTCATCACCGGCGAACTGCGCCGGATGTCCATCGCCCGGCGCTCGCGCGGCTTCGAGGCGCGCGGCGTCCAGCACTGGGGGGTGCTCGCCAAGACCGCGGGCGCCCTCTTCATCCGCTCCTACGAACGCGGCGAGCGGGTCTACCTCGCGATGGTCAGCCGCGGCTACGCCGGCTCGATGCCGGTGATCGACGACGTGACGGCCACCCGCGCCCAGTGGGCGTACGCGGCCGTGCTCCCGGTGACGGCGCTCGCCGTCTGTCTGATGGGATGGGCGCTGTGAACGCCTCCTCTGCCTCTCATGCATCTGCTGCGCCCGCTGACATCAGCCTCGCGCCTTCGCTGGAGGTGTCCGGGGTCGCGTACGCCTACCCGGACGGGCACCAGGCCCTCTTCGGCGTCGACCTCACCGTCGGGCGCGGCGAGCGCGTCGCCCTCCTCGGCCCCAACGGCGCCGGGAAGACCACCCTCGTCCTGCACCTCAACGGCATCCTGGGCGGCGGCGTCGGCTCCGTCACCGTGGCCGGGCTGCCCGTGGAGAAGCGCAACCTCGCCGAGATCCGGCGGCGGGTCGGCATCGTCTTCCAGGACCCCGACGACCAGCTGTTCATGCCGACCGTGCGCGAGGACGTGGCCTTCGGCCCCGCGGCCGCCGGCCTGCGCGGCGCTGAACTGGAGACGCGCGTCCGCGAGGCCCTCGAACAGGTCGGCATGGCCGGCTTCGCCGACCGCCCGCCGCACCACCTGTCCTTCGGGCAGCGCCGCCGGGTGGCGGTGGCGACCGTACTGGCCATGCGGCCCGAGATCCTCGTCCTGGACGAGCCCTCCTCCAACCTCGACCCCGCCTCGCGGCGCGAGCTCGCCGACATCCTGCGGGGGCTGGACGTCACCGTCCTGATGGTGACGCACGACCTGCCGTACGCCCTGGAGCTCTGCCCGCGGTCGGTGATCCTCAGCGAGGGGGTCATCGCGGCCGACGGACGCACCCGGGACCTGCTGTGCGACGAGGAGCTGATGGGGGCGCACCGGCTGGAGCTGCCGTTCGGGTTCGACCCGCGGTCGGTGGCCGCGGCATAAGGGCGGGGCCGGGGTTGTTGGTGTGCTCGTGAACATCCAGGGTGTGGTGACCGAGGGCTTCGAGCCCGTACGCGAGGCCTTCGCGCGCAACTTCGAGGTCCTCGGGGACCGGGGCGCGGCCGTGACCGTGTACCGGGACGGCCGCAAGATCGTCGACCTGTGGGGCGGAACCAAGGACGCGAACGGCACCGAGCCCTGGGCCGAGGACACCGCGACGATCGTGCGGTCGGCGACCAAGGGCGTGGCCGCGGCGGTCCCCCTGCTGCTGCAGCAGCGCGGACTGCTGGACCTGGACGCGCCCGTGAGCGCGTACTGGCCGGAGTTCAAGGCGGGCGGCAAGGAGCGGACCCTGGTCCGCCATCTGCTCGCCCACCAGGCCGGCGTACCCGCGCTGGACCGGGGGCTGACGGTGGCCGAGGCCGCGGACGGGGTGTCCGGGGCGAGGGCCGTCGCCGCGCAGCAGGCGTTCTGGGAGCCCGGCAGTGCGCACGGCTACCACGCGCAGACCTTCAGCTGGCTGGTGTCCGAGCTGGTGCTGCGGGTCACGGGGCGGACCGTCGGCGGGATCCTGGCCGAGGAGATGGCCGAGCCGCTGGGGCTGGACTTCTGGATCGGCCTGCCGGAGGGCGAGGCGCACCGGGTGGGCCGGGTGGCGCCGGTCGAGCCCCCGCCGGGTGCGGGGCTGCTGAAGACGCGGCCGAGGAGAAACGTTTCGGAGGCGTACGCCGACCCGGAGTCCCTCACCCGCCGTGCCTTCGCCGCCATCGACCCGGCGCCCGACGAGAACGACCCCGTCTACCAGGCGGCGGAGCTCCCCGGCTCGGCCGGCATCGGCACGGCGCGCGCCCTGGCCCGCTTCTACGCCGCGACGATCGGGGTGGTGGAGGACGGGGCCCGTATCTTCACGCCCGCGACCACGGCGCTGGCGGGCACGGAGTTCGCCGCGGGCCCCGACCGGGTGCTGGTCGTGGGTACCCGGTTCGGGCCGGGCTACATGCTGCACGGGCCGGCGTCCCCGCTGCTGTCCCCGGCCTCCTTCGGCCACCCGGGCCGCGGCGGGTCGCTGGCCTTCGCGGACCCGGAGGCGGGCATCGGCTTCGGTTACGTCACCAACGCGCACGCCAAGTCGGTGACCGCCGACCCGCGCGCGCAGGCGCTGGTGCGGGCGCTGCGCGCCTGCCTTTAGCGATTTGTTTGTTTGTCGGTTTTGCCGGCAGCCGCGGTCACTTCCGCTCGCGTACGTCGGCCAGCTCGGCCGCGGCGTGGGTGACGAGCTCGCGCGGGGGCATGGGGAACACGGTGTGCGGGGTGCCGGCCGCGGCCCAGACGACGTCGTGCCGCAGGAGGGCCCGGTCCGCCAGGACGCGGGTGCGGGTGCGGTGGCCGAAGGGCGGGACGCCGCCGATGGCGTAGCCGGTGGTCTCGCGGACGAGTGCCGCGTCGGCGCGGGTGACTTGCGCGGCGGCCAGTTGACGCCGCACCGCGTCGACGTCGACGCGCGAGGCGCCGTCCATGAGGACCAGGACCGGGACGCCGTCCGCCGCGAAGATCAGTGACTTCACGATCTGGCTGAGCTCGCAGCCGATCGCCGCGGCGGCGTCGGCGGCCGTGCGGGTGCCTTCGGGGAAGGCCCGGATGGCGAGGTCGAGGCCGAGTTCGGAGAGGGCCTGGGCGAAGAGGGGGTGCGGGGTGCTCGTCGTCATGCGGGGACGCTAGCGCTGTGCGGGGCCGGGGGCGAGGTGTTTTATCCCGGCCCCGTTCCGGCCCAGGCCTGCCCCGCGCCGGCCTGACCCGTTCCGCCTTGTCTCGTTCCGTTCCGGGGTGGGGGTCGCGGCCCGGGCCGGCCGGCCGGTGGTGGGCGGGGTCAGGAGGCGTTGAGGACGCGTGCCACGATCGGGCCCGCCGCGTCCGCGCCGTGGCCGCCGCCCTCGACCATGGCCGCCGCCACGTCGCCGTGGAAGCCGGTGAACCAGCTGTCCGGGGCCGTCGCGCCGTCGACCTCCGCCGAGCCGGTCTTCGCGCCCTTGTCGGAGCCGCCGACCGCGGCCATCGCCTTCGCCGCCGTGCCGCTCGTCGCCGTCTGCCGCATCATCCGCACCAGCTGCGCCGACACCCCTGACCCCAGCGACCGCGGGGCCGTCGCCAGGGTGCGGCCGTCCAGGGAGGCCTTGACCAGCACCGGCTGGCGGAACACCCCGGTGCGGGCGGTCGCCGTGATGGAGGCCATGTTCAGCGGGTTCATCTGGATCGCGCCCTGGCCGATGTACTCGGCGGCTGCCGCCGAACCCGAGGTCACCGGAACGGTGCCGTCCTGCGAGGGGATGCCCGTCTTCCAGTCCAGCCCGATGCCGAAGGCCTCCTTGGCCACCCTCGGCAGCGCGCCGTTGTCCTTCACGTCGTCGATCAGGCTGATGAAGGCCGTGTTGCAGGACCTGGCGAAGCTGGTCGAGAAGGGCTGGCCCTGGAGGGAGAAGCCGTCCTGGTTGCGGAAGACCTTGCCGTCCCAGGTGGCGCTCGGCGGGCACGCCGCCGGGCGGTCGGCGGCGACCAGGCCCTTCTCCAGCAGCATCGCCGCCGTCACGATCTTCATCGTCGAGCCGGGTGCGCGCCGGCCCAGCATCGCCGCGTTGAAGCCGTCCTGCCGGTGGTTGGCCACCGCCAGGATGTCGCCCGTACTCGGCTGGACCGCGACGACCGAGGCCTCGGCGTACTGCGCCACCGCCTTCTCCGCCGCCGCCTGCACGTCGGCGTCGAGGACGGTCTGCAGCTGCCCCGGCTTGCCCTCGACCAGCGTCGTCAGCGTCCGCTTGGGGGCGTCGGCGGTGGCCGGCTCGATCCACACCTCGACGCCGGGGGTGCCGCCCGCCTTCTGCCCGTAGGTCTTGCGCAGCCCGTCCAGAACCGGCCGCAGCGAAGGGAACTGTTCCGGTGTCAGCTCCTTGCCGTTGCGGTCGACGGCCTTGACCGGCGGGCTGGCCGGGGTGCCCGCGCGCAGCCGTTCGTCCTTCTGCAGCTGCGGGTGGATCACCGCGGGCTGCCAGTCGACGAGCGGTTTGCCGCTGCTGGGGCCGCGGACGACGGTCAGCTGGGAGTCGTAGGCGAACGGCCTGGTCGTCCCCTCGTGGGTGATCTCGGCCTCGACCTTGAAGGGCACGGTGGTGCCGTTCGGGGTGCCGGGCGTGATGACCGCCTTGGAGACGAGCGCCTTGGACCGGAAGTCGGCCACCGCCGGCTGCGCCGCCTGCGCGTTGTTCGTCAGGTCGGCGGCCGTGCGGGCGTCGCCGGACGCCCAGGCGGCCAGGAACGCCTGGGCGACCTGGGCCGCCTCCTGGTCGGTGACCGGCCCGCTCGCCCGCTGCGCGGTCACCGCGCCGGGGCCCCCGGCCCCGCTCTTGCCGTCACCGCCGTGGCCGCCGCTGTCACCCACCAGGGTGACCACCCCGTACGCCGCACCGCCGGCCATCGCGAGGAACACCCCGCCGACGATGGCACCCTTCGCCGCCCCGTTCACTTGCGTCCCCTCCCCAGGAGCCCCAGCCCTCTGAACACGTTCAAAGGTTCTGTGTCGGACACCTTACGCGGGGTTAACGGCTCAGATCCACGTATCCAGCCACATCCGGCCACGCCACGAGTCCATGGGCAGGGTCTGGCCGGTGTAAATAGGCCAGAAATAGATGAAGTTCCAGACGATCAGCAGCACCAGCACGCCCGCCCCGACCGCCCCGACCGTCCGCCGCCGCTCCGAGGAGCCCGACGGCCCCAGCAGGGCCCCGATCATCATCGCCACCGCCAGGCACAGGTAGGGGACGAAGACCACCGCGTAGAAGTAGAAGATCGTCCGCTCCTGGTAGTTGAACCAGGGCAGCAGGCCGGCGCCCAGCGCGCACGCGATCGCACCCGCCCGCCAGTCGCGCCGGAAGAACCACCGCCACAGCACGTACAGCAGCGCGACGCAGCCCGCCCACCACAGCAGCGGCGTGCCCAGGGCCAGCACCTCGCGCGCGCACTTGCCCGCCTCCGTCGCCGGGCAGCCGTCGGAGCCGGGCGAGGGGGACTCGTAGAAGTAGGACACCGGCCGGCCCAGGACCAGCCAGCTCCACGGGTTGGACTGGTAGGTGTGGCCGGAGGTCAGGCCCACGTGGAACTTGTAGACCTCCGTCTCGTAGTGCCACAGGCTGCGCAGCCACTCCGGCAGGAAGGCCAGCGAGCTGTGCTGGTCGTTCTTGGCCGCCCAGTCGCGGAAGTAGCCGCCCCTGCCGTCGTCCGGGCTCAGGATCCAGCCGAGCCAGGAGGCCAGGTACACGGCGATCGCCACCGGCACCGTCGACAGGAAGCCCGGCAGCGCGTCGCGCCGCAGCATCGCCGCGTACGGGGCTCCCGCGCCGGCGGTGCGGCGCGCGGCCGCGTCCCACAGCACGGTGAGGACCCCGAAGAAGGCCAGCACCACCAGGCCGTTCCACTTGGTGCCGAACGCCAGGCCCAGGCAGACGCCGGCCAGCAGCCGGTACGGGCGCCAGCCCAGCCGCAGGGTCTCCGCGACGGCGGCGTCCGGGCGGGTGCGGCCCTCCTCGTCGACCGGGAGTGCGGCCGCGAGGCGGGCCCGCGCCCGGTCGCGGTCGATGAGCAGCGCGCCGAAGGCGGCCAGGATGAAGAACATCAGGACCAGGTCGAGCAGGGCGGTGCGGCTCATCACCAGGTGCAGACCGTCGACCGCGAGCAGCGCGCCCGCGAGACAGCCGAGGAAGGTGGAGCGGAAGAGGCGCCGGCCGATGCGGCAGAGCATCAGGACGGACAGGGTGCCGAGCAGCGCGGTCATGAACCGCCAGCCGAACGGGCCGAAGCCGAACATCCACTCGCCGAGCCCGATCACCCATTTGCCGACCGGCGGGTGCACGACGTAACCGGGGTCGGTCGGCAGCGGTACCGCGCCGGGATCCAGCAGAATCGACTTGTCGACATCCTTGGGCCAGCTGGCTTCGTAGCCCTGCCGGATCGTGGCCCACGCGTCCTTGGCGTAGTACGTCTCGTCGAATATCACCGCCTTCGGGCTGCCCAGGTGCGTGAACCGCAGCACCCCCGCCACGAGCGTGACCAGCAGCGGTCCCGCCCACGCCATGACCCGCTGCCAGAGGTGCCGGGCCGTCTCCGGGATCCCGAGCGCCGCCCACAGCGGGGCGGACGGCTGGGCGTACGGGGGCACGAGGCGGGTGCGGACATCGGCCGCCGGGGCGGCCGGCAGGTAGCCGAACCCCCGCAGGCGGCGCAGCCACACGGGCGGCTCGTGCTCGGAGCCGCGTCCGCCCGGCTGGACGGGCGGGGCCCCCGCGGGGCTGGGCGGCGGCGTCGCGGTACTGGTCACCGGGTCATCGTAGGGAACGCCCCTGTGCGAGCCCCAGTCCCCACGAGCCCCAATGAGAGGATGGGCCGGTGACAGCAGACCAGCCGCGCGGCCCCCAATCCCCCTCCTCCGACGGTGTACTCGTCCTCGCCGGGACCCCGATCGGCGATCTGGCCGACGCTCCGCCCCGGCTCGCCGCCGAGCTGGAACGGGCCGACGTGATCGCCGCCGAGGACACCCGGCGGCTGCGCCGGCTCACCCAGGGGCTCGGCGTGCACACCACCGGCCGGGTCCTGTCGTACTTCGAGGGCAACGAGTCCGCCCGCACCCCCGAGCTGGTCGAAGCCCTGGAGCAGGGGCGGCGGGTGCTGCTGGTGACCGACGCCGGAATGCCCTCCGTCTCCGACCCCGGCTACCGGCTGGTCGCCGCCGCCGTGGAGAAGGACATCAAGGTCACGGCCGTGCCCGGGCCCTCCGCCGTCCTCACGGCGCTCGCGCTCTCCGGGCTCCCGGTGGACCGCTTCTGCTTCGAGGGCTTCCTGCCGCGCAAGGCCGGCGAGCGCCTCGGGAGGCTCCGCGAGGTCGAGGGCGAGCGGCGCACCCTCGTCTACTTCGAGGCCCCGCACCGGCTCGACGACACCCTGGCGGCCATGGCCGAGGTGTTCGGCGCCGACCGGCGGGCCGCCGTGTGCCGGGAGCTGACCAAGACCTACGAGGAGGTCAAGCGCGGCGGGCTCGGCGCGCTGGCCGAGTGGGCGGCCGAGGGGGTGCGCGGCGAGATCACGGTCGTCGTCGAGGGCGCGCCGGCCGCCGGGCCCGCCGATCTGGACGACGAGGAGCTGGTGCGCAGGGTGCGGGTGCGCGAGGAGGCGGGGGAGCGGCGCAAGGAGGCCATCGCGGCGGTCGCCGCCGAGGCCGGCGTACCCAAGCGCGAGGTCTTCGACGCGGTGGTCGCGGCAAAGAATGCGGCACAGAAGATGCCGTAGATCGGTAAAGAGCTAACCTGAAAAGCAAAGCTCAGACCGCGCACCGGCCGCTTTGAGACATGACTGGCCCAAAGAGAGTCCAACACTGGACAGGGCCTGATGCGCTCCCGCCCGAAGAGGCGTCCACTGGCAATGGCACCAGTGGAACAAGAGGAGCTGGCATGAGTGAGATCGCAGACACCCCGGTACCCGTCCCCGCCGCAGGTCCTGCCGCCGTTTCCACCCCCGACGTGCAGACCGTGCACGAGGCCTACTCCTTCGCGTGCATGAAGTGCGGGTACGGCTGGGAGCAGTCCTACGCGATTGAGCACCACACCGACGGCAAGGGCCAGCCGTTCATCATGTACAAGGTGAACGGCGAGCGGGTGCCCTCCCCGCTGTCGAACCCCACCTGCCTGAACTGCGGCGGGCACGTCGTACGGATCATGCGGGCCGGCACGGTCTCCCAGGTGAACGCCACCATCGACCGGCTCTACCACCACCGCATCGCCCCCGGGATCGCCGGGCCGGTACCGGCCGGCGAGAACCCGCCGCGGCCCCCGAGGCAGCGCAGGCCCTCGCACGACTCCCCGGGACCGGTGGCGGTCAACGAGCCCGGCAGCCCGCGCCCGGGCCTGCTCTCCCGCCTGCTGGGGCGGCTGCGCCGGTCATAAGATCGGCCCATGAGCCCTAGCCCTTCCGCCTCCTCCGCCGCCGCCAAGGACGCCCCGCCCCCGCTGCCCGAACCGCTGCGGGTGGCGGTGGCCGACTCGCACACCCACCTCGACATGCAGTCCGGCACGGTCGAGGAGGGGCTGGCGAAGGCCGCCTCGGTGGGCGTGACCACGGTCGTGCAGGTGGGCTGCGACGTGAAGGGCTCCCGCTGGGCCGCCGAGACCGCGGCGGCCCACCCGAACGTCCACGCCGCGGTGGCGCTGCACCCGAACGAGGCCCCCCGCATCGTCCTCGGGGACCCCGACGGCTGGTCACGGCAGGGAGCCCGGGCCGGCGGCGGCGAGGGCGCGCTGGACGACGCCCTCGCCGAGATCGAGGCGCTGGCCGCCCTCGGCCACGTCAAGGCGGTCGGCGAGACCGGGCTGGACTACTTCCGCACCGGACCGGAGGGCATGGCCGCGCAGGAGCGTTCCTTCCGGGCCCACATCGAGATCGCCAAGCGGCAGGGCAAGGCGCTCGTCATCCACGACCGCGACGCCCACGCCGACGTGCTGCGCGTGCTGCGCGAGGAGGGCGCGCCCGAGCGGACCGTCTTCCACTGCTACTCCGGGGACGCCGAGATGGCCCGGGAGTGCGCCGCCGCCGGGTACTACATGTCCTTCGCCGGCACGGTCACCTTCAAGAACGCGGCACCGCTGCGCGAGGCGCTGGCGGTGGCCCCGCTGGAACTGGTCCTGGTGGAGACGGACGCCCCGTACCTCACGCCGGCGCCGTACCGCGGGCGGCCCAACGCGCCGTACCTGATCCCGCTGACGGTGCGGGCGATGGCGGCGGTGCGCGGCATCGACGAGGACGCCATGGCCACGGCCCTCGCCGCCAACACGGCCCGCGCCTTCGACTACTGACCGGCCGGCTCACTCCGTCGTCTGCACAGAGATACAAGGACATGTCGCCATGGCGATGTGCCGACATTTCGGTACGGCTGTGGCGACACCTTCGGTACACCCGTTCGTTCGACACGCTGGGTAGTCGAACGGCTTTGGTGCGTGACGGCCGCTCCCGCTAGGGTGCCGTGCCCGAACCAGCCGGGGCCGGACCAGTGGAGCGAGCGACGTGAGCGATACGCAGGGCAGTCACCGCCGTGTCTCCTGGCCGGGGGCCGAGCCGGACGCCGGCCCGGCCCCGGACCCGGCTTCGGACCCGGCCCGGTACCCGGACGACCTGGACCCGGGCCGGGGTGCCGGCCCCGAGCCCGGGGTCCCCGCCCCCCGGGCCGAGGGCAGGCGGGCCGACGGCCGGCGCGGCGCCCGCCGCCGGGCGGCCGGGGCCGAACGGGCCGGAGCCGGCCCGGGCGGCGACCCCGGGAGCGCGGGCCCGGGCAGCGCCGGTCAGCCCGGCGGCCGGACCGGCGGCACCGGCAGGCGCCGCGCCGGAGCTGCCCCCGCCGACGCCCCCGGCCCCGCCGACGAGCCCGCCCCGGCCGCCTCCCGCCGGGCCGCAGGAGGCGGGCGCCGCCGGGCCGCGGGACCGGCCCCGGCTGAACCGCCACCCCACGCCGCCGCACCCCCGGCCGCCGGACTCCCGGGCGCGGCCCCCGCCGAGGGCCGCCGCCCCGCCGGCCGCCGCCGCGCCACCGCCGCGCCCGCCCCCGCAGCCGCCCCCGACGGCCCCCCGGCCACCGGCCGCCGCAGGGCCCCCGGCGCCCCGTACGACGACGGCCCCGCCCCGGATCCGGGCCCCGGGCGGCGCCGCGCCCCCGGGGTGCCGGCCGACGGCGGGGCCGACGCGGAGGCCGGTGCCGGTGCCGGTGTCGGTGTCGGTCGGTGGAGGGGGGGCGACGCCGTTCCCGCCCCCGCGGGGCCCACCGGGCGCCGCCGGGCCGCCGCCCCCCGCCCCCTGGACGCGGCCGGACCGGGCGCCGACGCCGCCCCCGGCCGGCGCCGCCGCGGCCGTACCGGCGGGGCGCAGGGCGTCGCCGTCCGGGACAACTGGCGGCGCATCGTCCCGCAGGCCCTCGTCGTGGCCTTCCTCGCCGGCGGCACCACCGCCTTCGTCGCCGCCGACAAGTCCGTCCACCTCACCGTCGACGGCGAACCCCGCACCCTCCACACCTTCGCCGGCAACGTCGAGGGCCTCCTGGCCGCCGAAGGCCTCGGCGTCGGCCCCCACGACCTCGTCGCCCCCGCCCGAGACTCCTCCCTCCAGGACGGCGAAGAGGTCGTCGTCCGCTACGGCCGCCCCCTGAGCCTGACCCTCGACGGCACCAGCCGCCGCCTGTGGACCACCGCCCGCACCGTCGACGCCGCCCTGCGCCAGCTCGGCGTCCGCGTGGAGGGCGCCTACCTCTCCGCTCCGCCCACCGCCCCCGTCCCCCGCACCGGACTCACCCTCAGCGTGCGCACCGAACGCGGCGTCACCTTCATGGCCGACGGCCGCGAACGCACCATCCGCACCAACGCCGCCACCGTCCAGGAGGCCCTCGACCAGGCCGGCATCACCCTGCGCGGCGAGGACACCACCTCCGTCCCCCCGAACTCCTTCCCGCGCGACGGCCAGACCGTCACCGTCCTGCGCATCACCGGCACCCGGGAGGTCCGCGAGGAGCGCATCCCGTACACGACCGAACGCGTCGAGGACGACACCCTCTTCGCCGGCACCGAGGTCGTCGAGCGCGCCGGACGCCCCGGCGCGCGCCGGGTCACGTACGGGCTGCGCACCGTCAACGGGGTCCGCCAGCCCGCCCGCAAGATCGCCGAGGAGGTCGTCCGCGAGCCCGTCAGCCAGCTCGTCAAGGTCGGCACGAAGCCGCTGCCGAACTCCGTCGCCGGCGCCGACCACCTCGACTGGGGCGCGCTCGCCCAGTGCGAGTCCGGCGGCCGGCCCGCCGCCACCGACGCCTCGGGCACCTACGGGGGCCTCTACCAGTTCGACGTGACCACCTGGCAGGCCCTCGGCGGCAGCGGCCGCCCGCAGGACGCCCCGGCCGGGGAGCAGACGTTCCGGGCGAAGAAGCTCTACGTGCAGCGGGGGGCGAGTCCGTGGCCGCACTGCGGCCGTAGGCTTTACCGGTGAGCACCGCAGAGCAGCAGCAGCCCCACGGGACCCCCCAGGCCTCCGAGGCCCCTTCCGACGCCCTCCTCGGCCCGGCCGACATCCGAGAGCTGGCCGCCGCCCTCGGCGTGCGCCCGACGAAGCAGAAGGGCCAGAACTTCGTCATCGACGCCAACACGGTCCGCCGGATCGTGCGCACCGCCGAGGTCCGCCCCGAGGACGTGGTCGTCGAGGTCGGCCCGGGCCTCGGTTCGCTGACGCTCGCCCTGCTGGAGGCCGCCGACCGGGTCGTCGCCGTCGAGATCGACGACATCCTCGCCGCCGCGCTGCCCGCCACCATCGAGGCGCGGATGCCGCGCAAGAAGGACCGGTTCGCGCTGGTCCACTCCGACGCCATGCTCGTCACCGAGCTGCCGGGGCCCGCGCCGACCGCGCTCGTCGCGAACCTGCCGTACAACGTGGCCGTGCCGGTGCTGCTGACCATGCTCGACCGCTTCCCCAGCATCGAGCGGACCCTCGTGATGGTCCAGGCGGAGGTCGCCGACCGGCTCGCCGCCCGCCCCGGCAACAAGGTGTACGGGGTCCCCTCCGTCAAGGCCAACTGGTACGCGGACGTCAAGCGCGCCGGATCCATCGGCCGCAACGTCTTCTGGCCCGCCCCGAACGTCGACTCCGGGCTCGTCTCCCTCGTCCGCCGCTCCGAGCCGATCGCGACCAGCGCCTCCAAGGCCGAGGTCTTCGCGGTGGTCGACGCCGCGTTCGCGCAGCGGCGCAAGGGCCTGCGCTCCGCGCTCGCCGGCTGGGCCGGCTCGGCGGCCGCCGCCGAGGCCGCGCTCGTCGCCGCCGGGATCAGCCCGCTGGCCCGCGGCGAGTCCCTGACGGTGGAGGAGTTCGCGGCGATCGCCGAGCACAAGCCGGCCCACGCGCAGAAGCCCGCGCTGTGAGCGCCGCGCCGCGCACGGCGGTGACCGTACGGGTCCCCGCGAAGGTCAACGTGCAGCTGGCGGTGGGCGCCGCCCGACCCGACGGCTTCCACGACCTGGCCAACGTCTTCCTCGCCGTCTCCCTCTACGACGAGGTCACCGCGACCGCGACCGACGGCGACGGGCCCACCGTCAGCTGCGCGGGCCCCGACAGCGACCAGGTGCCGCTGGACCGGACCAACCTCGCCGCCCGGGCCGCCGAGATCCTCGCCGCCCGGGCCGGGCTCACTCCCGCCGTCCACCTGCACATCGCCAAGAACATCCCCGTCGCGGGCGGCATGGCCGGCGGCAGCGCGGACGGCGCGGCGGCGCTGCTGGCGTGCGACGCGCTGTGGGGGCTCGGCACCCCGCGCGAGGAACTGCTGGAGATCTGCGCGGAGCTCGGCAGCGACGTCCCGTTCAGCCTGGTGGGCGGCGCGGCGCTGGGCACCGGGCGCGGGGAGGTGCTCACCCCGGTCGAGGCGGGCGGCTTCCACTGGGTGTTCGCCGTCGCGCACGGCGGGCTGTCGACACCGGCCGTGTTCCGCGAGTTCGACCGGCTGACGGGGGGCACGGACGTACCGGTGCCGCAGGCCTCGGCGGAGCTGCTCGCCGCCCTCGCGTCGGGCGACCCGGACGCGTTGGCGGCGGTGCTGCCGCGGTCCAACGGGCTCCAGCCGGCGGCGCTGTCGCTGCGGCCGGAGCTGGCGCGGACGCTGGAGGCGGGGGTCGGGGCCGGGGCCCTGGCCGGGCTGGTGTCGGGGTCCGGGCCGACGACGGCGTTCCTGGTGCGGGACGCGGGGGCCGCGGTCAAGGTCGCGGCGGAGCTGGAGGCCTCCGGCACGTGCCGGGCGACCCGGGTCACCGCCTCGCCTGCGGCGGGGGCCACGGTCCTGGCGTAGCCGGGCCCGCCGGGGTGCGGGTGGTGCCGCTGCGCGGAGCCGTCTCCCCACCCCGCCCTTCGCCCGTTCCCTGGGGGGCTCCGCCCCCAGACCCCCGCGCCTCAAACTCCCCCAGCTACCGCTGGGAGGGGCCCCAGGCGGGGCTGGATTCGGCGCGGCTGATCTGTCGCCTGCGGGCAGCCACGGAACCGGGTCAGGGGCGGAGCCCCTGGGAACGGTGGAAGGGCGGGTAGGGGACCGGCCCCGCGCAGCGGCCCCCCCTCCCCGGCCGGGGCCCACTACTCAGGCCGGGGATGAGTAGTCGCGCCCTGTTCCGTGCGGCCGCGGCCCGCGAGCGTAGGGGGCATGACAGCCAGCGCACGCGCCCTCGCCGATGCCACCCCCGCCACGCGGGACCGGTACGTGGACCTGCTCCGGGTCGCCTCCCTCGGGACCGTCGTCCTCGGCCACTGGCTGATGGCCGCCGTCAGCGCCGACGGCATAGGGAACCTGCTCGCCCTCCTGCCCGGTCTCCAGGTGCTCACCTGGGGGCTCCAGGTCATGCCCGTCTTCTTCTTCGTCGGCGGCTTCAGCCACGCCCTCTCCTACCGCTCCCTGGAGCGCCGTGCCGCCGGCCGGCCCGTGTACGCCGTCTTCCTGCGCGCCCGGCTGCGCCGCCTGCTGCGGCCCACCCTGGTGTTCGTCCTCGTCTGGGCCGCCCTCGCCCTCGCCGTGCAGCTCGCCGGCGCGGACCGCGGTCCGCTGGCCGGGGCCGCCCTGCGGATGGTGACGCAGCCGCTGTGGTTCATCGGGATCTACCTCGCCATGGTGGCCCTCACCCCGCCCCTGCTGCGCGCCCACGCCCGCTGGGGATGGGGCGCCTTCGCCGCGCTCGCCGGTGCCGCCGCCCTGGTCGACACGGCCCGCTTCGCCCTGCACCTGCCGTACGCCGAGTTCCTGAACTTCGCCTTCGTCTGGCTCGCCGTCCACCAGCTCGGCTTCCTGCGCGCCGACGGCCGCATCCGCCGCCCCGCCCTCCTCGGCGGCGCCGGCCTGGCCGGGGCGGTGCTCCTCGTCGCCGCCGGGCCGTACCCGCTGTCGATGGTCGGGATGCCCGGCGAGAAGGTGTCCAACATGGCCCCGCCCACCCTCGCCCTGCTCTGCCACGGCATGTGGCTGGTCGGCGCCGTCCAGCTGTCGGCCCGCCCCGCCGCCGCCCTCCTCGCCCGGCCCCGCGTCTGGCGCGCGGTGGTCGCCGCCAACGGGGTCGCCATGACCGCGTTCCTCTGGCACCTCACCGCCATGCTCGGCGTGTACGCCGCCCAGCTCGCCCTCGGCCTCGCGCTGCCCGAGCCGGCCACCGCCGCCTGGTGGGCGCAGGTCCCGGTCAGGCTCCTGCTCGGCGCCGGGCTCACCGTCCTCCTCGTGGCCGGCTTCCGCCGCTTCGAGGCGCCCTCCCCGGCGGACACCGCCTCCGGCAGCGGCCCCGCCGCCGCCATCGGCACCACCCTGTCCCTCCTCGGGATCCTCGGCCTGTCCAGCACCGGCCTCGGCGGCCTCCTGGAGGGGCACACCGCCGTCCTCGTCGCCCTCCCGGTCACCGCGCCCGCCGCCATCGGCATGGCCCTGGCGGGCGCCTGGCTGGTGGAACGGTCGGTGTCGGCGCGGAGGGTTAGGCTGAGGGGCTGATCCACACCCTTTCCCTGGAGCGCGTCTGATGGCCGTCAACCTGGTCAATGTCGAGGCAGTCAGCAAGGTGTACGGCACCCGTGCCCTGCTCGACGGCATCTCCCTCGGCGTATCCGAGGGCGACCGGATCGGTGTGGTCGGCCGCAACGGTGACGGCAAGACCACCCTCATCCGGATGCTCGCCAAGCTGGAGGAGCCCGACAGCGGCCGGGTCACCCAGAGCGGCGGCACGCGGATGGGCGTCCTCACCCAGCACGACTCCCTCGACCCCTCGGCCACCGTCCGGCACGAGATCATCGGTGACATGGCCGACCACGAGTGGGCCGGCAACGCCAAGATCCGCGACGTGCTCACGGGCCTCTTCGGCGGCCTGGACCTGCCCGGCTTCGGCCAGGGCCTGGACACCGTCATCGGCCCGCTCTCCGGCGGCGAGCGCCGCCGCATCGCCCTCGCCAAGCTGCTCATCGCCGAGCAGGACCTCCTCGTCCTCGACGAGCCCACCAACCACCTCGACGTCGAGGGCATCTCCTGGCTGGCCGGGCACCTCCAGGCCCGCCGCAGCGCCCTCGTCTGCGTCACGCACGACCGGTGGTTCCTCGACCAGGTCTGCACCCGCATGTGGGACGTCCAGCGCGGCTCCGTCTACGAGTACGAGGGCGGCTACAGCGACTACGTCTTCGCCCGCGCCGAGCGCGAGCGGATCGCCGCCACCGAAGAGGTCAAGCGGCAGAACCTGATGCGCAAGGAGCTGGCCTGGCTGCGCCGCGGCGCCCCGGCCCGCACCTCCAAGCCCCGCTACCGCATCGAGGCCGCCAACGAGCTGATCGCCGACGTGCCGGAGCCGCGCGACAAGTCGGAGCTGATGCGCTTCGCCAACGCCCGCCTCGGCAAGACCGTCTTCGACCTTGAGGACGTCACCGTCACGGCCGGCCCCAAGACCCTCCTCAAGCACCTCACCTGGCACCTGGGCCCCGGCGACCGCGTCGGCCTGGTCGGTGTCAACGGCGCGGGCAAGACCTCCCTGCTGCGGGCCCTCGCCGAGGCCGCCCGCACCCAGGGCGAGACGCAGCCCGCCTCCGGCGAGATCACCGTCGGCAAGACCGTCCGCCTGGCCTACCTCTCCCAGGAGGTCGGCGAGCTCGACCCGTCGCTGCGCGTCCTGGAGGCCGTCCAGCGCGTCCGCGACCGCGTCGACCTCGGCAAGGGCCGGGAGATGACGGCCGGCCAGCTGTGCGAGCAGTTCGGGTTCACCAAGGAGAAGCAGTGGACGCCCGTCGGCGACCTCTCCGGCGGTGAGCGGCGCCGCCTGCAGATCCTGCGCCTGCTGATGGACGAGCCCAACGTCCTCTTCCTCGACGAGCCCACCAACGACCTCGACATCGAGACCCTCACCCAGCTGGAGGACCTCCTCGACGGCTGGCCCGGCTCGATGATCGTCATCTCCCACGACCGGTTCTTCATCGAGCGCACCACCGACACGGTGATGGCCCTGCTCGGCGACGCCAGCCTGCGGATGCTGCCGCGCGGCCTGGACGAGTACCTGGAGCGCCGCCGGCGGATGATCGAGGCGGCCGCCCCGGCGCCCGCCCCCGTCGCCGCGGCCAGGTCGACGTCCTCCGGAGACTCCCGCGCCGCGAAGAAGGAACTCCAGAAGATCGAGCGGCAGCTCAACAAGATGTCCGACCGCGAGTCGAACCTGCACGCCCAGATCGCCGAGCACTCCACCGACTACGACAAGGTCGCCAAGCTCGACGCGGAGCTGCGCGAACTCATCTCCGAGCGGGACGAATTGGAGATGCGCTGGCTGGAACTGGCCGAGGAGGCCTGAGCCCCGAGGCCCCGCAAGGCCGATAACAGGCGCGTCACGGGCCGGTCCGCCCTTGGGAACAGGGGTGCGACCGGCCCGTTGCGTACCGGCCACCAGTGATAGAAAGGGTCGGTTCTTTTCGATCTCCTCCGGGCCCCGCCCGGTTCACCGACCGCCTGAAGCCGAAGGTATGCGCTGATGACCGAGCCGCCCCAGCCGCCGCCGAACCAGCCGCCGCCGCCTTCCGGTTACGGCCACCTGCCCGGGCCGCCCCAGCCGGGATACGGCTACCCGCCGCCCGGCGGCAACCCGTACGCCCAGCAGCCGCCGACCGTCCCCCAGCCCCTGGCCCAGCCCGGCGGCCACGGCTTCCCGCCGCCGGGCGCGCCCGCGGGCCCGCCGTCCGGCGGCCGCCGCAAGGGAGCGGTCCTCGTCGCGGCGGCCGTCGCGGGCGTCCTCGTCCTGGGCGCCGGCGCCTGGTTCGCCTTCGGCACCGGCGACGGCCCCCGCAAGCCCGCCGCGCAGGCCTCCACCCCCGCCGATCCCAAGCCCGCCGGCTCCCCGTCCGTGGACAAGGGCGACGGCAGCGGCAACGGCGCCCCCGAGCAGACCGACCTCAACGCGGGCCGCAAGCCCGGCGAGGACAAGGCGCTCTGGCTCAAGACCGTCAAGATGCAGGGCTCCGACCTCGGCATCGCCACCAAGGGCCTGTGGGTGGTCGGCGACACCGTCGCCAAGACCATCGGCACCACCGTCGTCGGCTACGGCGTGACCGACGGCAAGGAGAAGTGGAAGATCGACACCCGCGCGGAGATCTGCGGGCTCGCCGCCCAGGCCACCGCCGACGGCAAGGCGGTCGTCGTCGTCAAGGACGGCACCGGCTCCAACGCGGAGTGCAACCAGCTCAAGCAGATCGACCTCAAGGCCGGCAAGGAGGGCTGGACCAAGGAGGTCGCCAAGGAGAACATGTTCGACGGCGGCGGCAGCGCGGCCCTGAGCCTCACCGGCGACACCGTCGTCGTCAACCGGCTCGGCGGCACCAGCGCCTACCGCGTCACCACCGGCGACAAGCTCTTCTCCGGCAACGTCCCCGAAGGCTGCCACCCCACCCAGTACGCCGCCGGCCGCGGCAAGGTCCTCGCCATCGCCCTGTGCATGGACGCCGACCACACCGTCGAGGTCCAGGACGCCGACCCGGTCACCGGCAAGAAGAGCTGGGCCTACCGCCTTCCCAAGGGCTGGCAGGTCAACGGCGTCTACTCCGTCTCCCCGGCCGTCCTCGACATCGGCAACCGCGAGACCAAGGAACGCGCCGTCATCGCCCTGACCGCGGACGGCAAGAAGCGCTCCAGCATGGCCGCCGAGGGCTCCTTCGTGGTCAACTGCGGCACCAGCACCCTCGACGACCTCCAGGGCTGCGGCGACTCCGCCGTCGACGGCGACACCCTCTACCTGACGACCGACGGCAAGGTCGGCGACAACAACGAGATCGTCGCCTTCGACCTCGCCGGCGGCAAGGCCAAGTGGCGCCGGGCCGCCGGGGAGAAGCGGGGCCTGACCCCGCTGAAGGCCGCGAACGGACAGCTGATCGCCTACCACACCGGCGCCCTGGACCAGCCCGGCGAGGTCGTCTCGATCCCGGCGGCCGGCGGCACGCCCACGACGCTGCTGCGCCTGCCCTCGGGACCGGCCGCGAAGATCGAAGGCTCCTTCATGTTCTCCCAGAGGGCCTACGAGGACGGCCGCTTCTTCCTGTCCGTGACCACGCTGATGGCCAACAGCACGGACGAGAAGCTCCTGATGGCATTCGGCAAGTGAACGCGTCCACCGAGCCGCCCACCGAGAGGCAGTAGCAGCAGATGACCACCCCGCCGCCCCCCAGCCAGCCGCCGTCCGGCGGATTCGGCGGCCCCCCGCCGCCGCCCGGCCCGCCGCCGGGGCAGCCCCCGGCCGCCCCGCCGCCGCCCGGCACCCCGCCGCAGCCCCCGCAGGCCGCCACCCAGCCCGCCCAGCCCCCCGTGCCGCCGCCCGGCGGGCAGCCCGGCTACGGGTACCCGCAGCAGCAGCCCGGCTACGGCTACCCGCAGCAGCCGCCCCAGCCGAGCACCCTCCAGGCCCCCGCCCCGGCGCGGCCCGCCGCGGGCGGCGGCTCCCACGACCTGCGCAACCAGCTGCTGATCGTCGGCGCGGCCGTCCTCGCGATGGCCCTCATCATCGGCGGCGGCTTCTGGTACACCTCCGGCGACAGCGGAGGCGGCGACAACCCGTCCGCCGCCGCGAGCGGCTCGCCCGACCCCAAGGCCCCCGCCCTGGCCGGCGCCGAGAAGGTCCCGGCGAACCCCAAGTCGAAGCCGCTGGCCAGCGCGACCAC
The DNA here is from genome assembly GCF_042893675.1 of Streptomyces sp. NPDC001594. Classification (NCBI taxonomy): domain Bacteria; kingdom Bacillati; phylum Actinomycetota; class Actinomycetes; order Kitasatosporales; family Streptomycetaceae; genus Streptomyces; species Streptomyces sp. NPDC001594. The sequence goes on along the minus strand of NZ_JBIAVB010000010.1, from coordinate 146,832 downwards.
CCAGGTGCCCGGCTCCGACGTGATCGGCGTCGACGGCTCCTGGCTGACCGACACCACCTACGTCAAGTCCGACATCGGCAAGGTCGTCGGCTACAACCTCGTCGACGGCGGCAAGAAGTGGGAACTCCCGCTCGGCGCCAACGTCTGCGGAGCCACCCGGCACGTCAGCGACAACAAGACCGCCATCCTCTTCCAGGAGGGCCCGGCCACCGCCGACAAGAAGTACCCGCAGTGCACCCAGGCCGGCGTCATCGACCTGAACACCGGCAAGCTGGTCTGGTCCGCCACCGCCAAGTCCGCCACCGGCGGCGACAAGCCAGTGGCCTTCACCGAGGTCACCATCAGCGGCCAGACCGTCGCCGCCGGCGGCCTCTACGGCGGCGCCGCCTGGAACCTCGCCGACGGCAAGCCCCTGTGGACCCCCAAGACCGACGCCCAGGGCTGCTACGACCTCGGCTACGCGGGCGGCGAGGCCCTCGCCGTGCTCCGCAAGTGCGGCGGCAGCTCCGACGAGACCCTCTACGCGCAGGCCCTCGACCCCACGAGCGGCGCGCCCAAGTACTCGTACAAGCTGTCCGCGGGCATCGAGTGGGCCGGGATCATCTCCACCAAGCCCCTCGTCATCGCCGCCAACGTCGGCAACACCGCGAAGAACGCCACCAACGTCAGCGACCTCTTCGTCCTCGACGACGCCGGCCAGCTCAAGACCCGCATCGGCCTGTCCTCCGGCAGCTACGCGCCCCGCTGCCCGGCCACCGAGGTCGAGCAGTGCACCAACATGGTGGTCGGCAACGGCAAGGTCTACCTGCCGACGTACGAGCACCAGGGCTCCTCGCCCACCGGCCGCACCAACGAGATCGTCTCCTTCGACCTCGAGACCGGCAAGGCCACCAGTGACCGCGCCGACGCGGGCGAGAAGTACGTCATGTACCCGCTGCGCATGGACGGGTCGAACGTCATCGCCTACAAGGTGCCCCCGTACGACGGCGGCGGGCAGGTCGTCAGCCTCGACGGCAAGACGCTGAAGGAGACCCTCCTGATGCAGAACCCGGCCGCCAGCCGGAGCCAGGAGGCCGGCTTCTCCCCGGTCCGCTCCGAGCTCCGCTACCACAACGGCCGGCTGTTCATGTCCGAGAGCCTGGCCAGCAAGCCGTACTCGGACAAGGAGAAGGACTACCTGTTCATCTCCTTCGCCGCGAACTGACACGGCGCGAAAGCCCCCGGCCGGTGCCCACCGATCGGGGGCTTTCGCACGGTAACCCCCGCGCCCCGTCGAACAAGCGTGTAGCTTGCCGGGTCAGAAGGATCTGGGGTGGGAGCCTTGATGGGCGTACGCGTCATGGTGGTCGACGAGCACCGTCTGCTGGCCGAGGCGCTCGCCTCGGCCCTGAAACTGCGCGGGCACCGGGTGCTCGCGGCGGCCGCTCCGGCGGCCGGAGCCGCCGAACTGGTCATCAGCCGCGCCCCGGAGGTGTGCCTGTTCGGCACCGCCACCCCCGCGGAGCCCGGGGTCTTCGAACCGGTCGTCCGGATCAAGCGCGAGCGCCCGCAGATCGCCGTAGTCGTCCTCGGCCCGGTGCCCAGCCCCCGCGGGATCGCCGCCGCCTTCGCCGCCGGCGCCTCGGGCTACGTACGCCAGGACGAACGCATCGAGGGCGTCGAGCGGGCCCTGGCCAAGGCCCGCGCCGGGGAGGTCGCCATCTCCCCGCAGCTGCTCCAGAGCGCCTTCGCCGAACTCCTCAACCCCGCCGCGCAGCCCGACGACGAGGGCACCCGGCTGCTGCGGCTGCTGACCCCGCGCGAGGTGGAGGTGCTGGTGCGGGTCGCCGAGGGCGAGGACACCCGGCTGATCGCGGCCGGCATGGCCATCGCACCGAGCACGGCACGCACCCACGTCCAGCGGGTCCTGATGAAGCTGGGCGTCGGCTCCCGGCTGGAGGCGGCCGCGCTGGCCGCCCGCACCGGACTGCTCGACCGGGCCGCGCCGCCCGCGCCGCCCGTACCGCGGGAGCCGCAGGGGGCGCAGGACCGGCCGCAGCCGGCCGGGGCCTGAGCCGCCCCACGCGGCCGATTTCCCCGGAAGCCCGGAATCCGGTAAGCCAGACACCAGCACGCGCACCCGCGTGCGTCCGCGAGAGCTAGGAGTACGAGTGAGCAAGTACCTGGTCACCGGTGGTGCGGGATACGTCGGCAGCGTCGTCGCCGCCCATCTCCTGGAGGCCGGACACGAGGTCACCGTCCTCGACGACCTCTCCACCGGCTTCGGTGAGGGCGTCCCCGCCGGCGCCACCCTCGTCAACGGCCGCATCCAGGACGCCGCCCTGCACCTGGACCCCTCCTACGACGCCGTCCTGCACTTCGCGGCCTCCTCCCAGGTCGGGGAGTCCGTCGTGGACCCCGGCAAGTACTGGGACAACAACGTCGGCGGCACCCTCGCCCTGCTCACCGCCATGCGCGAGGCAGGCGTGCGCACCCTCGTCTTCTCCTCCACCGCCGCCACCTACGGGGAGCCCACCGAGGGCGCGCTCACGGAGACCTCCGTGACCGCCCCCACCAACCCCTACGGCGCCTCCAAGCTGGCCGTCGACCACATGATCGCGGGGGAGTGCGCGGCGCACGGCCTCGCGGCGGTCTCCCTGCGCTACTTCAACGTGGCGGGCGCCTACAAGGAGTTCGGCGAGCGCCACGACCCCGAGACCCACCTGATCCCGCTGGTGCTCCAGGTCGCCCTGGGGGAGCGCGAGTCGATCTCGGTGTTCGGGGAGGACTACCCGACCCCCGACGGCACCTGCGTGCGCGACTACATCCACGTCGCCGACCTCGCCGAGGCCCACCTCGCCGCGCTGCGCGAAGCCGTCCCGGGCGAGCACCTGGTCTGCAACCTCGGCAACGGCAGCGGCTTCTCGGTGCGCGAGGTCATCGAGACGGTCCGCAAGGTCACCGGCCACGAGATCCCCGAGGTGGTGGCCCCGCGCCGGGCCGGCGACCCGGCGGTCCTGGTCGCCTCCGCGCGCACGGCGCACGAGCGCCTGGGCTGGACGCCGTCCCGCTCGGACCTCACCGGCATCGTGACGGACGCCTGGAACTTCGCCCGCAGGCAGCGCTCCTGACCCTCCGGAGGCCCGGGGGGTGCGCGCCCCCTGAGCCCCCCGTGCGCCGGCCCTCCGGTGCCGCGCCGCGCCCCCCGCACCGTCCGGTGCGGGGGGCGCACGCGTATGCGGTGTGCGCGGTGGACGGGCGCCCTGCGCGGGCGCCCGGCGTGCGTACGCCGGGTGAAACGGTCCCCGTGCAACTGCCGGGGGCACGCGCCGGGGAGGGATTCCCGCTCCCGGGCTTCCGGACAGGTGAAATCCGGCCACCGGGAAGGTCGTTGCGGAGCCCGCGACCCGAAAATCGCTCGGAAAACTTCTGCTATTCGGCCAACCACGGAACGCGGCCCGCCCTACGCTGATGAGTGACGCCGGTGGGGGCCGGTGTTGATTCAGGGGTCGAGACACGCCGGGTGCGGCGTCCGGTCCCGGGTAGGTGCACAGAAGTCGCGGCGGCGGCCGCGGCGGCCGGTGGGCCACCCGGCCGGGCGTCGTACCCGTAGTCGTCCGTTCCCCGACCCTTGGGGGTTTTGTGGTTCGCATCCGGGTCCTGGTGGTCGACGACCACCGCATCTTCGCCGAATCTCTCGCAGCCGCGCTCGCGGCCGAGCCGGACGTGGACGTGTCCGCGGCCGGCAGCGGCCCCGCGGCCCAGCGCTGCCTGGAACGCGCGGCCGCCGAAGGCCGCCGTTTCGACGTGCTGCTCGTCGACGCCGACCTCGGCGCGGCCGGACCGCCGCCGGGCGCACCGCCCGTGGCCCCGCCCGCCGCCGGCCCGCCCGCCCCGGGCCCGCCGGGGACGCCCGGACCGCCCGGTACGGCCGGCGGCGCGGGTGTCGGCGGTGTCGGCGCGGTACTGCCCGTGCCCGGTCAGCGGGCGCCGGGTGCCCCGTCCCCGCCGCCGGCGGACGGGATCGCGCTGGTCGCCGGGGTGCGCACCGCCCACCCCGGCGTCCGCACGGTGGTCCTGGCCGAGCGGGACGACCCGCGCCGCGCGGCCCTGGCCCTGCAGGCGGGGGCGTCGGGGTGGGTGGCGAAGGACTGTTCGCTGTCGCGGCTGCTCGCCGTGATCCGGGGGGTGCTGCGCGAGGAGACCCACCTGGCGCCCGCCCTGCTCACCGGGGTGCTGCGGGAGCTGACGGCCGCCCGCAAGCACCGCACCGACAGCGAACGGCTCGTGGAGTCCCTCACCCCGCGCGAGCACGAGGTGCTGCGCTGCATGGTGGCGGGGCTGGGCCGCAAGGACGTGGCGGCGCGCCTGTTCCTGTCCCCGCACACGGTCCGCACCCACATGCAGAACGTGCTGGGCAAGCTCGGGGTGCACTCCACCCTGGCGGCGGTCGCGATGGCCCGGCGGGCCGGCGTGCGGCCCGCGGAGCTATCCGGGGATGTTGTCGAACGGAGCGGTCAACTGGCGTAGCAGGCCCGCCAGGTCGATGCGCTCGGCCGAGGAGAGCTGGGCCAGGATCGCCCGTTCCTGGGCCAGCAGCCCCGCGAGGGACTGGTCGGCGCGGTCGCGCCCCTCGGGGGTCAGGCGGACCAGGACGCCGCGCCGGTCGCTGGGATCCGGCAGCCGTTCGACGAGGCCCTTCTTGGCGAGCCGGTCGATGCGGTTGGTCATGGTGCCGGAGGTGACGAGCGTCTGGGTGAGCAGCTGCCCGGGGGAGAGCTGGTACGGGGCCCCGGCGCGCCGCAGCGAGGTCAGGACGTCGAACTCCCACGGCTCCAGGCCGTGCTCGGAGAAGGCCAGCCTGCGGGCGCGGTCGAGGTGGCGCGCGAGCCGGCTGACGCGGCTGAGCACTTCGAGCGGTTCCACGTCGAGGTCAGGGCGCTCTCGCCGCCATGCCGCGACCAGTCGGTCGACCTCGTCCTCCATGCCGATCAGTGTACGGGGTCTGTCGACATGAAGTCTCTTCAATTCAAGAATCTTGACATCGAGATATATTCTGGCTGAGCATGGGCATGGAGGGGGCCGGAACGGCTTCCGCTTCCGTTCGCCCCACCAGTAGGGAGGCTCGAACATGCATTCCGATACCGCGCCGGCCGTGCGCCCCCACGCCATGGACGGCTCCAGCCCCTCCGCACCCGTCTGGGACCCCCACCAATACCTGCGGCACGCGGGCCACCGAACGCGCCCCTTCCTCGACCTGCTGGCCCGCATACCCGAACTCCCCACCGGCCCGGCCGCCCGCATCGCCGACCTGGGCTGCGGCCCCGGCAACGTCACCGCGCTCCTCGCCGACCGCTGGCCCGAGGCTCACATCACCGGCTTCGACCTCTCCCCCGACATGCTCCGCCTCGCCGACGCCGAACACGCCGGACCCACCCCCGGCGGCGGCCGCCTCGACTTCCGCCCCGGCGACATCACCACCTGGATGCCCGAAGAGACCTACGACCTGATCGTCTCCAACGCCGCCCTCCAGTGGGTCCCCAGCCACCCCGGCTCCTTCGCCGCCTGGATCAACGGCCTGCGCCCCGGCGGAACCTTCGCCTTCCAGATCCCCGCCAACTTCACCGCCCCCAGCCACCGCCTCCTCGCCGAACTCTGCGACACCCCGCGCTGGCGCGAACGCCTCGGCGGACACGGCGCCCGCTACGTCCACATCCTCGAACCCGCCGAATACCTCGCCCGGTTCACCGAACTCGGCTGCGCCGTCGACGTCTGGGAGACCACCTACCACCAGATGCTCCAGGGCCCCGACCCCGTCCTCGACTGGGTCAAGGGAACCGCCCTGCGCCCCGTCCTCACCGTCCTCGGCGACGACCGCGACTCCGCCGAACGCTTCCTCGCCGAATACCGCGAAGCCCTGCGCCTGGCCTACCCCAGCGGCCCCAGGGGCACCGTGTTCCCCTTCCGCCGCATCTTCGCCATCGCACGCAAGGAGGCATGACGATGCTGAGCGCAGTCGACCACGTACAGCTCGCCGCACCCCCCGGATCGGAGGACCGGCTCCGCGCCTACTACCAAGGCGTCCTGGGCATGACCGAGATCTCCAAACCCCCCGTCCTCGCCGCGCGGGGGGGCTGCTGGTTCGCCGCGGGCGCGGTACAGCTGCACCTGGGGGTGGAGGAGGACTTCCGGCCCGCCCGCAAGGCGCATCCCGGACTGCGGGTCACCGGCATCGAGGAGTACGCCGGCAGACTCCGCGACCGCGGAGCGGACGTCGTATGGGACGACAATCTGCCGGGCCACCGGCGCTTCTACTCGCACGACCCCGTCGGCAACCGGCTGGAGTTCCTCGAACCCCTCCCCGGCCACTGAGCACACCCGCCCGCCGGCCCCGCACACGACGGCGCCCCGCCACCGGAAACCCGGTGGCGGGGCGCCGCCCCGCCCTGCGGCGGGGCTCAGCTCTTGCGGTGGCCCACCAGCCGCGGCCGGGCCTCCAGGTTCTCCAGCCCGTGCCAGGCCAGGTTCACCAGGTGCGCCGCCACCTCCGCCTTCTTCGGCCGCCGCGTCTCCAGCCACCACTGACCCGTCAGCGCCACCATCCCCACCAGCGCCTGCGCGTACAGCGGCGCCAGCTTCGGATCGAACCCCCGCGCCTTGAACTCCAGGCCCAGGATGTCCTCCACCTGCGTGGCGATGTCACTGATCAGCGAAGCGAACGTCCCCGTCGACTGCGCCACGGGAGAGTCCCGCACCAGGATCCGGAAACCGTCCGTGTAGTTCTCGATGTAGTCCAGCAGCGCGAACGCCGCCTGCTCCAGCAGCTCCCGCGGATGCCCGGCCGTCAGCGCGCCCGTCACCCCGTCCAGCAGCTGGCGCATCTCACGGTCCACGACGACCGCGTACAGGCCCTCCTTGCCGCCGAAGTGCTCGTACACCACCGGCTTGGACACCCCGGCCTTGGCCGCGATCTCCTCCACCGACGTGCCCTCGAACCCCTTCTCGGCGAACAGGGCGCGGCCGATGTCCAGCAGTTGCTGGCGCCGTTCGGCGCCCGTCATCCGGACCCGGCGTCCCCGCCGGGGCTTGTCACTGCTGGTACTGCTGCCGTCGATCGCCACGTCCCCCATCATGCCGCGTTCGGGCTCTTGTCCTTGCGCCGGGCGTCGATCCTCGCCCCCGACGGCCAGCGCACGTCCGAGGCCCAGCCGGCCAGCTCGAACCACCTGATCAGCCGCGCACTGGAGTCCACCTGCCCGCGCAGCACACCGTGCCGCGCCGACGTCGGATCCGCGTGGTGCAGGTTGTGCCAGGACTCCCCGCACGACAGCACCGCCAGCCACCACACGTTGCCGCTGCGGTCCCGCGAACGGAACGGCCGCTTGCCCACCGCGTGACAGATCGAATTGATCGACCACGTCACGTGGTGCAGCAGCGCCACCCGCACCAGCGAACCCCAGAAGAACGCCGTGAACGTGCCCCACCACGACATCGTCACCAGACCCCCCACCAGCGGCGGGATCGCCAGCGACACCGCCGTCCACCAGACGAAGTCACGGCTGATCCGCCGGATCGCCGGGTCCCCGATCAGATCCGGGGCGTACTTCTGCTGGTCCGTCTGCTCCTCGTCGAACAGCCAGCCGATGTGCGCCCACCACAGGCCCTTCATCAGCGCCGGCACGCTCTCCCCGAACCGCCACGGCGAATGCGGGTCGCCCTCGTGATCGGAGAACTTGTGGTGCTTGCGGTGGTCGGCCACCCAACGCACCAGCGGCCCCTCCACCGCCATGGACCCCATCACCGCCAGCACGATCCGCAGCGGACGCTTCGCCTTGAAGGAACCGTGCGTGAAGTGGCGGTGGAAGCCGATGGTGATCCCGTGGCACGCCAGGAAGTACATGAACACCATCAGGCCGAGGTCCAGCCAGCTCACCCCCCAGCCCCAGGCCAGCGGCACCGCCGCCAGCAGCGCCAGGAAGGGCACGGTGATGAACAGCAGGAGCGCCACCTGCTCCGCGGAACGCTTCTGCTCGCCGCCGCGCGTCGCGGACGGCACTGGGCTACCGGAAGACGCCGAAGCGCCCTCCATCAGATCGGGACTGACAGTCATCAGGGATCCCCTGGGGGGTGAGAAGCCGGCAGGTGCCCCGGTCACGGCCCCAGACCTACGGATCCGTAACCTACGGCAACGTAAGTATGGCAAAACCCTCCCGCCCGGCAAGAGGAGCGCGCCCTCGCCACCCCGCCCGGCACCCCCGCGGCCCCCCCGCACACGCCGCCCCGCCAGCACACCGGCACGCTCTGCCAGGGCACAGGGAGGCGCCGCCTATCCTGGTGTCGTCGGACAGCGCGGTCCGCACGGGCAGCCCGGGCTGCGCACCCCATCGGCACCGCCGCACGCGCACCCCCGGGAGCCCACAGCCCAGTAGCGCTCGAACACTGCAAGGAGCCGCACCTGTGAGCAGTGCTGACCAGGCCCCCCAGGCCCCCGTCACCCAGCCCGCCGCCCCGTCCGACCGCAAGGACGCCGCCCAGAGCGCCAACGCGGAGCTGCGCGCCGACATCCGCCGCCTCGGCGACCTCCTCGGCGAGACCCTCGTACGCCAGGAGGGCCAGGACCTCCTCGACCTCGTCGAACGCGTCCGCGCACTGACCCGCACCGACGGCGAGGCCGCCGCCGCGCTGCTGGGCGACACCGACCTGGAGACCGCCGCCAAGCTCGTGCGGGCCTTCTCCACCTACTTCCACCTCGCGAACATCACCGAGCAGGTCCACCGCGGCAAGGAGCTGCGCGCCCACCGCGCCGCCGAGGGCAGCCTCCTCGCCCGCACCGCCGACATGCTCAAGGACGCCGACCCCGAGCACCTGCGCGAGACGGTCAAGAACCTCAACGTCCGCCCCGTCTTCACCGCACACCCCACCGAGGCCGCCCGCCGCAGCGTCCTCAACAAGCTCCGCCGCATCGCCGCCCTCCTCGAAGAGCCCGTCACCGGAGCCGGCGAACGCCGCCGCCACGACCTGCGCCTCGCCGAGAACATCGACCTCGTCTGGCAGACCGACGAACTGCGCGTCGTCCGCCCCGAGCCCACCGACGAGGCCCGCAACGCCATCTACTACCTCGACGAGCTCCACGCCGACGCCGTCGGCGACGTCCTGGAGGACCTCGCCGCCGAACTCCAGCGCGTCGGCGTCGAACTCCCCGCCGGCACCCGCCCGCTCACCTTCGGCACCTGGATCGGCGGCGACCGCGACGGCAACCCCAACGTGACCCCCGAGGTCACCCGGGACGTCCTGATCCTCCAGCACGAGCACGGCATCACCGACGCCCTCGAACTCATCGACTTCCTGCGCGGACTGCTCTCCAACTCCATCCGCTACACCGGCGCCACCGAGGAACTCCTCACCTCCCTCCAGGCCGACCTCGAACGCCTGCCCGAGATCAGCCCCCGCTACAAGCGCCTCAACGCCGAAGAGCCCTACCGCCTCAAGGCCACCTGCGTCCGCCAGAAGCTCCTCAACACCCGCGAGCGCCTCGCCAAGGGCACCCCCCACGAGGAAGGCCGCGACTACCTCGGCACCGCCGAGCTCCTCACCGACCTCACCCTCATCCAGACCTCCCTGCGCGAACACCGCGGCGCCCTGTTCGCCGACGGCCGCATGGACCGCACCATCCGCACCCTGGCCGCCTTCGGCCTGCAGCTCGCCACCATGGACGTCCGCGAACACGCCGACGCCCACCACCACGCCCTCGGCCAGCTCTTCGACCGCCTCGGCGAGGAATCCTGGCGCTACGCCGACATGCCCCGCGACTACCGGCAGAAGCTCCTCGCCAAGGAACTCCGCTCCCGCCGCCCCCTCGCACCCACCCCCGCACCCCTCGACCCGGCCGGCCAGAAGACCCTCGGCGTCTTCTCCGCCATCAAGGACGCCTTCGAGAAGTTCGGCCCCGAGGTCATCGAGTCCTACATCATCTCGATGTGCCAGGGCGCCGACGACGTCTTCGCCGCCGCCGTCCTCGCCCGCGAAGCCGGCCTCCTCGACCTCCACGCCGGCTGGGCCAAGATCGGCATCGTGCCCCTCCTGGAGACCACCGACGAGCTCCGGGCCGCCGACGTCATCCTCGACGAGATGCTCGCCGACCCCTCCTACCGCCGCCTGGTCTCCCTGCGCGGCGACGTCCAGGAGGTCATGCTCGGCTACTCCGACTCCAGCAAGTTCGGCGGCATCACCACCAGCCAGTGGGAGATCCACCGCGCCCAGCGCCGGCTGCGCGACGTCGCCCACCGCCACGGCGTGCGCCTGCGCCTCTTCCACGGCCGCGGCGGCACCGTCGGCCGCGGCGGCGGCCCCTCCCACGACGCGATCCTCGCCCAGCCCTGGGGCACCCTCGAAGGCGAGATCAAGGTCACCGAACAGGGCGAGGTCATCTCCGACAAGTACCTCGTGCCGTCCCTGGCCCGCGAGAACCTGGAACTGACCGTCGCGGCCACCCTCCAGGCCTCCGCCCTGCACACCGCGCCCCGCCAGTCCCCCGACGCCCTCACCCGCTGGGACGCGGCCATGGACATCGTCTCCGACGCCGCCCACGCCGCCTACCGCGAACTCGTCGAGGACCCCGACCTGCCCGCCTACTTCTTCGCGGCCACCCCCGTCGACCAGCTCGCCGACCTCCACCTCGGCTCCCGGCCCTCCCGCCGCCCCGACTCCGGCGCCGGCCTCGACGGCCTGCGCGCCATCCCGTGGGTCTTCGGCTGGACCCAGTCCCGCCAGATCGTCCCCGGCTGGTACGGCGTCGGCTCCGGCCTCAAGGCCCTGCGCGAGTCCGGCCAGGACGACGCCCTCGGCGAGATGGGCCAGAAGTGGCACTTCTTCCGCAACTTCCTCTCCAACGTCGAGATGACCCTGGCCAAGACCGACCTGCGCATCGCCCGCCACTACGTCGACACCCTGGTCCCCGACCGCCTCAAGCACGTCTTCGCCCGCATCGAGGCCGAACACGAACTCACGGTCCGCGAGGTCCTGCGCATCACCGGGGGCGAGAAGCTCCTCGACTCCCAGCCCGTCCTCCAGCAGACCTTCGCCGTCCGCGACGCCTACCTGGACCCCATCTCCTACCTCCAGGTCTCCCTCCTGGCCCGCCAGCGCGCCGCCGCCGCCCGCGGCGAGACCCCCGACCCGCTCCTCGCCCGAGCCCTCCTCCTCACCGTCAACGGCGTCGCCGCCGGCCTGCGCAACACCGGCTGACCCCCGCCAGGACACAGGGAAGCCCCCGCCGAACCGGCGGGGGCTTCCCTGTGTCCTGCGGCGGATCGGCCGATCAGGAGTTGTAGGCGGACTGCGCCCGCTCCAGACCCTCCTGGACCAGGCACTCCACCGCGTCCGCCGACCGGTCCACGAACCAGCCCAGCTCCTTGCGCTCCGTCGAGGAGAAGTCCTTCAGCACGAAGTCCGCCACCTGCATCCGCCCCGGCGGCCGGCCGATCCCGCACCGCACCCGGTGGTAGTCCGCACCCATCGCCTTCGTCATCGACTTCAGCCCGTTGTGGCCGTTGTCCCCGCCGCCCAGCTTCAGCCGCAGCGTCGCGTAGTCGATGTCCAGCTCGTCGTGGACCGCCACGATCCGCTCCACCGGCACCTTGTAGAAGTCCCGCAGCGCCGCCACCGGACCACCCGACAGGTTCATGAACGACATCGGCTTCGCGATCACCACGCGCCGGTTCAGCGGCCCGGGCGGACCCATCCGGCCCTCGACCACCTGCGCCCGCGCCTTGTGCGCCTTGAACTTCCCGCCGATCCGCTCCGCCAGCAGGTCGGCCACCATGAAACCGATGTTGTGGCGGTTGCCGGCGTACTCCGCCCCCGGGTTACCGAGACCGACGATCAGCCACGGCGCCGTGCCGTCCGACATCAAAAGCTCCTCAATCCTCAATCCTCGATCCTCGATCCCGTGACCGAGAACGAGAACGACCGCCGTCCCGCTCCAGTGGAGCCGGACGGCGGTCGGTCAGCAACTGCTGAGGGGGAGGGGCGAGGCTCAGGCCTCGTCGCCCTCGGCCGCCTCGGCGGCCGGCTCCTCGGCCTGCGGGGCGACGACCTGCAGAACGGCGGTCTCACCGTCGACGGCCAGCGTGGTGCCGGCCGGCAGGACCAGGTCGGAGGCGTGCACCGTGGCACCGGCCTCCAGGCCCGCGATGGAAACGGTGACCTCGGTCGGGATGTGGGTCGCCTCGGCCTCGACGGAGATCGTCGACAGCAGGGTCTCCAGCAGGTTGCCGCCCGGGGCCAGGTCGCCCTCGGTCACGACCGGAACCTCGACCGTGACCTTCTCGCCCTTCTGGACGATCAGGAAGTCGACGTGCAGGATGTTGCGCTTCAGGGGGTGGCGCTGAACGGCCTTCGGGATGACCAACTCGGTGCCGGCGCCCTCGATGTCCAGGGAGAGCAGGACGTTCGGGGTCTTCAGGGCCATCATCAGCGCGTGGGCCTCGACGCCGACGTGCTTCGGGTCGGTGCCGTGGCCGTAGATGACACCCGGGGTCAGGGCGTCACGACGGGACTGGCGGGCAGAGCCCTTGCCGAAGGTGTCGCGGGGCTTCGCGGAAAGCTTGATCTCGGACATGTTCACTCCTCGTGGGGTGACGAAACGGACAGAGGTCACCCGGCCGGAACGGCCTGCTACGAAGAGCGCGTCGATAACGGAGCACCCGCACCCGAAAAACGGATACGGCCTCCCTCGCCGAGCAACTCGTCGAGTGTACCCGGCGGGGAGGCCGCCCCCAAAAGGATCTAGCGCAGGGCCCTCAGGCCCTTACTGCTGCTCCTCGAACAGGCTCGTCACCGAACCGTCCTCGAACACCTCGCGCACCGCGCGGGCGATCATCGGGGCGATCGACAGGACCGTGATCTTGTCGAGCTCCAGGTCCGAGGGGTCGGGCAGGGTGTTCGTGAAGACGAACTCGCTGACCTTCGAGTTCTTCAGGCGGTCGGCCGCCGGGCCCGACAGGATGCCGTGCGTCGCCGTCACGATCACGTCCTCCGCACCGTGCGCGAACAGCGCGTCGGCCGCGGCGCAGATCGTGCCACCCGTGTCGATCATGTCGTCGACCAGGACGCAGACGCGGCCCTTGACCTCGCCGACCACCTCGTGGACCGTCACCTGGTTGGCGACGTCCTTGTCGCGGCGCTTGTGCACGATCGCCAGCGGCGCGTCCAGGCGGTCGCACCAGCGGTCGGCCACGCGGACGCGGCCGGCGTCCGGGGAGACGACCGTCAGCTTCGTGCGGTCCACCTTGGCGCCCACGTAGTCCGCGAGGACGTTCAGGGCCGACAGGTGGTCCACCGGACCGTCGAAGAAGCCCTGGATCTGGTCCGTGTGCAGGTCGACCGTCAGGATCCGGTCCGCACCGGAGGTCTTCAGCAGGTCCGCCACCAGACGCGCCGAGATCGGCTCGCGGCCCTTGTGCTTCTTGTCCTGACGGGCGTACCCGTACGACGGGATGATCACCGTGATGGAACGAGCCGACGCGCGCTTCAGCGCGTCGATCATGATGAGCTGCTCCATGATCCACTTGTTGATCGGAGCCGTGTGGCTCTGGATCAGGAAGCAGTCCGCGCCACGCGCCGACTCCTGGAAGCGGACGTAGATCTCGCCGTTCGCGAAGTCGAAAGCCTTGGTCGGCACCAGGCTGACCCCCAGCTGGTGCGCGACCTCCTCGGCCAGCTCGGGGTGGGCGCGGCCGGAGAAGAGCATCAGCTTCTTCTCGCCGGTCGTCTTGATCCCGGTCACAGCACTGTCTCCTCAGACGTGTGAAAAGCTGCTCGCCCCCGTGTACGTCCGTCCCGCACACGGTGAGCCAGCCGAATTGCGTGCACCTATCACGGTACGCCGTCCCGGGCGCACTCGTTTCCGGTCAGTTCACCTCAGTGGTGGCCGGAGTCCTTCTCGGACGAGGACTGCGCCGCCGTCGCGGCCGCGCTACCGGGCCGCTTGCGGGCCACCCAGCCCTCGATATTCCGCTGCTGACCGCGTGCCACGGCCAGCGCACCCGCCGGAACGTCCTTCGTGATCACCGATCCGGCAGCCGTGTAGGCGCCGTCCCCGATGGTGACCGGAGCCACAAACATGTTGTCCGAACCCGTCTTGCAATGTGAGCCGACGGTGGTGTGGTGCTTGTGCTCGCCGTCGTAGTTCACGAAGACGCTCGCGGCGCCGATGTTCGTGTACTCGCCGATGGTCGCGTCGCCGACGTAGGACAGGTGCGGGACCTTCGTCCCCTCGCCGATCGTCGCGTTCTTCATCTCGACGTACGTGCCGGCCTTCGCCTTCAGGCCCAGGTTCGTCCCCGGACGCAGGTACGCGAACGGGCCCACGGTGGCCTGGTCGCCGACGACCGCCCCGTCCGCCACCGTGTTGTCCACGCGGGCGCCCGCGCCCACCCGGGTGTCCTTCAGGCGGGTGTTCGGGCCGACCTCGGCCCCCTCGCCGATGTGGGTGTCACCCAGCAGCTGCGTGCCGGGGTGGATCAGGGCGTCCTGCCCGAAGGTGACCGTCACGTCGACGAACACGCTGCCCGGGTCCACGACCGTCACGCCCGCGAGCATCGCCCGCTCCAGCAGCCGCGCGTTCAGCAGCGCGCGGGCCTCGGCGAGCTGGACGCGGTTGTTGATCCCGAGGATCTGGCGGTGGTCGCCGCCGACCGCCGCGCCGACGCGGTGACCCGCCTCGCGCAGGATCCCGAGCACGTCGGTGAGGTACTCCTCGCCCTGGCTGTTGTCGGTGCGGACCTTGCCGAGGGCGTCGGCGAGGAGGGCGCCGTCGAAGGCGAAGACACCGGAGTTGATCTCGCGGATCGCGCGCTGCGCGTCGGTGGCGTCCTTGTGCTCGACGATGGCCGTCACGGCGCCGGTCCGCGGGTCGCGCACGATCCGGCCGTAGCCGGTGGAGTCGGGGACCTCGGCGGTCAGCACGGTGACGGCGTTGCCGTCGGCCTCGTGGGTGGCCGCGAGGGCGCGCAGGGTCTCGCCGGTGAGCAGCGGGGTGTCGCCGCAGACGACGATGACGGTCCCCTCGACCGTGCCGCCGAGCTCTTCGAGGGCCATCCGGACGGCGTGGCCGGTGCCGTTCTGCTCGTACTGGACGGCGGTGCGGACGCCGGCGTCGACGCCGGCGAGGTGGGCGGTCACCTGCTCGCGGGCGTGGCCCACGACGACCACGAGGTGGGCCGGGTCGAGCTCGCGGGAGGCGGCGACGACGTGACCGACGAGCGAGCGCCCGCAGATCTCGTGCAGAACCTTGGGCGTCGCGGACTTCATGCGGGTGCCCTCACCCGCTGCGAGTACGACGACGGCTGCCGGGCGGGTTGCGCTCACGGGTGTGCCCTTCGGCTTCGGGGGTGGACCCGTGAAGGATAGCGGGGGGTCACGGACCGAAAACGAGGCCGGGTCCCGACCTTGAGGTCAGGACCCGAAACTGAGCGACTGTGTTCTGTGAGCTCCCGGAGAAGGATTCGAACCCTCATTCAATGGACCAAAACCATTTGTCCTGCCCTTAGACGATCCGGGATGGTTCGCCCTCTATGTCCGATTTTGTTGATCGGAATCGGTCGCAGCCCCTACTATGCCGCACCACCAGCCTTCGATGCGACGGTACAGACCGGCGCTTTGCAGCACGCGGACGACGAGGCAACCGTAGTAGCTGTCGCCTGAGTTCTTTCGCGTCGTCTTGGGGTTGTGTCGCTTCAGGGTCGTCTTGAGGAAGCGCGAGGGGTCGGCACCTGTGAAGTCGACCCAGAAACGTTCCGCGCCCACGACGTCGGCCGTCTCGTGGATCATGAGGCCGAAGCGGAGCTGCGTCTCCTCGACGCCCAGGAGGCGCAGCCATGCGAGGTACACGCCAATCATGTCGGGGTCGCTGTTGACGAAGGTCGCTCGTTCGCGGCGTTCGTACGGCTTGTCCTTGCTCCCCTCTGACCAGTACAAAGCTACGCCCAGCAGGAACAGCTCTCGGTCCGACAGCGTGCCGATCTCGGCAGCTGCCTCCCGCTTGACCCGGCGCCGCTCCTCGTCACGCATGGAGAGCGTGCGTTCCCAGCCGCGCTTGGCGATCGCGGATGCCTCCTCGGGGGATCGCTGACGGTCCGGCTTGGGGAGGTCGCGGACCCAGAGGGAGATCGAGCTCTTCGAGCAGCCCAGTTCGAGCTGGATCTGGTCGTAGGTCAGGCCCTGGAGGCGGAGCTCCCTGGCGCGGTCGCGGAGGTCGTCCTTCGCGTTCGGGCGCTT
Organism: Streptomyces sp. NPDC001594; assembly: GCF_042893675.1. NCBI lineage: Bacteria > Bacillati > Actinomycetota > Actinomycetes > Kitasatosporales > Streptomycetaceae > Streptomyces > Streptomyces sp. NPDC001594. Next base: position 130,575 of record NZ_JBIAVB010000010.1, on the reverse strand, counting down.
CGTCCATTCAGGGGCCTGCTCACCTTCCAGGAGGCGGTTGAGGATGTCGTTGTTGTCGACCTGTAGCCGGTCGCGGATCTGGCGGCGGCTGAGGCCTTCGCGGCGGAGGGCCACGGCCTGGGTGCGGAGGCCCTCGAAGTCGGCGTATTTGCTCATGGGGCCAGGTTGGTCCGGAATGTGGGATTCAGGTCTCGGATCGCGGGTGATTCATTCGTACGTGCGATTACCCCGCGTTCGCCGGAATTGCGTTCGCGTCCGTGGTGAGGGGGCTGCGTACGCTGGGCGGTATGACCAGTACGGGGGATGAGCGCGACGGGGCCGGGCGGGACGGGCCCTGGTGGTGGGAGCGGCGGCGGGGGGCCGTGCTCGATGTGGGGCTGGGGGTGGTCTCGGCCGCCGAGTGCGCGGTGGAGGGGGTTCCGTTCGCGCACGAGGCCGGGCTGCCCGTGGTGCTCGGGGTGCTGTTCGGGGTCGTGGTGGGGGCCGTGCTCGTGGTGCGGCGGCGGTGGCCCGTCGCGGTGGTGCTGGTGGGGATCGCCGTGACCCCGGCGGCGATGGGGTTCCTGCTCGGGGTGGTGGGGCTGTACACGCTGGCCGCCTGTGAGGTGCCGCGGCGGATCACCGCCACGCTGGCGTCGATGGCGCTGGCCGGGACGTTCGTCGTGACCTATCTGCGGACCCGGGGCGACGTGGACGGGGAGGGCGCGCTGGTCTTCGTGCTGTCCGGGTTCATGGCGGTGGCGCTGACCGTGCCGCCGGTGCTGCTCGGCCTGTACGTGGGGGCGCGGCGCAGGCTGATGGAGAGCTTGCAGGAGCGGGCGGACTCGCTGGAGCGGGAGCTGTCGCTGCTGGCGGACCGGGCCGAGGAGCGGGCGGAGTGGGCGCGTCAGGAGGAGCGGACGCGGATCGCGCGGGAGATGCACGACGTGGTGGCGCACCGGGTGTCGCTGATGGTGGTGCACGCGGCGGCGTTGCAGGCGGTGCTGGGGAAGGACCCGGAGAAGGCGGCGCGGAACGCGGCGCTGGTGGGTGACATGGGGCGGCAGGCGTTGACGGAGCTGCGCCAGATGCTGGGGGTGCTGCGGGCGTCGGAGCAGCCGGTGCGGGCGGTGGCCGCGGTGGCGGACGTGGCGGCGCCGGTGGCGGTGGCGGCGGTCGAGGAGGGGCCTTCGCTGGCGGAGCTGGAGGCGCTCGTGGGGCAGTCGCGGGCGGCGGGGATGAGCGTGGAGATGGTGGTGCAGGGGGAGCGGGGCGAGCGGGGGGCGTATCCGGCGGAGGTGGAGCAGACGGCGTTCCGGGTGGTGCAGGAGGCGCTGACGAACTGCCACAAGCACGCTCCGGGTGCGCGGGTCGTCGTACGGCTGGCGCATCGGGAGGGGGAGGTGGCGATGCAGGTGGAGAACGGGCCGTGCGAGGGGGAGGCGCGGGGGGCGGATCTGCCCAGTGGGGGGAACGGTCTGGTGGGGATGCGGGAGCGGGTGCTGGGCCTGGGCGGGGTGTTCGTGTCGGGGCCGACGGACGGGGGCGGGTTCAAGGTGTCGGCGGTGCTGCCGTTCGGCTAGGCCGGTCGGTTCGGTGGTCCCGCCCCCGGGGGGTCAGGGGGCGGTGGCGAGGCGGGCGGGCTGGAGGCCGGTGAGGAGGAGGGTGAGGGCCTCGTCGAGGGTGTTGCCGAGGTACCAGTCGCCGGTGTGGTCGACGAGGTAGGTGCGGCCCTCGCGGTCGATGGCGAGGTGGGCGCCGCCGGTGGTGTCGGAGCCGAGGGGGCAGAGCTGGGTGGAGAGGGCCCGGCCGAGGTCGGCGAAGGTGCGGGCGAGGTGGAGGCCGGTGAGGGGGTCGAGGCGGACCGGGGTGGGGGCTATCTGGCGGCCGGGTCCGGGGGCGGTGACGGTGAGGCCGCCGAATTCCGCCCAGGCTTCGACGGCCGCGGGGAAGACGGTGTGGCGGTGGCCGGCCGGGGTGGTGTGGTCGCGCAGGACGTCGGCCCAGTACTCGGCCTGCTTGATGTCCCAGCGGCCGGGTTCCCAGCCGGCGGTGCGCAGGGCGGCGTCGACGCCGACGGGGAAGCGGGTGGCGGAGGAGCGGCCGTAGGAGGCCGCGGAGGCCGAGGCGGCGGAGGAGGGTGAGGAGGCGGTCATGGTGGCTACTCGGGGTGGGTGAGGTCGACGGGTCGGACGCCGAAGTGGTTGAGGAGCGCGTCGCAGGAGCGGCAGGGCGGTGCGTAGCTGCCGTGGAGGGGGTCGCCGTCCTCGCGGATGCGGCGGGCGGTGATCTTCGAGTGCTTCAGGGCGCGGCGGGCCTCGCTCGCCGTGAGGGGCTTGCGGGAGGCACGTCTGCTGCGGGCGCCTTCGACGGTGGTGAGGTGGCGGGAGAGGAGTATCGCCTCCGGGCAGCGGCCGGTGAAGCGTTCCCGCTGCCCGCTGGTGAGGGTGTCGAGGAAGTCCTGGACGAGCGGGTGCAGTACGGGTGGCTGGTCGCCCTTGCCGGCGGTGCCGGTGAGGGTTTCGCCGCGTACGGAGAGGGCGGCGGCGACGGTGGGCAGGATGCCGTCGCGGCGGAAGCGCAGGACGGGCGGGGTGTGGGGGCCCGCGGCGCTGCCCCAGCGCAGGCGGGGGTCGCCGGCGGGGCCGGGGTCGGTGTCCTGGGCGCGGCCCGTGCGGGGCGCCGTGTGCTGCGCTCCCGCCGTTCCCCCTGTGCCCGCCGTGTGCGTGGTCGCTGTCTGCATGGTCCCTCTTCCCTCCCGTGGCGGCGGTGCCGGCCGCTGTCGCGCACGCCCCCGTGCTGCGGGGACAGCCTGTCAAATGTCCGCTGTCACGTGGAAGCGGGGTCGAATATTCGTATCAATTCGGATGTTCCCGCCCCGTGCGCCCCCGTGGGGGTCGCGGGCGGCCGGGGGTCTTGCCGGAGCACATAGGCTGTGGTGAACCAGCCAGATCCAGCAGGGGGCCACCACCATGACGACAGGTCGGCTCGGGCAGCAGGCCGTGCCACCCAACGCCGCGTACGCGGGGCAGGTCGTGCATTTCCCGGACCCGGTCCGGGCCGCTCGGCATCCCCACGGCGTGCGGATGGACGGGGACGGTCATCCCGATTTCTCGCGGTACGCGCGTGCGGCGGTGGAGATCGCCGAGCCCCCGGAGGGTTTCGGCGCGGACGAGCTGCGGCTGACGGACTGCGTGTCCGCGAACGCGGCGATGCGCGCGGCGGGCCATCCGCTGTGGGACACGGTCGGGCCGGTGGCGACGCCGCACGGCTGGACCTGGCACCACGTGGCGGGTTCGCGGCGGATGGAGCTGGTCCCGGTCGAGGTGAAGGCGCTGCTGCGCCACCACGCGGGTCTCGCGACGGCTCCGGTGGACCACGAGAAGCGTGGCGGCCGGCCGTTGCAGGAGGTGCGGCCGGTGCACCTGGGGCTGCCGAAGACCCTGGTGTCGGTGTCGGAGACGCAGGTCCAGGGCGTCGAGGAGGATCTGGGGTACCGGCTTCCGGAGGCCTACCGTTCGTTCCTGAAGGCGGCCGGCGGCTGCGCGCCGGTGGGCGCGGGTCTGTTCGTGGAGCTGGGCATGCTGGTGGACCAGCCGTTCTTCACGGTGCGTGAGGAGGCGGCGGTCAACGACCTCGTCTACATCAACAAGTGTCTGCGGGACCACCTGACGAAGGACTACCTGTGCGTGGCCTTCGTGCAGGGCGGGCTGCTCGCGGTGAAGGTGCGGGGGGACCAGGTCGGTTCCGTCTGGTTCTCCCCGTACGACGACGCGCGCGACCGGGACGGCTGGTCGGTGCAGGAGCGCGTGGAGCGGCTGTTGCTGCCGTGCGGTGCCGATTTCGATGCCTTCCTGGAGCGGTTGGCGGGGAACCCGCCGGAGCTGGAGACGGTGGCCGGTCTGATGGTGGACGGCGGATTCGCGCGCTCGGTTGCAGTGTCGGGGTCGGTTCCGGTGGCTGGCACCGGCATGGGTGAGGGGTGAGCGCGTCGTGGTGACGTTCGCGCAGGCGCAGGAGCGCGCCGAGGAGTGGATCAACGGGGACGTGCCCGGGTACCAGCACCGTGAGGTGCGGGTGCGGGAGTTCGGGCTGGGCTTCGTGGTGTGGGCGGAGGACCGGGCCGGGGGTCCGGTGTCGGGTGGTGGCCGGCAGCGGCTGGTCATCGCGCGGGACAGCGGTGAGGTGACGCTGTGGCCGGGGCTGCCGGTGGGTGAGGTGATCCGGCGGTACGAGGAGGAGTACGGGGCCGCTGCGACGGCGGCGGCTTCGGAGGCTTCGGTTCCGCCGCCGCGGATCGATTCGGAGCAGACGTCGTTCATGCTGAGCCCGCCGGAGTGGCTGCAGGAGGCCGCGGACCGGGCGGGGATTCCGCCGGTGGTGGGGGCGGGGGCCGGTGCCGGGTCTGGCTCTGGCTCTGGTTCTGGTGTTTCCGGGGCTGTTGGTGCGGGTGCGGGTGCGGGTGCGGGTGCCGGTGTGCCGGATGCGGTGCCGTTGCGGCGTGAGGGCGAGGTCGCTTACGAGCCGACCGCGAACGACGGGGTGCCGGCCGGGTCCACGCCCTGGGCCGGTACGGATGTGAACCCGGGCGCCGACGACGGCTCCGTGCCGCTGCCCGCGACGGTGTTCGCGCCGGCGCTGTCGGGCTCCGACCTGGACGACGCGCCGGGGTCCGCCGGCCCGGGTGCGGAGGCCAGGACCACGCTGATGCCGGGTGGCAGCCAGCTGCCGAGGACCGCGATCGTTCCGGGGCTGGGGCTCCAGGCCGGGCCCGCGGGTGCGGGCGCCGCCGACGCGTCGGCGGGCGGGGCGCCGCAGGGTGGTGGCGGCCCGGTGCCGCCGCCGGTGCCGGCTGGGGCTCCGGGTGGGCCTGGTGCGCCGGGTGAGCCCGGTGGGCCTGGTGCGGCTGGGGGGTCGGCGCCGGCCGTGCCGCCCGTTCCGTCTGCGCCTTCCGGGCCCGGTGCGCCCGGTGCGCCCGGGGGTGGGGCCTATGCCGCGACGATGCTGGCCGCGCCGGGGACGGTTCCGCCGCCCGGGCCGCCCGGTGCGCCGACGCCGCCTTCCGTCCCGCCGGGTCCGCCCGGTGCGCCCTCCGCGCCCGGTTCCGGTTCGCTCGGGGGCGGGGCCTATGCCGCCACGATGCTGGCCGGTCCGGCGGTCGTGCAGCCGCCGCAGCCTCCGGGTCCCCCCGGCGCACCGCCCGCGCCTCCCGGTGCTCCCGCCGCGCCGGCGCCTCCCGGTGCGCCCGGCGGTTCGCTCGGGGGCGGGTTGCAGCACGCCGCGACGATGCTCGCGGGGCCGGCCGTCGTGCAGCCGCCCCAGCCGCCCGGGCCCCCGGGTGCGCCGGTGGCTCCGCCCGCGCCTCCCGGTGCGCCGGGTGCTCCCGGTGGGGCCGGGGGCTCGCCGGGGGGCGGGCTCGACCATGCCGCCACGATGCTGGCCGGTCCGGCCGTCGTGCAGCCGCCCGCCCCGCCGGGGCCGCCCGGTGCTCCCGGTGCGCCCGGGGCTCCTGGTGCGCCCGGCGGCGGTATGCAGCATGCCGCGACGATGCTGGCCGGCCCCGGTACCGTTCCGCCGCCCGGGCCGCCTTCCGCGCCGCCCGGCGGACCCGCGGCGCCGCCGCCGGCCGCCCCGTCCGGCGCGCCCACGGTCGGGCCGGGCTACCAGGCCGTGCTCCGCTACCGTGCGCCCGACGGCTCCGAGCAGCAGCTCATCCGCCGCTCGGCGCCCGGTACCCCGCACCCCGAGTGGCAGATCCTGTACGAGCTCCGTGCGATGAACGTGCCGCCGCAGCAGGTGCTGGAGCTGCACACCGAGCTGGCCTCGTGTGAGCTGCCCGGCGGTTACTGCGCCCGGATGATCCGGGAGACGTGGCCGCAGGTGCGGATCACGAGCGTGGCCCCGTACGGGACCGACCACGCCGGTCGTCAGCAGGGCATGCGGCACCTGCTCACCCATCAGGGTGAGCTGCACCAGGTGGCGGACGGTCCGGCGCGTCCGGCGCCGGTCCGCGCGCCGCTGCCGCAGGTCCCGCTCCAGCCGGCGATCCCGATGGACGCGATCGCGCAGGAGCTGGCGGGTGCCTTCGGGCCGCAGGGGATCTTCCGTTTCGACCAGCGGGCGGTGTCGCGCCAGGGCGTGCCGGAGATCGTGGCGCAGACGCTGATGTGGGCGGGTCTGCCCGTCGATTTCGGGCCGTTCTTCTGGGCGCAGGCCGTACCCGGGCAGCCGGTGCCGACGCTGGCCGAGCTGGCCGCGCAGCGGCAGGTGCAGCCGGCCTCGGACGCGGGTTCGTACCTGGTCGTCGGCAGCGACTTCGGCAAGGCGCTGTGCGTGCAGTACGGGACGGCGCACATCGTGGCGGTGCCGGTGGAGGGCGGTCCGGGCGGGGCGCCCGTGCCGCCGCAGTTCGTGAACTCGAGCCTGCCGCAGTTCGCGCGGTCGCTGGCGATGCTGGGTCACATGTGGCGGCTGCGGCAGCATCTGACGCCGGAGCAGGCGGGGCGTTGGACCGTCGATTTCCAGGCGAATCTGGCGGGGCTCGACAGTGCGGCGCTGGCTTCGCCGGAGAGCTGGTGGTCGGTGCTGCTGGAGCAGATGTGGGACGGACTGCTCTGATCGGGCCGCGTTGATGATCGGATGAATGGCCGGGCCGGGACCCTCGACGGGGGTCCCGGCCCGGCCATTCAGGCTTCTGGCCTCAAATGACGCATCCTTGACGGGAATCCCCGCGAGAGAGGCGCTTCCAGGATGAGTGCACCCATGTCACCTCACGGACCCCAGGGTTTCTCGACCGTGCGCGGTGGCCGCGGCTACCGGCCGGAGGACGTCGACCGGTACGTCACCCGGCTGGCCGGCAGCCGGGACGAGGCCTGGGAACGGGTGGCACGGCTGACCGTTCTGGCGCGGCGGATGGAGGAGGAGGCGGAGCGGCTGCGTGTGGCGGTGGCGGCGCTGGCTCCGCAGACGTACGACGAGTTGAGCGAGCGCGCCCGGCGGATCCTGTCGCTGGCCCAGGAGGAGGCGGAGGCCCTGCGGGCGGACGCGCGGGCGGACGCGGTGGAGGCGGCGGGCGCGGCCGAGGCGCACGCGGACCGGGTGGCGGAGCTGGCGCGGCACGACGCGGAGGCCGTGCGGGAGCAGACCGAGGTGCGGGCGCGGCAGGGGCTGTTGCGGGCGCAGCGGGAGGCGGACGAGGTGCGGGCGGCGGCGCGGGAGGAGGCCGCGGGGTGGCGGGCCGAGGCGCAGGCCGGGCTGGCGGAGGCGCGGCGGCGGTCGCAGGCGTTGCTCGCGGAGCGGGAGCAGGAGCAGGCCGAGCGGTGGGACGCGGCCGGGCGGGAGGCGGCGGCGCGGGAGGCGGAGCTGGAGGCGCGGCTCGCGGAGATGGAGCGGTACGCGCAGGGGCGGTTGGCGGAGGCGCGGCGGGGGTTCGCGGAGGCGGAGGAGTCGGCGCGGCACGGGCAGGAGGACGCGGAGGCGCGGGCGGCGGAGCTGGTGGCGCAGGCGCGGGTGCGGCAGGAGCGGGTGGGGCGGGAGACGGAGCGGATCCTGCGGGAGCACGCGGAGGCGCAGGAGGAGATGCGGGCGCACATGAACCACGTCCGCTCCAGCCTGGCGGCGTTGACGGGGCGGGCGCCGGCGGAGGGGTAGGCCGTTGCCCTGGCCGGGCGGGTGTGGGGTCGGCCTTTGCCCTGGCCGGGCGGGGTGGGGGTTGGCGGGGTCGGGGTCGGGGGTGGCCGGTGTCGGGGCCGGGGTGGGGTGTCGTCCGGGGCGGGCTTCGATGTTCGGCGCTCTGTGGGGGGTGGGGGTGGTGCGGCGGGGCATGGCGCCGAAGTCATCACGTTTTAGCCCCGGACGACACCCCACCCCGTCCCCGCCCCCGGCCGGAGCGACCCTGACCAGGGCGGACGGAAGCTAGCCGGCGGCGACCGGTGCGGGCACGTGGTGGTAGGGGTCGCTGCGCAGGCCGCGGGAGGTGACCACCACCGTGAACGGCGGTTTGGCGTCCGGCGGGAGGACGGCCGTGAGGGTGCCCGTCGCCGGGTCCTGGGCCGCCGGCACCGGGGTGTCGTCCACCGTGAGGCGGGGGTCGGTGAAGCCGCCGCCCTCGACGGTGAGGACGCCGTCGGGGGTGACGGCGGCGTGGGTGATGACGGGGTTGCCGCGGGTGGCCATCTTGTTCACCAGGTACGCCCCCGCCGGAGCGCCCGTCAGCGCCCAGATCTCGCCGGGGAGTTCCGGCAGCCCGGCGCCCACGTCGGAGAGGAAGAACAGGATGACGTAGAGCATCGTCACCGCGCTCAGGGCCACGTACTGGAGGTCCACGAGGTCGGTGCGGCCGCTGTCGTTGGCGATGAGCTCCCGCAGCGGCCGGCGCCCGGTCGCGGTGGGCTTGGCGGCCGGCTTGGCCAGGGTGCCGTGCTCCACCCGGATCCCGACGACCGTCTTCGCCGCGATCAGGGCGACGTAGGGGCCGCCGAGCAGCGGGAGGTAGACGGTGGTCAGGGCGGACAGCGGGCCGTGTGCGCCGCTGAACCAGCCGGTTCCGCCGCCCGCCGTCAGCCCGTAGCCGAGGATCGTGAGCAGCAGCCAGACCAGGACCACCGTCCAGGCCAGGGCCAGGGTGGTCGAGGTGGAGAGCCGGCCGTCGCGTCCGGTGACGAAGCCGGGCCTGCGGTACAGGCGCAGGATGACGGGGCCTGCCAGAGCGGCCAGTAACGCCAGGGCCAAGAGTGCGGATGTCATGTCGTCCCCCCGGGATGCGGTCCTGGGGAGAGCCTCACCCGAGCAAGGCGGGCATGACAAGTTGTCAAGCGGTCGTCATTCGTGTTCCGGCAGGACGGGGAAGCGCCTGGGCGCCACCAGCAGCAGCACCAGTAGCGCGGCGACACCCGCGAACGCCGCGCCGAGGAAGATGTGGTGCACCGCGGCCGCCACCGCCCCCCGCAGGTGCTCCGAGGCGGCACGCGAGAGGCTGCCCGGCGCGGCCAGGGCCCGTGACACGTCGTCCAGCCGGTGCGGCAGCCCCGGCAGGTGCCCCCGTCCCAGCCGGGCGGCGACGGTCGCGTTGGCCACCGCCCCCATCAGCGCGGCCCCCACCGCCTGCCCGACGGTGCGGCAGAACAGCACCGAGGCGGTGGTCGTACCGCGCTCGGCCCAGCCCACCGTGGACTGCACCCCGACCACCAGCGGCAGCTGGAACAGGCCCAGCGCCGCCCCCAGCAACAGCATGACCACCGCGGGCTGCCAGGCCGGCGCCGGATACGGCAGAAGGGTGAAGGCGAACAGCACCGCCGCGGCCAGCCCCATCCCCAGGGCGGCGGTGTCGCGGAAGCCGATGCGCCGGTACACGTGCTGGCAGACGGCGGCCGACAGCGGCCAGCTCAGGGTCATCAGTCCCGCCACCAGCCCCGCCCCCACGGGCCCGAGGCCGAGCACGGACTGCGCGTAGGTCGGCATGAACACCATCGGGGCGACCATCAGCAGCCCCAGCGCCCCCATCGCCAGGTTGACGGCCGCGATGGTCCGCCGGCGCCACACCCACCCGGGCAGGATCGGGTCCGCAGCCCTGCGCTCCACCCGCACCACCACCCCCGCCAGCACCGCGCTCGCGCCCAGCAGCCCCAGCGACGGCGCCGACAGCCACGGCCAGGCCACCCCGCCCTGCACCAGCGCGAACAGCAGCAGCCCGCCGCAGGCGAAGATCCCGAACGCCCCCGCCCAGTCGACGGGCCCGCGCCGGCCCGGGGAGCGCCGGGGTTCGACGAGGTGGCGGACGGTCAGCCACAGGGCCAGCCCTGCCATCGGCACGTTGACCAGGAAGGTCCAGCGCCAGCCCGCGTACCCGGCGATCACCCCGCCGAGGGCCGGGCCGATGAGCGCGCAGCTCGCCCACACGGTGGTCATCCGGGCCTGGATGCGCGGGCGGTCGCGCAGCGGGTAGAGGTCGGCGGCCAGGGTCTGCACGGTGCCCTGCAGGGCGCCGCCGCCCAGCCCCTGGACGATCCGGAAGGCGATCAGCGCGCCCATGTCCCAGGCGGACGCGCACAGCAGCGAGCCGACGAGGAACAGGGCGGTGCCGAAGACCAGGACCGGTTTGCGGCCGAAGGTGTCGCTGAGCTTGCCGTAGACGGGGAGGGTGACGGTCACGGCGAGGAGGTAGCCGGAGAACAGCCAGGAGAAGACCGAGAAGCCGCCGATGTCCCCGACGATCTGGGGGACGGCGGTCGAGACGATCGTGGTGTCGAGGGCGACCAGGGCCATGCAGAGCATCAGCGAGGCGACGACCTTCGCCGGCGGCCGGCCCTGGAGGGGTACGGCGGCCTCCGACTCCGTGGCGGAAACCTTTCTCCCGGAGGCGCCGGCCGGTCTTCCGCGGGCGGCCGCGCCCCCGCCCTCGTCCGTCTCCACCGGCTTCTCCCTTCGTCCGCGCAGACACCCTCTCACCGGGGTGCGCCGGGCGGAATCCCCATCTCACGCGGGGGTGGCCCGGGAGGTGCCCCCTACGTCCGGTCCGCCGGAGGGGGGAGGACCCCTAGGGGTCCCTCAGCATTTGGGCCCAGGGGACTTTCGTCCCGGCGGAGGAGGCCGAAGGGCCCGGCGCGTCTTTAACTGGTCCACATGGGCGGGGCCGCGGGGGCGGGGTGGGGTTAACCCCCGGCGGATACGGCGACGGGCACCAGGGTGCCGGACACCCCCCGTTCAGCAGACTTCACGACGGCGACGCACGCACGCACACACCGGTGGGCGGCGGCCCGCCCGCACCACACCAACAGGGGAGAAGCAGTGACAACGGCGATGACCGAGACCAGGCACGGAAGCGGCGGGGGACACGGCTCCGTGGCCGCGCGGGCGCGCCAGGTCGTCAAGGCGTACGGCTCCGGCGAGACCCGCGTCGTCGCCCTCGACCACGTGGACGTGGACATCCACCGCGGCCGGTTCACCGCGATCATGGGCCCTTCGGGCTCCGGCAAGTCCACCCTGATGCACTGCCTGGCCGGCCTGGACACGGTCACCAGCGGGCAGATCCATCTTGAGGACACCGAGATCACGGGCCTCAAGGACAAGAAGCTCACCCAGCTGCGCCGCGACCGGATCGGCTTCATCTTCCAGGCGTTCAACCTCCTCCCGACGCTGAACGCCCTGGAGAACATCACCCTCCCCATGGACATCGCGGGCCGCAAGGCCGACCCGCAGTGGCTGGACCGCGTGGTGCAGACCGTCGGCCTCGCCGGGCGCCTCAAGCACCGCCCGACCGAGCTGTCCGGCGGCCAGCAGCAGCGCGTGGCGGTCGCCCGCGCCCTCGCCGCCCGCCCGGCGATCATCTTCGGCGACGAGCCCACCGGAAACCTGGACTCGCGGGCCGGCGCCGAGGTGCTCGGCTTCCTGCGCCAGTCGGTGGACGAGCTCGCCCAGACCATCGTGATGGTCACCCACGACCCGGTCGCCGCCTCCTACGCGGACCGCGTCGTCTTCCTGGCCGACGGCCGCATCGTCGACGAGATGTACGCGCCCACCGCCGACCAGGTGCTGGACCGGATGAAGGACTTCGACGCGCGCGGGCGGACCTCGTGACCGTCATGAAGACCGCGCGGCGCAACTTCTTCGCGCACAAGGGCCGCATGGCGCTGTCCGCCGTCGCCGTGCTCCTCTCGGTCGCCTTCGTCTGCGGGACCCTGGTGTTCACCGACACCATGAACACCACCTTCGACAAGCTGTTCGCCGTCACCAGCTCCGACGTCACCGTCAGCCCCAAGGAGCCCGCCGAGGGCGAGGAGAACGCCAACCGGGGCCGCCCCCAGGTGCTGCCCGGCCCGGCCGTGGAGAAGGTGCGCGGCGCCGAGGGCGTGAAGTCCGCCGAGGGCGGCGTCCTGTCGACGGCCGTCACCGTCGTCAACGCCAAGAACGAGAACATGGGCTCGACCACCGGCGCCCCGACCATCGCGGGCAACTGGACCGACGGCGAGCTCAAGTCGATGAAGATCACCTCCGGTCGGGCCCCGCGCGGCCCGACCGAGATGATGGTCGACGCCGACACCGCCGACAAGCACCACCTGAAGCTCGGCGACGAGCTGCGCACCATCGCCATCACCGGTGACGTCCGGGCGAAGATCAGCGGCATCGCCTCCTTCACCGTCACCAACCCCGGCGCGGCCATCGTCTACTTCGACACCGCCACCGCCCAGGAGAAGCTGCTCGGCGCGCCCGGCACCTTCACCCACGTCAACGTCACCGCCAAGGACGGCGTCAGCGACGAGCAGCTGAAGAAGAACGTGGCCTCGGTCCTCGGGGCGGACACCTACAAGCTGCAGACCGCCAAGGAGGCCACGGCCGCCAACAAGAAGGACATGGGCTTCCTCGACGTCATGAAGTACGTGATGCTCGGGTTCGCCGGCATCGCCTTCCTCGTCGGCATCTTCCTGATCTTCAACACCTTCTCGATGCTGGTCGCCCAGCGCACCCGCGAGATCGGCCTGATGCGCGCCATCGGCTCCGACCGCGGGCAGATCAACCGCTCGGTGCTGCTGGAGGCCCTCCTGCTGGGCGTCGTCGGCTCCGCCGCCGGTGTCGCGGCGGGCGTGGGCCTGGCCGTCGGCCTGATGAAGCTCATGGGTGCGATGGGCATGCACCTGTCCACCGGCGACCTGACGGTCCGCTGGACGACCCCGGTCACCGGCCTGCTCCTGGGCACCGTCGTCACCGTCGTCGCCGCCTACGTCCCGGCCCGCCGGGCCGGCAAGGTCTCCCCCATGGCCGCCCTGCGCGACGCCGGCACCCCCGGCGACCGCAAGGCCGGCGCGGTCCGCGCGGTCCTCGGCCTGGTCCTCACCGGCGTCGGCGCCGCGGCCCTGTTCCTCGCCGCGGCCGCCGACAAGGCCTCCGCCGGTTCGCTGTGGCTGGCCGTCGGCGTCCTGTTCAGCCTGATCGGGTTCATCGTGATCGGCCCGCTGCTGGCGGGCGTCGTGGTCCGGCTGCTGGCCGCGCCCGTGCTGCGGCCCTTCGGCTCCGTCGGCCGGCTCGCCGAGCGCAACGCCCTGCGCAACCCGCGCCGTACGGGGGCCACGGCCGCCGCGCTGATGATCGGACTGGCGCTGGTCGCCTGCCTGTCGGTCGTCGGCTCCTCGATGGTGGCCTCGGCCACCGACGAGCTCGACCGCACCGTCGGCGCCGACTACATCGTCGCCTCCCAGGGCGGCCAGCCGCTGATGCCGCAGGCCGAACAGGCCATGCGCGGGGTCAAGGGCCTGGACCACGTCACCGCCTACCGCGAGGTCGAGGCCAAGATCACCGCCCCGGACGGCACCTCCGCCCAGGACCGGCTCAGCGCCACCGACCCCTCCTACGCCCAGGACGTCCGCCGCAAGACGAGCGCCGGGCAGCACCAGGACGCGTACGCGCCCGGCGCGATGGCCGTCGGCTCGGAGTACGCCGCCAAGCACCACGTGAAGGTCGGCGACGCACTGGGCGTGGCCTTCAACGGGGGCAAGACCGTCAAGCTGAGGGTCGCGGCGATCACCCTGGACGAGGGCAACCTCGACAAGGGCGTCAAGTACGTCAGCACCGCCACCGCCGAGGCGAACCTGCCGGCCGACCAGTTGCCGCGCCCGTTCATGCTGCTGGCCACGGCGCAGAAGGGGCAGGCCGACAGCGCGTACACGGCGCTCAAGGCGGCCATGGCCGAGTACCCGCAGTACAAGGTGCTCAACCAGACCGACTACAAGGAGGACCTCAGGGACCAGGTCGGGCAGCTGCTCAACATGGTGTACGGCCTCCTCGCCCTGGCGATCATCGTCGCGGTGCTGGGCGTCGTGAACACGCTGGCCCTCTCGGTGGTGGAGCGGACCCGTGAGATCGGGCTGATGCGCGCCATCGGCCTCTCGCGCCGCCAGCTGCGACGGATGATCCGCCTGGAGTCGGTGGTCATCGCCCTCTTCGGCGCCCTGCTGGGCCTGGGGCTGGGCATGGGCTGGGGCGCCACCGCGCAGCAGCTGCTCGCCCTCCAGGGCCTGAAGGTGCTGGAGATCCCGTGGGCGACGATCGTCGCGGTCTTCGCGGGCTCGGCCCTGGTGGGCCTGTTCGCCGCCCTGGTCCCGGCGTTCCGGGCGGGGCGGATGAACGTCCTGAACGCGATCGCCAGCGAGTAGCCTCCGGCGGTCGTTCGGGGAGCGCCGGGACCCTGCGGGGTCCCGGGCTCCCCGGGGGGTCCCGGGCTCCCTGCGGGGGAGGTACGGGAGCCCACGGGGAAACCGGGGTCCCACGGGGAAACCGGGCCCCCGGGTCCCACGGGGGAGTACGGGGCCCCCAGGGAAACCGGGCCCCCAGGGAAACCGGGCCCCACGGGGGAGTACGGGGCCCACGGGGGAGTACGGGGGAACACGTCGGCCTCGGGTCGTCCGCGAGGGCGGTTCGGGGCCGGCGTCGTGCGCGGCCTGGTGCGACGGGTCACGGCCATCCCCCGGCGGCTCCTCCGGGTGCCCGTCGGCCGGGGCGTTCGGGCCCTGCGGGGCCGGCCGTGGGCGTCGCCGGGCTGGAGCGCCGGGGCGCAGGGCCGGATCAGGGGGTGCTGGGCCGGGTCCCGGGGGGCCGGGGCGGGGTCCCGCCGCTACAGCTGCCGTTCCAGGAGGACCATGCCGGCCGCCTCGGCCACCAGGGCGAACCGTGCCCCCGGGTGCAGCTGTCCCGCGTACGCCAGGGGGTCGCCCGCCCAGCCGGAGGAGTTGTCGAAGACCAGGTAGGCCGGGCGCACCCCGCGCGTGCCGCCGAGCCAGAAGACCCGGCAGCGCGAGGTCAGCCGGGTCAGCGCCGGGTAGTCGGCCTCGACCGACATCCCGTCCGGGATCCGCGCCAGCAGCCGCTCGGCCGCTACGGCCCGCTTCGGCTTCTCGTACGCGGCCCGCTCCCCGAGCCGGGCCAGCGGCAGGCTGGTCGCGCTCAGCGCGAGCGCGGCGGCGAGCACGGCGCCGGGCAGCTGGTGGGCGTAAGAGCGCAGCCACGGCCGGGGGCTGCGCCGGGCGGTGTCGAGGGAGTCGGCCAGCGTCAGCGTCACCACCGGCATCAGCACGGCGCTGTAGTGGAAGGCGGTGGACCAGTAGTTCGGGTCGGCGGCGGTGAACCGCCAGCCCAGCGTCGGCAGCGCCACCCACAGCAGCGGGGAGCGCAGGGCCAGCAGGCCGCTGGTGGGGACGAGCACCCAGGCCAGGGTGGAGAGCTTGGTGCCGAGGCCGTGCAACGCGTCCCCGGGACCGCCGGCCTTCTGCCAGTAGGTGTAGCCGTCGGCGGCGAAGGCGGGGATCACCACCGTGAACACCAGCGCGGCCGCCGCCGCCGCGGCCACGGCCACCCCGAGGGCCAGCCGGGCCGCCCGCCGGTCGGTGCGCCGGGCCCGCCAGGCGACGACGAGCGCCAGCGCCGCCAGGGTGAGCCCCTGGTCCTCCTTGACCAGCAGCAGCGGCAGCCCCCAGGCCAAAGCCGCCCGAGGGCGGCCCGCCAGCAGTGCCTCCAGGGCGAAGGCGATCAGCGGTACGGCGAAGCAGATCTCGTGGAAGTCGAACTCGACTGCCCGCTGGATCCCCCAGGACAGCCCGTACGCCGCCCCGAGCGCGAGCCCCCGCGCCTGCCCCAGCAGCCGCGCCGAGGCCCGGGTCACGGGCAGGGCCGACAGCGCGAACAGCGCCGCCTGCGCCACCAGGAGGGTGACCGGGCCGGGGAAGACCCGGTAGAGCGGGGCGATCAGGGCGATGACGGGGCTGAAGTGGTCGCCGAGGACGAGGGCGCCCGGGCCCTTCAGGTCCACGACGGGCGCCTGGAGGTGGGCGTAGGCCCGGACGGCCTGCTCGAAGATGCCCAGGTCGTAGGAGGAGTCCTCCATCCGCCGGTGGCGGGTCACGGAGAGCGTGGCGTACGCGGCGAACAGCGCGGCGGTCAGCACGTACGGCGCCCGGGCCCGGGCCCACGCGGCGGCCCGGGCCCGCCGTGCGGGGCGCGCCACGCCGCCGGCGGTCGCGGCGGGGGCGGCCGGCGCCGTGCGGGGCGCGGTCGTGCCGTCGGGCGGGCGGGTGCGGGGGGACATCCGGACAGATTGTCATCCCGGTGCGGAACCGCTGCCTCCGCCCCCGGAGCCCATGCCGGAGCCGTACCGGACCGGTACCGCAGCCGTACGCAGCGGTACCCGACCGCTACCGCGTCCGCCCGAACCCGTACGCGCCCCGAATCCCGCGCGCGGCCGTCACACCCGCGGCATAGGGTGGAACCCCCGGCCCGTTCACGTGTCGGGTGCTTCGCGTTGCCCCGCCCGCCCCTCCACCGGATGGAAAGCCGCCTTCATGAGCCTGCACGGACTGCTCGACGCCGTCACCCGGGACCCCGCCCTGGCCGAGGCGGTCACCGCGGCCGGGGACGGCAACCGCATGCACGTGGACCTCGTCGGCCCGCCCGCCGCCCGGCCCTTCGCGATCGCCGCACTGGCCCGCCGCACCGGGCGGACCGTGCTCGCCGTCACCGCCACCGGACGGGAGGCCGAGGACCTCGCCGCCGCGCTGCGCTCCCTTCTGCCCCCCGACGAGGTCGTGGACTACCCGTCCTGGGAGACCCTTCCGCACGAGCGCCTCAGCCCGCGCAGCGACACCGTCGGCCGCCGCATCGCCGTGCTGCGCCGCTTGGCCCACCCCCGCGCGGACGACCCGGCCGCCGGACCCGTCTCGGTGGTCGTCGCCCCGATCCGCTCCGTGCTCCAGCCGCAGGTCAAGGGGCTGGGCGACCTGGTGCCGGTGAGCCTGCGCCAGGGCGAGAGCGCCGACCTCGGCGCGGTCACCGAAGCCCTGGCGGCCGCCGCGTACGCGCGCGTCGAGCTGGTGGAGAAGCGCGGGGAGTTCGCCGTGCGCGGCGGCATCCTCGACGTGTTCCCGCCCACCGACGAACACCCGCTGCGCGTGGAGTTCTGGGGCGACGAGGTCGAGGAGATCCGTTACTTCAAGGTCGCCGACCAGCGCTCCCTGGAGATCGCCGAGCACGGCCTGTGGGCCCCGCCCTGCCGGGAGCTGCTGCTGACCGACCAGGTGCGCGAGCGCGCCGCCGCCCTCGCCGAGGCCCACCCCGAGCTCGGCGAACTCCTGAACAAGATCGCCGAGGGGATCGCCGTCGAGGGCATGGAATCCCTCGCCCCGGTCCTCGTGGACGACATGGAGCTGCTCCTCGACGTCCTGCCGGCCGGTGCCATGGCCGTGGTCTGCGACCCCGAGCGGGTCCGCACCCGGGCCGCCGACCTGGTGGCGACCAGCCAGGAGTTCCTGATGGCCTCCTGGGCGGCCACCGCCGGCGGCGGCCAGGCCCCCATCGACGTCGGCGCGGCCTCGCTGCGCGGGATCGCCGACGTCCGCGACCACGCCCGCGAACTCGGCATGATGTGGTGGTCGGTCTCCCCCTTCGCGGCCGATGACCCGGCGGCCCTGGGCTCCGACACCCTCAAGCTCGGCATGCACGCCCCCGAGGCCTACCGCGGCGACACCGCCCGCGCGCTCGCCGACACCAAGGGCTGGATCGCCGACGGCTGGCACACCGTCTACCTCACCGAGGGCCACGGCCCGGCCGCCCGTACCGTCGAGGTCCTCGGCGGCGAGGGCATCGCGGCCCGCCTGGAGGCCGACCTCGGGGCCCTGGAGCCCTCGATCGTCCACGTCTCCTGCGGCTCGATCGACAACGGCTTCGTCGACCCGGTCCTCAAACTGGCCGTCCTCACCGAGACCGACCTGACCGGCCAGCGCACCGCCACCAAGGACCTCGGCCGGATGCCCACCCGCCGCCGCAAGTCCATCGACCCCCTCACCCTGGAGGTCGGCGACTACATCGTGCACGAGCAGCACGGCGTGGGCCGCTACATCGAGATGGTGCAGCGCACCGTCCAGGGCGCCACCCGCGAGTACCTCCTCGTCGAGTACGCCCCCGCCAAGCGCGGCCAGCCCGGCGACCGCCTCTACATCCCCACCGACCAGCTGGAGCAGGTCACCAAGTACGTCGGCGGCGAGGCCCCCACCCTGCACCGGCTCGGCGGCGCCGACTGGACGAAGACCAAGGCGCGGGCGAAGAAGGCCGTCAAGGAGATCGCGGCCGACCTGATCAAGCTGTACAGCGCGCGCATGGCGGCCCCCGGCCACACCTTCGGCCCCGACACCCCCTGGCAGCGCGAGCTGGAGGACGCCTTCCCGTACGCGGAGACCCCCGACCAGCTCACCACCATCGCCGAGGTCAAGGAGGACATGGAGAAGTCCGTCCCCATGGACCGCCTGATCTGCGGCGACGTCGGCTACGGCAAGACCGAGATCGCGGTGCGGGCGGCCTTCAAGGCGGTGCAGGACGGCAAGCAGGTCGCGGTCCTCGTCCCCACCACCCTGCTGGTCCAGCAGCACTTCGGGACCTTCTCCGAGCGCTACAGCCAGTTCCCCGTCAATGTGAAGGCGCTCTCGCGCTTCCAGTCCGACACCGAGTCCAAGGCCACCCTGGAGGGCCTCAAGGAGGGCTCGGTGGACGTGGTCATCGGCACCCACCGCCTCTTCTCGCAGGAGACGAAGTTCAAGGACCTCGGCCTGGTCATCGTCGACGAGGAGCAGCGGTTCGGCGTCGAGCACAAGGAGCAGCTGAAGAAGCTCCGCGCCAACGTCGACGTCCTCACGATGTCCGCGACGCCCATCCCCCGCACCCTGGAGATGGCGGTCACCGGCATCCGCGAGATGTCGACGATCACCACTCCGCCGGAGGAGCGCCACCCGGTCCTCACCTTCGTCGGCCCGTACGAGGAGAAGCAGATCGGCGCCGCCATCCGGCGCGAGCTGCTGCGCGAGGGCCAGTGCTTCTACATCCACAACCGGGTCGAGTCGATCGACCGGGCGGCCGCGAAGCTCCGTGAGATCGTGCCCGAGGCGCGGATCGCGACGGCCCACGGCCAGATGTCCGAACAGGCCCTGGAGCAGGTCGTGGTCGACTTCTGGGAGAAGAAGTTCGACGTCCTGGTCTCCACGACGATCGTCGAGTCGGGCATCGACATCTCCAACGCCAACACCCTGATCGTGGAGCGCGGCGACAACTTCGGCCTCTCCCAGCTGCACCAGCTGCGCGGCCGCGTCGGCCGCGGCCGCGAGCGCGGCTACGCGTACTTCCTGTACCCGCCGGAGAAGCCGCTGACGGAAACCGCGCACGAGCGCCTGGCCACCATCGCCCAGCACACCGAGATGGGCGCCGGCATGTACGTGGCGATGAAGGACCTGGAGATCCGCGGCGCGGGCAACCTGCTCGGCGGCGAGCAGTCCGGCCACATCGCGGGCGTCGGCTTCGACCTCTACATCCGCATGGTCGGCGAGGCGGTCGCGGACTACCGGGCCGCCGTCGAGGGCGGGGCAGCGGAGGAGCCGCCGCTGGAGGTGAAGATCGAGCTGCCGGTCGACGCGCACGTCCCGCACGACTACGCGCCGGGCGAGCGGCTGCGCCTGCAGGCCTACCGGGCGATCGCCTCGGCCACCTCGGAGGCCGACATCAAGGCGGTCCGCGAGGAACTCACCGACCGCTACGGCAAGCTGCCGGAGCCGGTGGAGAACCTGCTGCTGGTGGCGGGCCTGCGGATGCTGGCCCGGGCCTGCGGGGTCGGGGACATCACCCTGCAGGGCCCCAACATCCGCTTCGGACCGGTGGAGCTGCGCGAGTCCCAGGAGCTGCGCCTCAAGCGCCTCTACCCCGGCACGGTCCTCAAGCCGGCCACCAGCCAGGTCCTGGTCCCCCGCCCGAAGACGGCCCGCGTCGGCGGCAAGCCGCTGGTCGGCCGCGAACTGCTGGCCTGGACGGGCGAGTTCCTCACCACGATCCTCGGCTCCTGACCCCCGCCCCGCGCCCGCCCGCCACCCGCACCCGCCCGCGGGCGGCGGCCGGGCGCGGACGTACCATCGCCCGATGACCCCTCCCGTCACCCTCCGCGCCGCCCCGGCGGCGGGCCTGCCCGCCCTGGTCCTGCGGCCCTGGCGGGAGGAGGACGTCCCCGCGCTGGTGGAGGCGTGCGCGGATCCCGCCATGCGGCAGTGGATCCACCACCGCGCCGACGACGAGGCCGAGGGCCTGCGCTGGCTCGCGGAGCAGCGGCGGGGCTGGGCCTCGGGCGTGCGCTTCGCCTTCGCGGTCCTGGAGGAGGACGCCCCCGCCCCGCGCCGCCTCCTGGGCAACGCCGTCCTCAAACTGCCGCGCCCGGGCGCCCCTTCGGGGGAGGTCGGCTACTGGACCGCCGCCCACGCCCGCGGCCGGGGAACGGCCGGCCGCGCCCTGGACACCCTCACGGCCTGGGCCGCCGAGACCTTCGCCCCCACGGGCCTGCGCCGCCTCGACCTCTTCCACCAGCTGGACAACGAAGCCTCCTGCCGCGTGGCCCGGAAGGCCGGCTACCCCACCCACACCACCCTCCCCGCCACCCCACCGACCCACCCCCTCCCGGGCCACCTCCACACCCGCCACCTCCACCACCCCTGACCCCCGACCGAGCGGCAGCCCGCCTCCTGCCGGTACCGGCTGGGGAACTACGTTCCGCCGAGGGCGGCCAGTTCCCCACCGTAGGCCTTTTCGGGGGCCCTCACCGATCGGGGAGCGAGGATACGCAGCGCCCCCGCCCACGAGGGCGAGGGCTCGTTGTGCGTGCTGCTGGTCACTCCGTGATCTCGGACGGCCGGCCGGTGAACTCGGGCCCGCAGTTCCACGAGGCCGTCACGGTGGCGGTCTCGCGGTAGACGGCCAGCATGGCCGTGTCCAGGCGGCCGTCGGCGTCGGTGAACCAGATCTCCGGCAGGGGGCCGTATGCCGCCTCGTACACGGAGATCCAGGTGATGGGGCCGTGGCCACCGGTCTCGGAGTGGCCGACGAGCTCGCCGGCCGTCCGGGCGCAGAGGGCCGGGTAGCCCTCGCCTTCCAGGGCGCTGTGCCAGGCGGCGTCCACGGCACCGGAGAACATCTGCGGTGCGGTCTCGCCCGCGCGGTGACGCAGGCCGGCGAGGGTGAGGAAGCGGCCGAGCTCAATCGTTGCGGTGGTCATGGTGGTGCTCCTCTCGATGGGGTGGTGCACTGCTGCGCTGTCCGGTCCGCCCGTTCGTTCCGGGCCGGTACCGGGGGGCGGGTCAGCCCCGTTCGAGGCTGGACGGGTCCTTGACGACCCACTCACGTCCGCCGCCCGCAGGCCGGACGAAAACGGCGTTCGTCATCAGGACGTGAGTGGAGGGGTCCGTCCATTCGCCGATGAACTGCACGATTCCGTTCCGCTGCTCCAGAGGGTCGTTCACCTTGACCCCCTCGGACACCCAACCGGGAACCGCCTGGCGCTGGCGTGGGCCGGTACATCGTGGGGACGACATGGGTCTCTCCTTCGTGCCGTGGGTGCGCGGCCTCGCGTCCACGGATCGCCCTTTCGGGTTCTGTCCGTTCACGCGTCATGAACGTACGGTCGTCGCGGACGCGGTAGGACTGACCGGCAGTACGTGTTGGCGGACGGCGACGCTCTCGGGGAGCTGGATATGGCGGCCACACCGCCCGCACGTGGACGTGCGGCCACAGGGGCAGTCACGGGGTTCGTGCTGCGGCTGGCGCGAGAGAGCATCCCGCGCACACAGGCGTCCACGGCTGAGACCTTGGGTGTGGACCTGGGTACGTTGCAGGGCTGGGAATCCGGTCGTAGGCCGCTGGGGAACATGAAGGCGGCGGCCTTGTTGCACCTGCGGCGCCGACTGGGGGCGATGGGGGCGGATCCCTTGACACTCGGCTTGCTCGACCCGGCCTTGGACGCCGACCAGATCATCGGAGCCGCCCTGGACCCGCCCGATGCGGCCGTCCTGCACCCACTCGCGGCATGGGTCCACAACCGCGAGACCGCCCACATGTTGGCGTGGGCACTGACAGGGGTGGCACCCCCTGCCCTGGCCGGACGGGTTCCCGCGCCGCGTCGGGGGCCGTCGCCCTCGGCGCCCCTGCTGGGGGCGGAGGACCGGGCCCAGTTGTTCGACCACCTCCGGGAAACGGCAGAGGCGGCTCGGCGCCCGGGTGGTGACGCCTTGCTGCACCGGCAGGCCCTCTACCTCGCCTCGTATGACCGCAGCTCCGAGGCGGCGTCCTGGACGGCACACGCGCTGCACGCCGGACGGGGGTACCTCGCACGCCGGGGCTGGTCAGAGCACTGGGCGCAGGCACGCTCCACCGCGACGGCACTGGCCAGGCTGGGAGACCCCCAACCCCTACTCGACTTCATCGAGCGATCGTTGGCGGATGATGACGCAGCCGAGGCGGCGAACCTCAACTACTGGGCCTACTGGCTCGGCGGTGTCCGTCTGCCGCAGTCCGACGACGGCTTCATGCGGGACCGCGAACTCACCGCCTGGGATCCGGTCACACTGCTGCGCGGGCTGACGTACGGGCTGCACGAGGCACCTGGCTATGTCGATCTGTACGCCCACACCCTGTGGTCTCTGCTGACGGCCAGGCCGTGGCTGCCGCAGGCTTCGGGGCAGCTGGTGCGGGACCTCTCGGAACGTACCCGGGCGCTCCTTGGTGGCGGAGGGATCTCGGAAAGGTCCCGCCGCGAGCTCTCCGCCGTGCATTACGTTCTTCTTGATCGGACTTGAGACCGGAGGTCAGCAGATGGCAGACGAGACGGTGAACGCGCAGGGCACGGCCGGATTCATCTTCGAGATGGGCGTCCTCAAGAACGCCAAGCGCACCGGGTGGTGGTTCACCGGCAACAACAACCCCGAGTCGATCGCCGAACACAGCTTCCGAGTCGGGGTCATCGGCGCCGTTCTGGCGATGATGGAGGGAGTGGACCCCGCGAAGGTCGCCTTGATGTGTCTCTTCCACGACACGCAGGAGACCCGGATCGGGGACATCCCCCACATCGGCCGCCGCTACATCGACGCCGCTGCCAACCAGGCCGTCACCGCCGACCAGGTCTCGGCCGCGCATCCGGCCGTGAAGGCCGGTGTGCAGCGTGTGGTGGAAGAGTACGAGGCCAACGACACCCCCGAGGCGATCGTCGCCAAGGACGCCGACAAGCTGGAGTGCCTCGTTCAGGCCGTCGAGTACAGGGCCCAGGGCAACACCCTCGTGCAGGACTGGATCGACTCCTCTCTGAACAGCCTGAAGACGGCATCCGCCCAGGCCCTCGCCGAGGCCGCGCTGACCATGTCGCCGCTGGAGTGGCGCAAGACCTTCCTCGGCTGAGTCGGTCCGGAGGGCGGGAGGTCAGATGGATTCGCCGGCCGGGCCGCCCAGTTTGGAGAGGTCCAGGACGTCGGTGTCCTTGGGGGCGGCCGTGTCCACCGGGGTGTCGAAGGCCGAGAAGAGGGCCTCGCCCGGTGAGTCGCCCATGAGCGTCGACTTCAGGACGTACGGCTTGCCCTGGGTGGCCACGTAGTCGGTCTGGGTGCCCTGCTTCGCCGGGGAGGTCACCGCTACGGTCGGCTTGCCGTCGACCGTGGCGGTCTCGCCCCTGCGGGCCAGGGGGCTGGGGTGGTCGAAGCCGCCGGTCAGCTTGGACAGGTCGCAGGTGCCCGTCATCGGGGCGGCGCGGGGGTCCGAGGCGGGTACGCGGACCCAGCGCTTGGCGAGCATGGCGACGATCTGATCCGTCTGCTTCTGCGGGGAGTGCTTCAGCTTCGCGACGGCCCGCCAGTAGGTCTCGTCGCCCCGGAAGTGGACGGACTCCGGGGACTTGATGACGTCGAGCCGGCCCATGCCGTCCATCCGGATCTCGCCCCTGCAGTTGCCCTTGCGGTCGAGGGAGAGGTCCACCTTCATCGGCTTGCCGTCCTGCTGGACGGTGGCCACCGCCCGCATCGACTCGGCCTTGCGGGTGGTCTCGTAGGCCTCGGTGAGGACCTCCTGGCCGGAACGGGCGGGGGAGGCGGAGGGGGTGGGGGAGGCCGTGGGGGAGGAGGGGGGCGCGGTGCGCGTCGCGGCCGGGCCGCAGGCCGTCGGGCCGGCCAGCAGGGCCGCGGCGGCTGCGACGGCCGCCGCCGCCCTGGACTTCGTACGGCTGCGCATTTCGGTGACCCCCGTGGTGACGACGTGCTCGTGGCTTCCTCGTCGAGGGTAGGGCGCCGCACCGACAGCGCTACCCGGTGGGGCCGGGAAGGGCCTGGTACTCGACGTGCCGGCCGTCGGGGCCGCTCTCCTCGTGCTTGAGGAGGTACGGCGCGGGGTCCAGGGAGACGTGGTCGGTGATCTCGACGCCGCCGGGACCCCGGGAGACCAGCACCGCGGCCGGCCTGCCGTTCAGGCGGGTGTCCGGGCCCCGGCGCAGGCCCGTGCGTTCGGCCGGGAAGGTGCGGGCGGGGGAGCCGTCCGCGCACAGGGCGACGAGGTGGGCGACGGCGGGGTCGGCCGGCCGCAGGTCGATCCAGCCGTCCTCCGTGTCGGGGGAGGTGGCGGACCGGTTCCTGAACGGGTCCTGGACGAAGCCGGCGTCGCCGCGCAGGGAGACCTTGGCGTCGTCCACGAGGATCTCGCCCGTTCCCGAGTGCTCGATGGTCACCTGCCCCCAGCAGCCTTCGTCGTCGCCGAAGTTCAGCTTCGCCGTGATCCCGCGCTCGCCGATCCGCCGCGAGACGACCGCGGCCTTCGTGGCCGCCCGCTCCGTCCGCTCGTACGCGGCACGCAGCACGGCCGCCGGATCCCGGCCCGCGAACGGATCGTGCGCCGCGGCGTCCGTGGGCGAGGGATCCGGTCCCGCGCCGGCGGACGCCGGGCCGCAGGCGGCCGCCGTCGCCGTCAGCAGCGCCGCGCAGGTGAGCGCGGCCACGGTCGTGGTTCTGGGCATGCGGGTGCGCACGACGGGTCCCCCCCCCCGGGATCGATCAGGAAGGGCGAGGCTAGCCGAAGGGGCAGGAGAGGCGGTGGAGGCGGACGGGGCCCGGGCCCGGGCGGGCGTGCTGCGACCCTGCAACGGTTGCGGCCATCCCCTCACCGGCGGCCGGAAACGCTGTATACGCTTCCAGCCGTCACCCTTTCCGCACGGCCCGTCAGGAGCAGCGATGCACGGCCCCGGCATCCCGCCGCAGCAAGGCCCCCACGGCCACCGGCCCCTGTCCGGGGCGGCGATGACGCTGCGCGTGCTGTTCACCGCGCTGCCCATCCTGAGCTGCGGGTTCTTCGCCTGGGGAGCGCTGCTGCGGATCGCCCTGCTGACCCGCAAGACCCGCGACTGGGTGCTGCTGGTGCTGGGCGGGGTGCTCTCGGTCGTCTGGATCACCTTCATCGAGCTCGACCCGACGGAGGAGACCAACGGCTGGCAGGGCAACCTCGGCGCCGGTGGCTCGATCTTCACCGGTTTCGCCATCTGCGTGTACTACCTCGTCGCCGACATCAAGCACCACGAGGCGAAGGCGGCCGCCGCCCCGGCGGTGGGGGCCGCGCCCTGGTACCCGGCGCGGCAGGCCCAGTCCCCGTACACCCCGCCGCAGCACCAGCCGCAGCCCCCGCAGCAGACCCGGCCCTCCTACGGCTACCCGCCCGTCCCGCCGCAGCGGCAGCAGACCCCGGCCCCCGTCCAGCCCCCGCGCATCGGCCAGGTCCGCGCCGAACTCGACGAGCTGAGCGAACTCCTGCGCAAGCAGACCCCGCACACCCCGCCCCGCCCCCCGCAGCCCGGCGGCCCCTACCAGGACCCGAACAGCACGGCGGTCCAGGACCCGCAGCCGTGACCGGCGGCGAACGGCTCATCGGCGAGCGCTACGAGCTCGCCACCATCCTCGGCCAGGGCGGCATGGGCCAGGTGTGGACGGCGTACGACAAGCGCCTCGACCGCCGCGTCGCCGTCAAACTGCTGCGCCCCGACAAGGTGGCCGGCCCCGGCACCGTCGCCGAGGAGCTGCGCCTCCGCTTCGTGCGCGAGTGCCGGGTCACCGCGCAGGTCGACCACCCCGGCCTGGTCACGGTGCACGACGCGGGCAGCGACGGCGACGAGCTGTACCTCGTCATGGGCTACGTCGAGGGCTCCGACCTCGCCGACCACCTCGCCGCGCACGACCCCTACCCCTGGCCGTGGGCGGTGGCGGTGGCCGCGCAGCTGTGCGGGGTGCTGTCCGCCGTGCACGCCGTGCCG
Source organism: Streptomyces sp. NPDC001594 (assembly GCF_042893675.1). NCBI lineage: Bacteria > Bacillati > Actinomycetota > Actinomycetes > Kitasatosporales > Streptomycetaceae > Streptomyces > Streptomyces sp. NPDC001594. The sequence continues at coordinate 104,489 of NZ_JBIAVB010000010.1, read as the reverse complement.
ATCGTCCACCGGGACCTCAAGCCCCGCAATGTGATGATCCGCCCGGACGGGACGGTCCTCGTCCTGGACCTCGGTGTCGCCTCCGTGATGGACACCGACACCACCCGCCTCACCAGCACCGGCACCCCCATCGGCAGTCCCGCCTACATGGCGCCCGAGCAGGCCATGAGCGGCGCGGTCGGCCCGTACACCGACCTGTACGCCCTCGGCGTGCTGCTGTACGAACTCCTCAGCGGCAACGTCCCCTTCGCCGGCTCCACCGCCCTCGGCGTGCTGCACCGGCACCTGTACGAGCCGCCCGCCCCCGTACGCGACCGCCGCCCCGAGATCCCCCAGGAGTTGGAGGCGCTGCTGATGCGCCTCCTCGCCAAGGACCCGCAGGACCGGCCCGGTTCGGCGCAGGAGGTCTACCAGGCCCTCGCGCCGCTGCTCCCGGCCCCCGGCAGCCGCGCCGTGGCCGGCCCCCTGGACCCGACCCGGCCCTTCCTGCGCCCGCACGCCCCCTGGCCCGACCGGGCCGCCGCCGGCATCCCGCCGATGCCCACCGTCGCCCCGGCCCCACCCCGGCCGGACATCCCCGGCGCGGTGGACGAGGCCCGCAAGCTGCTGGACGAGGGGCGGCTCACCCAGGCCGTGGACATCCTCGGCGGGATCCTCCCGGCGGCCGAGGCCGAGCACGGCGAGCACTCGCCCGTGGTGCGCAGCCTGCGCAAGCAGTACGCCGCCACGCTGATGGACGACGGCCAGTACCGGCGCGCCCTGCCCGAACTGCGCCGCCTCGCGGACGAGTTCCCGGCCGGGGATCCACAGGCGCTGCGCTTCCGCTACGAGGCCGCCCAGTGCCTGGAACAGCTCGGCGCGGCCGGGGCGGCCCTCGCCGAATACCGGTCGCTGCTCCCGCTGTTCGAGAACCACTACGCCAACCCGGACCCCGGCCTGCCGCTGGAGGTGCGCCGCCGCATAGCGCACCTGCTGCTCTCCCTCGGCGACCGCGCCGCCGCGCACGACACCCTGGTCCGGCTCCTGTACGACGCGGACCGGGTGCACGGGCCGGCGCATCCCCTCCCTGTGGAGATCCGCCGGACCCTGCAGTGGCTGGGCCAGGTGTACTGAACGGTGTACTGAACCCTCAGGCGCCGCCGCGCCCGCCCCGCGGCCCCGCCGACAGGCCCGAGCGGCGCCTGAGTACCGCCAGTGCGGCCACGGCCAGCGCCGAAGCCCCCGCCAGCCCCGCGCCCGGGAGCAGCCCCGGCGGGGTGAAGGAGCAGTGCACGGTGGTGGTGCGGCCGTCCAGGGGCACCGCCAGCAGCCCCAGCCGGGACCCGGCCGGGCGGCCCTCGCAGCTCCAGCCGGCGATCGCCGGTACCGCGACGACCGCCGTGCCCGTGCTGCCGGGCGGCAGGGTGGCGGTCAGGCCGGAGTCGCCGACCCGGACCGAGGTGGCGGCCGCACCGCGCAGCGCCGCCACCGCCGCGGTCAGCTTCGAGCGGTCCAGGCAGGCCAGCGCCCACTGCTCCGGGGCCGGCCGGTCGAAGGCCAGCACCGAGGAGGCACCGCGCGAGCGCCCCAGCGGCTGGAGCATCGCCCGGTTCTTCGGCGGGGTGCCGTTCAGCCGGGCCGGGCGCCCGTCCGCGAGGCGGGCCGTTCCGCTGTACTGCGGGGCCCACAGGAAGGCGTCCGTGCCCGCCCGGCAGGTCCCGGGCGCGACCGGGTCCTCGTACACCTTCGCCCCCAGCAGCAGCTCCTGGTTGGCGAACGGCGACTCGCCGAACTCCGGGACGGGCCCCGCGGGCCGGACGGTGACCAGCGGCAGCGCCTCCGCCCGGACGGCCTGCCCGTCCGTCTTGAGCCGGGCGCCGACCGAGAACAGGGCGTCCGTCACCGGGTTGTCCAGGCTCTGGACGCTGCGCCCGCGCGAGGTCCAGCCCGCGCCGAGCGCCGCCATGGTGCGGGTGAACACGTCCGGGGTGTGGCTGCTGTAGTACGAGCCGCCCTCGCCGCCCAGCAGCAGCGGGTCGTTGTTCGACAGTGCGGGCCGGCCCGCGTCGGTGCGGTACGCCGGCCAGCCGTCGGCCCGGGCCAGGGCCCGTTCGCGGACGGTGTTGGTCCGCCCCCAGGAGGGGTAGTCGTCCAGCCCGCCCAGCTTGCCCTTGTGCCCGTACGCCGTCGTCGCGGCCGCCTGCGCGACCAGGGCCGCCGCCAGCACGGCGGCGGCCGGCAGCAGCAGCCGCCGGTGGCGCAGGCCCCACCAGGCCCCCGCCGTCAGCGCCAGCCCGCCGCAGAACAGGGCGTACCCCCAGCCCGTGGCGAGCGCGCTGCCCGCCGCCCACGCGGCGGCCGCCGCCAGGACGCCGGCCCCGGCGGCCAGCGCCCGTACGCCGGGCAGCCCGGCCGCGAGCCCGGTCCAGGCGGCGATGACCACGATCCCGGCCAGCACGAACGTCTGCCGGTACGGGCTGCCGTTCGGGGTGGCGAAGACGTGCCAGGCCAGATGGGTCGGGGTCCACTGCAGGGACAGCAGCACGGCCGCCACCAGCCCCGCCCACCACAGCCGGGTGCGCAGCGGCACCGCCCGGTGGAAGGGCAGCGCCGTCACCAGCAGCAGGGTCCCGGTGCCGACGAACAGGGCGGGGGAGCCGAAGGAGTAGGTGGCCGGCATCAGCCGGGCGAACAGGTCGGACCAGGGGACCGGGGCGAACTCCTTGGACCACCCCGGGTAGGCCTGCTTCGAACTGAGGAAGACCGGCACCAGCAGCGGCGCCGTCAGCGCCATCCCCAGCACGGTCGTCACCGCCGCCCGCCCGACCACCCGGGCCCGCTCGCGGACCCCCTCGCGGGTCAGCACCACCCGCACCACCAGCACCAGGGCCGCGCCGATCGTGGCCATGTAGGCGGTGTAGAAGTTCGCCGCCCAGCAGACGGCCACCACCAGCACCCCCAGCAGCGGCCGCCGCCCGCGCAGCGCCCACTCACCGGTCAGACACAGCAGCGGGAAGGCGATCAGCCCGTCCAGCCACATCGGGTTGTACGAGGCCTCGATCACCGACCAGCCGCACAGCGCGTACGAGGCCCCCAGCAGCCCCGCCGCCCACCACGGCCCGGGCCGCTGGGTGCGCAGCAGCCAGGCCATCGCGGCGGCCGCGGCGGTCATCTTCAGGACGGTCACCACGTACACCGCGAGGTCGATGTCGTGCCGCGGGAACAGCCCGACCAGCAGGGCGAAGGGGCTCGTCAGGTACGTGCCGAGGTCGGGCAGGAAGCTGGTGCCGTACCCGGACTGCCAGTTGAACAGCAGCCCGCCGTGCGCCCGGCCGTGCAGCAGGTCCCACAGGTGGGCGTGGAAGGGCACGAACTGGTTGCCGAGGTCGTTGACGTTGCGGTGCCGGTGCCCGTACGGAAAGACCTGTGCGACGGCGTCTCCGGAACACACGGCGACGGCCGTGACCAGGGCGGCGAACGCCGACCCGAACAGTGCGGGCCGACGTCCGGAGGGGCGTACGGGGGCCGGAGCGGGGCGCTCCGGGGTGGGGTGCGGAGCGAGCTGCGAAGTCGACATGGTGAGCCGACCTTCGCAGGAACGTCCGGCTCCGCGGTAGCCGGGGGGTTAATTCGCACCTTCGACACCCTGGGAATCGTTGGTCGAACAGGTGGCTCGGGCCACTCCGACTGCATACCATCGATCACCGCACGGCCTTGTGCACCGACGCACAATCACCCGGCCCTGGAGGCTCCTTTGCACCGTCGCACAGCGCTCTCCGTATCTGCCGCCCTGCTCGCGGCGGCCCCCTTGCTGGCCGCCTGCTCGGGCGGGACCCGTCCCGGTACCGCGGCCGTCGTCGGCGGCGAGCGCATCACCACCTCGGCGCTCCAGGCACAGGTCAACGACGTGCGCACCGCGCAGAACCGCACCGATCAGGGGGCGCGGCTGATCGGTGCCACCGCCGGGCTGGAGCGGCTCAAGCTCAACAAGATGATCCAGACGGCGGTCCTGGAACGGGCGGCGGACGACGCCGGGCTGAGCGTGAGCCCCAAGGAGATCGAGGACGTCCGCAAGGCGCAGCTCCAGCAGGTCGGCGGGGAGAAGGCGCTGGCCGCGGCCGCCCTGGAGCAGGCGCAGCTGGCCCCGGACCAGATCGACGCCGACACCCGGTTCAAGCTGCTGCGCGACAAGCTGTTCGCGCACTACGGCAGCCAGGACAAGGCGCTGGTGAAGCTCGGGGAGGCGGCGAAGGAGCTGCACATCGAGGTCAACCCGCGGTACGGGCGCTGGGACGAGAAGCAGATCCTCCTCGGTGACCAGCAGACCCCGTGGATCACGCAGAAGACGATGCCCGAGCAGGCGGCCCCCGCCGGAGCCTGACACCGGGGGACGGAGGTAGGTTCGGAGGGTGACCGACCACACCGCCGAACCCGCCCCCGCCGCCGCCTCTTCCGATGAGTCCGCCGACTCCGGGCGGATCGTCCTGCTGACCGCCAGCCACCGGGTGGCCCCCGGGCTGCTGTCCTGGCCGGCCTGGCAGGCCCTGCACGCCGCGGACCGGGTGCTGTGCGCGGACCCGGGCCACCCGCAGCTCCCGTACCTGCGGGAAGCCGGGGTGGTCGTGGCGCACGAGGCCCCCGACGCACACGCTCTCGTCGATGCCTGCGCCGGGGGCCGCACCATCGTGGTGATCCCGTCCGGCGAGGGCGACCAGCGGCTGACGGACGGGCTGGCGCGGCTGGCCGGCTCGGGGCGGGTGGCCATGCCGGACCTGGAGCTGCTGCCGGGGTCGTACGACCTGCCGGGCGCGCGGCTGCTGGATCTCGTGCAGGTGATGGACCGGGTGCGCCGGGCGTGCCCGTGGACCTCGCGGCAGACCCATGAGGGGCTGGTGAAGTACGCCATCGAGGAGGCGTACGAGCTGGTCGAGGCGATCGAGGAGGGCGACCGGGAGGCGCTGCGCGAGGAACTCGGCGACGTGCTGCTCCAGGTGGTCTTCCACGCGCGCATCGCCGAGGAGGGCACGGGTGACGCGGAGGAGGGGGAGGCGTTCTCCATCGACGACGTCGCCGGTGATCTGGTCGACAAGCTGATCCGCCGCCACCCCCATGTCTTCGGGGACGCCACGGCCGAGTCCCCGGAGGACGTCAGCGCCCACTGGCAGGCCACCAAGGCGCTGGAGAAGCAGCGGGAGTCGGTCACCGACGGGATTCCGCTGGCCCAGCCCGGGCTCGCACTCGCGGCGAAGCTGGCCGGCCGGGCCCGCGCGGGCGGGGTCGCCGTGGAGCTGCCCCGGGGTGAGGGCATCGGCTACGAGCTGCTGGAGCTGGCGGCCCGCGCCGAAGCGGCGGGCACCGACCCCGAAACGGCCCTCCGCGCGGCGGCCCGCACCTACCGCGACGCGATCCGCGCGGCGGAGGGCGTCGGCGAGTAGCCCCCGGCCGCCGGGCCCGCTTCACCAGGCATGCCCCGCGCCGGAGCACCCGTAGTGCGCCGAAGCATCAGTCGCGCGGGGCTCGGGCCGACGGGTCGTGCCAGTGCGGGGGCGGGCGGTGCAGGAACCACTCGCCGAAGCCCAGGGGACGGCCGCCGGGGACGGGGACGGTGTCGTGGAAGAGGCGGTCCGGGCGGGCTCCGAGTTCCTCCAGGACGAGGGCGGTCTCCTCCATGAACACCGGCGGCCCGCTCAGGTAGACGTCCTGCTCGGGCCACAGGGCCCGGTTGCCGAGGGCGGTCGCCAGCCGGGCGGTGGCCTGGTCGCGGTGCTGCCCGGGGGCGGGGGTGATGTAGGTGACGGCGAGCCGGCGGCGGGCGGCGGCGTACGCGTCGATCCAGGGCCGGTCATAGAGGTGCGCGGCGTCCCGTGCGGCCAGGAAGAGCCGCACGTCCTGATCGGGAGGGTGCTGCGCGAGTTCTTCCAGCATGGCCCGGACGGGGGCCCAGCCGGTTCCGGCGGCGATGAGGGTGACGGGCCGGTCCGCGCGGCGCAGGGTGAGCCGCCCGCCCGGGGCGCTGAGCCGCAGCCGCTCGCCGGGCCCGGTCTCGCGGACCAGGGCGGTGCTGAGCCGGCCGCCCTCGATCCGGCTGACGTGCAGGTCGACGGTGTGGTCGGCGCGGGGGGCGTTGCCGAGGGAGTAGGTGCGCCACACGGACGGGACCCGCGCGCTGCTGACGCTGACGTACTGGCCGGGGAGGTACGGCAGCGGGGCGTGCGGCGCCAGGGTCAGGACGGCGACGTCCGGCCCGTAGCCGAGGTGGCGCACCACCTCGGCGTCCCACCAGGGCGGGTCCTCGCTCGCGGCGGCGCCGGCCGTCATCGCGTCGGCCATCAGCTGGTAGGCCTCGCTCCAGGCCTTCTCGGCGTCGGGGGTCCAGGCCGCGCCGGAGGTCGCGGCGAGGGCGGCGAGCAGGCTGGAGCCGACGGCGGCGTAGTGCTCGGGTCCGACCAGGAACTTGCGGTGGTCGCGGCCGAGGTCGTGGAGATAGGGGAGGAGGCCGTCGTCCTCCAGGCGGGAGACGATGTGGGTGAGGGCGGCGAACAGCCGGTCGCGCTGGCGCTCCAGGTCTTCGGCGGAGTCCGGGAACAGCCGGCGGATCCCGGGGTTGTGCCAGAAGAGGTGGGAGTAGAAGAACTTGACCGCGTGTTCGGCCCGTCTCTCCACCACCGCGAAACTGCTCTTCAAGATCCTCACGTCCACAGGACCGAAGTAGGAATGTCCGACAAGCCGCCGTCAAGGGAAGGGCGATCCACGGACAGCCGCGACGAACCGCCCATAACGGATGGCCGGTAGCGAGCCGGGATACCGTCGACGGGTGCACGAGCAGACCCCCGACACCCCGCCAGCCCCTTCCGTCCCCGAGGCGCCGACCCTCTTCGACTGGGAGTTCGCCACCGACCCCTACCCCGCCTACGCCTGGCTGCGCGAGCACGCGCCCGTGCACCGCGCCACGCTCCCCAGCGGGGTCGAGGCCTGGCTCGTGACCCGGTACGCGGACGCCCGCCAGGCCCTCGCCGACCAGCGGCTGAGCAAGAACCCGGCGCACCACGCCGAGCCGGCCCACGCCAAGGGCAAGACCGGGATCCCCGGTGAGCGCAAGGCGGAGCTGATGACCCACCTGCTCAACATCGACCCGCCGGACCACACCCGGCTGCGCCGGCTGGTGTCGAAGGCGTTCACCCCGCGCCGCGTCGCGGAGTTCACCCCGAGGGTGCAGGAGCTGACCGACCGCCTCATCGACGCCATGGTGGAGAAGGCCGGGGCCCAGGGAAGGGGGGAGGCGGACCTCATCCACGAGTTCGCGTTCCCGCTCCCCATCTACGCCATCTGCGAGATGCTCGGCGTACCGCGCGAGGACCAGGACGACTTCCGCGACTGGGCCGGGATGATGATCCGCCACGGCGGTGGCCCGCGCGGCGGGGTGGCCCGGTCGGTGAAGCGGATGCGCACCTATCTCGGGGAGCTGATCCACCGCAAGCGGGACGATCTGGGCAATGACCTCATCTCCGACCTGATCCGGGCGAGCGACCACGGCGACCACCTGACGGAGGCCGAGGCCACCGCGATGGCCTTCATCCTCCTCTTCGCCGGCTTCGAGACGACCGTCAACCTCATCGGCAACGGGGTCCACTCCCTCTTCATGAACCCCGGCCAGCGCGCCCGCCTCCAGGACTCCCTCGCCGCGGGCGAGACCGCCCTGCTGGAGACCGGCGTCGAGGAACTGCTGCGCTACGACGGCCCGGTGGAACTGGCCACCTGGCGGTTCGCCACCCGCCCGCTGGCCCTCGGCGGCCAGGACATCGCCGCCGGCGACCCCGTCCTGGTGGTCCTCGCGGCGGCCGACCGCGACCCCGCGCGCTTCGCCGATCCGGACACCCTCGACCTCTCCCGGAGTGACAATCAGCACCTCGGATACGGCCACGGGATCCACTACTGCCTCGGCGCCCCGCTCGCCCGCCTGGAGGGCCAGACGGCGCTCGCGACTTTGCTGAAGCGTCTGCCGGATCTGGAACTTGCCGTTCCCCCTGCGGACCTGCGCTGGCGCGGCGGACTCATCATGAGGGGCCTGCGCACCCTGCCCGTGCGCTTCACAGTCCCGAACGCCTGAGCCGCGCGCCGAGGCGCCGACGACGGCCCCGCACCGGCCCCCGGGGCGGCGGAACTGACCGGAATTCAGTCTTCGGCCGAACTTGTGACATCCGTTCGAAGGAGGCTAGGTTCTGCCGTTACCCCGCCGTTATACGAAAGGTGCAGGCTCATGCTTCCCGGGAACGGCCGCCACAGACGACCCCGTCAGGTCCCCGCCATCGTCGTCACCGCCGGAGTCACCGGCTCGGCGCTGGCCCTGCCGCTGCTCGCCGCCACCGGCGCGAGCGCGGCCGACACCGCGACGTGGGACAAGGTCGCCGACTGCGAGAGCGGCGGCACGTGGAGCGCCAACTTCGGCAGCGGGGCCTACGGCGGACTCCAGTTCACCCTGGAGCAGTGGAAGAACGCGGGCGGCCTCGAGTTCGCGGAGCGCCCCGACCTCGCCAGCCGCTCGCAGCAGATAGCCGTGGCCGAGCGGGTGCTGGACTCCCAGGGCCCCGAGGCGTGGCCGCTGTGCTCCGCCTCGGCGGGGCTGTCGAAGAACGGGCCGAAGCCCGACGTGGACACCGGCACCTCCAAGACCCCCGGCCCGGTCGGCCCCAGCCCGGCCCGGCCCGACTTCTCGGTGCCGTCCACCGGGAAGGACAAGCCCTCCACGGACTTCGGGGCGCCCACGCCGGCCCCCGGCACCCCGGGCCCCGGCGTGCTGCCGGACTACCCGCTGGGAGCCACCAGCGGACTGCCCGTCATGCCGGAGCCGGACTACTCCGTGCCGCCCACCCCGACCACGGGCCCCACCGCCCCGACCACCAACCCGGCCAACCCGGCCAACACGGGCAACACGGGCAACCAGGGCAACCAGAACGGTCAGGGCAACCCGGGCAACTCCAACAACCAGGGCACCCCGGCCACTCCGACGGCCCCCGGCACCCCGACCGCCCCGGTCGACCCGACGGCCCCGGCCACCCCGGGCGCCACGCCCGCTCCTTCGCCCTCCGCAGACGCCTCCGGGGGCAACGGCAAGCACCGCGGCCCGGCCGCCCTCGAGGTGCCCGCGGCCCCTGGCGCGGCGTCAGCCGCCGCCGCGGAGCCCGTGTACACGGTGAAGCCGGGCGACAGCCTGGCGGCCATCGCGGACGCCAACGGCCTCAAGGGCGGTTGGACCGCCCTCTACCAGGCCAACGAGCAGGTCATCGGCCAGGACGCGGACCTCATCAAGCCCGGCCAGAACCTGGATCTAACCAAGAAATAGGGGTAGTTCGGGCAGCCGTTACGGGCTGAATGTCCGTTATCGGCAAGTGAGACATGCATCTCTTCCGGACAACTGGCGTGTCTCATTCCGGAACTTCCGCAAACCCCGCCCCGACCTGCGCAAACGCGCCCTCCCGGAACGCAAGTAGGCCGGTTTCTCCCCAAAATCACACGTTGAACATCGGGGAGAGACCTGTCTACCTTCTGAGTCGCTCGCCACCGCGAGCTCCTTCGACCGCATCGCCGAATCCTGCCGGCGGCCGGAGGGAACAGTCGTCGCGCAAGCGCCGTTGGCAGGAGCGGGGGAACCAAGGTAGTTGCCGGGAAAGGCCGTTGAGAGACGGCCCGCGTACCGGCTTGGGGTGAAGACGCGCAACTGCGCGGCCGGGCAACTCATCCGCCCGAACCCGACAGCTCACCTCGAAGGCGTCGGTGAGGAGAACTCCATGCTGCTTTCCGGCAAGGGCAAGCACCGCCGCGGCTCCAAGGCCGTCCGTATCGTCACGCTCGCCGGTGTCGCCGGTGTCGCCGTCGCCGCCCCGCTGATGGCGGCCGGTTCCGCCAGCGCCGCGACCGTCTCGGAGTGGGACAAGGTCGCCTCGTGCGAGTCCGGCGGCAACTGGTCCATCAACACCGGCAACGGTTACTACGGCGGTCTCCAGTTCTCCGCCTCCACCTGGGCCGCGTACGGCGGCAAGGCGTACGCCGCGCAGGCCAACCAGGCCACCAAGTCGCAGCAGATAGCCATCGCCGAGAAGGTCCTCAAGGGCCAGGGCAAGGGCGCCTGGCCGTCCTGCGGCGTCGGCCTGTCCAACTCCGCCTACAACGGCGGCGGCTCGACCACCACCCCGGCCAAGCCGAAGCCGGAGACCAAGCCGGCCCCGGCCAAGCCCGCCCCGGCGAAGCCCTCCACCCCGAAGGCCGACACCGAGACCAAGAGCACCGGCTCCGGCTCCGGCAACTGGACCCCGTCCAAGCCGGCCCCGTCGAAGCCGTCGACCCCGAAGGCCGAGACCCCGGCCACCGGCAACGGCTCGTACACGGTCAAGGAGGGTGACACCCTCGGCACCATCGCCGACGCCAACGGCGTCAAGGGCGGCTGGGAGAAGCTGTTCGACCTGAACAAGGACACCGTCAAGGACGCCGACCTGATCTTCCCGGGTCAGAAGCTGAAGCTCAGCTGAACTCCGGCGTAACACCCTGAGCCGCATCCGTGCGGCATCCGGGCGGCACCCCCGCACGGCCCGTGGCACCGACGCCCGGCGCGCATCCCTTGCGCGCCGGGCGTCGTCGCGTCCGGGCCGCGCCGCCGCACGTCCGGCCCGATTTCCAGGGTCCTATGTCCTGGAAGGCGGGTATTCGGCCCCTTTTTCGTCCCAGGACCCGGGCGGTCGGCTGGCCGACCGCCCGGAGCCGGTTAGGCTCTAGTCGGCGAAGGCCGTCCCAGGCCCCACGCCACCGCACACCCAGCGTCACATCCCAGAAGGAGATGCTCGTGCCGTCCATCGACGTCGTCGTAGCCCGGGAAATCCTGGACTCCCGAGGCAACCCCACGGTCGAGGTCGAGGTGGGCCTCGACGACGGCAGCACCGGCCGTGCTGCAGTTCCGTCCGGTGCCTCCACCGGAGCGTTCGAAGCCGTAGAGCTCCGCGACGGTGACCCCAACCGCTACCTGGGCAAGGGCGTCGAGAAGGCCGTCCTGGCCGTCATCGAGCAGCTCGGCCCGGAGCTCGTCGGCTACGACGCCACCGAGCAGCGCCTGATCGACCAGGCGATGATCGACCTGGACGCCACCGAGAACAAGGGCTCCCTCGGCGCCAACGCCATCCTCGGCGTCTCCCTCGCCGTCGCGCACGCCGCGTCCGAGGCCTCCGACCTCCCGCTCTTCCGCTACCTCGGCGGCCCGAACGCGCACCTGCTGCCCGTTCCGATGATGAACATCCTCAACGGCGGTTCGCACGCGGACTCCAACGTCGACATCCAGGAGTTCATGATCGCGCCGATCGGCGCGGAGTCCTTCTCCGAGGCCCTGCGCTGGGGTGCCGAGGTCTACCACACCCTCAAGAAGGTCCTGCACACCAAGGGCCTCTCCACCGGCCTGGGCGACGAGGGCGGCTTCGCCCCGAACCTGGAGTCCAACCGCGCCGCGCTCGACCTCATCATCGAGGCCATCAAGCAGGCCGGCTACGTCCCGGGCAAGGACATCGCGCTCGCGCTCGACGTCGCCGCGTCCGAGTTCTACAAGGACGGCAAGTACGAGTTCGAGGGCCAGTCCCGCTCGGCCGCCGAGATGACCGAGTACTACGAGGAGCTCGTCTCCGCGTACCCGCTCGTCTCCATCGAGGACCCGCTGTTCGAGGACGACTGGGCCGGCTGGAAGACCGTCACCGACCGCCTGGGCTCCAAGGTCCAGATCGTCGGCGACGACCTCTTCGTCACCAACCCCGAGCGCCTGGCCCGCGGCATCGAGGAGGGCTCCGCGAACGCCCTGCTCGTCAAGGTCAACCAGATCGGTTCGCTGACCGAGACCCTCGACGCCGTCGAGATGGCCCAGCGCAACGGCTTCAAGTGCATGATGTCCCACCGCTCCGGCGAGACCGAGGACGTCACCATCGCCGACCTCGCCGTCGCGGTGAACTGCGGCCAGATCAAGACCGGCGCCCCGGCCCGCTCGGACCGCGTCGCCAAGTACAACCAGCTGCTGCGCATCGAGGAGATCCTCGACGACGCCGCGGTGTACGCCGGGCGCAGCGCCTTCCCGCGCTTCAAGGGCTGAGTCCTCGCCTAGCCTCCCTACGTCCCCGCACTCGGTCCCGTACCGTGTGCGGGGACGTATTGCGTAGCGCGTACAAGGGGAGGCGGATCAATGGCCGGGAACCGGGACCGGTTCTCCACCTTCTCCACGGCGACCAGGCTCCGGCAGCTCGGGGAGCGGACCGCGGCCCACGTCTACCGCTCGCAGTCCCGCCGGGTCGTGCGCCGCAGCCGGCTCACCGGCCGGGCGGCGCTACTGGTGCTCGTGCTCTGTACGCTGGTCGTCGCCCTCGCCTACCCGATGCGCCAGTACGTGTCCCAGCGCTCGGAGATCGCCGACCAGCAGCGGGCCGCCGCCACCGCGCGCAAGCGCCTGGAGCAGCTCCGCGACGAGAAGGCGCGCTGGCAGGACCCCGCCTACGCGGAGCAGCAGGCGCGCAGGCACCTGCACTTCGTGCGCCCGGGGGAGATCGGCTACATCATGACCGACCCCGGGGCCGCGGCCGCGGAGCACCGCCGCGGCGGCCAGAGCGGATCCGACCGCCCCTGGTACTCCAACGTCTGGGACGGCGTCGACAAGGCCGACCGCCCCGGCGACTGACCCACCCGTTGGCCCACCCATCACGACCGTCACGTACGGGCGACCGCAGGCGGCCGCCCCGTACGACCGAACGAAGAGACTTCCTCCAGGCATGCAGACGCCCCCGCCCCAGACCGACCGGACCGAGCCGACCGCCGCCGACATCGAGGCGTTCGAGCAGCAGCTCGGCCGCCCCCCGCGCGGGCTGCGCGCCATCGCGCACCGCTGCCCCTGCGGCCAGCCGGACGTCGTCGAGACCGCCCCGCGCCTCCCCGACGGCACCCCTTTCCCCACGCTGTACTACCTCACCTGCCCGCGCGCGGCCTCCGCGATCGGCACGCTGGAGGCCAACGGCGTGATGAAGGAGATGCAGGCCCGCCTCGCCGAGGACCCGGAGCTCGCCGCCGCGTACCGGAAGGCGCACGAGGACTACATCCAGCGCCGCGACGCCATCGAGGTGCTCCAGGGCTTCCCGAGCGCCGGGGGCATGCCGGACCGGGTGAAGTGCCTGCACGTGCTGGTCGGCCACTCGCTCGCGGCCGGCCCCGGGGTGAACCCGTTCGGCGACGAGGCCCTCGCGATGCTGCCGGAGTGGTGGGCCAAGGGCGCCTGCGTCACCCCCTGCTCCGACGGGGTGAAGGAAGAGGGGTCCGCATGACCCGGGTCGCCGGCATCGACTGCGGTACGAACTCCATCCGCCTCCTCGTCGCCGACTGCGACCCGGCCACCGGGGAGCTGGTCGAGCTCGACCGCCGGATGACCATCGTCCGGCTCGGCCAGGGCGTGGACAAGACCGGCCGGCTGGCCCCGGAGGCGCTCCAGCGCACCTTCGCGGCCTGCCGCGAGTACGCCGCGGTGATCAAGGAGCTGGGTGCCGAGCGGGTCCGCTTCGTGGCCACCTCGGCCTCGCGTGACGCCGAGAACCGCGAGGACTTCGTGCGGGGCGTCCTGGACATCCTGGGCGTGGAGCCCGAGGTGATCTCCGGGGACCAGGAGGCGGAGTTCTCCTTCACCGGCGCCACCAAGGAGCTCACCGGCGACACGGCCCTGGAGCGGCCCTTCCTGGTGGTGGACATCGGCGGCGGCTCGACCGAGTTCGTCGTCGGCGAGGAGCACGTGCGGGCGGCCCGCTCCGTCGACGTGGGCTGCGTCCGGATGACCGAGCGCCACCTGGTGGTGGACGGCGAGGTCACCGACCCGCCGACCGGGGCGCAGATCGCCGCCATGCGCGCCGACATCGAGGCGGCCCTGGACCTGGCCGCCGAGACCGTCCCGCTGGACGAGGCCCGCACCCTGGTGGGCCTGGCGGGCTCGGTGACCACGGTCGCCGCGATCGCCCTGGAGCTGCCGGAGTACCGCTCCGAGCGCATCCACCACTCCCGGATCTCCTACGAGCAGGTCCGCGAGATCAGCGGGCGCATGCTGACCGCCACCCACGCCGAGCGCGCGGCGATCCCCGTGATGCACCCGGGGCGGGTCGACGTGATCGGCGCGGGCGCCCTGGTCCTGCTCGCGATCATGGAGCGCACCGGTGCCGCCGAGGTCGTGGTCTCCGAGCACGACATCCTGGACGGCATCGCCTGGTCCGTGGCCTGACCGGTCCGCCGGTGCGGGTGCACGAGGGGGCGTCCGGATCCGGACGCCCCCTCGAGCCGTTCGAGGGCGTTCCTGAGGCGCCCGTCGTGCGGGGCTGTGGCGCGCGAATATCGCGTTCCGCCCGATGAGTGGCTGGTGGGGCGGGGGAGCACGCCCGGGGCGGGAGCTGTGTGGGGGCAGTGCGACGCCGGTGCGGGGCTCCCGGGAGGCCGAAAAGGCCCTCCCGCGAACCAAGTTCGTGAAGTTCTTCACAAGGAAAAAGCGTCCCTCGGGTCAACAAGAGGGTTGTTCGAGGGGTTCTTGAGGGTCGCAGGGTCGTTTCAGCACCTGTTTGTGCGATGCGCGGCCGCTACGGGTTTCGTATCAGAGGTAAGGACGAAACCCGGTGGTCCAGTCCGGTGGGGGGCCTGGAGGCCAGTTCAGGGCGGGTGAACAACGAATCCCGATACCCTCTGGTTCCCGTTGTGCGCCATGATCTGGGTCACGCGGGGCGCGCAGTGTAGCAGAGGTGTCCCAGCTCCTTGTGAAGGGGCTCACGAGCATCACCCCTTGGGGTGCTGGATACTCATCTCATGAGCACCACGGAGCGTCCCAGGATCCTCGTTGTAGGAGGTGGGTACGTAGGCCTGTACGCAGCCAAGCGCATCATGAAGAAGATGCGCTACGGCGAGGCGACCGTCACGGTCGTCGACCCGCGCTCGTACATGACCTACCAGCCCTTCCTCCCCGAAGTGGCCGCAGGCAGCATCTCGCCTCGGCACGTCGTCGTCCCGCTGCGACGCGTGCTGCCCAAGGCTGAGGTTCTCACCGGCCGGGTCACCACCATCGACCAGGACCGCAAGGTCGCCGTCGTCACGCCGCTGGTCGGCGAGGCGTACGAGCTGCCCTTCGACTACCTGGTGATCGCGCTCGGCGCCGTCTCGCGCACCTTCCCGATCCCCGGCCTGGCCGAACAGGGCATCGGTATGAAGGGCGTCGAGGAGGGCATCGGCCTGCGCAACCACGTCCTCGAGCAGCTGGACAAGGCGGAGTCCACGACGGACGAGAACGTCCGCCGCAAGGCCCTCACCTTCGTCTTCGTCGGCGGCGGCTTCGCCGGCGCCGAGACGATCGGCGAGGTCGAGGACATGGCCCGCGACGCCGCGAAGTACTACACCACGATCAAGCGCGAGGACATGCGCTTCGTCCTGGTCGACGCGGCCGACAAGATCCTCCCCGAGGTCGGGCCCAAGCTCGGCACCTGGGGCAAGGAGCACCTCGAGTCGCGCGGCATCGAGATCTACCTCAACACCTCCATGGACTCCTGCGTGGACGGCCACGTGGTGCTGAAGAACGGCCTCGAGGTCGACTCCAACACCATCGTGTGGACCGCGGGCGTCAAGCCGAACCCGGCGCTGGCCCGCTACGGCCTGCCGCTCGGCCCGCGCGGCCACGTGGACACCGCCCCGACCCTCCAGGTCCAGGGCACCGACTACATCTGGGCCGCCGGCGACAACGCCCAGGTCCCGGACGTCGCCGCCCGCAAGGCCGGCGTCGAGAACGCCTGGTGCCCGCCGAACGCCCAGCACGCGCTGCGCCAGGCCAAGGTCCTCGGCGACAACGTGGTCTCCGGCATGCGGGGCTTCCCGCAGAAGGAGTACGCGCACTCCAACAAGGGTGCGGTGGCCGGCCTCGGCCTCCACAAGGGCGTGGCGATGATCGTCATGGGCAAGATGAAGATCAAGCTCAAGGGCCGTCTCGCCTGGTACATGCACCGTGGCTACCACGGCATGGCCATGCCGACCTGGAACCGCAAGATCCGCGTCTTCGCGGACTGGACCCTCGGCATGTTCCTCAAGCGTGAGGTCGTCGCCCTCGGCGCCCTCGAAACCCCGCGCGAGGAGTTCTACGAGGCCGCCAAGCCGGCGCCGGCTCCGGCCGCCGCCCCGGCCGAGAAGGCCAAGGCCTGACCCCGGCGCTGACGCCGGTCTCCTGAGCACGACCCCGAAGGGGCCGCCCGCCATCCGTGGTGCGGGCGGCCCCTTCGGCGTGCCCCGGTCAAGGTGCGCTCAAGGTGCGGTCCAGGTGTGATTCGGCGGCGAATGGCGCTCCTCCGGAATGGGTAGCCGGTTGGTCTGACACCTTGGAGGTGCCTCGATGACCGACGCCGCGCCGCGGCTGGCAGCCCTTGCCGAAACCCTGCTGGGCGCCCCCCTGCCCGTCCGCATACGTGCCTGGGACGGCAGCGAGGCCGGCCCCGCCGCCGGACCCGCCCTGGTGCTCCACAACCGGCGCGCCCTGCGCCACATGCTGTGGAAGCCCGGCGAACTGGGCCTCGCTCGCGCCTGGGTGGCGGGCGACCTGACCGTCGACGGCGACCTGTTCGAGACGCTGGACAAGGTGGCCGGCCTGGTCTGGGAGCGCGAGCCCGCCGCCGCGCCCGTCCCCGCCCGCCGCCCCCGCAACGGCCTGGCCAAGCTCGCCGCGCTGCGCCCGCACCTCCCCGCGCGCGCCTCCGGCGCCGCGGGCACGGCCGCCCTGCTGCGCGACCCGGCGACCCGCGCCGCCGTACGGGAGCTCGTGACCCTGGCCCGCCCCTGGACCCGGCCCGCCCCGCCGCCGGAGGAGGCCGCCCGCCAGGGCGGGATCATCCACTCCAAGAGCCGCGACCGGCACGCCATCAGCCACCACTACGACGTCGGCAACGAGTTCTACGAGCACGTCCTCGGCCCCTCGATGGTGTACTCCTGCGCCTACTGGACCGATGGCGGCACCCTGGAGGAGGCCCAGCGGGACAAGCTGGACCTGGTCTGCCGCAAGCTGGCGCTCAAGCCCGGCCGGCGGCTGCTGGACGTCGGCTGCGGCTGGGGCTCGATGGCCCTGCACGCCGCCCGCGAGTACGGGGTCCGGGTCACCGGTGTCACCCTCTCCACCGAGCAGGCCGCCTACGCCCGCAAGCGGATCGCCGACGAGGGCCTGACCGACCGGATCGAGATCCGCGTCCAGGACTACCGGGACGTCAAGGACGGTCCGTACGACGCGATTTCCTCGATCGGCATGGCCGAGCACGTCGGCTCCGTGCGCTACCGCGAGTACGCCGGAATACTGCACGGCCTGCTGGCGCCGGGCGGCCGTCTGCTCAACCACCAGATCGGCCGGCCGCCGGAGCCCGACGAGGCCGCGTACGAGATCGACGAGTTCATAGACGCCTACGTCTTCCCCGACGGCGAGCTCTCCCCGGTCGGCTCCACCGTCGGCGAGTTGGAGAAGGCCGGCTTCGAGGTCCGCGACGTGGAGGCGCTGCGCGAGCACTACGCGCTGACCCTGCGGGCCTGGGTGGCCCGGCTGGAGGAGCACTGGGACGAGGCCGTACGGCTCACCTCGCCCGGCCGCGCCCGGGTCTGGCTGTTGTACATGGCGGCCTCGGCGCTGGGCTTCGAGCACGCCCGCCTGGGGGTCAACCAGATCCTGGCCGTGAAGCCGGGCGGCGGCGGCGCCTCGGGGATGCCGCTGCGCGCCCGGGTCTGGGGCGGCGCGTAGGCCCGTACGCCGCGAAGACGCGCGAGGGCCCCGGGGCAGGTCGCCCCGGGGCCCTCGCGCGTCCCTTTTCCCGCCCCGGACTATTCGGTCTTGATGGCGGTCAGCATGTTCAGCCGGGCGGCGCTGCGGGCCGGCCACATGGCGGCCAGCACACCGACGACGGCGGCCAGCAGGAGGAAGACGCCGAGCCGGCCGTAGGGCAGGACCAGCTCGTAGTTCGGCACCGACTTGGTGAGGGTGGAGCCCACGGCCCAGGCCAGGAAGAGGCCGATGCCCATGCCGAGGACCGCGCCGAAGAGCGAGATCACCACCGACTCCAGGCGGATCATGTTCTTGACCCGGGCGCGGTCGAGGCCGATCGCCCGCAGCATGCCGATCTCCTGGGTCCGCTCGAAGACCGACATGGCCAGGGTGTTGACCACGCCGAGCACCGAGATGATCAGCGCCATGCCGAGCAGGCCGTACATGATGTTCAGCATCGTGTTGATGATGCCGCCCATCTCGTTGCGCATGTCCTGCTGCGTGGCCACGGTCATCGCCGGGTTCTTGCCGAGGGCGTCGACGACGGCCTGCTGGCCGGCCTTGGAGTCGCCGGCGGTGGCGTTGACGTAGACCTCGCGGACGTACTGCTGGTCGGTGTGCGCGCTCAGGACCTTGTTGTCCATCACGTACGGGGACAGCAGGCCTTCCAGCTCCTTGTAGACGGCGCCGATCTTCAGGGCGCCCTTCTGGCCGTCCTCGAACTGCACCTGGAGGGTGGAGCCGACGGCCAGGTTCTGCTTCTTGGCGGTGGTGTCGGCGACGGCGACCTCGCCCTTGCCGAGGGCGGCCAGGGAGCCGGAGGTGACGTCGATGTTGAGCAGCTCGCCGATGGTGGCCGGGTTGACGCCGGACACCGAGCGGAAGCTGTCGCCGACCTTGAAGTAGCCGTCGGCCTGCGGGGAGACCGCCTTGATGCCGGGGGCCTTGGCGAGGGTGTCGGCCACGGACTTGTCCAGGCCGCCGATGCCGCCGGCCATGGAGACCTTGTAGTCGGCCTTCAGCTTGTCGGTGCTCATCCGGTCGACGGCGGCGCCCATGGTGACGCCGAGGACGGACAGGGTGGTGACCAGGGTGAGGCCGATGGCCAGGGAGGCGGCCGTCACGGCGGTGCGGCGCGGGTTGCGCACGGCGTTCTGCGCGGCCAGCTTGCCGGGGACGCCGAAGACCTTCTGCAGGAGCGGTCGGGCGGCGCCGATGACCGGCCGGGACAGCAGCGGCAGCAGGACGATCATGCCGATGAGCATCAGGCCGGCGCCGGCGCCGATGACCATGCGGCCGTCGCCGCCCATGGACACGCCGAGGAAGACGGTGCCGATGCCGGCGAGGCTGATGAGCGAACCGAGGACGTTGCGCACGACCAGGGACTTCGCGGTGGCCGGGAGGTGGGCGCTGCCCATGGCGGCGACCGGGGCGATCCGGCCGGTGCGCCAGGCCGGCAGCAGGGCGGCGACGGTGGTGACGACGACGCCGATGAGCAGGGCGGCGACGACCGTGCCCGGGGCGATGACCAGCGCGCCGTCGGGGATCTTGGCACCGATGGAGTCCATCAGGGAGCGCATGCCGACCGCCAGGCCGATGCCGGCGGCCAGGCCGATCGCGGCGGAGGTGGCGCCGATGACCAGGGCCTCGGCGAGCACGGAGCGCACCACCTGGCCGCGCTTGGCGCCGACGGCGCGCAGCAGGGCCAGTTCCTTGGTGCGCTGGGCGACCAGCATGGTGAAGGTGTTGTAGATGAGGAAGACGCCGACGAAGAGGGAGATGCCGGCGAAGGCGAGCAGCATGGTGCTGAAGCTGCTCATCTGCTTCTCGATGTCCTTGGCCTGCTGGGCGGCGAGCGCCTTGCCGGTCTGGGCCTTGGTGTGCTTGCCGTCGAGCACCGGCTTGATGTCGGTGAGCAGCTGGTCGGCGGAGGTGCCGGCCTTGGCGGCGACGGCGAGCTCGTCGTAGAAGCCGGGCTGGAGGTAGAGCTCCTGGGCGACCTTGGTGTCGAACAGGACGAGGCTGCCGCCCGCGTTGACGGCGCCGTCCTCGGTGGTGAAGACGCCGGTGAGGGTGAACTCCCTGACCGGGCCGTTGGTGGCGACGCGGACCTTGTCGCCGGTCTTGTAGCCGCCCTTGGCCGCGGACTCCTTGTCGAGGGCGATCTGGTCGTCCTTGGCGGGTCCGGTGCCGTCCGTGAAGGTGTAGCGGGGGTCCTTGCCGTCCTTGACGGGGGCGTAGTTGGAGCCCTTGTTGGCCCAACCGGAGCCGATCAGCTTGCCGTTCTCGTCGCCGACGCCGGCGAAGCCGGAGACCCGGCCGGAGACGGAGTCGACGCCCTTCACGGCCTTGACCTTGTCGAGGGTCTGCTGGCTGATGCCGGGCTCGCCCTCCTTGCGGCCGTCCTCGTCGCGGGAGGGGCCCCAGGAGGTGACGGAGACGGCTATGCCGTCGTAGCTCTTGGCGGACTGGCCCGAGAGGGCCTTGCTCATGGTGTCGGTGAAGACGAGGGTGCCGGAGACGAAGGCGACGCCGAGGGTGACGGCGAGGACCGTCATCAGGAGCCTGGCCTTGTGCGCGAGGACGTTGCGCAGGGCGGTACGGAACATGGGGTTATCAGTCCTGGGCTGGAAGTCTGTTCGTGGCTTCGGTGATCAGCGACCGATCAGCTGGTGCGGCCCTTGGCGTCGAAGGCCTTCATCCGGTCGAGCACGCCGTCCGCGGTGGGGGCGTACATCTCGTCGACGATGCGGCCGTCGGCGAGGAAGATGACGCGGTCCGCGTAGGAGGCGGCGACCGCGTCGTGGGTGACCATCACGACGGTCTGGCCGAGCTCGCGCACCGAGTTGCGCAGGAAGCCGAGGACCTCGGCGCCGGAGCGGGAGTCGAGGTTTCCGGTGGGCTCGTCGCCGAAGATGATCTCGGGGCGGGCGGCCAGGGCACGGGCGACGGCCACGCGCTGCTGCTGGCCGCCGGAGAGCTGCGTGGGGCGGTGGGAGAGGCGGCCGGAGAGGCCGACCATGTCCACCACGGTCTCCAGCCACTGCTTGTCGGCCTTGCGGCCGGCGATGTCCATGGGGAGGGTGATGTTCTCCAGGGCGGTCAGGGTCGGCAGCAGGTTGAACGCCTGGAAGATGAAGCCGATCTTGTCCCGGCGCAGCTGGGTCAGCTGCTTGTCCTTGAGGGTGCCGAGCTCGGTGTCGCCGATGCGGACCGAGCCGCCGGAGAAGGTGTCCAGGCCGGCGACGCAGTGCATCAGGGTCGACTTGCCGGAGCCGGAGGGGCCCATGATCGCGGTGAACTGGCCGCGGCCGAAGTCCACGGAGACGTTGTCCAGCGCGACCACCTGCGTCTCGCCCTGGCCGTACACCTTCGAGAGCTGCGTGGCACGGGCGGCCACGGCCTGGGCGGTGTGCTGCGGGGCGTAGTTCATGGCGGTCACGGGGGGACTCCTGTCGAGCGGGTCTGCTGCGCGGTGGCGGGACCCTTCCATCCTCACCGCGGCCCCACCCCCGGGGGATCAGCCGAGGTGCCCGTTCGACGGTCCACTCGAGTCTGACCGGGGGAGCGGTCGTCTCCTCCTCTGGTATGACGGGGGCCCCGATGAGGGTCCCGTACGGAGGGGTGGCCCGGGGTGGCGCGGGGCGGCGAAATCACGTCATTTGCGAGGCGGTGCGGAGCGTCCGCCTCAGCGCTGCCGACCGTGACTTATCGGTCCTGACGCCCACTCAATCGCCAATAAAATCAGACAACATCGGATAGAGGCGCCCCTGCCGGGCGGGGTGTTCCGGATAGGCTCACCGCAGCGTTCAAGGCTTTTACCACGGGGCCCGCTGCGCCCTGCCCGGATGGTGGAATGCAGACACGGCGAGCTTAAACCTCGCTGGCCCTCGGGCCGTGCCGGTTCAAGTCCGGCTCCGGGCACTTCCGCGCCTCCGCCACGGCCCCGCACACCGACCCCCGGGGCCCTTCCTTTGTCCCCGGCGGTCCGCCGCGTCTTCTCCTAAGATCCTCCTCCAGCAGTAGGGTGCTTTCTTTGCGAGCGCATTACCCTTGACGCAAGGCCGCGCACCGTGGCCATGGAGGAGTGAGATGAGGAGCAGTAACCCGGTCTTCTCGCGACGGGGGTTCAGCCGCGACAACGGCGGCTACGCGGGCTTCGACGCGCAGTACGCGCAGGCCGGGACCGCGACCAACCCGTACGCGACGAATCCTTACGCCGTCGACCCGACCACGGGCATGCCGGCCGCGCCGGCCCGCGGCGCCGCCATGACCATCGACGACGTCGTGAGCCGTACGGCCATGACGCTCGGCACCCTGATCGTCACCGCCGCCGTCGCCTGGGTCGCCCTGCCGGTCGACCCGGCCAACCTCAACAAGTCGTACTTCATCGCCGCCGGCGCGGCGATCGTCGCCTTCGTCCTGGCGATGGTCCAGAGCTTCAAGCGCAAGCCGTCCCCGGGCATCATCCTGGCCTACGCGGCCTTCGAGGGCTTCTTCCTCGGCGTGGTCTCCGCGGCCACCAGCTACTACCTCAGCCCCGGCGTGGTCATCCAGGCCGTGCTGGGCACGATGTGCGTCTTCGCCGCCGTGTTGGTGGCGTACAAGATGCGCTGGATCCGGGTCACGCGCAGGTTCACCGGCTTCGTGATGGCCGCGGCCCTGGGCTTCGTCCTGCTGATGCTCGCCAACTCGCTGTTCATGCTGTTCGGCGGCGGTGACGGCCTCGGCTTCCGCAGCGGCCCGCTCGGCATCGTCTTCGGCATCGTCGGCGTGGTCCTCGGCGCCTGCTTCCTCGCCCTGGACTTCAAGCAGGTCGAGGACGGGGTCACCTACGGCGCCCCGCGCGAGGAGGCCTGGCTGGCCGCCTTCGGCCTCACCATGACCCTGGTGTGGATCTACCTGGAGCTGCTGCGCCTGTTCCAGATCCTCTCCGGCGACGACTAGACGCCCCCGTCCCCGTCGTACCCGGTAGCCGTCAGAGGCACGGGGAAGGCCCCGCGAGCCACGCTCGCGGGGCCTTCCCGCATCTCGGGGGCGTACGGGGGCAGGGTGGCCCGGGCTCAGCCGAACCGGCGGGCCGCTCTGCGCAGCCCGTACTCGTGGACGATGGCCTTCGCCTGGCCGTGCGACAGCTCGTGCGCGCCGAGCAGCCAGCTGACCTTCTCCTCGAACCGGAGGAGGGACGGGCCCTCGTCGACGGTCCGCAGCCAGTCGGAGATCTCACGACCGGTGGTCTGGGGGATTCTGTCGAT
Organism: Streptomyces sp. NPDC001594; assembly: GCF_042893675.1. Taxonomy (NCBI): domain Bacteria; kingdom Bacillati; phylum Actinomycetota; class Actinomycetes; order Kitasatosporales; family Streptomycetaceae; genus Streptomyces; species Streptomyces sp. NPDC001594. Next base: position 81,446 of record NZ_JBIAVB010000010.1, on the reverse strand, counting down.
CATGTTGCGGTGGGTCTGCTCGGAGAACTCAACGGACATGGGCGCCTCCGGGGGTATCGCCGTGCTGTTCTCTTCACTCCTCTTCACTGCACCGTGCCGCAGAGTTCGCCCGTTGGCAATGGGGCCCGGGCGGCGCGTAAGGTCGGCCGGGTGCTCGATACCTCGCCCCTGACCGCCGCCGTGGAACGTTTCGCCGACCGGCTGCGGTCCGCCCCGCAGAGCCGGCTCCAGCGCGGAGCCGCCGCGGAGGCCCTGGAGCTGGCCCGTGAGCTGGCCGCGGCGGCGCAGCGGCTGGAGGACCCCTCGGGGGCGGCTCCGGCGCGCGTGATGCCCGACGAGGGGGTCTTCGTCGTCGGAGACCAGCTGGCGGTGGCCGGACTGGACCTGGCCGAGGCGCTGCGCGCCGCCGGCACGGCCCCCGGAAACGCGAAGGCCCCGTCCGAGGTGCTGGACGAGGCCGTGGCGCTGGTGGAGCGGGTGGAAGTCAGAGCGATGCGATGACGCGGTCCGCGAGGATGTAGACGTTGCTGTCCGGATCCTCGCCGTCCCCGCAGGAGAAGGTCAGCGCGTAGGCGCCGGAGATGCCCGAGCCGCCCAGCAGGACCGGGGCCGAGCCCGAACGCAGGGCCTCGGCCAGGCGCTCCGCCGTCTCCCGGTGGCCCGGGGTCATGCACAGGGTGGTGCCGTCCGTGAACACGTACACGTCGAGGGTGCCCAGCGGGCCGGGGCGGACGTCCGCGAGGGCCGTACGGGCCTCCGCGAGCTCCTCCAGGCGGCTGACCGTGCGCTCGTGGTCGGCGCCGGGGTGCGGCTGGACCGGAACGAAGTCGGGGTGCGAGGGGTGGCGCCGGCGGGCCGCGGCCAGCTCGGCGGAATCCTCGGCGTATTCCGGGTACTCTCCCCCAGTCTCCGACAGGGAGGTGCCCCCAGCGAGGTCGTCGCCCAGCACGGGCTCCAGGCCGACCAGGTCCGCCTGCCGGGGCAGGAAGACGGGGCCGTCCTCGCCCAGGCCGGGCAGCCCGCCCAGCAGGGAGGGGGCGTCGGCGGCGTCGCGGGCCTCCTGCGCGGCCCAGAAGGCCCGCGCCTCGGCCAGCTCGCGCTCGCGCTCCTCGGCGAGGGCGGCGGCCACGGCGGCTCGTATCTCGGCGGCGGGGGACTCGACGGCGCTGCGGGCGTGCGGGACGCTCGCGCCGCGGGCGTGGGCCGGCAGGGCGAGCTCATCGCGCAGGGCCGACACCTGCTTGCGCAGTCCGTGTACGGCGTGCAGCGCAGCAGCGCCCACGGCCGTGGCAGCGGCCGTGGTCAGCAGCAGGGCAAGAGGCATGGCGCTCACTGACTAACTCCTGGTTGATTCGATCCCCCGACTTCCTACATCAGCTTGTCCTGTGCTGGGAATGGCGTGCAGTGCATTACGTCATGAAATGGACAGGTCTTTCGTCCTGGAGGCCCTAGGGGGATGACGTCTGACCTGGGCAAACACCGATCCCCCAGGACAAAGGTCACATCCTGGGGGAGATTCGGTCACAGGTCGGCCGCGACGGGATTAGACCTGATGTCAGTACACCGTATGGATCTAGAGGATCCCTTGCGGGAGCTGGGGGCCCGGCTGGAGCGGTATCGGACCCCTCACTCTGCGCGCTGTGGCCCGCGTCTCAGCTGAGGCGCTCGATGACCATCGCCATGCCCTGGCCGCCGCCGACGCACATGGTCTCCAGACCGAACTGCTTGTCGTGGAACTGGAGGCTGTTGATCAGCGTGCCGGTGATCCGGGCACCGGTCATCCCGAACGGGTGACCGACGGCGATGGCCCCGCCGTTGACGTTCAGCTTCTCCAGGGGGATCTCCAGGTCCCGGTAGGACGGGATGACCTGCGCGGCGAACGCCTCGTTGATCTCGAACAGGTCGATGTCGCCGACCGTCAGCCCGGCCCGCTTCAGCGCCTGCTTCGACGCCTCGACCGGACCCAGGCCCATGATCTCGGGCGACAGGGCCGTCACACCGGTCGACACGATCCGGGCCAGCGGAGTCAGGCCCAGCTCCCGCGCCTTGGTGTCGCTCATGATGACGAGCGCCGCGGCGCCGTCGTTGAGCGGGCAGCAGTTGGCGGCGGTGACCAGGCCGTCGGGGCGGAAGACCGGCTTGAGGCCCTCCACGCCCTCCAGCGTGACCCCGGCGCGCGGGCCGTCGTCCTTGCTGACGACCGTGCCGTCCGGGGTGGTCACCGGGGTGATCTCGCGGGCCCAGAAGCCGTTCTTGATGGCCTCCTCGGCGAGGTTCTGCGAACGCACGCCGAACTCGTCCATGTCCCGGCGGGTCACGCCCTTGAGGCGGGCCAGGTTCTCGGCGGTCTGGCCCATCGCGATGTAGGCGTCCGGGACCAGGCCGTCCTCGCGCGGGTCGTGCCAGTCGCTGCCCTCGCTCTGCGCGACGGCGACCGTACGGGCCTCGGCGTCGGCGAACAGCGGGTTGTGCGTGCCGGGCATGCCGTCGGAGGAGCCGTTGACGAACCGCGACACCGTCTCGACACCGGCCGAGATGAAGACGTCGCCCTCGCCGGCCTTGATGGCGTGCAGCGCCATGCGGGAGGTCTGGAGGGAGGAGGAGCAGTAACGGGTGATCGTGGTGCCGGGCAGGTAGTCCATGCCCATCTGCACCGCGACGATCCGGGCCAGGTTGTGGCCCTGCTCCCCGCCGGGCAGGCCGCAGCCGAGCATCAGGTCGTCGATCTGGCGCGGGTCCAGCTCGGGGACCTTGGCGAGGGCGGCCTGGATGATCGTGGCGGTCAGGTCGTCCGGCCGGACGTCCTTCAGCGACCCCTTGCCGGCGCGCCCGATGGGGGAGCGGGCGGTGGAAACGATGACGGCTTCGGGCATCGGGACTCCAAGGGGTGTGCGCAGGGGTCTGCGTGCGTCGTTGCGGGACCGCAAGCGAAGTTACCGCCCCGTACGGTCGAGGTCACCGGGGCGGTGATGTGATGCCCGTCGCTCCGGGGGGTGACGGGGTTCCGGCGGGGCGGTCTCAGGGAGGGGTTGGGGGTTTCCCGTCAGTCTCATCGTCCTTCCGCGTCGGGCCGGCCTGTCAAGGGCGCTCCTTCGTCGCGTCGCTTCGCGATGGCCTCCGGCCACCCTTGACAGCCCGTCCCGCCCCGGAAAAACGAAGACTGCCGGGAAACCCCCAAAGGAACGGGACGGTGGATTGATGGACATGCGGCCGTATCAGCGACCCTTCGGGGTCGTCGGGGGCCGGCAGCCCGGGCATCCGGCCCCCATGGAGGCCGTTCGGAGCCGCCCTCCGCGCCAGATCGCTACGCGCTGCCGACATTTCGGCGTCGGGCGGCCGTCTGGGGCTGGTGGCGGCACAAAGACCAATCCGCAGAGCATCCCGGCCCAAGACGGCCGCCGGACGCCCAGAAAAGGGGAGTGCGTAGCGATCTGGCGCGCCTGAGGGTGGCTGATGGTCCTTCCGTCGGCATCTGGCTACAGCAGCGGCCCAAGACGGCCGCCGGACGCTGAGATGGGAGGAGCGCGTAGCGATCTGTCGCGCCCACCGGCCCCGGACGACGATTCCGTCGTCCTTCCCTGCGGGCAGCGGCCCCAGACGGGCGGCTGACGCCGAGACCAGAGAAGCGCGTAGCGATCTGGCGCGGAGGGCGGCCCCGCATGGCATCCATGTCGGCCCGGATGGGAGTCTGCCGACCCCCGACCACCTCGTTTGCTCGCTGAGGGAGCCGATTGTCTGACTCTGGACCGGCCCGTTCTTCTGGGGGCTTCCCGGCAGTCCTTGTCTTTCCGGGGCGGGACGGGCTGTCAAGGGTGGAGCGCAGCGACATCGCGAAGCGACGCGACCGAAGGGAGCGCCCTTGACTGACCGGCCCGAACCGGAAGGACAGTGGGACTGACGGGAAACCCCCAGACCGGCTCTGAGACCGCCCAGGTCACACCCCGCCCCCACAGGTCCCGCCCGACCCTCCACCCCCGCCCGCCGGAACCCCGCCGAGCGGCCGACCCCGCCGCCCCCCACCCCGCCCCCTCACGACGCCGTCGGCGCCGCCGGCTCCGCCACGGGTTCCGTCGGGAGGCGCCGGCGACGGCGGTGTTTGAGGAGGGCCCACGGGCCGCGGGCCGCCGTGACCTCCGTGCCCGGTTCGCCCGCCGCCGCCGAGGCGGCCTGGGCCACCGGGAGCATGTCCTCGTTGCGGGAGACGTCCAGGCGGTCCGACTCGGGCCACACGCCCAGCGCCGCGCACAGGGTCGGCAGGACGGCCATCGCCGCCGTCGCGTAGCCCTCCGCCGAGGGGTGGTAGGAGTCCGGGCCGAACATCTCCCGGGGGTTCGCCGCGAACTCCGGACCCAGCATGTCCCCCATCGAGACCGTCCGCGCGCCCAGCGCGACCACCCCGATGGTCTGCGCGGCCGCCAGCTGGCGCGACACCCGCCGGGCCATCCACCGCAGCGGCTGGTAGACCGGTTCGATCGTGCCCAGGTCGGGGCAGGTGCCGACCACCACCTCCGACCCCGCCAGCCGCAGCCTGCGCACGGCGGCCGTCAGCAGCCGCACCGACTGCGTCAGCGGCATCCGCCGGGTCACGTCGTTCGCCCCGATGATGACCACGGACACGTCCGGCGCCGGTCCGTCCCCGTCCAGCAGCAGCGACACCTGGCGGTCCAGGTCGTCCGACATCGCCCCCGACAGCGCCACGTTCCGCAGCTCCACCGGCCGCTCCGCCACCGCTGCCAGCCCCGCGGCGAGCAGCGCCCCCGGCGTCTGGCGGGCGCGCCGTACGCCCAGGCCCGCCGCCGTCGAGTCGCCCAGCATCGCCATCCGCAGCGGCCCCGGGCTCAGCTCCGGCCCGCCGAACTCGCCGCCGTACAGACCGTCCGCGCGCGGCGGGTCCGGCAGGCCCGTGCCCACCGTCCGCTTGGCGAACTGCACCTCCGCCAGCACCAGCCCCACCGCGGCCACACCGACCAGCCCGAGTCCGCCCCCGCCGTACGCTGCCCCCGCCGCGATCCGGCGGGCCGTTCTCGCTCTGGACACCTCTCAGGCCACCTCCTCGGTCGTGTTGACCTTCCTGCCCCGTACTGCCGGTCGGCCAATCCCTTTCCGCATACTCTGGCCGGACCTCCCGGAGAACCCGTGGAGTCCCCTTCTTGGAGAACATGGTGCAATTCCACGACTCGATGATCAGCCTCGTCGGCAACACCCCGCTGGTGAAGCTCAACCGCGTGACCGAAGGCCTGCAGGCCACCGTGCTGGCCAAGGTCGAGTACTTCAACCCCGGCGGTTCCGTGAAGGACCGGATCGCCGTCCGGATGATCGAGGCCGCCGAGCAGAGCGGTGCCCTCAAGCCGGGTGGCACCATCGTGGAGCCGACCAGCGGCAACACGGGGGTAGGACTCGCCATCGTGGCCCAGCAGAAGGGCTACAAGTGCATCTTCGTCTGCCCTGACAAGGTCTCCCTCGACAAGATCAACGTGCTGCGCGCGTACGGCGCCGAGGTCGTGGTGTGCCCGACCGCCGTCGACCCCGAGCACCCGGACTCGTACTACAACGTTTCCGACCGCCTGGTCCGGGAGACCCCGGGCGCCTGGAAGCCGGACCAGTACAGCAACCCGAACAACCCCCGTTCGCACTACGAGACCACCGGTCCCGAGCTGTGGGAGCAGACGGACGGGAAGATCACGCACTTCGTGGCGGGCGTCGGCACCGGCGGCACGATTTCCGGTACCGGCAACTACCTCAAGGAGGTGTCCGGTGGGAAGGTCAAGGTCATCGGCGCCGACCCGGAGGGCTCGGTCTACTCCGGCGGCAGCGGCCGTCCGTACCTCGTCGAGGGTGTCGGCGAGGACTTCTGGCCCACCGCCTACGACCCGAACGTGACCGACGAGATCATCGCGGTGTCCGACAAGGACTCCTTCCAGATGACCCGCCGCCTCGCCAAGGAGGAGGGCCTGCTGGTCGGCGGCTCCTGCGGCATGGCGGTCGTCGCCGCGCTGCGCGCCGCCGAGGGCCTGGGGCCGGACGACGTGGTCGTCGTGCTGCTGCCGGACAGCGGGCGCGGTTACATGAGCAAGATCTTCTCGGACGAGTGGATGGCCGGTCACGGCTTCCTCGAGGAGGCCGGTCCGGCCGCGCGCATCGGCGCCGTCCTCGCCGACAAGGAGGGCGGCATCCCGTCGCTCGTCCACATGCACCCGGAGGAGACGGTCGGTCAGGCGATCGAGGTGCTGCGGGAGTACGGCGTCTCGCAGATGCCGATCGTCAAGCCGGGCGCGGGCCACCCGGACGTGATGGCCGCCGAGGTCATCGGGTCGGTCGTGGAGAAGGAGCTGCTGGGTTCCCTCTTCGCCGGGCGCGCCTCGCTGGGCGACCCGCTGGAGAAGCACATGAGCGCGCCGCTGCCGCAGGTGGGTTCGGGTGAGCCGGTGTCCGAGCTGATGTCCGTGCTCGGTGAGGCGGACGCGGCGATCGTGCTGGTCGAGGGCAAGCCGACCGGTGTGGTGAGCCGTCAGGACCTGCTGGCGTTCCTGGCGAAGACCGCGAAGTAGCCCTCGCGCGGGGCCGCGGGCCGGGTCCGTTCCCGGCCCTTGGCGCAAACGGTACGGTCCCGACACGTGACGGCAGCACGGGTTTAACACGGCACCGGCACATTGGTGTCGTCGGCGGGGCCGTCCGGGGGTCCGGGTGGTCCGGTCGGCGCCATGTGCGGTGCCGACGTGCCTCCGGAGCGGCTCCCGGAGGGGCGGGGTGCCTCAGGACGCGGACGGCCCTGACCCGGCCCGTGTCCCCGGCGGGGCCGCCGTCGTCCCGCCCTCCGGGCCTGGCCCGGGGGTACGGCGGCCCCAGCCGGTCCCTCCGGGGGGTGCTGGGGTTCCGCTGCGCGGAGCCGACTCCCCGCCCCGCCCTTTCTCCGTTTCCCGGGGGCTCCGCCCCCAGACCCTCCCCCAGCTACCGCTGGGAGGTGCCCCCAGGCGAGGCTGGATTCGGCGCGCCTGGTCCTTTGCCTGCGGGCATGCCCACCGCGGCTGGATTTCGCGGAGCGAAATTTCAGCCCGCGCGGCGTTTGAGCGCACCGGGCGCGGAGCGCACGGTATCGGGGTCAGGGGCGGAGCCCCTGGGAACGGTGGAAGGGCGGGTAGGGGACCTTCCCCCGCGCAGCGGCACCGTCGGCCCCGCGGCATGCGGAAGGGTGCGGCCCCGCCCGGATCGCGGGCATCGGGTTGCCGTGTTGCATAAGCGCATGCAGAGTGCACCCTGACTGAATATCTCACTCGGACGGACGGAGGGGCCCGCGGTGAGCGACAACCCGGCCGCGCGGTTGCAGAAGCTCTTCGAGGGGCACCGGCTGACGCCGACCCAGCGGCGGATCGCGCACTGCATGGTGCGCGGCGCGGCCGAGGTGCCCTTCCTGTCGAGCGTGGAGCTCGCCGAGCTGGCCGGGGTGAGCCAGCCGTCGGTGACCCGGTTCGCGGTGGCCCTCGGCTTCGACGGGTACCCCGCCCTGCGCCGGCACCTGCGCGAGGTGGCTCCGGCGGAGCCGCCGCGGGCCGCGCGCGAGGAGTCGTACAACGAGTACCAGCAGGCCGTCGAGGGTGAGATCGAGAACCTGCGCCGGCTGGCGACGATGCTCGCGGACCCGGCGCCGGTGGAGGAGGCGGGCCGGCTGCTCGCCGGGTCGTCCCCGCTGCCGGTGCTCGGGCTGCGGGCGGCGTCCTCGCAGGCGCGCGGGTTCGCGTACTTCGCGGCCAAGGTGCACCCGGACGTGCGGCTCCTCGACGAGGGCGGCTCGATGCTCGCCGACCGGATCGACGCGGCGGCCGGCGCCGGGGCCTCGGCGCTGCTGTGCTTCGCGCTGCCCCGCCATCCGCGCGAGGTGGTGGAGGCCCTGGAGCACGCGCGCGGGGCCGGACTGACGACGGTGACGGTGGCCGATTCGGCGTTCGCGCCCGTCGCCCGGTACTCGGACCTGCTGATCCCGGCGCCGGTCGGCACCGGGCTGGCCTTCGACACGGCGTGCGCGCCGATGCTGCTGGGCCGGGTGCTGCTGGAGGCCATGGCGGACGCCCTGCCGGACGCGCAGGCGCGGCTGGAGGCCTTCGACGCCCGGGCCGCGGCGCGCGGGCTGTTCGTGGACTGACGCCCCGGGGCGCGGACCGACCGCTACAGCAGCGCGTCCCCGAAGCCCCCGCCCGCCTCCGCCACCAGTTCGGCCGTCGTCTGCGCCGGGCGGGCCAGGGTGAAGCGGACGGTGTCCGAGGGGTCGGCGGTGAAGCCGTGGACGGAGGGGCGCGGGAGGCTGTTGTAGCCGTAGTGGGCGGTGAAGAAGTACGCCCCGGTGTCCGGTACCGCGATGAGGTCGCCCGGGGCCAGCTCGGGCAGTTCGCGGGCGGTGGCCAGGAGGTCGCCGGCGAAGCAGGCGGGGCCCGCGACGTCCTGGGCGACCAGCGGGCCGGTCTTCGGGGTGCCCTTGGCGTCGTAGGGGAGGATCCGCAGGGGCCAGGCCGCAGGGGCGTAGACCGTACGGGTGGCCACCTGCACCCCGGCGTGGGTGAGGGCGACGGGGCGGCCGCCGGCGGACTTGGTGTACTCGACGCGGGCGAGGACCGTGCCGTGCTTGGCCAGCAGGGACCGGCCGAACTCCGTGACGAGCCCGTACGAGCCGTCGAACAGGGCCGGGACGGCTTCGCGCAGCGCGGCCGCGTACTGCGCCCAGGTCGGGGTCCGCTCGTCGGAGGTGAAGTTCACCGGCAGGCCCCCGCCGATGTCGAGGGTGTCGATCCGGCGGTGTCCCGCGGCCGCGTTGATCTCCTCGGCCAGCGCGTGCAGCTCCCGTACGCCCTGGGCGATCAGGGGCAGGGGCAGGCCCTGGGAGCCCGAGTGGGCGTGCAGCCTCGTGATCCAGGGCCGGTCCAGGCAGGCCCGTACGAGCCGTTCGCGGGCGCCGGGGTCGCGCAGGCCGATGCCGAACTTCGAGGTGGCGGTGGCGGTGGAGAGGGCGTCGATGGTGCCGGCGCCGGTCTGGGGGTTGACCCGTACGCCGACGGGCGAGCGGGTCGGGGTCGCCGCGATCAGGGCGTCGAGCCGTTCCAGTTCCTGGTGGTTGTCGGCGTTGACGGCGATCCCGAGGGCCAGGGCCTCGCGCAGCTCACCGGTGGTCTTGGCGGGGGAGTCCAGCACGATCCGCCCGGCCGGGATCCCGGCGGCCCGGGCCAGGGCAAGCTCGCCGGGGCTGGCCGCCTCGCAGCCCAGGCCGCAGTCGGCGAGCAGCCGCAGGACGGGGACCAGGGGGGCGGCCTTGGCGGCGAAGGCGTGCAGGACGGGCGTCCCGGGGGCGGTGGCGGCGGCGAAGGCCCCGGTGAGGGCGGCGGCGCCGGCGCGGATCCCGGCGGTGTCGAGCAGGCAGACCAGCGGCTCGGCGTCCAGCAGCCCCTGCTCCACGGCGGCCCGTACGGCCAGGTCCCGGCGCCGGGCGGCGTCGGCCGCGTCCTGTAAGGCGTCCCCTGAGGCGTCCATGTCCGCCATCCCATCATCCCGGGGACCCGCGCGCAGCTGTTGACTGGATCTATTCAAGGCGACAGGATGTGAATGGATTGCTCAACATTCGGAGGAGGCACCGCCATGTCAGGACCCCGCCCCGTACGGGCCGCGCGAGGCACCGAGCTCAGCACCCTGGGATGGCAGCAGGAGGCCGCCCTCCGGATGCTGCAGAACAACCTCGACCCCGAGGTCGCGGAGCACCCCGACAAGCTCGTCGTCTACGGCGGCACCGGCAAGGCGGCGCGCGACTGGCGCTCGTTCGACGCGATGGTCCGCACCCTGCGGACCCTCAAGCAGGACGAGACCATGCTCGTCCAGTCCGGCCGGCCGGTCGGCGTGATGCAGACCCACGAGTGGGCGCCGCGCGTCCTGCTCGCCAACTCCAACCTGGTCGGCGACTGGGCCAACTGGGAGGAGTTCCGCCGCCTGGAGCACCTCGGCCTGACCATGTACGGCCAGATGACCGCCGGCTCCTGGATCTACATCGGCACCCAGGGCATCCTCCAGGGCACCTACGAGACCTTCGCCGCCGTCGCCGCCAAGAAGTTCGGCGGGACCCTCGCCGGCACCATCACCCTCACCGCCGGCCTCGGCGGCATGGGCGGCGCCCAGCCGCTGGCCGTGACGATGAACGACGGCGTCGCGATCTGCATCGACGTCGACCCGCGCGCCATCGAGCGCCGCATCGAGCACCGCTACCTGGACGTCAAGGCCGACGACCTGCGCCACGCCCTCCAGCTCGCCGTCGAGGCCCGCGACGCCCGCAAGCCGCTGTCCATCGGCCTCCTCGGCAACGCCGCCGAGCTGCTCCCGCAGATGCTCGCCGAGGGCGCCCCGATCGACATCGTGACGGACCAGACCTCCGCCCACGACCCGCTCGCCTACCTCCCCGTGGGCGTCGACTTCGACGACATGGCGGCCTACGCGGCCAAGGACCCGGCCGGCTTCACCACCCGCGCCCGCGAGTCCATGGCCAAGCACGTCGAGGCCATGGTCGGCTTCATGGACGCCGGCGCCGAGGTCTTCGACTACGGCAACTCCATCCGCGGCGAGGCCCAGCTGGCCGGCTACGACCGCGCGTTCGACTTCCCCGGCTTCGTCCCCGCCTACATCCGCCCCCTCTTCTGCGAGGGCAAGGGCCCCTTCCGCTGGGCGGCCCTGTCCGGCGAGGCCTCGGACATCCACAAGACCGACAAGGCGATGCTGGAGCTGTTCCCGGAGAACGAGTCCCTGCACCGCTGGATCAAGATGGCCGGCGAGCGCGTCCACTTCCAGGGCCTGCCCGCCCGCATCTGCTGGCTCGGCTACGGCGAGCGCGACAAGGCCGGCGAGCGCTTCAACGAGATGGTCGCCGACGGCACCCTCGCCGCCCCGCTGGCCATCGGCCGCGACCACCTCGACTGCGGCTCGGTGGCCTCCCCGTACCGCGAGACCGAGGCCATGCTCGACGGCTCCGACGCCATCGCCGACTGGCCGCTGCTCAACGCCATGGTCAACGTGGCCTCCGGCGCGTCCTGGGTCTCGATCCACCACGGCGGCGGCGTCGGCATGGGCCGCTCGATCCACGCGGGCCAGGTCACCGTCGCCGACGGCACCAAGCTCGCGGGCGAGAAGATCCGCCGCGTCCTCACCAACGACCCGGGCATGGGCGTCATCCGCCACGTCGACGCCGGCTACGACATCGCCGAGTCCGTCGCCGACGAGCGCGGCGTCCGCGTCCCGATGCGCGAGGGTGACTCCGCGTGACCCGCTCCGACGGCACCGGCGCGGGCGAGGCGCACGGGGGCTCCGCCCCGGGCGCCCGCCCCGCCACCTCCGCCCCCGCCGCCCCGCGCGGCGGGGGCGGCCCCGCCTCCTTCCACACCATGTGGGACGAGCTCCGCCCCATCGGCCGGCACGCCGACAGCGGCGGCTACCGCCGCTTCGCCTGGACCGGGGCCGACGCCGACTGCCGGGACTGGTTCCGCGCCCAGGCCGAGGCGCGCGGCCTCGCCTACGAGGTCGACCGCAACGGCAACCAGTGGGCCTGGCTCGGCGACCCCCTCGCCGGCGACGCCGTCGTCACCGGCTCCCACCTGGACTCCGTCCCCGACGGCGGCGCCTTCGACGGCCCCCTCGGCGTGGTCTCCTCCTTCGCCGCGCTGGACGAGCTCCGCGCCCGCGGCGCGGCCCTCACCCGCCCCCTGGCCATCACCAACTTCGGCGACGAGGAGGGCGCCCGCTTCGGGCTCGCCTGCGTCGGCTCCCGGCTCTCCGCCGGACAGCTGACGAAGGAGAAGGCGTACGAGCTCCGCGACGCCGACGGGACCACCCTCCCGCAGGCGATGGAGCGCGCCGGATACGACCCCGACGCCATCGGCGCCGACCCCGAGCGGCTCGCCCGCATCGGAGCCTTCGTCGAGCTGCACGTGGAACAGGGCCGCGCCCTGGCTGTGTCCGACAGCGGCTCCGCCGCGGGGTCCGGCTCCCCGGTCGGCATCGCCTCCGCGATCTGGCCGCACGGCCGCTGGCGCTTCGACTTCCACGGCGAGGCCAACCACGCCGGCACCACCCGCCTGGTCGACCGCCGCGACCCGATGCTCACCTACGCCGAGACCGTCCTGGCCGCCCGCCGCGAGGCCGCCCTCGCGGGGGCCGTCGCCACCTTCGGGAAGATCGCCGTCGAGCCCAACGGGGTCAACGCCATCCCCTCCCTCGTCCGCGGCTGGCTCGACTCGCGGGCCGCCGACCAGGCCACCCTCGACACGGTCGTCACCGCCGTCGAGAAGGCCGCCCGCGAGCAGGCCGAGCGCGACGGCATCGACCTCGCCGTGGTCCGGGAGTCCTTCACCCCGGTCGTCGAGTTCGAGCACGCCCTGCGCGACGAGCTGAACCGGATCCTGGGCGGGGCCGTCCCCGTCCTCGGCACCGGGGCGGGACACGACGCCGGAATCCTCTCCGCCGCCGTCCCGACCGCGATGCTGTTCGTACGCAACCCCACCGGTGTCTCCCACTCCCCGCGGGAGTTCGCCGCCGAGGACGACTGCGTGGCCGGAGTCCTCGCCCTCGCCGACGTACTGGAAGGTCTCACGTGTCGCTGACCGTGCGAAAGACGTACTGGCTGGAGCACGCCTGGCTCGGCGACCTCGTCGAGCCGGGCGTCGCCCTCGGCGTGGGCGCCGACGGCCGCATCGCCGAGGTCCGCACCGGTGCGGACACCCCGCCCCCCGGCGCCGAGGTGCTGCGCGGGCTGACCGTCCCGGGCCTGGCCAACGCGCACTCCCACGCCTTCCACCGGGCGCTGCGCTCCACCGTCCAGGTCGGCTCGGGGACGTTCTGGACCTGGCGCGAGGTCATGTACGGGGTCGCCCAGAACCTCACCCCGGACCGCTACTTCGCCCTCGCCCGCGCCGTGTACGCGGAGATGGCGCTGGCCGGCATCACCAACGTCGGCGAGTTCCACTACGTCCACCACGCCCCCGGCGGCACCCCGTACGCCGACCCCAACGCGATGGGCGAGGCCCTGATCGAGGCGGCCGCGGAGGCCGGCATCCGCATCACCCTCCTCGACACCGCGTACCTGGCCGCCGGCTTCGGCGAGGCCCCCAACGCCCACCAGCGGCGCTTCTCCGACGGCACCGCCGAGGCGTGGGCCGAGCGGGTCTCGGCCCTCAAGCCCCGCGAGCACGCCCTGATCGGCGCTGCCGTCCACTCCGTACGCGCCGTCCCGGCCGACCAGCTGGCCACCGTCGCGGCCTGGGCGCAGGAGCGGCGGGCCCCGCTGCACGTGCACCTGTCGGAGCAGACGGCGGAGAACGAGGCCTGCCTCGCGGCGCACGGCCGCACCCCGACGCAGCTCCTCGCCGACCACGGCGTGCTGGGCCCGCACACCACCGGCGTCCACAACACGCACCTGACGGACGAGGACATCGCCCTGCTCGGCGGCACCACCACCGGCACCTGCATGTGCCCGACCACCGAACGCGACCTCGCCGACGGCATCGGGCCGGCCGGCCGGCTCCAGCGCGCGGGCAGCCCGCTGTCCCTGGGCAGCGACAGCCACGCGGTGATCGACCTGCTGGAGGAGGCGCGGGCGATGGAGCTCAACGAGCGCCTGCGCAGCCGGACGCGCGGCCACTGGACGGCGAACGCCCTGCTGACGGCCGCCACCGCCGAAGGCCACGCCTCCCTGGGCCGCCCGGACGCGGGCCGGCTGGAGGCCGGGGCCCTCGCGGACTTCACGACCATCGCCCTGGACACCGTCCGCACCGCCGGGCCGCTGCCGCGGCTCGGCGCGGAGACGGCCGTCTTCGCGGCCTCGGCCGCCGACGTCCGCCACACGGTGGTGGGCGGCCGCCACGTGGTCCGCGACGGCGCCCACACCCTGGTGGGGGACGTGGCCGGAGCCCTGGCCGAGTCCATCGCAGCCGTCCGGGGCTGAGCCGGGAATCGAACCTCCCGAGAGGAACCCATGACCACCACCGCCATCACCAACATCGGCAGCCTCGTCACCAACGACCCCGCCCTCGGCGACGGCACCCCCCTCGGCCTGATCGAGAACGCCGCCCTCGTCCTCGACGGCGACCGCATCGCCTGGGTCGGCGAAGCCGCCGCGGCCCCCGCCGCCGACACCGCGTTCGACGCGAAGGGCCGGGCCGTCATCCCCGGCTTCGTCGACTCCCACTCCCACCTCGTCTTCGCCGGCGACCGCACCGCCGAGTTCAACGCCCGCATGTCCGGCCGCGCCTACTCCGCCGGCGGCATCCGCACCACCGTCGCCGCCACCCGCGCCGCCACCGACGCCGAGCTGGAAGCCAACCTCGTCCGCCACCTCGACGAGGCCCTCCGCCAGGGCACCACCACCTTCGAGACCAAGTCCGGCTACGGCCTCACCGTCGCCGACGAGGCCCGCGCCCTGCGCATCGCCTCAGCCCACACCGACGAGGTCACCTACCTCGGCGCGCACATCGTCTCCCCCGACTACGCCGACGACCCGGCCGGCTACGTCGACCTCGTCACCGGCGAGATGCTCGCGGCCTGCGCCCCGTACGCCCGCTGGGTGGACGTCTTCTGCGAGAAGGGCGCCTTCGACGGCGACCAGGCCCGCGCCGTCCTCACCGCCGGCGCCGCCGCCGGGCTGATCCCGCGGGTCCACGCCAACCAGCTGTCCTACGGCCCCGGGGTGCAGCTGGCCGTGGAGCTGGAGGCCGCCTCCGCCGACCACTGCACCCACCTCACCGACGCCGACGTGGACGCCCTCGCCCAGGCGTCCGCCACCACCGTCGCGACGCTCCTGCCCGGCGCCGAGTTCTCCACCCGCGCCCAGTGGCCCGACGCGCGCCGCCTGATCGACGCGGGTGCCACCGTCGCCCTGTCCACGGACTGCAACCCCGGTTCTTCGTACACGAGTTCCATGCCGTTCTGTATCGCCCTCGCCGTCCGGGACATGCGCATGACCCCCGACGAGGCCCTGTGGTCGGCCACCGCCGGCGGCGCCCGCGCCCTGCGCCGTACCGACATCGGCCGCCTGACCCCCGGCGCCCGCGCCGACCTGGCCCTCCTCGAGGCCCCCAGCCACGTCCACCTCGCCTACCGGCCGGGCGTGCCGCTGGTGTCGGCGGTCTGGAACCGCGGGGTGCGCGCGGCCTGACCCTTACGCGACGGCCCGGCGGCGGGCGGCCCTTCGGGGCCGTTCACGCCGGGCCGTCCTTTGTCTTCCCTCCACAAGGTCCCGGGCGTACCTTGAGCCACCAATCTGACATGGCGTCAGTAACAAGGCGCCGGCAACCCGTCCCGTGGCCCGAGGGGAAGACGAAGGTGTCCGACCGGAAACGCTCCACCGCGCTCGCGCTGGCCTCCGCGCTGGCCGGATCCGCCGTACTGCTCGCCGCCCCCGCGGCCCACGCCGACGTGGTCGACGTCGAGTACAAGTGCCAGACCCCGATCGGGGACAAGTCGGCGGTCTCGCCCATCGACATCAAGGCCGTCAAGGAGGGCGACGGCTACAAGCTGACGATGTCCTTCCAGAAGGGCGTCTCCTCCAGCCCCATCGAGCTCGGCAAGGGCGCCATGAACCCCAGCGCCGTCATCATGGCCGGGGGCGCCGAACAGGCCTCGATACCGGTCTCCGGGGCCCCGAACGCCGAGGCCGCGCCCGCCAACACCCCGATCAAGATCAGTGACCTGTCGGGGACCTACACCCCGAAGAAGAGCGGCAAGGTCACCTTCACCGCAGGGGTCCTGACCATCAAGGCCATGGGGACCACCACCACCTGCACCCCCGGCAACAGCCCCAAGCCCTCCCTGGAACTCGACGTGACCGCGGCCGCGGGCGCCCCCGCCTCCGACGCGGCCCCCGACGCCACGCTCCCGCAGACCGGACCCGCCGACTCCGCCCTGGCCTTCGGCACCCTCGGTGCCACCGTGGCCCTCTCCGGCGCCGCCGGCATGCTCTGGCTGACCCGGCGCGGCCGGCGGGTCCGGCACACCCCGTCCTGAACGGAGCGCCCGCCCGTGCTCCGCACCCTCACGCCCCGCACCCCCGTGCGGCCCGCCCTCCGGCGCCTCGCCGCCCTGCTCCTGCTGGCCGCCGCCACCCTCCAGGGGACCCCGGCGGCCGCCGCCGACGGCGGCGACCCCGGCTGGACCGCCGAACCGGCCTCCGGGAGCGCCGCCACCGCCCGACGCCCCTCCTTCTACCTCGCGGGCCCCGCCGGCGCCGTGCTGGAGGACCACCTCGCCCTCACCAACACCGGCGACCGGCAGCGGGTCGTCACCCTGCGCGGGGCCGACGCCTACAACGCCCCCGACGGCGCCTTCGCCGTCCGCCCGGCCGGCGGGTCACGGGGCGCCGGCTCCTGGATCAGCTTCGGCGCCGCCGCCACCGTCACCCTCCCGCCGCACACCCGCGCGGTGGTCCCCTTCACCGTCACCGTCCCGCCCGCCTCCCCGCCCGGCGACCACCCCGCCGCGGTCGTCGCCGCCGAGGGCGGCCACGAGGCGGGCGTACGGGTCGACCTGCGCGTCGGCGGCCCGGCCCTGGCCGCCCTCACCGTCGAGGACGTCTCCGTACGCGGCCGCGGCGCGGCCACCACCGTCGCCTACACCCTGGTCAACCGGGGCAACGTCACCCTCACCCCCGCGCTCGCCCTGCACGTCGAACGCGGCCTCGGCGGGGCCTCCGACCCCCGTACCGCCCGCGCCCTGCCGGTGGAGCTGCTGCCGGGCCGGCGCGTCACCCTCACCGAGCCCTGGCCGGACGCCCCCGCCCTCGACCGGGTCTCCCTCAGGCTCACCGTCACCGCCCCCGGCGCAGCCCCGGCCACCGCCACCGCCACGGCCTGGCTGGCGCCCCGGGGGAGCGCGGCCTGCGCCGGGGGCGGCCTCGTCGCGCTGGGCACCGCCGCGCTGGTCCTCGTACGGGCCCGGCGGCGCGGGCCGCCCGGGGAGCCGGCCGGGCCGCCGCGGGCGCCGGCACCGCGATCCGAACCCGAGCTGACGGGAGCGTCCACGTGAGCCGCACGCCCGGCCCGAGGGCCGTATCCCGCGCCGGTGCGGCACTGGCCGCCCTGGCCCTGGCGCTCCTGCCCGCGGCCCCCGCCCCCGCCGCCGCCGAGGGCAAGCCGGCCGTGGCGCTCTCGCAGCAGGAGGCGGCCAAGGGCGCCGAGCTCACCGCCACCGGCACCGGCTGGCCCGCCCGGACCCTGGTCATGCTGCTGGTCTGCGGCCAGAACATGATCGGCGGTACCAACAGCTGCGCCAACGCCGACGGGGTGGCCGTCTCGGTCGCCGCCGACGGCCGATTCACGGCCCGGCTGCCGGTCGCGGAGCCGCCGAAGCCCTGCCCGTGCGTGGTGAACGTGGCCTCGGTCAACGGCGACGGGTCGACCGTCGCCGTCCCGCTGAAGATCACCGGCCATCCGGTGGCCGACCTGCCCGCCGAGTCGGGGACCGCCCGGCTCGCGATGCTCACGGGAGCCCGCCTCAAGGGCGAGGACGGGGTGCTCACCTGGTTCGGGGCACCGCCGTCGCGGAGGTTCACCGCCACCGTCGGCAACCTCGGCTCGGCGCCGGTCAAGGACCCGGTGTTCCAGCTGGGCACCGGGCACGGGGTGTTCGCCCCGCAGTGGGAGGAGGCCCGCTGGAAGGGCACCATCCCGCCCGGCGGCAAGGCGGAGGTGGGCCTGGACGTCGAACTGCCGGCGGGCGCGCACGGGGACTACACCGTCTCGCTCAAGTACGGGGAGACCGTCCTCGCCACCCAGCCGTGGGGCGTGGACCGGCCGTACGGGGTGCTGCTGTTCTGGGCCCTGCTGCTGGTGGTGATCCCGACGGCGCTGTTCCGGCTGGGCATGGCCCTCGTGGACCGCTTCCGCCCCCGCCCCGGGGCACCGGGCCGCCACCGGGACGCCGGGCCGGCCCCGGGGGGCGCCGCGGCGGTCACCGCCCGGCTCCCGAAGGTCCCGCCGGCCGGGGCCCCGCAGGACGCGCCGCCGGCCCTCCCGTGGTTCACCCCCGACCCCGGGCCGCCGCGGCCCCCACAGCCATCCGCACCGTCCGATCACAGTCCGACGACGAAGGGACCCCTGTGAAAACCCAACGGAGGGCGAGTGCGGCGCTGGTCGCGCTGCTGCTCAGCGGCGCGGGTGTCGCCGTGGCGGCTTCCCCCGCCCAGGCCGCCGAGACCACGTTCAAGGTCCGGTGCGTGCCGCCGGCCGGCGGCGGCGACCCGGTGGAGGGCGAGACCACCGCCCGGATCACCGCACCCGCCACGGCCAAGGTCGGCGACGAGGTCGACGTCTCGTGGGAGACGGTGAAGCCGGCCTCGAACAACACCGACCTGATGGTGATCCCGAAGGACTCGGTCCAGCCCACCGGCTGGCTCACCACCGGCGACGGCGGGGGCGAGGTCAAGGTCGTCGGGGAGAAGAAGAACCCGGAGATCCCCAAGAAGGCCCCGATGGTCATGTCCGTGATGAAAGGCAAGCTGAAGCTGACCAAGGCCGGCAAGATCACCGTCACGCCGGGCAGGTACGAGGTGGCGGTGACCTTCCCCTTCGGGACCTTCGTCACCAAGTGCGCCCCGGTGGGCGCGGTGACGGGCGGTGCCGTCATCGACGTCTCGGGCGGCGGCACCGGCGACACGACGGGCGGCACGACCGGCTCGACGACCACCGGCGGCACCACGGGGGGCTCCACGACAGGCGGCGGCACCACCGGCGGCAGCACCACCGGGGGTTCCACGACCGGCTCCACCACCGGTTCGACCACCGGTTCGACCACCGGTTCCACCACCGGCGGATCCGGCGGCCAGACCGACTTCCCCGGCAAGGCGGTGGAGGTCAGCTACGACTGCGGCGCCGTGGTGCCCAACGGAATCAAAACGCCGGTGACCATCAGCGCGAAGCGGAACGGCGGCGACTTCGCCCTCACCGTCAAGACCGCCAAGGGCGCGATGGCCAGCCCCATGCAGCTCCCGGCCGGAGCCCTCAAGCCCTCGATGGACATCAAGCTCGGCGGCGCCGACAGCGGCACCGTCAAGGTCACCGGCCCGGCCAACGCCGAGCCGATCCCCAACGGGGCGCCCGTGAGCCTGACCGACATGACCGGCACCTACAAGCCCGGCAAGTCGGGCAAGGTGACCCTGACCCCCGACCAGCTGACCATCGACGTCACGATGGCCCCGGGCTCCACCCCGATCAACGTGCCCTGCAAGGCCACCGCCAGCGGGGTCTCCCTGGAACTGGACACCACCGCCCAGCCCGGCGGCTCCGGCTCCACCACCGCCGGCCCCTCCACCGCAGGCTCCTCGACCGCCGCCGCCGCCGGCGGCCTCGCCGAGACCGGCGCCCAGGACGACGGCGGGATCAAGGCCCTGGCCCTGGTCGCCGGCACGGTCATCCTGCTCGGCGGCGCCGTCTTCACCTTCACCCCCTGGCGCCGCCTGCGGGGCGGCGCGCGCTAGTCGGCCATCGCGAGAGGCGGGGCGCGCACCCATTCCTTTCCGGGTGCGCGCCCCGCCCCTTGTCAGAAATCGCGGTGACCGCCGCGTCCGCGATGGCCGTGCTCGGGGCGCCCGCCGCGTCCGCCGCCCCGGCAGGGGGCGTGGACGGAGGCTGCAAGGCCACCGCCGACATGGACAAGCTCGGCCGCCCGAACGCCACGTCCCGCTGCGGCGGCCGGTTCCCCTCGGGTGCCGCCCATCGCGCCGTGATCACGTGTGACCTCGTGCAGGGTGCGCGTGAGCACGTCGTCCGGCGGACCTTCCGCAGCGACTGGGCCCCCACGGGCTCGCCGGCCACCGTCCGCTGCGGATTCAAGGCGTTCCTGGTCGGATTCAACTCCGGGTAAGCCGAAAGGGGCGGCCCCGCACACCCGAAGGTGTGCGGGGCCGCCCCCGTGGAGCCGGTGCGTCAGTGCACCTCGCCCATCTGCTCCTTGACCTTCTTGCGGTACTTGAAGACCGCGAAGGCCGCCAGGCAGGCGAGCGTCGCCTCGATGGCGACGGCGCCGGTGCCGTTCAGGTCCACCCCGAACACGGCCGGGTCGGACAGCAGGCTGGTGATGGAGTCGCCGGCGGTGACCGCCAGGAACCACACGCCCATCATCTGCGAGGCGTACTTGGCGGGGGCCATCTTCGTGGTCACCGACAGGCCGACCGGGGAGAGGCACAGCTCGCCGACGGTCTGGATCAGGTAGATCCCGACGAGCCACATCGGGGACACCGACTGGCCGTTCGAGGCCAGACCGATCGGGAGCAGGAAGAAGAAGAACGAGACGCCGACGAAGAACAGACCCGCGGCGAACTTGCCGACGGTCGACGGCTCCTTGCTCTTGCGGTTCAGCCACACCCAGATCCAGGCGAAGACCGGGGCCAGCGCCATGATGAAGACCGGGTTCAGCGACTGGTACCAGGACGAGGGGAACTCGAAGCCGAGCAGCGAGCCGGAGGCCTTGGTCTCACCGAAGGACTGGACGGTCGAGGCGCCCTGGTCGTAGATCATCCAGAAGACGGCCGCGGCGACGAAGAACCAGATGTAGCCGGTCATCTTCGACTGCTCGCCCTGGCTCAGCTCCTTGTCGCGCTTGATGCGGACCAGGACGCCGGTCGGGACGATCAGGCCGATCAGGGTCAGCGGGATGGTCGCCCAGGCCTGGGTGAACATGCCGGACATGCCGACGGCGGTGTAGAACACGGCCACGACCGCGACCACGGCGAGGATCTTGCGGATCCAGGCGGAGCGCTCCTCGGCCGACAGCGGCTTGGGGACGACGGAGCTGACCGGGTTCAGGTTCTTCGTGCCCAGCAGGAAGGCGACGAGGCCGATGCCCATGCCGATGGCGGCGAGCGCGAAGCCCAGGTGCCAGTTGACCTTCTGGCCGACGGTGCCGATCACCAGCGGGGCGAAGAAGGCGCCCGCGTTGATGCCCATGTAGAAGATGGTGAAGCCGCCGTCACGACGCGGGTCGTTCGCGTCCTTGTACAGCTGGCCGACCATCGTCGAGATGTTGGCCTTCAGCAGACCGGAACCGAGCGCCACCAGAGCCAGGCCGACGAAGAAGGTCGGGCCGCCGGGGAGCGCGAGGATGATGTGACCGGACATGATCGTCACGGCCGCGATCGTCACGGTCTTGCGGGGACCCCAGACGCGGTCGCCCAGCCACCCGCCCGGAAGGGCGAGGAGGTAGACCATGGAGACATAGATGGAGAACACGGTGATCGCCGTGCCCTCGTCCATCCCGATGCCGCCGGTCAGGCTGCCCTTCTTGGCGTCAGGGCCGCCCGAGAGCAGGTAGACGAGGAGAAGGGCCTTCATGCCGTAGAAGCTGAAGCGCTCCCACATCTCGGTCATGAAGAGAGTGGCCAGGCCACGGGGGTGTCCGAAGAAGGTCTTCTCCGGCGCCGGAGACGCCGCGTCCTTCGTCAGGCTGGAAGCCATGGTCGATCCTTGCTTGCTCGGGACGCTTGGCTTCGTGAGCTGTTCAGCGCCCGGTGGGGGGCGGCCGGCACCGGCGACGGATGCCCCACCCACGCCCTGGGGTGTCGTTCCCCGCTGTGACGGGGTGACGGAGCAGCCGTAACCGGGATCCACGCCCTGCGCGCCTCCTCGCGCGCCGGGCCCGGCCCATAGGTCATTCACTGTCATCTGGGCCGGACGAGACCGACCAGAGCAGAATTTGAGGTTCTTGGCTCAGATTTGAGCGCAGATGTCCCCTCGATAGTGCATCGGGCGTTCCGCCACCATACGACAGGGCACCGATGCATATGGAAGGGCTTGAGATATGGATCACAGGCAACCTGGGAACCGATACGTCAAGTTCGAAGGCCGATAGTAGTCAATAACCCCAGTTCGAGAGGGGTACGCGGGCAGGCGCCTCCTTTGACCCGCCGCGGACTACCATCACCCACATGACGCGTGTACTGCTCGCCGAGGACGACGCATCCATCTCGGAACCCCTGGCCCGCGCCCTGCGCCGGGAGGGCTACGAGGTCGAGGTCCGGGAGGACGGCCCCACCGCCCTGGAGGCCGGACTGCAGGGCGGCGTCGATCTCGTCGTCCTCGACCTGGGACTGCCCGGCATGGACGGCCTGGAGGTGGCCCGGCGGCTGCGGGCCGAGGGCCACGGTTTCCCCATCCTGGTCCTGACCGCCCGGGCCGACGAGGTCGACACGGTGGTCGGCCTGGACGCCGGCGCCGACGACTACGTGACCAAGCCCTTCCGCCTCGCCGAGCTGCTGGCCCGCGTCCGGGCCCTGCTGCGGCGCGGCGCCAACGACGCCGCCCAGGCCCCCGCCACCCACGGCGTGCGCATCGACGTCGAGTCCCACCGCGCCTGGATGGGCGAGGAGGAGCTCCAGCTCACCGCCAAGGAGTTCGACCTGCTGCGCGTCCTGGTCCGCGACGCCGGCCGCGTCGTCACCCGCGACCAGCTGATGCGCGAGGTCTGGGACACCACCTGGTGGTCCTCCACCAAGACCCTCGACATGCACATCTCCTGGCTGCGCAAGAAGCTGGGCGACGACGCCGCCAACCCCCGCTACATCGCCACCGTCCGCGGGGTCGGCTTCCGCTTCGAGAAGAGCTGACACCGGGGGCCGGGGGGCCGGGGCGCGTTCGTCCGTTGGGGCATGCTCTAGGGCATGCGCCGCCGTCTGATCAACTCCACCCTCGCCGTGGTCCTCGTCGTGATCGCCGTGTTCGGGGTCTCCCTCGTCATCGTGGAGACCCGGACCATCACCAGCAGCGCCCAGGACCGCATCGGGTCCGAGGCGCTGCGCCTGCTGGGCGTGGTCGAGGCCGACGCCCTGGAACACCGGCGGGTGGAGGCCGGCGCCCTGTCCGAACAGCTGGACCTCGGCACGTACGCCCGTATCTCCGTCCCCGGTCAGCCGACCGTCGAGGTCGGCGACCCCATCGAGGACAACGTCATCCGGGGCACCGCACGCGGTGAACAGGGCGAGCTCGTCGTCGTGGAGGAATCCCGCTCCACCGTCACCCGCGAGGTCGGGCGCACCCTGGCCGTGGTCGGCGCCGTGGCCCTGCTGGCCGTCGTCGCCGCCGTGCTCCTCGCCGTCCGCCAGGCCAACCGACTCGCCTCCCCCCTGACCGACCTCGCCGAGACCGCCGAACGCCTCGGCTCCGGCGACCCCCGGCCCCGCCACAAGCGCTACGGGGTCCCCGAGCTCGACCGGGTCGCCGACGTCCTGGACGCCAGCGCCGAACGCATCGGCCGGATGCTCACCGCCGAACGCCGCCTCGCCGCCGACGCCTCCCACCAGCTGCGCACCCCGCTGACCGCCCTGTCGATGCGGCTGGAGGAGATCACCGTCACCGACGACCTGGAGACCGTCCGCGAGGAGGCGAGCATCGCCCTCACCCAGGTGGAACGGCTCACGGACGTGGTCGAACGGCTGCTGACGAACTCGCGCGACCCCCGCACCGGCTCCGCCGTCCCCTTCGACCTCGACGAGGTCGTCAAGCAGCAGCTGGAGGAGTGGCGCCCGGCCTACCGCAGCGCCGGCCGGGCCATCGTCCGCTCCGGCAAGACCGGCATGCGGGCCGTCGGCACCCCCGGCGCGGTCTCCCAGGTCCTGGCCACCCTCGTGGAGAACGCCCTCATGCACGGCGGCGGCACCGTCGCCCTGCGCACCCGCGTCACCGGCAACCAGGCCGTCATCGAGGTCACCGACGAGGGCCCCGGCGTCCCGCCCGACCTCGGAAACCGGATCTTCGAGCGGGCCATCAGCGGCCGCAACTCCACCGGCATCGGCCTCGCCGTCGCCCGGGACCTCGCGGAAGCGGACGGCGGCCGCCTGGAGCTCCTCCAGAGTCAGCCGCCGGTGTTCGCGCTCTTCCTCAGCCGCACCGCCCCCGCCCCCGCCCGCACCGAGCCGGAGCGGCCGGTCAGGTAGGACGAGGGGGCGGGCCTCAGCCCTGGTTGCCCGCAGGCTCCGGGGTCCGGGCGGCCACGGGCGCGGCTTCGTGCCCGTCGCGCTGCTCCACGACCAGCGAGGGAGCCGCGTCCGTCGGCAGGGCCTTGAACACCCACGTCCGGTACGACCAGAACCGGAAGACCGTCGCCACGCCCATGCCCAAGAACTTGAAGACGTTGTTCTGCAGCGAGCTGTCCAGCCCCAGGCCGTAGGTGGCGACGTAGAGCACACCGCTCTCGATGACCATGCCGATCACGCTGAACAGCACGAACAGGATCATCTCGCGACGGCGGCTGCCCAGGTCGCGGTCACGGTAGGTGAAGTAGCGGAACCCCACGTAGTTCGTGATGATGGCGACCACGATGGCTATCACGTTCGCGCGGACCGTCTGCAGGTCCGTGGTGGCGCGCAGCAGGTTGAAGACGCCGAAGTTCACCAGGACGCCCGCGCCGCCGACCGCGCCGAACTTGACGACCTCCCGGGCGATGCCTCGGAAGCGCTCGGACAGCGGTACAGCGTTCGGCGTGCTCATGTGATGGTTCAGTCCTGTCAGTCGTCGTGTGAGTCCCGGGCGGGCCGCGGGCCGGTCCCGCGGGGCGGGCTTTCGGCACCCGCCGGGCGTGTCACCCGATCTCGTCAACCCCACCATGTTAAGTGTCGCCCCGGGCGGCCCGGCGCGCCTCGCCACCCCTTGGGACACAACGCGCACAAGGCATCCGGGCCCCACCGGCGAGTCCGCGCCAGGCCTGCGTCCGTATGGCGGAATACCGGCGGATACCCTGGAGAGGTGACGTTCCCGGTAGTCGGCATGGTCGGCGGCGGTCAGCTCGCCCGCATGACCCACGAGGCGGGCATCCCCCTCGGCATCAGATTCAAGATCCTCAGTGACACCCCCCAGGACTCGGCGGCCCTGGTCGTGAACGACGTCGTCATCGGCGACTATCGCGACCTGGACACGCTGCGCGCCTTCGCGCGCGGCTGCGACGTGATCACCTTCGATCACGAGCACGTACCCACCGAGCACCTCCGGGCCCTGGAGTCGGACGGCATCCCCGTCCGGCCGGGGCCCGACGCGTTGGTGCACGCCCAGGACAAGGGGGTGATGCGCGCCCGGCTCGACGAGATCGGCGCGCCCAGCCCCCGCCACCGGATCGTGAGCGATCCGGCGGACGCGGCGGCCTTCGCACAAGAGGTCGGCGGTTTCCCCGTCATCCTCAAGACGGTGCGCGGCGGGTACGACGGCAAGGGCGTGTGGTTCGTCCGCACCCCCGAGGACGCGGAAGCCCCGTTCAAGGCGGGCGTCCCGGTCCTCGCGGAGGAGAAGGTCGATTACGTCCGCGAGCTCGCGGCCAACATCGTCCGCTCCCCGCACGGCCAGGCCGTGGCCTACCCCGTCGTGGAGTCCATCCAGGTCGACGGCGTGTGCGACACGGTGATCGCCCCCGCCCCCAACCTCTCCGAAGCCCTCGCGGGCGAGGCCCAGGCCCTGGCCCTGCGCATCGCCAAGGAACTCGACGTGACCGGCCACCTGGCCGTGGAGCTGTTCGAGACCACCGACGGCCGCATCCTCGTCAACGAACTGGCCATGCGCCCGCACAACAGCGGCCACTGGACCCAGGACGGCGCGGTCACCTCCCAGTTCGCCAACCACGTCCGCGCGGTCCTGGACCTCCCCCTGGGCGACCCGCGCCCCCGGGCCCGCTGGACCGTGATGGCCAACGTCCTCGGCGGGGACTACCCCGACATGTACGCGGCGTACCTGCACTGCATGGCCCACGACCCGCAGGTGAAGATCCACATGTACGGCAAGGACGTGAAGCACGGCCGCAAGGTCGGCCACGTCAACACCTACGGCGACGACCTGGACGATGTGCTGGAACGCGCACGCCACGCAGCCGGCTACCTCAGAGGGACGATCACCGAATGAACACTCCTCCCGTCGTGGGCATCGTCATGGGCTCGGACTCCGACTGGCCGGTCATGGAGGCCGCCGCCCAGGCCCTGGACGAGTTCGAGATCCCCTACGAGGTCGACGTCGTCTCCGCCCACCGGATGCCGCGCGAGATGGTCGCCTACGGCGAGCACGCCGCCGAGCGCGGGCTCAAGGCGATCATCGCCGGTGCGGGCGGGGCCGCCCACCTGCCCGGCATGCTCGCCTCCGTCACCCCGCTGCCCGTCATCGGCGTGCCGGTCCCGCTGAAGTACCTCGACGGCATGGACTCGCTCCTGTCGATCGTCCAGATGCCCGCCGGGGTTCCCGTCGCCACCGTCTCCGTCGCCGGCGCCCGCAACGCCGGCCTGCTCGCCGTGCGCATGCTCGCCGCGCACGACCCCGAGCTCCTCGGCCGGATGCGCGACTTCCAGCAGGAGCTCAACGACCAGGCCACCGAGAAGGGCAAGCGCCTGCGCGCCAAGGTGGCCGGAGCCGAATCCTTCGGGTTCGGCAAGTGAGCGCGGCGGACCTGCTCGGCGAGGCCCGCGAGCTCCTCGCCGGGCACCCCGTCGTCGACGGCCACAACGACCTGCCCTGGGCCCTGCGCGAGCAGGTCCGCTACGACCTCGCCGGCCGCGACATCGCCGGCGACCAGTCCGCCCACCTGCACACCGACATCCCCCGGCTGCGCGCCGGCGGCGTAGGCGCGCAGTTCTGGTCGGTCTACGTCCGCTCCGACTTCGCGGGCGACGAGGCGGTCAGCGCCACCCTGGAGCAGATCGACGCGGTCGGCCAGCTGATCGCCCGTTACCCCGGTGACCTGGTGCGGGCCCTGACGGCGGACGACATGGAGGCGGCCCGCGCCGACGGCCGGATCGCCTCCCTGATGGGTGCCGAGGGCGGCCACTCCATCAACAACTCGCTCGCCACCCTGCGCGCCCTGCACCACCTGGGCGTGCGCTACATGACGCTCACCCACAACGACACCATCGACTGGGCGGACTCGGCGACCGACGCACCCCGCCACGGCGGCCTCGCGGACTTCGGCCGCGAGGTGGTCCGCGAGATGAACCGCATCGGCATGCTCGTCGACCTCTCGCACGTCGCCGACACCACCATGCGCGACGCGATCGCCGTCTCGGCCGCGCCGGTGATCTTCTCGCACTCCTCGGCCCGGGCGGTCTGCGACCACCCGCGCAACGTCCCCGACGACGTGCTGGCCCTGCTGCCCGCCAACGGCGGCGTCGCCATGGCCACCTTCGTGCCGAAGTTCATCCTCCCGGCCGCCGTCGAGTGGACCCTCGCCGCGGACGAGAACCTGCGCGCCCACGGCTTCCACCACCTCGACACCACCCCCGAGGCGATGGCCCTCCACCGGGCCTTCGAAGCCGGCCGCCCCCGCCCCGTGGCCACCGCCGCCACCGTCGCCGACCACCTCGACCACATGCGCGAGGTCGCCGGCGTCGACCACATCGGCATCGGCGGCGACTTCGACGGCACGGCCTTCACTCCGGCCGGGCTCGACGACGTCTCCGGCTACCCGAACCTGATCGCGGAGCTCCTGCACCGCGGCTGGTCCCGCGCCGACCTCGCCAAGCTGACCTGGTCCAACGCCGTACGGGCGCTGCGCGACGCCGAAGCCGTCGCCCGGGACCTCTCGGCCACCCGCGGCCCCTCCAACGCGGTGCTCTAGCCGCACCCGCAGGGCAGACCGCGCACAGGGGCGGGACCGGGATCGCCCGGTCCCGCCCCTGTCCCGTACCGCCGTACACCCGAACGCCACATTCGCCGGGCGGCACCCTCATCCCCCATGTCACGGTGGCCCCATATCTCCCTGCTGCCGCCGAGACCGGAGCGAATGCCATGGCCGACCTGCAGGATGAACCCCACTCCGTGGGTGTCGGAGCCGAAGACGTCCCCGTCACCGCCCCCCTGGTGGCGGGCGGATCCCTGGACCGCGCGGCCGCGCTGCTCGCCGTCCATCCCGTGGCCGACGGCTGCAACACCCTCGTCTGGACCCTGCGCCAGAGCCCGTACCACGACATCGACACCCCGGACCTCGAGGTGGACACGGACATCCCCCGGCTGCGCGCCGGGGGAGTGGGCGCCCAGTTCTGGACCCTCCTCGTACCCCCCGGCCCGCCCCGCGCGGAGTCCTGCGCGCAGGCGGTGTGCGAGACCCTCGAACAGATCGACGCGGCACTCGCCCTGATGCGCCGCTACTCCGACAGCCTGTACCTCGCGCTGACCGCCGACGACATGGCCGACGCCCGCAACCGCGGCCGGATCGCCTCGTTCCTCGGCCCCGTCCCCGGCAGCACCCTCACCGGGTCGCTCGGCGCCCTGCGCGCCTTCCACGCCCTCGGCGTACGCCTGCTCGCGCCCGCCGGGGCCCCCTGGTCCGACGAGGGACTGACGGCCTTCGGCCACGAGGTGGTCAAGGAGGCGAACCGGCTCGCGATCCTGCTCGACCTGACGGGCTGCCCGCCCGCCGCGGCCTGCCAGCTCGCGGCCGCCTCCAAGGCACCCGTGATCATCTCGAACACCGGCGCCGCCTCCCTCACCCCGCACCCGGACAACGCCACCGACGAGGTCCTCCTCGCCCTGCGCGCGGCCGGCGGCCTGGCCATGGTCACCTTCGACACCGAACGCACCGGCGACTCCCTGCACGCCGTCGCCGACCACGTCGAACACGTGCGCGCCCTCGCCGGACCCGAAGGCGTGGGCCTCGGCGCCGCCTTCGGCTCCGAAGGCGGAAGCCCTAGGCCGGCCGGACTCACCGACCCCTCGGGCTACCCGCGACTGATCGCGGAACTACTGGAACGCGGCTGGTCGGAATCCGAGCTCACCCTCCTGACCTGGGGCAACGCCCAGCGGGTGCTGCGCGAGGCAGAGTTCACCGCCCGCGCCGCCCAGCACAGGGGAACGACTCCCGGCTAGGCCGCCTCAACCCGCAGCGCCGCCTTCGGCAGCACGGTCGCCTTCCACAGCCGGACGCCCGACCACACCGTCGCGAAGAGCAGCAGCGCGTTGCGGGAGCAGAGCAGCACCGTGCCCAGCGTGCTGGTGGTGAGGACCTCCGCGTCGTAGAAGACCGGGAAGACCAGCGTGGTCAGCCCGGTCGTGACGACCAGCAGCCACGCCACCGGCCGCTGGGTGGTGTGCTTCGAGGTCAGGCAGACGGCCCCGAGACCCAGCAGCCAGATCATGTACTGCGGGCTGATGACCCGGCTGGTGACCGTGAAGACCAGGATCGCGCAGAGCGCGGCGTCGAACGGCGTCGCGCTCGACCAGCGGTTGGCCTTCACCCGCCACAGCAGGAGCATCAGGAAGCCGATCACCGTCAGGCCCACCGAGGCCTGCGCGATGCTCGACACGTACGGGCCGACGTACTCGAACGCCCCGAACTGGAAGTTGGTCTTGCCGGGCCACAGGTGCACCAGCTTCGCCGCCATCAACGCCGAACCGCCCAGCGACTCGACCTGCACACCGCGGTTGCCCTGGTTGCCCAGGAAGCCCAGCGTGTCCTTGAACAGCAGCGCGAACACACCCAGCAGCGCCACGCAGGACAGCGCCGCCGCGACGATCGCGTCGCGCGTGGACTTGCCCCGGGGCACGCCGAGCAGCGTCAGCAGCGGCCACACCTTCACCATCGCCCCGATCCCGGCGATGACCCCGCCGAGCCGGGGACGACCGCGCATGCAGAGCAGCGCGAAGACCGCGAACAGGGTGACGTGGATGTCGTAGCGGGCGAACGGGGTCGCCATCATCAGCGGCAGCGCCACCAGCCACATCACCGCACCGGCCATGCTGCCGTCGTCGCGCCGCGCCACCCGCAGGAGGCCGAGCAGGATGACGGCGTCGCAGAGGACCGTCAGGCCGACGAAGGCCTGGAAGTAGGTGAGGAACGGCAGCAGGTCGGGGGAGAGGAAGACCGCCGCGGCCGCCGGCGGGTACTGCCACATGACGTCGTCGTGCGGCATCGTCCAGTGGACCAGCACGTTGTACCAGTTGTGGTAGGTCACGGAGACCTCCACACGGGTGTTGGTGGAGTGCCCGACGTCGTGCACGAGCATCCAGAGCATCGCCGCCCTGGTGGCCAGCCAGAAGAGCGCGATGCCCAGCAGGGTGCCGCGTCCTCGCAGGGCCGTTTCGAAGGATCCCCGCCGGTCAGGTGTGGCGGGCGCCGTCTTCGAGGGCGCCGTGGGCTGGACTGCGGTGCTGCTGGTGCTGGTCATCGGCCCGAAGTCTACCCAGTCGTCCCTTCGCCCTTTTTGACTGAGAACCTTCAAAGGCGCTACGCCTGCGGGCGTCCCATGGCCCGGTAGGTCCACCCCGCGCCCCGCCAGCGCAGCGGGTCGAGGGCGTTGCGCCCGTCGAGGACCAGCCGGTCGGTGACGACGGATCCCAGCTCGGCCGGGTCGAGCTCGCGGAACTCGCGCCACTCGGTGAGGTGCAGCACGACCTCCGCCCCGCGGGCCGCCTCCAGCGCGGAGCCGGCGTAGCCGAGGGTGGGGAAGACGCGGCGGGCGTTGTCCATGCCCTTGGGGTCGTAGACGGTGACCTGCCCGCCCTGGAGGTGGATCTGACCGGCGACGTTCAGCGCGGGGGAGTCGCGCACGTCGTCCGAGTCCGGCTTGAACGTGGCGCCGAGCACCGCGACCCGCTTGCCCAGGAACGACCCGCCGACCGCCTCGCGCGCCAGCTCGACCATGTGGCCGCGGCGGCGCATGTTGATGGAGTCGACCTCCCTGAGGAAGGTCAGCGCCTGGTCGGCGCCCAGCTCGCCCGCCCGGGCCATGAAGGCGCGGATGTCCTTGGGCAGGCAGCCGCCGCCGAAGCCGATGCCGGCGCGCAGGAACTTGGCGCCGATCCGGTCGTCGTAGCCGATGGCCTCGGCGAGCTTGACCACGTCACCGCCGGCGGCCTCGCAGACCTCGGCCATGGCGTTGATGAAGGAGATCTTGGTGGCGAGGAAGGAGTTGGCGGCGGTCTTGACCAGCTCGGCCGTCGGGAAGTCGGTCACCACCAGCGGGGTGCCTTCCGCCATCGGCGTGGCGTAGACCTCCCGCAGCAGCTTCTCCCCGCGCTCGCCCCGCACGCCCACGACGATCCGGTCGGGGTGCAGGGTGTCCTGCACGGCGAAGCCCTCGCGCAGGAACTCCGGGTTCCACGCCAGCTCCACGTCCGCGCCCGCCGGGGCCAGCGCGGCGAGCTTGGCGGCGAGCCGCTCGGCCGACCCCACCGGCACGGTGGACTTGCCCACCACCAGCGCGGGCCGCGTCAGGTGCCGGGCCAGCGACTCGACGGCCGAGTCCACATACGACATGTCACACGCGTACTCGCCGTGCTTCTGCGGGGTGTTCACGCACACGAAGTGCACGTCGCCGAACTCCCCGACCTCCTCCCACGACTGCGTGAACCGCAGCCGCCCGGTGGCCCCCGGCAGCCCCGCGACGTGCCGGGCGAGCAGCTCCTCCAGCCCCGGCTCGTACATCGGGACCCGGCCCGAGGCCAGCATCTCGATCTTCTCCGGCACCACGTCCAGCCCCAGCACCTCGAAGCCGAGCTCCGCCATGGCCGCGGCGTGCGTGGCGCCCAAGTAGCCGGTGCCGATCACGGTGATCTTGAGGGGGGCCATGGATGCTCCAGAGGTGCGGGGCCGTTTGCGGCCCCCGAGCATAGTCGGGCCGGTCGCGGGGGACGTTCCCAGGAGCATCCGGCTGTCACGCAGCTCACGTACGCGGCACATATCGCTGCACCGGCGCCGGGAACTAGAATTTGGGTTACTTAACGGTAGTTAGCATCCCGCGCCGCGCGCATGCCAGCGACACACGGCTGTCAGCGCCCTACGGCGCGTCATCCTGGGGAGTGACTGATCTTGGCGGGTTCTGCCGACTTCGACCTGTACCGCCCGGCCGAGGAGCACGACATGCTCCGCGAGTCCGTCCGCGCGCTCTGCGAGGCGAAGATCCTCCCGTTCGCGGCCGCCGTCGACGAGGAGGCCCGCTTCCCGCAGGAGGCCCTCGACGCCCTCGTCGCCAACGACCTGCACGCCGTCCACGTGCCCGAGACCTACGGCGGCGCCGGCGCCGACGCCCTCGCCACCGTCATCGTGATCGAGGAGGTGGCCCGCGTCTGCGCCTCCTCCTCCCTGATCCCGGCCGTGAACAAGCTCGGCTCCCTCCCGGTGATCCTCTCCGGCTCGGAGGAGCTCAAGGCCAAGTACCTCGGCCCGCTGGCCAAGGGCGACGCGATGTTCTCCTACTGCCTCTCCGAGCCCGACGCGGGCTCCGACGCGGCCGGCATGAAGACCCGCGCGGTCCGCGACGGCGACTTCTGGGTGCTCAACGGCGTCAAGCGCTGGATCACCAACGCGGGCGTCTCCGACTACTACACGGTCATGGCCGTCACCGACCCGGAGAAGCGCTCCAAGGGCATCTCGGCCTTCGTCGTCGAGAAGTCGGACGAGGGCGTCTCCTTCGGCGCCCCGGAGAAGAAGCTCGGCATCAAGGGCTCCCCGACGCGCGAGGTCTACCTCGACAACGTCCGCATCCCCGCCGACCGCATGATCGGCGCCGAGGGCACCGGCTTCGCCACCGCGATGAAGACCCTCGACCACACCCGCATCACCATCGCCGCCCAGGCCCTCGGCATCGCCCAGGGCGCCCTGGACTACGCCAAGGGCTACGTCCAGGAGCGCAAGCAGTTCGGCAAGCCGATCGGCGACTTCCAGGGCGTCCAGTTCATGCTCGCGGACATGGCCATGAAGATCGAGGCCGCCCGCCAGCTGACCTACGCGGCCGCCGCCAAGTCCGAGCGCGTCGACTCCGACCTCACCTTCTTCGGCGCCGCGGCCAAGTGCTTCGCCTCCGACGTCGCGATGGAGGTCACCACGGACGCCGTTCAGCTCCTCGGCGGCTACGGCTACACCCGCGACTACCCGGTCGAGCGCATGATGCGCGACGCCAAGATCACCCAGATTTATGAAGGCACGAATCAGGTCCAGCGGATCGTCATGGCGAGGAACCTGCCGTAGCAGGGTTTTCGCAGGTCAGCCGCCCTCTCGGGTGATCAGGGAGCGGCGATCGGTTTCCGGTCCGTTCGGGCCCGTTCCGGGCCATTCCTGGGCGTCATGCTGGGGGAATCCTGGGCGGGCACTGGGCGGAGAACGGGTCCTGACCTGCATAAACAAGAAGGCCCCCGGCATCATGCCGGGGGCCTTTCGTGTGGGCTGAATCAGGCGACTTCGTCTCGCTCGGTGGGGTCGTCCGCACCGGCGGTCAGCATGGTTGCGATGGCAGCGCGCCCGCGCTGCTCGGCCCCTTCGAAGATGTAGTGATAGTGCTCGCCGGAGCACGTCCGTGCTGCTGTGCCCCATCCAATCGGCCACGTCGTTCTCAGGAACGCCCGCGTACAGCAGCCGGGAGCCGTAGTAGTGCCGCATGGAATGCGGCTTGCAGTAGGACACCTCGCCCTTGGTCAGGGCGGCCAACCAGATCTGCCGGTAGAAGTACGAGGCGTACAGGTACCCGGTCCGGGTCACGTTCGGGAACAACAGGCGCTCCGTTCCCCACACCCCGTGGTTCTTGATGTGCCTGCGCAGCTCGAACGCCACGTTCGGCGGAAGGGGCACGACCCGCCCCGGCTCCTCCTCGTCACGGGCCTTGATGTGCCGCCGCTGAAGCGCGCTGTTCATGTGTGGCGTAGCCGAAGACCGTGCCGAACATCGCGAATACCGTGACCCGACTTCGTTCGATCAGGCCCTCGTCACTGCTGCTCATCTTTGGAACCCTTGGCTGTGGCGGTCCGGGCGCCTTAGCCACGCCCGGACCGCTTCCGTTCAGTGGTGGCTCAGCAGCCGTCGCCGTCACCGCAGCAGGCCGGCGGGTTGCACTCCTTCGCGGCACCCCACAGCTGCTCGTCGACGTAGAACCCGGCAGCCTTCACGCGGTCGACCACGGAGCCGATGAGCGGACGGGTGCGGACGGTGGCCTTGGGCTCGTGTCCGAGGAAGAACCCGAACTGCTCGTCGCACCAGGTGGCGTATGCCTGGGTGTGGAGCACGAACGAGTGCCATCCGGGGTCGACGGCGTCGGACGGGGTCATGTCGAACGCGCGGGTGTCGCCCATGACCTTGAGGAAGGCAAGGGCCTGGTCCACGATCCGGCGGGCGGTGGACAGTTCGTGTCCGTATTCCTCCGCGCAGAACTCCGACACCTTCTCGAACAGCTCGGGACTGACGAGGTCCCGCCCGTGCCGTAAGGCGACGGGGGATTCCAGCATGGTCGTCACAGTGAGATTCCCTCTCTCTCGACGGTTGGGGACTGGTTACGCGGCGGGCGGTGGCGGGAACTGCTCGCCGCCCTCCTTGTCTCCGGGATCGGTCATCTCTGCACCTCCTCTCGGTGCGTGAGCCGGCCGAGGGCCCACCCCCGCAAGGGGCGGGAGTCAGAAGGGAGCTGCGGGCAGCCGAAGAGCTTCAGCGATCTGCTCAACCACATCGGCCGGGAGCTTGCCGAAGTCCACGTAGGCCCCTCCGTTGTGGGTCACCGTGGGCCGAAGGCTGTTCCCCACCGTCTCGGGAACGCCGAGGGCGGCCAGGGCCGTGCGTATGGACTCCAAGGCGTTGTCGGCTCGGTCCCAAGAATCCCGCCACGTCTGCATGTCCATCAGTGACCGGTCCTGTGCATCCGCAGCAGGACGTTGCAGTCGGCCACCGTGGTGCCGTCGCCTTCGAGTCCCGCCGCCTTCCGAAGCTGGCCCAGCCGCGTGCACTCGGCGCATCCCGCCACGGGCCGAGGCTGAGGCCGTTCCAGCCGCACCGGCAGCTCCACCGGCTTTTCCTGCCACCGATTCGGTTCCGTCTTCATCGCGCCGCGCCCTCCCGATCGCCTCCGAGGTCGATGAGACTTCGGTAGGAACCCATGAATCCGCGGGTCCACGTTGTTGCAGGTTGTTGCAGTCCAATTACCCGAGCGAGTCGATTGCCCTGCTGATCAAAGAACGGGCCCGAGGTCCGTAAACAGCCATCTCCGCGAGTCGCGTGTGTGCGCGCAAGTAGATGTCGACCTCGGTGGGGGTGGTGACGGTGACCTTGGCCGCCAGCAACTCGACGTGTACCCGCTTGTCGTCGAAGACGGTGAACGTCTCAGGCCCCCACATGACCCGGGATGCAGCCCGGGGGATGATCCCGAGTGAGACGGCGGGATAGGACATGGCTGTGAGCAGGTAGCCCAGCTGGCCCGCCATCACGGCGTCGTCCCCGATCCGGTGCGTCAGGACGTCTTCCTCCACGAGCAGGACGACACGGTGGTGCCCGTCACGGATGATGTGCGATCGGTCCACGCGAGCCGCCGCAGCTTCGCTGACATCGTTCGGCAGGTTCCGGAAGTCTGCGATCAACGACAGCAGGGCGTGTGCGTATCCCTCGGTCTGGAGGAGGCCGGGCATGACCCGCGAGCAGTAGACGCGGAACAGCTTCGTTCGCTCGTAGAGCGGGGCGCTGGCCTCTTGGAGTCCGCGCAGACCGGTGCGCTGGATCCGCCGCCACTCGACGTACATGGAGTCTGCCGAGCGGGAGGCGGCGATCAGGTCGGCGGCTCGTTCACCGGCGCCGCAGGCCGCACACCAGGCGCGGATGTCCGTGTCGGAGGGGGCGGTCTTGCTTGCCTCGATGCGGGAGGTCTTCGCCTTGTTCCAGTTGCACCGATCGGCCAGCCCTTCCATCGTCAGACCGGCATCCAGGCAAAGCTCCCTGAGCCGCGCGGCGACAGAATCGCGGGCGGCCTGGGCACTGGAGAACGGCGACGATGGCATGGGCTGACAGATGGATGGTGGATCAGACCACGTAGTCCTCGTGCGTGATGCCGCGCTCCCACGCGGTCTCGAAGGAGGCAGCGAACAGCTTCAGGACGGCCGGCTCGGTGGAGAACTCATCCTCGACGAGAGAACCGTCCCCCGCGAAGTGGTGAATCCGGGCGAGCCGGTCATCGAACAGCCAGTAGTCGTTGCACGGCAGCACCAAATCCGAGGACAACCGTCGGGGCACCCATCGGACCTCCTCGCCCGCAGCGAGGTTGGCCCGGGTCATGTAGTGCTCCCAGCGAATGTATGCGGAAACCGGTTCGCTGATGATGCGCACCCGGCGAATGGAAACTCCGCGTGCGACCGCAGCGGCGATCTGGTCATGGAAGGGCCGCCACCACGAGGAACGGTCGTCCCAGGCGATCCTGCTCCCACCCCGCCAGGCTGCGAACCGCTCGTTGTCGCCGTAGTCGTCGCGCATCTCCAGATGAACCGCCGAGCGGGCGGTGTCCCGGAGGCACTCAGCGAAGCTCGGCTGCTGAGCGTTCAGCGGCATCGCACGCCTTCCTGATCTGGTCCACCATGCGGGCCGGGATGCGGATCACGGCTTCCGTGTCCGGGATCGGGCCGAATGTGAGGCACTTCTCTTCGGTCGTCTGATCTGTCTTCCACCCTTGGAGGACAAGATCAGCGGTCTCGTCGTCCACCCAGACGGTGGGACAGTGGTCCTCGTCGGTGTCGGGGTCCTTGCCGAAGAACAGTAGAGACCGTCAAGAGGGTATGCGGAGGGGCTACGGCTACCCCATGGCCGTGGGACCGGCCTGACCAGGGCGGAGACCCTGGCGATCATGGGGAAATCCTGGGGAGGCCCCCACTGCAATGGGTATTCGGGCAGGTAGAGGGCGTATGGGCTGTAGAGCACCCAGATCTACGAGGGCACCAACCAGGTCCAGGCGCCCGACCCCGGTCCCTTTGTAACGATTCCGATCCAGCGGGCCGGGCCGCCCCTATGAAGGGGACAGGCCCGGGCGGCGGGGCCGCAGTGGGCGGAACGCACCGTAACCGGAACGTTGCCGGAGGCGGGTCGGGCGGGGATCCACCGGGAATCGCACTGTGCCGGATGGGCTAACTTTGAAGCTTCGTACGCCTGAACCGGTTGGGGAGAGAACAAAATGACGGAAGCGATCCTGCTCGTCGGCGGGCAGGGGACGCGACTGCGCCCCGTGACGGTGAACACCCCCAAGCCGATGGTTCCGGCAGCGGGCGTCCCGTTCCTCGCCCACCAGATCGCCAGGGCCGCTGCCGCCGGTGTCACCCACATCGTGATGGCCACCTGCTACCTCGCCGAGGTCTTCGAGCCCTACTTCGGCGACGGATCCGACTTCGGCATCACCCTCGAGTACGTCGTCGAGGACGAGCCCCTCGGCACCGGCGGCGCCATCCGCAACGCCGCCCAGCGCCTGACCGGCGGCCCGGACTCCCCGGTCCTCGTCTTCAACGGCGACATCCTGACCGGCCTCGACATCGCCGGTCTGGTCGAGTCCCACCGGGCGGCGGACGCCGACGTCTCCCTCCACCTCGTGCGCGTCGAGGACCCCCGGGCCTTCGGCCTGGTCCCCACCGACCCCGACGGGCGGGTGCTGGCGTTCACCGAGAAGCCCGAGACCCCCGAAGAGATCATCACGGACCAGATCAACGCCGGCTGCTACGTCTTCCGCCGCAGCGTGATCGACTCCATCCCGGCCGGCCGTCCGGTGTCCGTCGAGCGCGAGACCTTCCCCGGCCTCCTCGCCTCCGGTGCCAAGCTGCACGGCGTGACCGAGGACACCTACTGGCTGGACCTCGGCAAGCCCGAGTCCTTCGTGCAGGCCTCCGCCGACCTCGTGCGCGGCGTCGTCTCCTCCCCGGCCGTCCCCGGCCCCCGCGGCGAGGCCCTCGTCCTGCCGGGCGCCCAGGTGGCGGAAGGCGCCAAGCTGACGGGCGGTACCGTGGTGGGCGCCGGCGCCCGGATCGAATCGGGCGCTGTCGTCCAGGGGTCCATCGTGCTGGACGGCGCGGTCCTCGGCGCGGACACGGTGGTGAACGCCAGCCTCATCGGCGCCGGCGCCTCGGTGGGTTCGCGCACGGTCGTGACCGGTGCCGTCATCGGTGACGGCGCCGTCGTGGGGGCCGACAACGAACTCCGTGCAGGGGTGCGGGTGTGGTGCGAGGCGGAACTGCCCGACGCAGCCGTCCGTTTCTCCTCCGACCGGTGATCAACTCAGTGAGGCATAACCCTGTGATAGGCGAGCAGCAGACTCCCCGCAAGACCGACGTTGCCACCACCAAGCTCCCCGACACCTGGGCGCACACCCCCCTCACCGTGGTCATGCCGACCTACAACGAGGCGGGCAACCTCCCGGGCATGGTGGAACTGCTGATGGGTCTCGACCAGCCGGGCCTGCGCCTGCTGATCGTCGACGACTCCTCGCCCGACGGCACCGGCAAGATCGCCGACGAGCTCGCGGAGGGCTTCCTCACGGAGGACGGCAAGCCGCGCATGTCGGTCCTGCACCGCACCGCGAAGGACGGCCTCGGCCGCGCCTACGCGGCGGGCATGGCCCAGGCCGTCGAGGAGGGCGCCGAGTACGTGCTCCAGATGGACGCGGACGGCTCCCACCCGGCCGGGAAGATCGCCGAGATGCTGGGCGTGGCCCGCTCCACCGGCGCCGGCCTGGTCGTGGGCTCCCGCTACGTGCCGGGCGGCACCCTGTCCGACGCCTGGGGCGCGCACCGCAAGCTGCTCTCCCGCTGGGCCAACGCGTACGCGAGCACCATCCTGGGCACCCGCGTCCGCGACATCACGGGCGGCTTCAACCTGTGGAGCGCGGGCGCGCTGAAGGCGATCGACCTCGCGTCGATCGGCAGCGCCGGCTACAGCTTCCAGGTGGAGATGAAGTACAAGGCCCTGCGCCGCGGCTTCCAGGTGATGGAGGTCCCGATCCACTTCGAGGACCGCACCGTCGGCGAGTCGAAGATGAACCTGGCCGTGCAGCTGGAGTCCATCGCGATGCCGTGGAAGCTCCGCGCCCGCGCCGGGCGCTGATCCGGTACCGGAACAGTACGGAGAAGGGGCACCCCCTCGGGGGTGCCCCTTCTCCGTGCTCCGGCGGACCTCAGGCCCTGACCGGGCGCCGTTCCAGCATGCGCTTGAGTGCCGCCGAGCCGGGCCGTTCGACGAACCGCACGATCAGCCAGGACAGCAGCAGCATCGAGCCGGTCATCGACAGGACCAGCACGTACGGGTCGACGTCGCGCTCCCAGCGCTCCATCAGCGTCACGCCCACCTGCTGGTGCAGCAGGTACAGGGGGTAGGACATCGCGCCCGCCACCGACAGCCAGCGCCAGTCGATCCGGTCCAGCCAGCCCAGGGCGACCGCGGCCATCACGACGTAGCAGCACGTGACCACGATGACGGGGACCTCCCAGGAGAGCCTGTCTCCGGCACGGGTGTTCCAGCCGGGGATGTCGGTCATGTAGCGCTGCATCAGCAGCCAGGACAGGCCCAGCAGGATCCAGGGCTCGCCCACCCGGGCGCCCTCACGGCGGATCAGGTAGAAGCAGATGCCCGAGATGAACAGCGGCGAGTACGTCTGGTTCGCCACCAGCGCCAGCAGCGGCAGGCCGGAGGCCGGGGCGAGGATCGAGGCCACGGTCCAGATCCAGCAGAAGTTCATGACCCGGCGGTACGTCAGGCCCTTCCAGGCGACGATCGCGAAGATCAGGTAGAACCGGGCCTCCGACCACAGGGTCCAGTAGGAGGGGTCGAGCGAGGGGCTGTTCAGCGGCATCTGCACCATCGTCAGGTTGGTCAGGACCTGACTGATCGTGGGGCCCCGCATGCCGTAGACCGCCGCGCAGATCCCCATGACGGTGCCGGTCACCAGGGCGCAGAACCAGTAGGCCGGACCGAGCCGGACGACGCGGCTGCGCAGGTAGGCGCCGAGCGGCCGGCCCCAGGCGGACATGCAGATGACGAAGCCGCTGATCATGAAGAACAGCTCGACGCCGAGCCAGCCGTAGCGCGCGACCTCGGCGAGCGGGCCGAACAGCTCCTTGTTCTGGCGCTTGCCCCAGATCGCGGGATGGACGTAGTGGGCGCTGAGCACCACCACGGCCGCCACGATGCGCAGTCCGTCCAGAACCCGCAGCCGGGGCCTGGGCACGGGGGCCGGGGCCGGCCGCAGCTCCACCGGGGCCGACGCCGTGGCGCCGCCCTGCCTGGGGTCGTCGAGTTCGCGCGGGGCGGCCGACAAAGACATCTACGCTCCAGGGCAGGCGTGCAAAGGCGGACCAGTCTTGCGAAGGGCCGCCCTGACTGTCCAGCGCGTAGCGGAATGAGTGCTTCAATTCACTGCCGGCCCATTGCCGACCGGTTCACTGCCCCTTGACGGTGACCTTCTGGTCGTTCTGGATCTCCTTGACCAGCTGCTGCACCTTCGGCTTGTCCCACAGGAGGTTGCCGCCCCGCTCACCGGCGATCGGCATGTTCATCGAGACGCCCTCGCCGCTGTTGATGCCCTTCATGGCGAAGAACATCTGGCCCATGTCCCACAGGGACATGTCCTTGTCGACGATGAGGGTGTCCAGCCCGGCGCCCAGCACCGGGTAGAGGGAGAAGGGGTTGAGGACGGTGCCCGGGGTGGCGGCCTGGCTGGCGAGGGCGGCCAGGAACTTCTGCTGGTTCTTGGTCCGTTGCAGGTCCGACTCGGCGAAGGCGTAGCGGGTGCGGACGAAGGCCAGGGACTGCTCGCCGTTGAGGGTCTGCCTGCCCGCCTTGAAGTCGGCGCCGGACTTCTCGTCCTTGAAGCCCTTCTCGATGTCCAGCTCCACGCCGCCGAGCGCGTCGACGATGTTCGCGAAGCCGGCGAAGCCGATCTCGGCGTAGTGGTCGATGCGCAGGCCGGTGTTGAACTCGATCGTGCGGACCAGCAGCTCCGGGCCGTCGTCGGCGTACGCGGCGTTGAGCTTGGTGTGCTTGCCGGTGCCGGCGTACTTCTTGCCCGACTGCGAGCCGACGAAGGAGGGGATCTCCACGTCGGAGTCGCGCGGCAGGGAGACCATGGTGTTCCCGCTGGAGCACTTGGCCAGGACCATCATCGAGTCGGTGCGCTTGCCCTCGGCGGAGCCCGTGTGGAGCTTCTTCTTCTCCTCGTCGGACATGCCCTCGCGGCTGTCGGAGCCCACGATCAGGTAGGTGGTGCAGTCGCCTTCCTTGGGCCGCTCGATGACCTTGGACAGGTCGACCTCGCGGCGGACCTTGGAGTCGGCCCAGAAGTAGGTGCCGACCGTGGTCACGAGGAGGACGGAGACGATCGCGATCGAACCGATCTTGATCCGCTTGCGCCAGTCCGGCGCGGGTCCGGCCGGCCGCGCCGGACGGCCGCCGGGGCCGCCCGGTCCGCCGGGACCGCCGGGACGCCCGGGACCGCCGGGGCCCGAGGGGCGGCCGGGGGCGGCGGGGCGCCCGTAGACCTGGCCGGTGTTGTAGCCGCTGTCGTACGCGGCGTCGGGGCCCTGCTGCGGCGGCACGCCGTAGCCGGGGCCGGGCCGGGCGCCGGGCCGCCCGCCGGGCGGCGGAGCCTGCGGCGGAACGGGGGGCCGGGCGGGGCGCTGGGCGGGACGGGGCTGCGGGGACCGGGGAGGCTGCGGGGCCTGCGGCTGCCGCTGGACGTGCCGCATCCGCTGCGGCCCATCCGGCTGCGCCTGCCCGCTGCCGCGTCCGTACCCGTCATCACGCCGGCCGCGCGCGTCGCGCTCGCCGCCGAAGCCGTCCCAGTCACTCATGCGCACAAGGATGCCCGCCCGCCGGGGGGCCGGGACACCCCGGTGGGGACTTCGTACCGGTGCTGTTGCAGAGCTGATGCCGGAGCCGCGCACTTAAAGTGGCTGCATGACACAGATAACGGAGGCACCGGAGGGCAAGCCGATCTCGGCGTCCCGGACCACCCTCAGCCACATCATGACCGCGTCCGACACCAACCTCCTCGGCACCGTGCACGGCGGCGTGATCATGAAGCTGGTGGACGACGCGGCCGGCGCCGTGGCCGGACGCCACTCCGGCGGCCCGGCCGTCACCGCCTCCATGGACGAGATGGCCTTCCTCGCCCCCGTCCGCGTCGGCGACCTGGTCCACGTCCGGGCGCAGGTCAACTGGACCGGCCGCTCCTCGATGGAGATCGGCGTACGGGTGCTGGCGGAGCGGTGGAACGAGTCCACGCCCGCCACCCAGGTCGGCAGCGCCTACCTCGTCTTCACCGCGGTCGACTCCGACGGCAAGCCCCGCCAGGTCCCGGCCGTGATCCCGGAGACCGAGCAGGACGAGCGCCGCTACCAGGAGGCGCAGATCCGCCGCACCCACCGGCTGGCCCGCCGCCAGGCGATCAAGGAGCTGCGCGAGCGCCGTATCGCCGAGGGGCTGGACGAGGACTGACCCCCGGCCCCGCCCGGCCGGAGGGGGCCCCGGCCATACGGGAGCCTTACCGCGCGCCCCCGTATGCTGATACGTCGACGTCCGGCTCCCACGCGAGGGACGGCCGTGCACCCACGACCGGCCCACGACCGGCTCTGCCGCGGAGACCTCTTGATGCCGACTGCCACCCAGA
The DNA here is from genome assembly GCF_042893675.1 of Streptomyces sp. NPDC001594. Taxonomy (NCBI): domain Bacteria; kingdom Bacillati; phylum Actinomycetota; class Actinomycetes; order Kitasatosporales; family Streptomycetaceae; genus Streptomyces; species Streptomyces sp. NPDC001594. The sequence goes on along the minus strand of NZ_JBIAVB010000010.1, from coordinate 39,112 downwards.
CCGCTCCCGCGCCCGCCGCTCCCGCCCGTGCGGGCCGGCGGCGGCTGTCCGGGCCCGACTGGCTGTGGGCTGCGCTGCTGACCCTGGCGGTGACCACCTTCGGCGCCGGGAACCCGCAGCTGTGGCGCGACGAGCTGGCCAGCTGGAACGCCGCCTCCCGCAGCACCGGCGAGCTGTGGGGGATGCTGGGGCACGTCGACGCCGTCTCCGGCCTCTACTACCTGCTGCTGCACTTCTGGGTCGCCCTTTTCGGTGATTCCGCGGCGCTGCTCCGGCTGCCTTCGGCGCTGGCCATGGCCGGTACCGCCGCTCTGGTGGTGGTGATCGCCCGGGCCCTCTTCGACCGCCGGACGGCCGTGTTCGCGGGGCTGCTGTTCGCGCTGCTGCCCGTCGTGACCCGGTACGGCACCGAGGCCCGGTCGTACGCCTTCGCGGTCCTCGCCGTGACCGCCGCGACATGGCTGCTGCTGCGGGCGCTGGAGCGGCCGACGGCGGGACGCTGGGCCGCGTACTCGGCGCTGGTCGCCGTGGCGGGCCTGCTGCACATGGTGTCCCTGCTGGTGCTCCTGCCGCACGCGATGATCGTCGCCCTGCGGTGGTGGCGCGTCCGCCGCACCCGCACCGTGCTGTCCTTCGCCGTGGCGGCCGGAGTGGGGCTGGTGCCGGTGGTTCCGCTGGTGCTGCTGGGGCGACGGCAGGTGGGCCGGCAGATCAACTGGATCGAGACCCCGCACCTGCGGGACGTCTCCGGGCTCTGGGACAACCTGTTCGCCTCCCCGCTGGTGGGTCTGGGCATCGCCGCGCTGGCGCTGCTGCCGCTCGCGTGGCCGCGGGGGCGGCGCCACGCCGTCGAGGTGATGCTGCTGGGGGCCGTGCCGATCGCCGCCTGCTTCGTGGCCTCGCAGGGCAGTTCCTCGTACTTCATCGACCGCTACGTGCTGTTCACCGTCCCCGCCTGGGCGATCCTCGCCGCCGCCGGGCTGGCCGCGCTGCGGCCCCGGGCGGCCGGTGCGGCCGGGCTGGCGGCGCTGGTCCTGCTGGGTGCCCCCGACCAGCGCCAGCTGCGCACGGAGCACGCGAAGGAGCCCTCCGACGGCATCGCGGCGGCACGGGTGATCGCCCAGGGCTACCGGCCCGGCGACGGCTTCGTGTCCCCCCGGACCAAGACGGAGCGGGTCTTCATGGTCGACTACCAGATCGAGTACTACCTGCCCGAGCGGGTCCGGCTGCGCGACGTCTTCGTCGAGCGGTCGGCGGTGGCCTCCGACGACCTGTTCCCCGTCGAGTGCCGGCAGCCCGAGCGCTGCCTGGGCGACACGAAGCGGATCTGGCTGGTGACCCGGGACAGCGGCGCGGACCACGACCCGTACAACTGGCTCTCCGCGGCCGACAAGAAGGCCCTCACGGACCACTACCGGATCGCGCGGACCACGGACGTGCCCGGTCTGCACGTCTCCCTGCTGGAACGGGTGAGGTGACCGCCCCTGCGCGGGCGCGGGCTACTTCCCGCAGACCACCTGATCGCCGGTGACCACGCCGAACTCGCCCTGGTAGGGGTCCTCGGCCCGTACCGGTACGACCTTGGTGTAGTCCGAGCCGGCGATGACCAGCACCGTCCTGCCCTGCCCGGCCACCGCGCGCAGCTCGCTGCCGGGCAGCGCCGCCGCCACCGTATGGGCGGAACGGTCCCAGCGCGGGTCGTACGAGACCACCGTGCGCCGCACGTCGCGGCCCGCGCCGTTGCCCGGGGTGCCGGTGGTGTCGAAGCCGGTCGCGCGCAGCGCGGCGTCCACCCGGCCGCCGAGCCCGTCGATCCGGGTGCCGTTCTCCACCTGGACCCGGACCTGCTGCGGAGGCACGTCCACCGGGACGGCCGTCGGCGGGGCGGCGGCCGCGGGCCGTGCGGCGGCGGGGTGCCCGGGCTGCCCGGGCTGCCCGGGGCGGGCCACGGCCAGGGGGCGGTCCTCGCGCAGGGACTCGAACAGCTGGGCGGCCTTGGGCTCGTCCCACTTCACGGTCGAGCCGATGCCCTTGACCGGGTACGAGGCGTCCCCGATCGGGACGGAGGCGAACTCGGACGAGGAGGGGGTGAAGCCGCGCATGGCCTGGCCGAGCGCCAGCATCTGCTCGGAGCCGAAGTCCTTGTCGGCGCGCACCGAGCCCAGCAGGGTGGAGCTGACCTCCTTGAACTTCACCGGGTTGAGCAGCACCCCGCCGCCGGTGGCCTGCTTGATCAGGGCGGCGACGAACCGCTGCTGGCGCTGCATCCGGCCCAGGTCGGCGGCCCCGTCCACATGGCGGGAGCGGACGTACTGGAGGGCCTGACCGCCGGTGAGGCGGTGGCTGCCGGGCAGCAGGTGCAGGCCGGTGTTCTGGTCGTGGAGGGCCTTGGCGGTGCAGACCTCGACCCCGCCCATCGCATCGACGGTCCGCATGAAGCTGGTGAAGTCGACCTCCAGGTAGTGGTCGATCTTGACCCGGGTCATGTCCTCGACGGTGCGCACGGTCAGGTTCGGACCGCCCTCGGCGTAGGCGGCGTTGAGCTTCACCGGGTGGGGGCGGTGGGGTTGGCCGGTGACCGGGTCCTGGTGGGCGGGGAGCTCGGCGTAGCTGTCGCGGGGGAGGCTGACGACGCTGGCCCGCTGCCGGTCGGCGGACAGGTGCACCAGCATGATCGTGTCGGTGCAGTGGCAGGGTTCCCCGCCGAGGCGGTACTCGCGCTTCTCCTCCGGGGTGATCTTGTCGCGGCCGTCGGTGCCGACCAGCAGGAAGTTCATCCCGTGCCCGGCCTGGGGGCGGTTCTTCATGTCCTTGAAGGGGTCCACCCGTTCGATGCCGGTGTCCAGGCCGGTCATCACGGCGTGCCCGACGGCGCCGGAGCCCAGGACCACGAGGGAGAACCCGGCCGCGATCCGCACGCCCCAGCGGGGCCGGTCGCGCCGGCCGCGGGCCGTTCCGCCGCGTCCGCCGCCCTTGCGTGCGCGCTGCGGCTGGGCCGGCGCGGCGGGCCGGTGGGGACGGTGCGGCTGGGGCACGGGGGACACCTCCCGGTACGTCGGGCAGATTCATCGGAACAGTAGGCCCATACGATCAGCGTCTGTCCGTACCGCTCGTCCGCCGCGCACCCGTTTCCCCCGTACGCGGTAACGAGACACCGATACCCGACCCCGAAGGACGACATGCCCGCCCACCAGCCGGTGCAAGGGGTTCCCGCCGCGGGCGCGGGCACCACGTGAAGGGGTGACCCGGTCCGTACGGGACCGGGTCACCCCTTTCGCGGTCGGCGGAGCCGCTTCAGCGCCGCCGCCGGGTCACCAGCGGTACGGCTTGTAGACGTCCATGCAGGCGCCGGTGTCCGAGCCGTTGATCGCGTCGGCGGAATCCGGGATCGACCCGGCCGGCGGCGGGGTCTGCGCCGGGAAGGCGTTGCCCTCGCGCCAGTCCGCGCCCACGATCAGGGTGATCTTCGAGACCTCGGCCGCCTGCTGCACCGCCGTGTCCGGGATGCCCAGGGAGGCCGCCACGTTCTTCGCCTCGTCCGCCAGGTCCGGCGTCGGGTAGCGCACCACGGTGGTCTTCTCCGGGGTCAGCGCGGTGTCCGCCCTGGCCCCGGTGAAGCCCTTGGAGACCAGGACGTCCGCGATCGCGTTCGCCCGGTGGGGCGCCAGCGGCTGGTCGACGGCGGTGCCGTTGACCACGTTCACGGCGATCTTGTCCGGGGCCGTGCCCGGCAGCTTCGAGGGCACCTGCCCGGCCGGTGCGGCGGGCTGCGAGCCGGCCGGCGCGGGCTGCGAGGCGCCGGGGGCGGGCTGGCTGGCCGACGGGCTCGGCGCCCCCTGCGGCGCGCCGTTCTTGTCGAACGCGATGTCCTTGCGGAGCATCGTCCACAGCTTCTCGGCGTCCGGCTGGTTCACGATGAGCCGGTCCTCGTCCCGGGGGTCCTGGAACGTCGGCATCGTCGTCATCGTGATGCGGTTGGTCGGGACGTCCTTGAGCTGCATGGCCAGGTTGTAGAGCTTCTTGACCGAGCCGATCTCCTCGGAGACCTCCAGGGCCTTGGTGCCCGCCTCCGCCAGGTCCGTGATCCGGCCGACGTCGGTGAAGGCGTTCTGGCTCTTGAGCTCGCGCATCATCGAGTTCATGTACATGTGCTGGGCCTGCGCCCGGCCCAGGTCGCTGCTGAACGCGTGCCGGGTGCGCAGCCACTGGAGCGCCTGCTCGCCCTTGACGCGGGTGGTGCCCTTCTGGAGCTTGAGGCCCGACCCGCCCCCGGAGGTGGGCAGCGGCCGGTCCCAGACGTTGTCCTTGACGCAGACCGGGACGCCGCCGACCGCGTCGGCCATCTTCACCACACCGGAGAAGTCGATCATCATCCAGTGGTCGATGTAGACGTTGGTCAGCTTCTCCCACGTCGCCAGGGTGCAGCCGGGGCCGCCGCGGCCGAGCGACTCGTTGATCATCGCGTTGGTCTTCTTGAACTTCTCACCGGTCTTGGGGTCCGTGCACTCGGGTATGTCGACCCGGGTGTCGCGCGGGATGCTCACGACCGAGGCGTTCTCGCGGTCGGCCGACACGTGCAGCAGCATCTGCACGTCCGCGAGCGGGGGGTTCCCCACGGTGTCGCGGCTGCCGCCGAGTTCCACGTTCTCCGGCTTGTTGCGGCTGTCGGAGCCGATCAGCAGGATGTTCAGCGGCCGCTGGCCCTTGGCGTTGGCATGGGTCTTCTCCACGCCGCTGTCACCGCTCAGGCGCTGTCCGCTGCGGATGTTGTTGTTGAGGTGGTTGTAGTAGAGGTACCCGGCCGCCGAGGTCCCCAGGATCAGGAACGCCAGGACGGACGCCACCCAGAACAGCACCCGCCGGCGGCGCCGGCGGGCGGGGATGCCACTGCCCGGGGGCCGGGCGCTGCCGCCCGAACCCTCCCGGGGTGGGGGCACCGTGCCGGACGCCTTCTTCTCGCCGCCTTCGGATATGCCGTCGGTGGCCTTGTCGGGCGCCCCCTCCCCCCGCACGCTGCTGTGCATCACGCGTACCCCCCTCGAGTTCTTCACCGGTCGGTATTGTGCCGGTCCTGCCGGCTACCGCCCATCGGCGGTCTGTGGACTGTCGACGGGCGGCCCGATCGCCGCCCGGTACTGCTCCGCCGCGCCGTGGCGGCGCGGCGCCCGCCGGAGCGGCCGGTCACTTGGCGCAGACCGCCTTGTCCGCCTCGACCCGCTGGACCCCCTCCGGGGCCTGCTGCGGTGCCGCCGCTCCGAGCGGAGTGCCGGGCTCCTTGAAATCGGAGCCCAGGGTCAGCTTCATCGGGGTCTTCGGCGCCGCGTCCACCGCGCCCGGCTTCAGGGCCGAGGCCGGCAGGCCCATCATGTCCGCCAGCGCCCGGGCCTGGTCGGCCTGGTTGGGGGCGTACTCCAGCTGCGTGGCCGCCAGCCGCGCCGAGGCGTTGCCGTGGTTGCCCGCCTTGTAGACGCCCTTGCTGTTCTGCAGCCAGGTCAGGGTGGTCGATGCCGATCCCGGGGGGCCGCCGCCGTTGTACACGTCCACCCGGACGTCCCCGGCGGGGGCGCGGTTCCCCTGGAGCAGCGCGTCCTGCTTGTTCTTGGCGTCGGCCTGGGCCGCGTCCTTGGCGGCCTGCTCCTTCTTCTCGACCTCCGTCAGTGACACGTCCTGGCGGATCATCTGCAGGAGCGGGTCCGCCTGGGAGGGGTTCAGGACCACGGTCGCCTTGCGGTTCGCGGGCTCGTTCGGGTTGTCGACCACCGGGAGCGTCGTGAACGTGACGTTCTTGGGGTTGATGTCCTTCAACTCGCCCGCGAGGGCGGTGAGCTTGCCGATCGAGCCCAGTCCCTGGTCCACGGTCAGCGACTTGGTCGCCGCCTCCGCCAGGGAGAAGAACTTCTTCGGACTGGTCAGCGTCTCCTTGGACTTCATCTCGCGCATCATCGAACCCAGGAACTGCTGCTGGGTCTTGATCCGGTCCAGGTCGCTCTCGTTGCCGAAGGAGTGCCGCGTCCGCACGAAGGCCAGCGCCTGCTCGCCCTCCAGCCGGTGCTCGCCCGCCTTCAGGTTCAGCTTCGAATCGCGGTCGTCGACGTCCTTCGCCAGGCAGACGGGCACCCCGCCCACGGCCGTGCTCAGGTTCTTCACCGCGTTGAAGTCGACCATCATGAAGTTGTCGACGTCGATGCCGGTCAGCTGTTTGACCGTGCGCATCGTGCAGCCCGGGTCCCGGCCCTCCTGGCCCAGGCTGTTGTTGAAGCGGGTGCCCCGGGTGCCGGGGATCTCCTTGACCGAGCCGTCGATCTTCGTCGGGCAGGACGGGACGTCGGTGATCAGGTCGCGCGGGATGGACAGCGCGGTCGCGTTGGTGCGGTCCTTGGAGACGTGGAAGAGGATCGTGGTGTCGGCGTGGCCGACGCTTTCCGCGTCCCCGTAGCCCTCGTTGCCCTTGCCGCTGCGCTTGTCCGTACCGATCACCAGGACGTTGATCGGCTGGTCCTTCTTGAAGCCGCCGCCCGCGCCGCCGGTGTCGATGACGTTCAGGTTGTCGTTCAGGTGCTGGTAGTACAGGTACCCGCCGACCCCGCCGCCGACCAGCAGGAAGGCCAGGGTGCCGCCGGTGACCTTGAGCAGCCGCTTGCGGCGGTCCGGGGCGCCGCCGCCCTTGCGGGAGCGGCCGCCGCCGCGCCGCCCGCCGGGCGGGCCCTCACCGCGGCGGGGCTTGGGCACTGCGGGGGAGGGGGCGGCCGGAGCCGGCGCCGCCGTGGACGATCTGCGGGTTCTGCGGGGGGCGGAGACGAGGCGCTGCTGCGCAGCGGAACGGCCCAGTTGCAGTTCGTAGTTGCCAGTGCGGGGATTGAGGACCCACTGGTCAGCGGGGTCGATCTCGTCCGCCCGCCCACGGCTTTGCGCATCCACGGTTGCTCGAATCCTCCGTCGGTGCTTCGCGACGCGCCTCCCCCCAGGCGCGCGGTCAACGATCCGGCTGCTGGTGCACGGCCTCTTCGCAGCCGGTGCACCGGATCGCTCACCTTATCCGGCCAGGTCAGCCGCAAACCATGCCGGTGACAAAACCCACTCCCCCCATAACGGGCCAAAGCGCTCATCCGGCTCGGTTGAGCGGGCGGCTTTTGGATTGCTTTACCGGCAGTCGGCCGTGCCTGCCGTGGTTCCTGTGAAAGCAGGGGCGGGTGTGGGTGCCGAGGAGGTTCCGTTTCCCGTCGGCGAAGGACCGCCCGAACCGTCACCGGAAGCCTCGCCCGAACCGTCACCGGAGGCCTCGCCCGAGCTCTCCGCGGATTCACGGAGATCGCGGAGATCGCGGCGCGCGGACCCCGACGGCTCCGGATCCGGGCTCGGCGACGCCTCGGGCGCGGTCACCGACACCGGCCGGTCCGCCCGCAGCTGCTCGAACAGCCGGGAGGCGTCCGGCTCCACCAGCTCGTCCCGGTTCGGGTCGGCCGCGTACGGGCGACGGGGCACGGTCAGGAACTTGACCTGGTCGGCCGGTATGTCCCGTACGCCCCGTACGAGTTCGTACAACCCCCGCAACGAGGCCAGCGCCGGGTCCGTGGTCACCGACGAGGTCGCCGCGTCCAACACGGGATACAGCTTGGCCGGGTTGAGCAGCACGCCGTTGCTGCTCACCTTCTCCCACAGGGAGCCGAGGAACTGCTGCTGGCGCTCCATCCGTTCCGTGTCACTGCCGTTGCCCAGGCTGTGGCGGGCCCGGACGAACCCCAGCGCCTGCTCCCCGCCCAGCACCTGGCGGCCCGCCGGCAGCCGCAGGTGCGCCTCGGCGTCGTCCATCGGCCGCTTCAGGCAGACCTCCACGCCGCCGACCGCGTCGACCATCTTCTTGAACCCGCCGAAGTCCACCACCATGTGGTGGTCGACCCGGATCCCGGTCATCTTCTCGACCGTACGGATCGTGCACGCGGCCCCGCCCCACTGGAAGGCCCAGTTGAACTGCGCGAACCGGTCCCCGGTGCGCGAGCCGTCCGTCCCCAGGCACTCCGGCACCTGCGCCATCAGGTCCCGGGGGATCGACACCGCCGTCGCACTGCGCCGGTCCGCCGCCAGGTGCAGCAGGATCGTGGTGTCCGAACGCTGCGTACCCCCGTCCTGCCCGTAGCCCGCGTTCGCCGACCCGGCGCGCGAGTCCGAACCGATCAGCAGGATGTTCTGGGCCCCCGAAGCGAAGTGCGCCGGCCGCTCGCGCTCGTAGCGGCGCAGCTCGGCCGCGGCGGAGGTGTCCTCCGTGATGTTCCCGTCGAGCATCGCGTACAGCCACCAGCCCGCCGCCGCCCCCGCGAGCACCAGCAGGACGGCACCGAGCCCGACCCAGCGCAGCAGCCGGCGCCGCCGACGGCCGCGCGGGGGCGTTCCCGCGCCCGCGCCCCCGCCTGCGCCCGCCGCCGTGCCGGCGTCGTCGTCCGGTATGCCCGCGCCGTCCCTCACTCGCGCACCGTCCCCTCGCCACGCCGGCACGGCTCCGCCGCACCGGCTTGGGGGCCGTGCGGGTGAGCACGGCCTGCAGCGATCCTCACCCGTGGGGAGGCGGGCGGCCTGGGGGCGGGGGGCTGTCTAGACCCATGCGGGTGACAAATGGGCCTTGGGGGTGCCGATGGGTGCGGGTGGGTCCCGGTGGGTGCCGATGGGTGCGGGTGGGTGCCGTGGATGCCTGTGGGTGCCTCCGACCGGTCCGGGCCGTCGGATCAGACGGTGTGCGTGACCCGTTCGCTCTCCACCCGCTGCGCCAGCGCCTCCGGCCCCAGCCGGTCCAGGTTGCGGCACAGCACCACCGAGCCGCCCGCGGCCAGCGGCCCGTACAGACCGGCCGACAGCCCCTCCCAGCTGTCGAAGTCCAGCCCCGACAGCACCCGGGCCCCCGCGCCCAGCCCGCGCTTCGCCGCGTCCTCCCGGGCCCGCTCGACCAGCGCCGCGTTCGACAGCTCCGCGCCGCCGACCACCAGCCCCGGCCCGTCCGCGTCCACCGGAACGAACGGGGCGAACCGGTCACCCTGCCCCGGCACCTCCACCGCGTAGTCCGCGAACCCGGCCGGCGGCTGCGGGAACCGCCCGCCCAGCGGCCGCAGCGCCAGCGCGACCCGCTCACCGGAGCAGGCACGGGCCTCCTCCAGCGTGTCGGGCCCGCTCACCACCAGGTCGGCGTCGGCGGGGTCCCCGCCGATCTCGGCCACGACCCCGACGGAGGCGCAGGCGAGCAGCCAGACGGCACTCTGCCAGTGCGCGGGCAGCAGCAGCGCCAGCCGGTCGCCCGGCTCGGCGCCCAGGTCGCCCTGGAGCAGATTGGCGGTCTTGGCCACCCAATTGGCGAAGGTGGCGACGGACAATTCGACCCGCTCGCCCGTGGCGTCGTCGTAGAAGGTGACGAGGGGGCGGCCCGGATCGGCGGCGAGCGCGGATCGCAGCAGGTCGGCAGGGGTGCGGTCAATGGCGTTCACCCGCCCCAGCGTACGCGGGCCCCTCCCCCGTACGGGGGGCGGACGCTCGCCCGTCCAGGGGAGGCCCGCCCGGCGCGCCGTCGGACGGGCCGTCAGTTCTCCGATGGCGCCTCGTGGTGGCTGTGCCCAGCATCGCTTGCATGCGCGGATTCCTTGCTTCCTCGATCGGTGTCGTGACGGCCGCAGCCCTGGCCGTGCCGCTCACGCTCTCCACTCCGGCCCTGGCCGAGGCGGTCCCCGTCGCCCCGGGGACCACCCAGTCACTGCCCCTCGTCCCCCTCGGCCCCTCCACCACCGCCCGGATCCCCGGCGTCCCCGGCATGAGCGCCACCCCGGACCTGGCCGAGACCCGGGGCCTGACCCCGCGCGACGTCAAGACGTTCTCGCTCGTCGGGGTCGTCTGGGACGACGCCGCCGCCGAACTCGGCGGCCGGGTCCAGGTCCGCACCCGCTCCGTCGCCACCGGCGCCTGGTCCGACTGGCAGGACGTGGACACCCACAACGGCGAACACGCCCCCGACCCCGACACCGCCGAACGCGGCACCGGCCGCGCGCGCGGCGCCACCGCCCCCCTGTGGGTCGGCCCGTCCAACGGCGTGGAGGTCCGCGTCGAGGCGGACGACGCCACCGCCACCCGTGCGGCCGCCCGCCCGGGGCGCCTCCCGTCGGGCCTGCGCCTCGAACTCGTCGACCCGGGCGCGGCCGCGCGGCCGCCGGCCGCCCCGGACGACAAGAACGGCGGGCCCCCGTCGTCCGCCCCCGCCGCCCCCGCCGCCCCCGCGGACGACGACAAGCCCGACGCGCCCGCCCTCCCCGAGATGTCCATGGAGGCGGCGGAGTCCTCCTCCGCCAACGTCCCGCACGCCCCGCTCGGCGCACTGGAGGTCAGCGCCCTCGACAAGGCCGACTCCGCCGCCGACGCGGTCCTCGCGAGCGACAGCGAACTCACCGCGGCCGCCCGCCCCTACATCGGCCCCCGCCCGCGGATCGTCACCCGGCGGGGATGGGGCGCAGACGAGTCCCTGCGCGAGCCGGGCTTCGTCTACACCAGCACGGTCAAGGCGGCCTTCGTCCACCACACCGCCTCCGGCAACAACTACGCCTGCAAGGACGCCCCGGCGGTGCTGCGCAGCCTGTACCGGTACCACGTGGTCAGCGAGGGATGGCGGGACTTCGGCTACAACTTCGCCGTCGACAAGTGCGGAACGGTCTACGAGGGCCGGGCGGGCGGAGTCGCCAAGGCGGTCCTCGGCGCCCACACCATGGGGTTCAACGCCGACAGCATGGGCGTCGCGGTGATCGGCACCTACTCGTCCGCGGCCCCGCCGAAGGCGGCGGTCGCCGCGGTCGCCGGCCTCACGGCATGGAAGCTCGGCCTGTTCGGCGCCGACCCCCGGGCCAAGACCACGCTGAGGTCGGGCGGGGGGAACCGCTACAAGAAGGGCACCAACGTCAAGCTGAACGTCATCTCGGGCCACCGCGACGGCTTCGCCACAGAATGCCCGGGCCGCCTCCTGTACAACCAGCTCCCCCCGACCCGCACGGCCTCGGCCAAGCTCCAGGGCCGGTAGCCGCGAAGCGCGGGCCCCGAACGCCGCCGGGGGCGCGGGCCCGGACGCCGTCAGGGGCGCGGGCCCGCCATCTCCCCCTCGAGGGGCCCCGGCCGACCGGTGTCTGCCCACCCGCCTCCCCGGATGCGGGGCGGTGGGTGGGGGACGGTCCCCCGGCGGGCGGTGGCGAGCGGCTGACCGGGACCGGGCGATGGTCGGGGCCCGAGCCGACCGGTCTCAGAGCTGCCTTGGGGCTTTCCCGTCAGTCCCACTGTCCTTCCGGTTCGGGCCGCCCTGTCAAGGGCGCTCCCTCCGGTCGCGTCGCTTCGCGATGTCGCTGCGCTCCACCCTTGACAGCCCGTCCCGCCCCGGAAAGACAAGGACTGCCGGGAAACCCCCAAAAGGACGGCACGGTCCTACCTGAGACATCCGGCTCCCTCAACGATGAGCCGGGGACGCCGGGGGCTGGCAGACCGGGCATCCGGGCCCCATCGATGCCTTTCGGGGCCGCCCTCCGCGCCAGATCGCTACGCGCTCCTCCCGTCTCAGCGTCTGCGGCCCGTCTGGGCTCGCTGCTGTCGCCCAAGACGACGGAATCGGCATCCGGGGCCGACGGGCGCGTCAGATCGCTACGCGCTCCCGTCAGCTCGGCGTCCGGCGGTCGTCGTGGGTCGGTGTGACGGGGGTCAACGGATGGCTGGTGCGCTAGGCAGTGTCCCCGTGCCTGCGAGCGGGCTGCTGGTCGTAGGCGGGGACGACGTTTGCGACTGCGGTGGTGAATTCGCGGCCGGATGCTCCCCGGATGTAGGCGAGTTCCATCCAGCGCTCGTAGGTGAGGCAGTCCGAGACGTTTTCGTTGATGACGGCCATCAGCTCACCCTCGGCGCCGGAGGCGATGTCCCGGACACGGCGGTGGAGGAGGCAGTGGGGGATGTATTCGTATCGCTCAGTCATCGGACGGCTCCTCCAGCGAGGCGATGAAGCGCTCCCAGCCGGACCAGGCGCGGGCGAGGAGCTGGGGGCTGAGTGCAGGCATGTCCTCCAGGCTCGGCAAGGGACTGTCCGGTGAGTGGTTGCTGTCAGAAGGCATGGTCGGGTCCTCCGGATACACGGGGACATGGAGTTGAGTCCCTCGGGCGAGTGGCATGCATGGAGGATCCGGTGACACTGCGTGCAAGTTCGATATCCGAGCGGTAATCTCACTGTGGGATGGCCATCTCGCGCGCAGATGACGGGAGTAGTCGGCCGTGGTCACACCACTCCTCCCGGTCTCCCTGCCCGACTGGGCCTGGGAGGGGGCGGACGTACGTCAGGCGCTTCGTGGGCGCGATATGGGAGCTGTGTTCCGGTACGTGCAGCAGTACGGCGGAGCCAGTCAGGCTCGCATTGCGTCCGCAGTCGGGATGACACAGGCACGGGTGAACGAGATCATCAATCGCCGCCGAGAGGTATCGCGTCTCGACGTGTACGAACGGATCGCCGACGGACTGAACATGCCGGACGACGCCCGGCATCTCCTAGGGCTCGCAGCCGGGCGAGAGCGGCGTTCCGGTGGCGCCGCCTTCGATCTCGCGGCATTCCCCGAAGTGGTCCGGGTCTACTCGGCGCAAGCTTCGGCCAGCGAAGAGATTCAACAACAGGTTCGGACTGCCAAGGAGCTGGACGTTCTTGCTGTGCGCGGCCTCGGCCTCGTCGGCTTGAAGGACTCGATGTTGCGCCCTCACCTCGTCCGGCAGGACGGTGGCCTGCGTGTGCGGGTGCTGCTGCTGGACCCGGAGGCGCCGGCCGTCGCGTTGCGTGCCGCCGAGATCGGCGAGTCGGCGGAATCGCTCGCCAGTGGTGTGCGGCTGGCCGAGGCCAGACTGCGTGAGCTTGCCGAGATCTGCGATATCGAGGTGTACAGGTACGGAATGCTGCCGACATGGCGGTTGATCCGTGCCGATTCCACCATGTTCGTCGGGGCTTTCGACGCGGGCTGGGAAGGGCATGAGTCCGCCACCTACAAGGTGATGCGGACCCCGCACGGACCGTTGTTCAGGGGGTTTCAGCGCATGTTCGAGGCTATCGCCGTGGGTGCGGAACGCACGGTTTGAGAGGGGGAGGGCCAGTGATCGAAGCGGAGTTGAAGGCGCGCGTTCACGCACCGCAAGAGATCCTGCGGCGGCTGGGTGAACGGGCCGACGGCCGGGTCGAGGTGTACCAGGACACCTATTACGACACTGTGGACGGGTCACTCGAGGCGCGGGACGAGGAGCTGCGGGTCCGAACCGTGCACGGTCCCGACGACACCCGCACGGTCCTCACCTACAAGGGGGCCCGCGTCGACCAGGATTCCGGGTCCAAGCCGGAGCACGAGACCCGCGTGGAGGACGCCGAAGCGGTCCACGCCACGCTGCGCGGTCTGGGGTATGTACCGGCCATCGCGTTCGAGAAGAGGTGCAGGAACTACGCGTTCCAGGCCCGAGGCCGACAGATGCTGGCGACCCTGGTCCGCGTCCCCGAACTCGACGGCACCTTCCTCGAACTGGAGGCCCAGGTAGAGGAGAAGGACCTCCCTACGGCCCTCGACGACATCAGGGCCGTCCTGGCCGAACTGGGCATCGCCCAAGACGACCTCACGACCGAGCTGTACACCACGTCCGTTAAGGCCCAGCGCCTGAGCGAACAGAAGGAGGCATGACCGCCAGCGCCTCGGTGTCGGTAGCCGGGGTCGTGGTGGGCGAGGACGGTCGGCTGTTGGCCATCCGCCGAGCTGACAATGGGACCTGGGAGCTGCCCGGCGGGGTTCTGGAGCTGGTGGAAACGCCGGAGGACGGCGTGCGCCGGGAAGTGCAACATCACGGCTGGCGTGGTCGCTCTGGTTTTCCGCTGCAAGGCCTCCGGCGGGACGGAACGGGTCTCCGGTGAGAGCACGGAGGTGCGGTGGCTCACCAGGGAAGAGGGCGTGGACCGGATGTCCGAGGTCTACGCCGTCCGCCTCCTGGACGCACTGGACGGGAACGGTCCCCACGTCCGCAGCCACGACGGACGACAGCTACTCACGAGCTGACGCAGGGTTCGTCATTTGGTGCAGGTACCAGCCCCGGACGGCTGGTAGGCGCCGAGACGAGAGGAGCGCGTAGCGATCTGATGCGCCCACCGGCCCCGGATGACGATTCGGTTGGCCTTGGGTGTGGGCAGCGGCTCCAGACGGTCGTCGGACGCCGAGACGAGAGGAGCGCGTAGCGATCTGGTGCGGACGATGGCCCCGGAGGGCATCGACAGGGGCCGGATGCCCGGCGCGGCGGCCCCCGGCGACCCCGAAGGGTCGCTGAGTCCGCCGCATGTCCAGGGAACATCCGTCCCGTTCCTTTGGGGGTTTCCCGGCAGTCTTCGTTTTTCCGGGGCGGGACGGGCTGTCAAGGGTGGAGCGCAGCGACATCGCGAAGCGACGCGACCGAAGGACGCGGAAGGACGATGAGACTGACGGGAAAGCCCCAACCGATCTCTGAGACCGCTGAGTGTGGTCCGGCAATTCCCGGTACCGCTCGTCCTTCGTGGTCCGCCGAGCCGCCGGACCCGTCCGCCCTGTCACCCCCCGCCGCTACCCTCGAAGGATGGCCGGCCGCTTCGATCCTCCTCCCCTGACCCGTACCGACCTGCGGGCCGGGCGGACGCCTGTGCCCGCGGGGCGCGGGGCGGCCGTCGGTGGCGGGGCCAGGCGGCGGGCATGGAAGCCTGACGGGCCCCTCGACCTGGGGCTGGTCCTCGGGCCCCTCCGCCGGGGTCCCGGTGACCCGACGTTCCGCACCACCCCCGACGGCTCCGTCTGGCGGGCCACCCGGACGCCCGCCGGGCCCGCCACCCTCCGGGTGGCGTCCACCCCGGACGGGGTGGAGGCCGAGGCGTGGGGGCCGGGGGCCGACTGGGTGCTCGACGGGCTGCCCGCGCTGCTCGGGGCCGGGGACGACCCCGGCGCCTTCGTCCCCCGGCACCGGCTCGTGCACGCCAGCCACCGCCGCCGCCCCGGCCTGCGCCTCACCCGCACCGGACTGGTCCTGGAGTCGCTGATCCCGACCGTCCTGGAGCAGAAGGTCACCTCGGACGAGGCCTACCGCTCCTGGCGCCGCCTGGTCAGCCGGCACGGCGAGCCGGCACCCGGTCCCGGCGGGCTGTACGTGATGCCCTCCGCCCGGGCCTGGGCGCTGATCCCCTCCTGGGACTGGCACCGTGCCGGGGTGGACCTGAAGCGGTCCGACACCATCGTGCGGGCCGCCCGGGTGGCGGCCCGGCTGGAGGAGGCCGCCGCGATGGAGCTGCCGCAGGCGGCCGCCCGGCTGGAGGCCGTCCCCGGGATCGGCCCGTGGACCTCCGCCGAGACCCTCCAGCGCAGCAACGGCGCGGCGGACGCCGTCACCACCGGCGACCTGCACCTGCCCGGCATCATCGGCTACGCCCTGACGGGCGACCGGGACGCCGACGACGCGCAGATGCTGGAGCTCCTGGCCCCCTACGCCGGCCAGCGCCACCGCGCGGCCCGCCTGATCCTCCTGGCGGGCCACACCCCGCCCCGCCGCGCGCCCCGCATGTACCGCAGCGACATCAGCCGCATCTGAGAGGTGAGAGGGGGGACCAAGCCCCTACCGCACCTCGACGAAGTCCTCCACCGCCCGCGCCCCCCGCTCCGGCGGTGCCCCGGCCGGGTGGCCCACGGCGACGGCGCCCATCGGCTCCCAGTCCTCCGGCAGCCCCAGCACCTTGCGCACCACGTCCCGGCAGAACATCGTCGAGGACACCCACGCCGAGCCCAGCCGCTCCCCGGCCAGCGCGACCAGGAAGTTCTGGACGCCCGCACCCGTGGCGACGACGAACATCTCCCGCTCGGCCGCGTCCCGCCGGGCGTGCCCGTAGTCGTGGGCGCCGTCCATGACCATGCACGGCACCACCAGCAACGGGGCATTGCGCAGCACGTCCCCGCGCCGGACCCGCTTGGCGATGGACTCCTCGGACTTCCCGTCGGCCCGCAGGTCCGCGATCCACGCGTCGCGCATCGCGTCCAGCAGCTCCCGCCGTGCGTCCGCCGACTCCAGCAGGACGAACCGCCACGGCGTCGTGTGGTGCGGTGCCGGGGCCGTCAGGGCCGCCGCCACGGCGCGCCGTACCGCGCCCGGGTCGACCGGTTCGCCGGTGAAGGAGCGGACGGTGCGGCGCTGGGTGACGGCTTCCCGTACGGCCTCCGACGTGCCCAGCCGGAACATGTCGTCGGCCGGGGGACGCACCAGGTCGCGGGCCGACGAGGCGCCGCCCACGACGTGTCCCAGCCCCCGGACGAGGGCCACCGGCAGTCCGGCGGCCTTGCCCTTGACGAGGTCGCCGGCGGCGGCGAGTTCGTCCGCCGTGGCCACTATCGTCGCGCTCAGCGGGTTGCCCCGGTCGTCGGTGCCGCCGCGCAGGTCGTCCAGGACCCGTACCCCGGCCGCGCCGATGGCGACGTCGGTGAGCCCGGCGCGCCAGGGCCGGCCGAAGGTGTCGGTGACGACCACGCCCACGTCGACGGAGAGCAGCGTCCGCAGCCCGTCCCGGAGGGCGGCCGCCGAGGCGTCGGGGTCCTCGGGCAGCAGCAGGACGGTGCCGGGTTCGGTGTTGGAGGCGTCGACGCCGGCCGCCGCCATGACCAGCCCCTGCCGGTTCTCGACGATCCGCAGGGTGCCCCGGCGCGCGACGACCCGTACGGTCTCGGCGTCGATGGCCTCCTCGCGGGAGTCCGCCCGTACGATCCGCCCCTCCGCCTTCGAGACGATCTTCGAGGTGACCAGCAGGACGTCGCCGTCGCGCAGGTCGGGCGCCGCGTCGGCGATCAGCCGGGCCAGGTCGTCGCCGGGCCGGACCTCGGGGATCCCGGGGAGGGCGCGCACCTCGTACGAGGGTGTGCTCACCGGGCCTGCCCGGCGAGTTCCAGCGCCGCGCGGGCCATGGCGGCGGTGGCGTCGGTGTCGGTCATCATCAGCGGCACGGCCCGGCAGGCGATCCCGGCGGCGGTGACCGCCTCGACGGCGTCGGCGTCCGAGGTGTCCACGAGCCAGCCGTCCAGGAGTCCGGACCCGTAGTGCAGGGCGACGGCGGAGGCCGTGGACTCGACGCCGACGGCGGCGAGGACCTTGTCGGCCATGCCGCGCACGGGGGATCCGCCGACGATGGGGGAGAGGCCGACGACGGGGGCCGCGGCCTCGGCCACGGCCTCGCGGATGCCGGGGACGGCGAGGATGGTGCCGATGGAGACGACGGGGTTGGACGGCGGGAAGAGGATGACGTCGGCGGCGGCGATGGCCTCCAGCACGCCGGGGGCGGGCTTGGCCTGCTCGGCGCCGACGGGGACGACGGCCTCGGCGTCGAGGGAGGCGCGCAGCTTGACCCAATACTCCTGGAAGTGGATGACGCGGCGTTCGCCGGTCTCGGGGTCGTTGACGGCGACGTGCGTCTCGACGCGGTCGTCGGACATGGGCAGCAGGCGGACGCCGGGCTGCCAGCGGTCGCAGAGGGCCTCGGTGACGGCGCTGAGCGGGTAGCCGGCGTCGATCATCTGGGTGCGGACGATGTGGGTGGCGAAGTCGCGGTCGCCGAGGCCGAACCAGGAGGGTCCGACCCCGTACGCCGCGAGTTCTTCCTTGACGGTGAAGGACTCGTCGGTGCGGCCCCAGCCCTGGTCCTCGTTGATGCCACCGCCGAGGGTGTACATCACGGTGTCCAGGTCGGGGCAGACCTTCAGCCCGAACAGGTGAATGTCGTCACCGGTGTTGCCGATGACGGTGATCTCCGCGTCGGGGACCGCCGACAGCAGTCCGCGGAGGAAACGGGCGCCGCCGATACCGCCGGCCAGAACAACAATGCGCATGCATCGAAGTGTGTCAGGCGGGTACGTGCTCCGCGTGGGCCGGGGAGCAGTGGTGCATCGGCATCTCGGTCAGGCCGGGGAAGTAGACGTGGAGGCTGACGGCTCCTTCGAGGGTGTCGTTGACGACCTCGTGGGCGTAGCCGGGGGCGAAGACGCGCTGGGCGCCGGCGCGGTGGGTGAGGCGGCCGCGGGGGGTGTGCTCGGTGAGCTCGCCGTCGAGGACGGTCAGTACGCCGGAGGAGGCGCCGTGGTCGTGGAGGCCGCTGCCCTGCCCGGGGACCCAGCTGAGCAGCCAGACCTCGTAGCCGATGGGGGCGCCCCCTGCTCGAGCGGAGTCGAGAGCTTGGGGGACCGTGCGCAGGCGGTGGTACCAGCGGGTGGTGGCGTCGTAGCGGACCAGGTGCTCCCAGCTCGCGCGGTCCTCGGCGATGGAGCGGGCGAGGCCGGCGAACTCGGCGACGGTGGCCGGGTGTTCGCGGGCGGGCTGGAGGAGGTGCTGGACGGCCAGGATGTCGCCGGCGATCTGCAGGTCGCTCTCGACGACGGCGGGAGCGGGGGCCTCGGTGCGGGCGGGGGTGACGGCGGCGGTGACGGCGGGGGCGGCGACGGTGGAAGCGGGGGCGCTGTTCATCGTGGGGGTGTCCTCGACGTGTGTCAGTCGTGCGGGGCGGTTGCTGTGGGGGATGGCTGGAGCTCAGGGGAGCCGGGGCTCCGGGGGCATCAACAGCTGCAACAGCAACAGCGAACCTGGGCAGCGCACAGGAACCCACGAATGGGGGTCCGGGTGGTGGCTGCGGGCGCTGACATGAGGACAAGGAGACCGGGCCGAGGGCCTGACTGTCAACCCAATGTCCGGTTTAGTCGGAAAGTTTCACCTCATCCGGTTACTGTCCGCGGAGAAAGGTTTGTGCAGTCCTGGCCAGGGCATGTGCCGGTCCACGCAGACCCGCGGGCCCCGCTCTCAAACCTGCCGACGCCAAGTCGTGACCGGAATGTGATCCGCGCCGCATCTTCGGCCGGATTGCAACCCCTCCACGGAGTGACGCGTCGCCCAGGAGGGAGGGCGCCACCCGCGGGACGCCAGTGCCTTCTGTCACGATTTTTGGCGATATGAACACTTTCTGTATAGGCTTGGTTCCGCAGAGTGAATAAGGGGCCCAATAGCAGATCTCGGCTTGACTGGGCAGAAGACACACACTTGTAATTTCACTCGTGTCGTTACCCGGCGATCGGTAACGGCAACACCACGGGGACGCACAGACAGAGCGAGGGGCGCACATGACCGAGCTGTTTCAGGAACTGCTGGTCGAGGAGGCGGACGAGGAGCTCGGATGGCAGGAGCGCGCACTGTGCGCCCAGACCGACCCCGAGTCCTTCTTTCCCGAGAAGGGCGGCTCCACCCGCGAAGCCAAGAAGGTCTGCCTCGCCTGCGAGGTCCGGTCCGAATGCCTTGAGTACGCCCTCGCCAACGACGAGCGATTCGGCATCTGGGGCGGCCTCAGCGAAAGAGAGCGCCGCCGCCTGAAGAAGGCAGCGGTCTGACCCGCCGCACAGCCCGCGACGACCCCCGGTCAACCGCGCTCCACCGAGCGCCGCACACCACCGCAGACAGAGCAAACGGTCCGCCTCCCGCACCTTCCCCGCAGGAGGCGGACCGTCGCGTTCAGGCCCTTCCCCAGAGGAGGCGGAACAGCCCCTTCCCAGCCGTTAGTGTGGGGCGCTGTCCAGCAGCCTCCGAGGGCACCCCACCCCCGGATCCCCAGGCCGGAGGGCCCGTACCGCGATGTCCCCGCACAGCAACTCGCCGGTCTCCCACCAGGCGGCCGCCACCCCCGAGTTCCCCCGGCACGTCGTCACCGCAGTCCTCGTCGCCCACGACGGAGCCCGCTGGCTGCCCCAGACCCTCGCCGGACTCCTCGCCCAGGAACGCCCCGCGCAGGCCCACGTCGCCGCCGACACCGGCAGCTCCGACGCCTCCGCCCGCCTCCTCGCCGAGGCCCTCGGCGACGAGCACGTCCTGCACCTCGCCCGCCGCACCGGCTTCGGCGCCGCCGTCGACGAGGCCGCCCGCACCGCCGGCACCCTCACCCCCGAGGACCTCCCCTACCTCAAGCGCCCCAGCGGCTGGGACCCCGTCAGCCGCACCTGGCGCGACGACACCTACGACCTCCCCGACCTCCCCCACGGCGAACCCGTCCAGTGGCTCTGGCTCCTCCACGACGACAGCGCCCCCGAACCCGACGCCCTCACCGAACTCCTGCGCGTCGCCGACGGCAACCCCGAAGCCGCCGTCATCGGCCCCAAGCTCCGCGGCTGGTACGACACCAAGCAGCTCCTCGAAGCCGGCGTCACCATCGCCCGCAGCGGCCGCCGCTGGACCGGCCTCGACCGCCGCGAACAGGACCAGGGCCAGCACGACCAGGTCCGCCCCGTCCTCGCCGTCTCCACCGCCGGCATGCTCGTGCGCCGCGACGTCTACGACGCCCTCGGCGGCTTCGACCGCCGCCTGCCCCTCATGCGCGACGACATCGACCTCTGCTGGCGCGCCCACCGCGCCGGCCACACCGTCCTCGTCGCCCCCGACGCCGTCCTGCGCCACGCCGAAGCCGCCTCCCGCGAACGCCGCACCGTCGACTGCGCCGGCCGCTCCTCGGTCGACCCCCACCGCGTCGACAAGGCCGGCGCCGTCCACACCCTGCTGGCCAACACCCCCGGCCGAGCCCTGCCCTACGTCCTCCTGCGCCTGCTCCTCGGCACCCTCCTGCGCACCCTCGGCTACCTCGTCGGCAAGGCCCCCGGCCAGGCCGCCGCCGAGTTCACCGGCCTGCTCGCCACCCTCCTGCGCCCCGGCCGGATCCTCGCCGCCCGCAGGGCCCGCAGCCGCCCCGCCGTCCCCGCCGCCGAACTGCGCCCCCTCTTCCCCCCGCCCGGCGCCACCCTCCGCGCGAGCGCCGAACAGCTCGCCGCCTACCTCGGCTCCGGCCAGGGCGCCGAGACCGCCCCCACCGGCCGGCACGGCGGCTCCGTCGAATCCGGACCCGGCGGCGACGACGCCGACTACCTGGAGATCGAGCAGTTCTCCCGGCTCAAGCGGATCGCCCGCAAGCCCGCCCCCGTCCTCTTCGCCCTGCTGCTGCTCGTCTCCCTCGCCGCCTGCCGCGCCCTGATCGGCGGCGGCAGCCTCATGGGCGGCGCCCTGCTCCCCGCCCCCGCGAGCGCCCTCGACCTGTGGCACCGCTACACCGCCGACTGGCAGCCCGCCGGCACCGGCACCACCGCCGGAGCACCCCCCTACCTCGCCGTCCTGGCCGCCGTCTCCGTCCTGCTGTTCGGTTCCACCAAGGCCGCGCTGACCCTCCTGCTCGTCTGCTCGGTCCCGCTCGCCGGCCTCACCGCCTACTTCGCCTCCCGGCCGCTCGTCGAATCCCGGCTGCTGCGCGCCTGGGCCGCCGTCGCCTACGCCTTCCTGCCCGCCGTCACCGGAGCCCTCGCCGGCGGCCGCCTGGGCACGGCCGTCCTCGCGATCCTCCTGCCCCTCATCGCCCGCTCCGCCGTCGCCGCCTTCGGCTTCGCCGACCGCGACACCCCCGGCACCTGGCGCGCGACGTGGACCTACACCCTGCTGCTCAGCCTGGCCACCGCCTTCACCCCGGTCGTCTGGCCGCTCGCCGCCGCCCTCGGCGCCGCCGCGCTCCTGGTACGCCGCGCGCACCTCACCACGTACGCCCCGCGGCTGCTCGCCACCCTCGCCGTCCCCCTCCTCGTCCTCGCGCCCTGGTCCCTCGGCCTGTTCACCCACCCCGGCCGCCTCCTGCACGAGGCCGGACTGCCCTACGGCAGCGGCACCGCCACCCCCCTCGGCCTGCTCACCGCCAACCCCGGCGGCCCCGGCACCGGCGGCGGACTCCTCCTCGCCGGCACCCTCCTCGCCGCCCTCGCCGCCCTGCTCCGCGCCGACCGCCGGCTGGCCGTCGCCACCGCCTGGAGCGCCGCCCTCGCCGGGCTGCTCCTCGCCGTGCTCCTGAACCGCACCGGCTGGGCCGGCCCCGCCACCCTGCTGTACGGGCTCGCGCTGATCGCCGCCGCCGTGCTCGGCGCGGACGGCGCCAAGGAGCGCGTCGCCGCCCGCAGCTTCGGCTGGCGCCAGCCGCTGGCCGCCCTCCTCGCCCTCGCCGCGGCCGTGGGGCCGCTGCTCGCGGCGGCCGTCTGGACGGTCGCCGGTGCCGACGGACCGCTCCGCCGCCACGACCCCGTACAGGTGCCCGCGTTCGTCGCCGCCCAGTCCGACGACAGCAACCGCACCCGCACCCTCGTCCTCGGCGGAGACTCGCCCGCCACCGTCTCCTACACCCTGGTCCGCGGCGGCGGCGTCGGCCTCGGCGACGCCGAGGTCCTCGCGGAGGCAGGCGCCCAGCCCCGCCTCGACCAGGCCGTCTCCAGCCTGGTCTCAGGCTCCGGCGCCGACCAGTCCGAGCAGCTCGGCGCCTTCGCCGTGCGCTACGTGATGATGCCGCCCGGCGGCCCCACCGCCCTGCGGCAGGTCCTCGACGGCACCCCCGGCCTCAAGCAGCACCACCAGGAGGACGGCACCGCCGTCTGGGAGGTCCAGCGGCTCCCCGCCCGCGTCGCGATCGTCCCCGCCAAGCGGGGCCAGGCCCCCGTCGCCGTCGACGCCGGACCCGTCGAGGCGCACGCGAAGCTCCCGGCCGGCGAGGAGGGCCGCACCCTGCGCCTCGCCGACCGCGCCGACCCGGGCTGGAAGGCCACCCTCGACGGCAAGCCCCTCACCCCCGTCACCCTCGACGGCTGGGCGCAGGGCTTCCGGCTGCCCCCGGGCGGCGGCCGCCTCGACCTGGTCCACCAGGACTCCGCCACCCGCGACGCCTGGCACTGGGCGCAGGGCCTGCTCGCCCTGGTGCTGCTGGTGATGGCCCTGCCCGGCCGTCGCGCCCGCCTCGACGACGACCTGCCCGAGGAGGCCACCGCCGGCTCCGGCGCGGCGGACGGCGAGAGCGGCCAGGGTCGCCGCGCCCGCCGCCGGGGCGCGGCCGCCGACGGGGCCGAACCGGCCGCGGCGCAGGCGGTGGCCGACCCGTACGCGCAGATCCCCGCGCAGCAGGTGTACGGGGAGGAGTCGTACGCGTACCAGGAGCCCTACGCCTACGAACCCGCGTACGAGACCCCGTACGAACCCGGGTACGAAGCCGGGTACGAGCCGGGGTACGGGGCCGGTCACCACCCGCAGCAGCCCGGCCCGGCCCCCTACCCGCAGCAGCAGCCACAGCAGCAGCCGCAGTACCCCGAGTACGGCGGGGCCTACGCCCAGCCCGGGCAGCAGCCCGTGTTCCCGCACCAGCAGCAGCCCCAGCCCCAGCCCCAGCCCTACGAGTACGAGTACGAGTACGAGTACGAGCCCCAGCAGTACGACACCTACGGACAGCACCACCCGCGTCCGGACGGGAGCCCCCAGCCGTGAAGCAGCGCGCCCCCCTGACGCTCGCGGCCGTGACGGCCGCGCTCGCCGCCTCCTGCGGCCTGGCCTTCCTCACCGCCCCCGCCGCGGCCCCGGCCGCCGGGGCCCGCGGTGCGGCCGCCGCCCGGATGCCCGTGGAGCGGTCGGTGCTCGTCTGCCCGGCCCCCAGCTCCTCGGACATCGCCGAAACCACCTACACCTCCCTCAGCCCGGCCACCCCCGGCCAGGCCGCGGGCAAGGGCGCGGCCGCCCGGCTGGCCACCACGGAGGGCAAGGCCGTCCTGGAGCCCAAGGAGCCCGGCAAGCCGGTCGCGGCCACCGTGTCCGGCGCGGAGGCGCCCGCGCTGACGGGCACCGCCCAGGGCGCCCTCGCCCCCGGCTGGACCGCCCAGCAGACCACCAAGGTCGCGGTCGGCCAGGCGCGCGGCCTGCTCGGGCTCGCCTGCACCGCGCCCGGCACCGACTTCTGGTTCCCCGGCGTCAGCACCGCCAAGGGCCGCCAGGACTACGTGCACCTCACCAACCCCGACGACACCGTCGCCGAGGTGGACATCAAGCTGTACGGCCCCGACGGCCTGCTCAAGGCCAAGCCGGGCACCCCCGACCTGGTCACCGAGGTGAAGCCGCACTCCACCACCAAGGTGTGGCTGGCCACCCTCGCCGCCGACGCCCAGCTCCCGGACGTCACCGCGCACGTGACGACCCGTTCGGGCCGGGTCGGGGCGGCCACGCAGATCGCCGAGGACGGGGTCGGCTCCGACTGGCTGCCGGCCTCGGACGGCCCGGCGGGCTCCCTGGTCCTGCCCGGCATCCCCGCCGACGCCACCTCGGTGCGGCTGGTCGCGTTCGCGCCGGGCGAGGACGACGCCGACCTGAAACTGAAACTGTCCGGACCGAACGGTTCCATCAGCCCGGCCGGCAAGGAGCAGCTGCACGTCAAGGCCGGGATGACGGCCTCCCTGGACCTGGGCGACCTCACCCGCGGCGAGGCCGGCTCCCTCCTCCTGGCGCCCGCCGACCCGAAGAAGCCCGTACCGGTGGTGGCCGCGCTGCGGGTGGTCCGCGGCACCGGCGCCAAGCAGGAGGTGGCCTTCATCCCGGCGAGCCCGCCGGCCGGCGAGCGGGCCACCGTCGCCGACAACCGCCTCGACGACAAGGCCACCACCCTCACGCTCACGGCCTCCGGCGCCGACGCCAAGGTCCGCGTCACCGCCTCCCCGGGCACCGAGGGCGGCACCCCGGCCGTCCAGGAACTCACCCTCAAGGCGGGCACCACCCGCGCGGTGACCCCGACGCCCGCCTCCGCGGGCGGCAAGGGCCCCTACGCGCTGACCGTCGAGACGCTCTCCGGCGGGCCCGTCCACGCGGCCCGCACGCTGGCCCTGCCGACGGACGGGATCCCGATGTTCACCGTCCAGACGTTCGCGGACGACCGCTCCCGGGTCTCCGTCCCCCGCGCCGTCGAGGACCCGTCGATCCTGGTCCGCTGAGCCGGCAACCGCCCCGGAGCGGCCCCGGTACGGCGGGCTCAGTCCTGCCCGTACCGGGGGTCGACGGTCTCCGGCGAGAGCCCCAGCAGCTCCGCCACCTGCTCCACGACGATCTCGTGCACCAGCAGCGCCCGCTCGTCGCGCGTCTTCGCCCGGATCTCCACCGGCCGCCGGAACACCACGATCCGGGCCGGCCGCCCGTCGCGGGCCTCCACCAGGCCGCCCAGCGGCACCGCCTCGTCGTTCCAGCCGCCGTCCGGGCCGCCCGGCGGCCCCGGCACGTCCGCGATCACGAACTCCACCTCGTCCAGCTGCGGCCAGCGCCGCTCCAGCCGCTCCACGGAATCCCGCACGAGGTCGCCGAACAGCTCCGCCCGGCTCGCCGACAGCGGCACCTGGGGCGGGGCCAGCGGCCCGCGCATCCCGCGGCCGTGGCGGTCGCGCCGCCGGGGCCGGGGCTCCTGGGGGGCCTGCGCGTCGGATGCGGGGCGGGGAGGAAGCGAACTGTCCGTCACCCCGGCAGGGTAGCTCCCGCGCGGCACCGCCCCACGGCCTCGATCCGGTCACGACCTGGTGTCGCCCCGGTGTCGCCCCCCGAACGATCCGGCCGGGATGACGCACCATTACGGACTCGCTGCCCCTGTTCGTCACCGCCCGCCGGAGACGACACGGGGGAGTGGCCGGGGGGCGAGTCGTCGCGGCCCGGTCAAGAGTGCGGTACCGTCCAACGTCGTGAGCCTTGTACGTCGCTGTTCGCGCACCGCGTGCGGCCGCCCTGCCGTCGCCACACTGACGTACGTCTACGCCGACTCGACCGCAGTTCTCGGCCCGCTCGCCACCTACGCCGAACCCCACTGCTATGACCTGTGCGCCGAGCACTCCGAGCGCCTGACCGCCCCGCGCGGCTGGGAGGTCGTCCGCCTGTCGGACGGCTCCGGCCCGTCCGCGCGCTCCGGCGACGACCTCGAAGCCTTGGCCAACGCCGTCCGTGAGGCGGCCCGCCCGCCCGAGCGCGCCGCCGAGGCCGGAGGCTCCGCGGGGAGCCGGCCGACGTCCGGCGAGACGCGTCGCGGACACCTGCGCGTCCTGCGCTCGCCCGACTCCTGACGCTCACATCGTCTGAAGAGCCACTGTCCGTACAGGGTAGGTTTGCCCCACCGCACGGATTCCTCAGGAGGGCAGGCAGTGGCCGCAGATCTTTCGAACATCGTCAAGGCATACGACGTCCGCGGCGTCGTACCGGACGAGTGGGACGAGCCGCTGGCCGAACTGTTCGGTGCGGCGTTCGTCCAGGTCACCGGTGCGCGCGCGATCGTCGTCGGCCACGACATGCGGCCCTCCTCGCCCGGCCTGTCGGCCGCCTTCGCCCGCGGCGCGGCCGCCCGCGGCGTAGACGTCACCCTCATCGGGCTGTGCTCCACCGACCAGCTGTACTACGCCTCCGGCAAGCTGGACCTGCCCGGCGCGATGTTCACGGCCTCCCACAACCCGGCCCAGTACAACGGCATCAAGCTCTGCCGGGCCGGCGCCGCCCCGGTCGGCCAGGACACCGGCCTCGCCACCATCCGCGAGCTCGCCGAGCGGTGGACCGACGAGGGCGCCCCCGAGATCCCCGCCGGCACCGTCCCGGGCACCATCACGGAGCAGGACACCCTCGCCGGCTACGCGGAGCACCTGAAGTCCCTCGTGGACCTCACCGCGATCCGCCCGCTGAAGGTCGTGGTCGACGCGGGCAACGGCATGGGCGGCCACACCGTCCCCACCGTCTTCGAGGGCCTGCCGCTGGACCTCGTCCCGATGTACTTCGAGCTGGACGGCACCTTCCCGAACCACGAGGCCAACCCCCTCGACCCGAAGAACATCGTCGACCTCCAGGCGCGCGTGAAGGCCGAGGGCGCCGACCTCGGCCTCGCCTTCGACGGCGACGCCGACCGCTGCTTCGTCGTCGACGAGCGCGGTGAGGGCGTCTCCCCGTCCGCCATCACCGCCCTGGTCGCGGCCCGCGAGCTGGCCCGCAACGGCGGCACCGGCACGATCATCCACAACCTGATCACCTCCTGGTCGGTCCCCGAGGTCGTCCGCGAGAACGGCGGCACCCCCGTCCGCACCCGCGTCGGCCACTCCTTCATCAAGGCCGAGATGGCCGCCTCCGGCGCGATCTTCGGCGGCGAGCACTCCGCGCACTACTACTTCAAGGACTTCTGGAACGCGGACACCGGCATGCTCGCCGCGCTCCACGTCCTCGCCGCGCTCGGCGGCCAGGAGGGCCCGCTCTCCGAGCTGGTCTCCTCCTACGACCGCTACGTCGGCTCCGGCGAGATCAACTCCACCGTCGCCGACCAGGCCGCCCGCACCGCCGAGGTCAAGGCCGCCTACACCGGCCGGGACGGCGTCACCTTCGACGAGCTGGACGGCCTCACGGTCTCCGCCGCCGACTGGTGGTTCAACCTCCGCCCCTCCAACACCGAGCCGCTCCTGCGCCTCAACGTCGAGGCCCGCGACGAAGCCACCCTCACCAAGCTCCGCGACGAGGTCCTGGCCCTGGTCCGCGCCTGACGGGGCAATGTCAGCCTCGCCGGCGTTTGAGGCGCGGGGGTCCGGGGGCAGAGCCCCCGGCAACGGCGCCGCATCCGAACAACGCGTGACCCTGGCGGGCGGGACCACACCGCCCGCCGGGCGCTGCCCGACCCGCCGAGCCGCACGCCCAGTGACTCGGTACGCTGACCACGCCCAATCCGCACCCCCCGAAGGGACACCGCCCCATGCCGCTCGAAGCCGGCCTGCTCGAGATCCTCGCCTGCCCCGCCTGCCACGCCCCCTTCCAGGACAACTCGGCGGACGAGACCACCCCCGAGCTGATCTGCACCGGCCAGGACTGCGGCCTCGCGTACCCGGTCCGCGACGGCATCCCGGTCCTCCTCGTCGACGAGGCCCGCCACCCCGCCTGACCCCGCCCGGCCGGCCCCGCGCCGTCCCCGCTCGACCAGCCTGGATCCGTCAACCCCGCCGGGAGGCCCCCATGCTCGACGAGTCACTCCTCGACGCACCGGACGATCTCGCCCGTGCCGACCGCCGCGGCCTGCTCCGCGGCGCCGCCGAGGCCGGGGCCAGGGTGCGCACCGCAGCCCGGCACGCCACCGAGGCCGGCCTCGCGGACCTGCGCCCCGACGGGCGCCCCCGCGCGGTGCTCATCGCCGGCCCCGGCACCGCCGCCACCGGGGTCGCCGACCTCCTCGGCGCCCTCGCCGGAGCCTCCGCCCCGGTCACCCGCCTGCACCCCACCGGCGTCGCGCCCGCCGCCGGGGCGCTGCGCTGGACCCTGCCCGGCTGGGCGGGCCCCGTGGACCTGCTCCTCATCGCCACCATCGACGGCACCGAACCCGGCCTCGGCGTCCTCGCCGAACAGGCCTACCGGCGCGGCTGCACCGTCGTCGCCGTCGCCCCCGAGCGCTCCCCGCTCGGCGAGAGCGTCGACGGCGCGCACGGTCTCCTCGTTCCGATGGCCAAGGCCCCGTACCAGGAGTACGACGAGTCGGCCGCCGCCGGACCCGGCGCCCTGTGGGCCCTGCTCACCCCGCTGCTGGTGCTCCTCGACAAGGTCGGGCTGATCTCGGCCGCCCCTGACGCCCTCCAGCGCGTCGCCGACCGCCTCGACCGCACCGCCGAACGCTGCGGCCCGGCCATCGCGACGTACTCCAACCCGGCCAAGACCCTCGCCGCCGAGCTCGCCGACTCGCTGCCCCTCATCTGGAGCGAGGGCACCGGCGCCGGACCGGCCGGCCGCCGCTTCGCCGCCACCCTCGCCGAGCTCGCCGGCCGCCCCGCGCTCGCCGCCGACCTCCCCGAGGCCCTCCCCGCGCACGGGGTCCTGCTCTCCGGGGCCTTCGCCGCCGGGGCCGACCCCGACGACTTCTTCCGCGACCGCGTCGAGGAGCCCCAGGCCCTGCGCGCCCGCGTCGTACTGCTGCGCGACCGGCCCACCGGCGGACTCACCGCCGCACCGGCCGCGCGCGAGCTCGCCCTCAGCCACGACACGGCCGTCAGCGAGCTCGAACCGGAGGAGGGCGGCGAGCTGGAACAGCTCGCCGAACTCCTCGCCGTCACGGACTTCGCCACCGCCTACCTGGCGCTGGCGGGCCGGGGACACAGCTGAGGCACCCACCCGTGCCCGCACCGCACCAGAAGATCCAGGAAGACGCCGATGGACCGCCTGACGAACACGATCCGCCCCTACGCGTGGGGTTCCACCACCGCGATCCCGGCCCTCCTCGGGGTCGAGCCCACCGGTGAACCCCAGGCCGAGATGTGGATGGGCGCCCACCCCGGCGCCCCCTCCCGCCTCGACCGCGGAGCCGGCGAGACCACCCTGTCGGCCGTCGTCGCCGCCGACCCGGAGGGCGAGCTCGGGGCCGCGGCCGTCGCCAAGTTCGGCCCCGCCCTGCCGTTCCTCCTCAAGATCCTCGCCGCCGGCGCCCCCCTCTCCCTCCAGGTCCACCCCGACCTCGCCCAGGCGAAGGCCGGCTTCGAGGACGAGGAGCGCCGCGGCGTCCCGATCGACGCGGGCCACCGCAACTACAAGGACGCCAACCACAAGCCCGAACTGATCTGCGCCCTCACCCCCTTCGACGGCCTGTGCGGCTTCCGCCCGCCCACCGAGGCCGCCGACCTCCTCGAAGGCCTCGGCGTCGACTCCCTGAAGCCGTACGTCGACCTGCTGCGCGCCCACCCCGAGGAGGCGGCCCTGCGCGAGGTCCTCACCGCCGTCCTCACCGCGGACCGGGCGGAGATGGCCCACACCGTCGCCGAGACCGCGGCCGCCGCGGAGCGCCTGGGCGGCCCGTACGCCCCGTACGCGGGCCTCGTCCACGACTACCCGGGCGACCCGGGCGTCATCGCCGCCCTGCTCCTCAACCACGTCCGGCTCCAGCCCGGCGAGGCCATGTTCCTCGGCGCCGGCATCCCGCACGCCTACCTCGACGGCCTCGGCGTCGAACTCATGGCCAACTCCGACAACGTGCTGCGCTGCGGGCTCACCCCCAAGCACGTCGACGTCCCCGAGCTGCTGAAGGTCGTCGTCTTCGAGCCCAGCCTCCCCGGCATCCTGCGCCCGGAGGGCGACGGCGAGGAGGTCTACGAGACCCCCGTCGACGAGTTCCGCCTCTCCCGCTTCGCCCTGGCCCCCGGCGGCGCCCCCCGCACCCTCCCGGACACCGCCCCGCAGATCCTGCTCTGCACCGCCGGGCAGTGCACGGCGCGTTCGGCGCGGGCCGGCGAACTGGCCCTCGTGCCCGGCGAGTCGGTATTCGTCCCCGCGGGCGAAAAGGTCGAACTGTCCGGAAGCGGCACCATTTTCCGGGCCACCGTGCTCCTCTGACGTGACGTCGGCCCCACGGGCAGCTGCAACAATGTGCGGCCGTAGCCAGTGGCCAGGAAAGGACACCCAGCACCCATGAGCGCGTCGGGCGGCACCAAGGCGATCGTGGCGGCACTCGCCGCCAACCTGGCCATCGCTGTGGCCAAGTTCGTGGCATTCCTCTTCAGCGGCTCCTCGTCGATGCTCGCGGAGAGCGTCCACTCGGTCGCCGACTCCGGCAACCAGGGCCTGCTCCTCCTCGGCGGCAAGAAGGCCCAGCGCGAGGCCACCCCGCAGCACCCCTTCGGATACGGGCGCGAGCGCTACATCTACGCCTTCCTCGTCTCCATCGTCCTGTTCACCGTCGGTGGCATGTTCGCCATCTACGAGGGCTACGAGAAGATCCACGACCCGCACCCCATCGAGTCCTGGTACTGGCCCGTCGGCGTCCTCGTCTTCGCCGTCGTCGCCGAGGGCTTCTCCTTCCGCACCGCGATCAAGGAGTCCAACGAGACCCGCGGCAGCCAGTCCTGGCGCCAGTTCATCAAGAGCGCCAAGGCCCCCGAGCTGCCCGTGGTCCTGCTCGAGGACCTCGGTGCCCTCGTCGGCCTCGTCCTCGCCCTCCTCGGCGTCGGCCTCGCCCTCATCACCGGCGACGGCGTGTGGGACGGCATCGGCACCCTCTGCATCGGCACCCTGCTGATCGCCATCGCCGTGATCCTCGCCCTGGAGACCAAGTCCCTGCTGCTGGGCGAGTCCGCCGGCACGGCCGAGGTCGAGAAGATCAAGGCCGCCCTCGTCGACGGGGACACCGTCACCGGCGTCATCCACATGCGCACCCTGCACCTCGGACCCGAGGAGCTCCTGGTCGCCGCCAAGATCGCGGTCCAGCACGACGACACCGCGACCGAGGTGGCCAACGCCATCAACGCCGCCGAGGCCCGGATCCGCGCTTCCGTCCCGATCGCCCGCGTGATCTACCTGGAGCCGGACATCTACAACCCCGAGGCCGCCAAGGCCGACGGCCGCTGACCCGCCCGCCCGGCACCGGACGTACGGAGGCCCCCGCTGCTCGTCACGAGCCGCGGGGGCCTTCGCCCGTACGGGGAGGGGGAGGCTACGGCTGGGCGACCGCGTGCTCACCGGCCGCACCCGCCGCGACCGGCTCGGCCGGGGCGGCGTCGGCGGCCACCGGGGCGCCGGCCCGACGGCGCGCCCGCCGGGACACGAACGCCAGCACCGCGCCGGCCACCAGCACCAGCCCGCCGGCCACCTGCCCCCACACGGCCAGCTTCGCCATCGGGTACATCACGACCTTGGCGGAGACGTTCTCCGCCGGCACCGGCCCGTTGTTCGCGTACTGCGAGCCGTCCGAGTTCATCCGGTTGTCGGCCATCAGGAACACGGACCCCTCGGGCACCTTCACGTCGAAGGCCACCGCCGACGGGTTCTTCCACTGCTCCAGGTACGGCTCGTCCAGCGGATCACCGTTGAGAACCAGCCGGTACTGGCCGCTGGTCTTGCTGCTCGGCCGGTACCGGACGTGGTCCCCGCCCACCGCGATGACCCGGTTCATCTGCGTCTTCTCCAGGGACCACGGAACGGAGGCGAGGACGACGTCCCCCCGCCGCAGCTTCTCCGGGTCCACCGGCTCCAGGTAGATGCTCTCCCCGTCGGTGTAGGTCGGGGCCATCTGCCAGCCGGCCGCCCTGCCCTCCGAGTAGCGCGCCGGAGGGTTCACGGACTTCGCCATCGTCACCCCTCCCAGGATGACCGCTCCGAGCACCAGCAGGACGATCGCCGCGATCCCGCGCCTGCGTCCTGGCCTGTGTGTCATTTCGTCCCTTCCGATGTACCTGCCCTGCATCGTAGGTCGACGGCGACGCGCCGAACGCCGCCGGGGCCCCGGTGCACCAAGTCCGTACATACCGATTCGGACACTGCCCACAGGCCGCCGGGCCCCGCACCAGGAAGGTGCGGGGCCCGGCGGAAGGAACGCGGCGGAGCGGCGGCTACCGGATCTCGCGCAGCAGCTCCAGGACGGCCGGACCGTCGGGCGCGGACCGCAGCCGGTCCCGGAAACCGCCGTCCATCAGCTTGCGCGACAGCAGCGCCAGGATCCTCAGGTGCTCGTCCCCGGCCGCCGCCTCCGGCACCGCGATCATGAAGAGGAGGCGGGCCTTCGTACCGTCCAGCGCACCCCACTCGATGCCCTCGCCCGACCGGGCGAAGCTCACCGTGGGGCGGGAGACGGCGTCCGTCTTGGCGTGCGGTATGGCGATCGACTCGCCGAGCCCGGTCGTGCCCTGCGCCTCCCGGGCGAGCGCGACCCGCACCAGCTCCGCCACGTCACGGACGTTGCCGGTGGTGGCGAGCATCTCGGCCATCTCCCGGATCGCCTCCTCCTTGGTGCCGGCCGCCAGCTCGGTCCTGACGGTCCGCTCCGTCAGATAGCCGGACAGCACCTCCGCCTCCTCGGCCGGCGCGGCCACGGCGCCCGGCGCGCCGGCGGAGGCCACGGCCCGGCCGGCCTTGCGGCCCTTGAGCTCGATCAGCGCGTTGGTGGTCAGCGCGGTCACCACCGTGCCGACGGCGATCGCCACGAAGAACATCGCCACCCCGCTGATCGCACCGAACAGCGAGACCACCGGACCACCGTGCGGCACCGAGTTCCCGACCCCAGCCGCACCGGCCACCGCACCGGCCACCGCGCCGCCCAGCATGTTCGCGGGGATGACCTGCGCCGGCCGCGCCGCGGCGAAGGGGATCGCCCCCTCCGAGATGCCGAAGAAGCCCATGAACAGGGCCGCCATCCCGGCCTCCCGCTCCTGGTCGGTGTAGAACCTGCGGCGCAGCAGCGTCGCCAGGCCCTGGCCGAGCGGCATGACCGGGATGGCGGCGGCGGCCATGCCCATGACCGCGTTGTTGGTGCCGATGAGGCCCACGGCCACCAGGAACGCCGTCTTGTTGACCGGGCCGCCCATGTCGAAGGCGATCATCAGGCCGATCAGGGCGCCGAGGACGACGGCACTGGAGCCGGTCATCCCGTTCAGCCAGTCGGTCAGGTGCGTGAACACCCAGGAGATCGGCTGACCGATGACGTAGATGTAGAACAGCCCGAGCGCCAGCGTCGACACGATCGGGATCACGATGATCGGCATGATCGGCCGGACGAACCGCGGGACCCTGACCTTCTTGATCCACACGACCAGGTAGCCGGCCAGGAAACCGGTCGCGATGGCGCCCAGGAAGCCGGCGTTGGCGTCCGCCCCGTAGATGTTCACGGCGTCGGCGGCGAGGAACCCGCCGATCATGCCCGGCACCAGCGCCGGCCGGTCGCCGAGCGCGTGGGCGATGTAGCCGGAGAAGATCGGCAGCATCAGCTTGAAGCCGAGGCCGCCCAGCTGGTTGACGTAGAACCAGAACGAGTCCTTGTCGAACTCGATGCCCTTGGGCGTCGTGTGGCCGCCCAGTGCGATTGAGACGGCGAGCAGCAGACCGCCCACGACGACGAACGGGATCATGTGGGAGACGCCGTTCATCAGCGCCTTGTACGCGACGCTGCGTTCCCGGCCGCCGCCCCGGGCCGTCACGGCCGCGCCTTCCTGCACCGGCGCCGTCCCCACCCGCTCGATCAGCTCCTTTGGGCGGTGGATGCCGTCCGCGACACCGGTGGACAGGACCCGCTTGCCGGCGAACCGCGCCCGGTCGACCTCCTTGTCGGCGGCGATGATGATCCCGTCCGCCTCTCTGACATCGTTGTCAGAGAGCACGTTCTCGGCCCCGATGGACCCCTGCGTCTCCACCTTCATGTCCACGCCGAGCTCCGCGGCGGCCTGCTGGAGCTTCTCGGCGGCCATGTAGGTGTGCGCGATCCCCGTGGGGCACGCGGTGACGGCGAGCAGCTTCCGCCGCTTCGCGCCGTCCCCGCCCCCGCCACCGGGAGAGCCGGCCGTAGTACTCACGTGGAATCTCCTTCGCGCCAGGGGTCGATCCAACGGCATCCTCCCCCACACGAGGAGTGGATCAAAAGTCCGAAAGGCCCCGAACACTCCGCCGGACGGCCCGGAAACGCGACATGACTTCTCCCCCGGCGGGCTGGGGCCCGCTGCGCCGACCGGTGTAGATTCGTCATCAGTGTCAGGCGTCGCTGCTGATGGCAGTCGGGCGGTCCTCGCGACCGGCCGAGGGGAGAGAGGGCCCCGCGACGGACTGTGCTCGGCGCACCGGCCCGCCCGTGCGCGGCTCAGCCGTACCCACCTCTCGAACCATGAGGAGCAGCACCCATGGACTTCAAGGTCGCCGACCTTTCCCTTGCCGCCTTCGGCCGCAAGGAGATCACCCTGGCCGAGCACGAGATGCCGGGTCTGATGTCGATCCGCCGGGAGTACGCCGAGGCGCAGCCGCTGGCCGGCGCCCGGATCACCGGCTCCCTGCACATGACCGTGCAGACCGCCGTCCTGATCGAGACCCTCGTCGCCCTCGGCGCCGACGTCCGCTGGGCCTCCTGCAACATCTTCTCCACCCAGGACCACGCGGCCGCCGCCATCGCCGTCGGCCCGAACGGCACCCCGGAGAACCCGCAGGGCGTCCCGGTCTTCGCCTGGAAGGGCGAGACCCTGGAGGAGTACTGGTGGTGCACGGAGCAGGCGCTGACCTGGCCGAACACCCCCACCGGCGGCCCGAACATGATCCTCGACGACGGTGGTGACGCCACCCTCCTCGTCCACAAGGGCGTCGAGTTCGAGAAGGCCGGCGCGGCCCCGGACCCGTCCACGGCGGACTCCGAGGAGTACGGCCACATCCTGACCCTCCTCAACCGCACCCTCGGCGAGACCCCGCAGAAGTGGACCCAGCTCGCGTCCGAGATCCGTGGTGTGACGGAGGAGACCACGACGGGTGTCCACCGTCTCTACGAGATGATGGCCTCGGGTGACCTGCTCTTCCCGGCGATCAACGTGAACGACGCGGTGACGAAGTCGAAGTTCGACAACAAGTACGGCTGCCGCCACTCGCTGATCGACGGCATCAACCGTGCCACCGACGTGCTGATCGGCGGCAAGGTCGCGGTCGTCTGCGGTTACGGCGACGTGGGCAAGGGCTGCGCGGAGTCGCTGCGCGGCCAGGGCGCCCGTGTCATCGTCACGGAGATCGACCCGATCTGCGCGCTGCAGGCGGCGATGGACGGCTACCAGGTCGCGACGCTGGACGATGTCGTGGAGACCGCGGACATCTTCATCACGACGACGGGCAACAAGGACATCATCATGGCCGCGGACATGGCCAAGATGAAGCACCAGGCGATCGTGGGCAACATCGGCCACTTCGACAACGAGATCGACATGGCCGGTCTGGCGAAGATCGACGGCATCGTCAAGGACGAGGTCAAGCCGCAGGTCCACACCTGGACGTTCCCCGACGGCAAGGTGCTGATCGTCCTGTCCGAGGGCCGTCTGCTGAACCTGGGCAACGCGACGGGCCACCCGTCGTTCGTGATGTCGAACTCCTTCGCGGACCAGACCCTGGCGCAGATCGAGCTGTTCACCAAGCCCGAGGAGTACCCGACCGACGTCTACGTGCTGCCCAAGCACCTGGACGAGAAGGTCGCCCGCCTCCACCTCGACGCCCTCGGCGTCAAGCTGACCACCCTGCGCCCGGAGCAGGCGGAGTACATCGGCGTCAAGGTCGAGGGACCGTACAAGCCCGACCACTACCGCTACTGATCCCACGGATCCCCACGGATCCCCGCGCATCGCGCACACTGAAGCAGGCCCCCGGCACCCTCGTGCCGGGGGCCTGCCCCGTACGCACCCCCGCAACGCCAGCCAAGGACCACGCCCCATGCCCCGCGGCCGCTACTCGCTCCACGACCCGCACGACCACACCCCCCTCGGCGAGGAGCACTTCCACTGCGCCCCCGGCCCCTCCGGCTGGCGGTACGTCTCCCAGACCACCGCCCCCGGCGGCGACCACCGGGGCTCCCTCGACCTGGCCGTCGACGCCCTCGGCCGCCCCATCCGCCTGGAGGTCAACGCAGCGAGCTGGCAGGTCCGCGGCGCCGCCATCGACGGAGTCACCTGGGTCCGCACCGACCCCACCGGCACCGAGGCCACCGAGGGCAACGTCGCCGCCCCCGGCTTCACCGGCACCTCGCCGGCCTTCCTCATCGCCACGGCCCGCCTGCTGCGCCTGACCCCCGGCGCCCCCGCGACCCGGATCCGGCTCGTCGCCCTCACCGACCCGGTCCTCGCCCCCCGCACCGTCGACCAGGCCTGGGCCCTGCGCTCCCGCGCCGAGCACCCCACCGACAGCGGACCGCTGGTCGTGGACGAGTACCAGGTCACCGCCCTCGACACGGGCGAGGTCCACACCGTCCACATCGCCGGGGACGTGGTCCTCTCCGCTCCCGGCATCGAACTCGAACACCTGGAAACCCCGCCGTCCACCTTCACGGACGCCGACACCCCTGAGGACTTCGAGGACTAGGCGGGCGGCGCGAACCCGGACGCGGGCGGCGGAGGCTCCACGGGCTCCGCCGGCCGTACGGGCGCCGCCACTGGCGGAACCGGCCCGGCCCCGGGCACCACCGGCGTCCCCCCGTACGCCACGGGCGCGGGCGCGGGAGCGGAGACGCGCGCGGCGGCGAAGGCCCGGGCGGCGTCGCGCGACTGCCGCTCGTGCACCACGGCCATCAGGAACGCGGCCGCCGGCACCCCGGCCGGAGCCGGCGCCCCCGTCCGCGCCACCACGTCGTCCGCGAGCCGCACCGCCATCACCTCGGCCGTCTGCGGGTCCAGCTGGTGCGTCCGCGACAGGTACTGCCGGATCGCCAGCCACAGCCCGTCGGGCACGGCCGACAGGTCCAGCCCCGAGAACCGACCGGCCAGCCACGGCGGCGGCGGGGGCACGGGCAGCAGCCGGTTCCCCGGCACCCGCTCCCGCACCACCAGCGTCCCCCCGAACACGTCCCCGAGCCGCCGCCCCCGCTCCGACACCAGCGACGCGATGCACGCCACCGTCCCGAAGACCATCAGCAGCTCCACGACCCCCATCGCCCCGCGTACCAGCGCGTGCCGGAACCGGATCGGCCCGCCGTCCTCCCGCACCACCCGCAGCCCGCACGCCAGCTTCCCCAGCGAACGCCCGTGGCTCAGCGTCTCCACCGCGATCGGCACCCCGACCAACACCAGCAGCAGACTCGCCACCGACACGGCCGCCTGCGCCGCCAGATCGAGCCCGGAGGTCGCCAGGAGCAGCACGAAGAACACCAGCACGTACCCGGTGAAGTACACGACCAGATCCAACAGGTAGGCCAGCGCCCGGCTCGGCAGCCGCGCGGGCCTCAGCCCCAGGACCACCGCGTCCCCCGTCACCAGACCGCTCACCGGACACACCTTTCCCCGACCTGACCCGCCCCTGTGGAACACCAGTCTGCCAAGCTGACCGCAGGACAGACAGCCGTATCGGGCGGGGCAGGGGCAGGGGAGCGACAACCGGATGGATCTCGACGTCTTCGTGGCCGCGCACCAGGCGCAGTGGGCCCGCCTCGAACAGCTCCTCGGCCGCGGCCGCCGGCTCACCGGAGCGGAGGCCGACGAACTCGTCACCCTCTACCAGCGGACCGCCACCCACCTCTCCCTGATCCAGTCGAGCGCTCCGGACCCGCTGCTCACGGGCCGCCTCACCCAGCTGGTGGCCCGCGCCCGCTCCACCGTCACCGGAACCCGCCGTGCGAGCTGGCGCGACGCCGCCCGCTTCTTCACCGCCGGTTTTCCGGCAGCCGTCTACCGCAGCCGCCGCTGGTGGATACCAGCGGCGCTGCTCTCGACCGCTGTCGGCGTGCTCATCGGCTGGTGGATCGCCACGCACCCGGAGGTCCAGGCCGCGGTCGCCGCTCCGGAACAGCTCAAGCAGCTGACGCGTCCGGGCGGCGAGTACGAGACGTACTACTCCAGCCACCCGGCGGCTTCCTTCGCCGCGAAGGTGTGGACGAACAACGCCCAGGCCGCCGCCGTCTGCCTGGTCCTGGGCGCCTTCCTCGGCCTGCCGGTGCTCTGGATCCTCTTCCTCAACATGGCCAACCTCGGAGTGGGCCTGGGCCTGATGGCCTCGGCGGGCCGCCTCGACGTCTTCCTGGGCCTGATCCTCCCGCACGGCCTGCTCGAACTGACCGCCGTCTTCGTCGCCGCGGGTACGGGACTGCGCCTGGGCTGGACGGTCGTCGACCCGGGCCCGCGCACCCGCCGCGTGGCCCTGGCGGAACAGGGCCGGGCCGCCCTGGGCATGGCCATCGGCCTGGCGGTGGTCCTGTTCGTCTCCGGCCTGATCGAGGGCTTCGTGACCCCCTCGGGCCTCCCCACCTGGGCCCGCATCTCCATCGGCGTCGTCGCCGAGGCCGCGTTCCTGGCGTACGTCTTCGTCCTGGGCGGCCGCGCGTCGCGGGCCGGCGAGGCGGGCGACGTGGAGGAGGCGGACCGCACGGCGCTGCTGCCGACAGCGGCGTGATGTGCGTACGAGCCCGTTCAGCTGCTAGTCTCCTCGTCGTCCCGCGAAGGGTGTTGACACACTCGGAGCGGGGAGGTAGATTCGAACGGTTGCCTCGAACTGGACAAGTTCGGCAGTGATGGTTTAAAATCTTCTTCGCCCCCAAGAATCCAAGAAATTGCATTCCACTGGGGCACGTCCAGCTCTGAATCAGGAACTGAAGCCGGGAAATCCGGTGGAAAACTTCTGATAGAGTCGGAACCGCCGGAAAGGGAAAGCGCGAAAGCGCAGAACCTGGAAAGCGCCGAGGAAATCAGGCCCCGAAAGAGTCTGATAGAGTCGGAAACGAAGAAAGAACGAAAGCCCGGAGGAAAGCCCGCGAGGGTGAGTACAAAGGAAGCGTCCGTTCCTTGAGAACTCAACA
>NZ_JBIAVB010000009.1:0-360754 GCF_042893675.1 Streptomyces sp. NPDC001594 | reverse complement strand
CCAGATCAAGTGGGGCCTGGACTACATGAACGAGCGCTACGGCAGCCCCGTCGGCGCCTGGAACTTCTGGCAGGCCAACCACTGGTACTAAGCCGCCGCTCCGGCGCGCAGGCCAGTCGCATCGAACGCCCGGCGGGACTTCCCGGCCGGGCCTTTCGGTGTGTCCGGGTGCGCCGGCGGCCGGCTTCGTGATTGCCTCGTCCTGCGGCCGGGGCACTGCCGCACCCCCCTGCGAAGGCGGTGAAGCCGTGCTGGTCTACTCCATGAGCGTCTCGGTGGACGGGTTCGTCACCGACCGCCAGGGCGCGTTCGACTGGTCGGTCCCCGACGACGAGCAGTTCGCCGTGCACCTGGAGCAGACGCGCGAGCTCGGCGGTTTCCTGTGCGGCCGCAGGCTCTACGAGTGCATGCTCCCCTGGGAGACGGACCCGTCGCTGCGCGAGGACGAACTCAGGAACGCGTTCGCCGACGTCTGGTGCGCCCTCCCGAAGACCGTCTTCAGCCGCACGCTCGCCGGGGTCCGGGGCAACGCCCGGCTCGCCATGCTGACGGTGGCCGAGGAGGCCGCGGCGGCGCGCGAGACGACCGGCAAGGACATCGGGATCGGCGGCGCCGGCCTGGCGGCGGAGGCGATCGGGCTCGGCCTCGTCGACGAACTGCGCATGTTCCGCTGCCCGGTCGTCGTCGGCGGCGGGACGCCCTTCCTGCCGCCGGTCCACGAGGACATCCGGCTGAACCTGCTCGAGACCCGCACGTTCGGCTCCCGCGTGGTCTACGAACGCTACGAGCGCGCCCGCGGCCACACGCCCTGACCCCAACGGGCCGCGAGGGACGGGGCGGCAGGGCCTCAGGCGGTCGTCGCGCCCGTCGCCAGGGCTTCCTTGACCTCCTGGGCCACGCGGGCCGCGTCCTCGGGGTTGTTCACCACGTCCGTGTGGTTCATGTCGATCACGAGGACCCGGCTGGCCGAGTAGTGCTTGTGCACCCAGTCGTCGTACCCCGACCACAGCGTCCGGTAGTACTCCACCAGGCCCTCGTCCTGCTCGAAGTCACGGCCCCGCAGCCCGATGCGGTGCAGCACCGTCTCGAAGTCCGCCTTGAGGTAGACCATGAGGTCCGGGGCCTTGCGGTACGGCAGGCCGTCGATCTCGCGCATCATCTCGTCGAGCAGCCCCTCGTACACCTGCATCTCGAGGGAGCTGATGCGGCCCAGGTCGTGGTTGACCTTGGCGAAGTACCAGTCCTCGTAGATGGACCGGTCGAGGACGTTGTCGCCCTGCTTGTACGCCTCCTTGATCGCGGCGAACCGCGTCTGGAGGAAGTAGAGCTGGAGCAGGAAGGGGTACCGCTTCGCCTGGATCTCGTCGGGGCTCGCCGTGTAGAACAGCGGCAGGATCGGGTTGTCCTCGACGCTCTCGTAGAAGACCTCGCTGCCGAGCTCCTTGGCGATCAGCTCGGCCACGGTCGTCTTGCCGATCCCGATCATGCCTCCGACGCAGATCACTGGCATACCTCACTTCTCCCTGGGGATCTTCTTTT
This sequence comes from Streptomyces sp. NPDC001594, assembly GCF_042893675.1. Taxonomy (NCBI): domain Bacteria; kingdom Bacillati; phylum Actinomycetota; class Actinomycetes; order Kitasatosporales; family Streptomycetaceae; genus Streptomyces; species Streptomyces sp. NPDC001594. The sequence continues at coordinate 359,215 of NZ_JBIAVB010000009.1, read as the reverse complement.
CGCGGGGCGGGCGGGCTGGGCGCCCCACACCACCGAGACGCCTGCCGGCGGCCACTCGATTCCCCAGGATCTTCATGATCAGCTTTGTGGTCCCCGTCCGGACCGAGGCCGCGACGCGGGCCGCCCCCTCGACCGGCCGGACCGACCGTTCCGCAGTCGCCGCAAACAGCGACGGCCACCGCCCCGTGGCCGCTCAGAAGCATAAATCATGGTTCGCCCCCCGCCCGCCAGGGCGGATGCTGCCCGGTGAGGTGAACCCGTACCCCGGATGGCGGCGCGGGCGGGCGGCAGCGGTGGCAGGCGGTCGCGGCGCGCACGAGGCTCGTTGGCGGGGGCGAGAGCGCGAGGGAAGGACGGCCGCCGATGTCTCAAGCCGAGGAGCAGGGGCTCAGCGGGGCCCCGACCGTCGGACCTCTGAAGGCGGTGCTCACGGGCACCCGTCTGCTGCCGGCGTTCCTGGTCCTCACGGTCATGATGGTGGCCCTGTGGCTGATGGGCATGCCGTTCCTACAGGCCCTGACGATCTCCACCGGGGTGAAGATCGCGGTGGGGCTGCTCGCGTTCCGCCGCCCGGCACCGGCGCGGCCCCCTTCGTAGATCGAGGCCGGTGCGGGCCGGTCCTACCGGCTGGAGGGAGCCACCGGCCCCCGGGCGATCAGGACGTCGGCTTCGTGGCGCCAGCCGAGGGAGGAGTAGAGGCGCTGGCCTTCCTCGCTGGCGATGAGAAGTCCGGTCCGGGCGCCCTGGGCCACGGCGGCTTCGGCAAGAGCGCTCATCATGGCGCGGCCCAGGCCGCGTCGCCGGTGTGCCGCGTCCGTCTCGATGCGATCGGCGACCGCATCGGTGCCGACCACGGCGATGGTGCCACGCGCAGCCACCTCTCCGGAGGAGTCGTGGAGGGAGACGACCGTGACGGGTCCCTCCGTACGCACCTCGCGCTCGTACGGCGCGGCGGGCGCGTGCTGCGGGCGCTCGGCCAGATCGGTCGTCATGAACCACTCGGACCGGTGGAGCAACTCCAGTCCGGCGGTGTGGACGACGGCTTCGACGGTGCCCGGGCGCAGCGTGGGAACCGTGAGCCAGGTGATCTGCCGCGCGGCGGCGACGGCTGCCGCCAGCCGTGCCAAGGACTCGGGCTCCTCGTCCGCACGGAGCGCGAACACCTCGACCTCGCGGCCGGGTTGGCCGCACTCGGACCGCAGGCCGTCCCCGGCGGGATCGACCGGCTCGGCCGCGGGCAGGGAACGGGCGGCGGTCCAGCCGTTCAGCCAGCGCCGTATCAGCTCTGATTCGATCTGTGCCATCAGGTGATTAGAGCATGATCCACCAGTCGAGGACGTGCCCCGACCACCCGGTGGGCGCCCGTGCTCCCCGCCCGGCCGGGTCCGGCGCGCGGCCGAGTGGCCGGATATGAGCGTCCGGCTTGGGCTTGTGGATCATCGGCCGTTAACCTCCCACTAGTTGCTCAAGTCAACCAATAGGGACGGGTATGGACGACGACACCACCGGACGCTTCCACAGCCACGTGGAAGAGATCCTCGACGCCCTGGGGAAGGAACCGGACCGCGAGGCGCTCGTGCACCACGACCGGCGCCTGAGCGCCGGTGAACTGCGCGGCCTCGTCCACGCCATGGCACGCGCCCTGCGCTCCCAGGGGGTGGAGCGGGGCCAGACGGTCACCCTCCTCTCCGGCAACCTCCCCGAGACGATCGCGGCCCGCTACGCGGCCGGGCTGCTCGGCTGCGCCGTGAACCACCTCTACGCCGGTCTTTCGGCCGAAGTGCACGCCCACATCCTCCGGGACGTCGAGACCCGGGTGCTGCTGGTCGATCCCGCCTACGCCGAACGCGCCGCCGACCTGGCGCGCCGGGTGCCGCTGGAACGGGTACTGTTCCTCGGCCCCGGAGAGGGCCCCGGAGAGGGCTCCGCAGAGGGCACCGGATCGGGCCCCCTCCTGGGCGCCGGCCTGGGCGCCGACCTGCTGGAGCTGGCCGCCGGGGAGTCCGCCGAGGCCTTGCGGGGCGCCGCGCGTCCCCAGGACGTCTGCACGATCCGCCACACCGGAGGCACCACGGGCCACCCCAAGGCCATCTGCACCACCTTCGAGCAGTGGGTGTCGATCGGCCCCGACTGGTCGGAGCAGGGGAGGGTCAGGGCCCTGGTGTGCACCACCCTCGCGCATGCGGCCGGCTTCATGGCGGACAGCACGCTGCACCGCGGCGGCACGGTGGTCCTGCTGGACGGGTTCGAACCCGGCGCCGTGCTGGCCGCCATCGAGCGCGAGCGGATCACGCACACCTTCCTGCTGCCGCCGCTCCTCTACCAGTTGACGGACCACCCCGACGTGGACCGCACCGACACCTCCAGCCTGCGCGTGCTCACCTACGGCGGCTGCGCCTCCTCCCCGGCCCGCCTCGCCGCGGCGGTCCGCCGCTTCGGCCCCGTGCTGAACCAGTTCTACGGCCAGAACGAAGCGGGCGGCATCAGCATGCTCTCCCCCGAGGACCACGATCCGCTGCGCCCCGAACTGCTGCGCACCGCCGGGAAGGTCATGGACGGCGTCGAGGTCGTCGTCCGCGATCCCGCGGGCCGCCCCCTGCCCGCCGGCGAGCACGGAGAGATCTGCGTCCGCTCCCCGCACGTGATGAAGGGCTACTGGAAGCAGCCCGAACTCACCGCGGAGGTACTGCGGGACGGCTGGCTGCACACCGGCGACATCGGGTTCGTGGACCAGGACGGCTACGTCACGATCGTGGACCGGATCAAGGACATGATCGTGGTGGTGGGCGGCCACGTGTACACCGTGGAACTGGAGGACGTGCTGAACTCCCATCCCCAGGTCCTGCAGAGCGCGGTCCTCGGGGTCCCCGACGCCAACCGGATGGAACGGGTGCACGCGGTCGTCGTCCGCACCCCGGGCGGCGACGTCGGGGAGGAGGAGCTGCGCGCCCTGGTGCGCGAGCGCAAGGGCGCCATGTACGAGCCCGCGAGCATCGACTTCGTCGACGAACTGCCCCTGACCGACGCGGGAAAGCCGGACAAGAAGCTGCTCCGCGGCCGGGCCGCCGAGCTGGTCGATTCCGCCTGACCGCCGGGGGGGCACCGGCCCGCCCGGGGCGTACCCGCGCCCCCGGGCGGACCGTGCCCGCGGCGTCAGCCGTCGATGCGGTGCTGGGTCCAGAAGGAGGTCAGGTCAGTCGGCGACACCGCCTGGGCGGCCGCCTTGAACTCGGCCGTGGTGGAGACGCCGTACCAGTGGGAGGCGGCGTAGTCCTTGAGCAGCTTGGCCATCACGCTGTCGCCGAGCTGGCGCCGCAGGTCGTGCAGGGCGCACTTGCCGTACCCGTAGACGACGGTCGAGTACCGCGAGGAGTTGGCGTCCCAGTAGGCCATCGAGTTGGTGATCTTCTCGGCCGAGGACGCCCACGAGACGCTGTTCCAGCAGTTCGTGCCCGTCTTGTTCTGCGCCAGGTCGGTGGCGTAGTCGGTGAACGCCTCGTCCAGCCAGGGGCTCGTGTACTCGTCGTCGCCGACGATGCCGTAGAACCACTGGTGGCCGATCTCGTGGGTCAGCGCCGTGGTGCTCACCAGGTCGAGGACGAAGCCGGGGTACTCCATGCCCCCGAACCAGTAGTTGTTGTCGATGACCGCGTCCAGCTCGCCGTACGGGTAGGCGCCGAACCGCGCCGCGTGCGCGTCGACCGCGCTCTTGGCGGTGCTCAGCATCGACTGGGCGTCGCTCGCGCTGATCCCGGACACGGAGTAGATGTTGATCGGCGTGCCCGCGGCCGAGGTCCCCGAGATCTTGCTGAACGGGCCGGCGCCCCAGGCGAAGTCGCGCACCTTGGCGGCGGTCGCCCGGGTGACCGTACGACCGCTCGTGCCGGGGGTGTCGGCCGAGGTGCCGGTGGCCGGGACCAGCAGGCTGCTCGGGTGGTCGAGGGTCACGTCGAAGTCGGAGGCCAGGGAGTAGAACGACTCGCCGTTGTTGGTGTACGGGTCCAGGTGCCAGCCCGCGCCGTCCCGGACCGCGAGCACCGGCAGGGCGTTGCCGATGTTGCTGAACGCCCCGTCGTGGCCGAACCGGTCCGCGCCGCTGGGCACGGTGATCGACAGGTCGAAGCCGATCGTGGCGCTCTGGCCCTGGTTGAGCGGGGCCGGCAGGGTGACCTTCAGGGCGGTGCAGGCGACCGAGAGCGCACCGGCCGTGCCGCCGGTGACGTTGGTGACGGCGATCGGCATGGCCTGGCAGGTGCCGTGGTAGTTGTCCCAGAGCCGCAGGTACACCTCGCTCAGCGGGGTGGCGGAGGCGTTGGTGAACGAGGCGGTCTCATGGCCGGTCCACACGAAGCCGCTCGTGTCGCTGCTGAGGTTCACGGTGTACGAGGGCGCGGCCGGGGTGCGGGTGGAGTCCGTCGGCGGGACCGTGCCGCCGGAGGTGTCGAGGGCGATGTCGTCGACGACGAAGCTGGTCTGGAGGCTGGAGTCCTCCGAGCCGGTGAACGCGACCGTCACGGTCTGCCCGGCGAAGGCGGAGACGTCGAAGGACTTCTGCACGTACCCGGTGTTCTTGTCGAGGTTCGAGTACGTCGCGAGCGTCGTGCTGCCGATCTTCGCGGTCAGGGTGTCGTACTTGACGGACGTGGTCCGCTCGGCGGTGTCGACGTGCAGCCAGAAGGTGAGGGTGGCGGTGCTGCATCCCGCCGGGACGGCGACGGTCTGGGAGAGGGTGTCGGTGTGCGTGCTGCCGACGCCGTTCAGCCAGGCGAACCAGGCGCCGGAGTGGGCGCTCTGCCCCGTGCGGTTGGTGATCAGCCCGGTCTGCGACTGGCTCCAGGGCGAAGTGCCGCTCTCGAAGCCGCCGTTGGCGACCACCTGGGTCGGGGTGCAGGCGGCGGCCCGCCGCGCGGGGGCGGCGTGTGCCGGGGCGGCGGTCCGCGGCGCGGCGTCGCGTGCCGAGGCGGCGGCGGCCGGCGCGGCGGGGAGCAGAGCGGCCGCGGCCAGCGCGGCGACGGCACTCACGGTGGCGGCGAAGGCCTTGTGGGGGGTGGCTCTCACGCGTAACTCCTTCTCGGCGGCCGGGATCCCGGCCGGCTCGGTGGTCGCCCCGCCCGGCCGGGTGAGCCGGCGGGAGACCGCGGGGGCGGCCCGCTCGCGCGGGCGCCGTTGGTGAGACGCGCCGGTCCCCTGGTGCGGGGAACGGCGCTACGCAGCCTCCCAGTGTTGACCGGAACATGCCATCCACCAACAGGTAAAGCGTTCCTCCCCGCCGGCCCGGGGGCCGCACCGCCCGGCCCTGCCGGGAGGCTACGGGACCCCGGCCGCCACCGACGCCAGATCCGCCGCTCCGCAGCCCCGCGCTCCCGCAATCCGCCCGGGACGGCCTACCGGGTCCTTCCGCCGCCGGCCCGTCGACGCCCACCGGCCGATGCCGGGCCGCCGACGCCCACCGGCCGACGCCCGGCCGCCGACGCCCGCCCGCGGACGGTCCGGCCATGGTGGCGCGTCCGGAACGCCCCGCAGGCTCCCGCGCTCCGTTACCGCGCCGTGCTGACGACGTGCCGGGCCACCGCCGTACGGGCGGGGGCGAGTTCCGCGGCGATCGCCGCCGAGCGCTCCTCGGGGCAGGCGACCTGGGCCGGCTGCGGCTCGGTGCGCGCCAGGCACTCCAGGCGCAGGTGGGTGGGCGGGTGGGTGTCGTCCACGCCGTGGCCGCGCCGTGCGGAAACCCGGCGCAGCCGCTCGTACTCGTAGGCCGGGATGGACGACACGTGGGCCGCGACCCGCTCCCACAGCCCCTGCTCGGCCGCCTCCCGGGCCTTGCGCCCGGCCGCCCCGCCCGTCATCTGGGCGGTCACCGACTCACGGCGCAGCAGCGTGTGGACGGAGTCGGCGACGAGGAGCCGTTCCATCAGGCCCACCGCGCCGGCGGTCGAACCGGCCCGCGCCGCGCTCAGGTCGGCCTCGTACTCGGAGCGCTGCGTGGCGCGCAGCGTCAGGTGGTCGAGGAGGACCAGCAGCCCGTACGCCGCGCAGCGGGGCAGGTAGGCCAGGACGTTGAACAGCGTGTCCCAGACGGTGTGCGCGTGGCTGGGGGCCAGCGTCTCCACCCACAGGGCCAGGGAGCGCAGCGCCTGCCGGATGAGCACCCCGTGCCGGACGTCACCGTGGGCGAAGTGGCCGAGCTCGTGGCCCAGCAGGGCGACCCGTTCCCGCGGTGTGAGGACCTCCCACAGCCCGAGTCCCAGAAGCAGCACGCGGCGCTGGCGCCATCCGTACGCCGTCACCGCGGCGTTGACGTCGCCGTCGACCACCACGGCGTGCACTCCGGCGGTGCCGGCCACGGCGGCCACCTCGTCGATCAGCTCGAACAGCCTCGGCGCGTCGGCCCGGTACAGCACGGGCCCGCGCTGCGGGATCCCGTACATCCGGGGCCGCAGGACGAACGCCACCACGAGCAGCACCGCCCCGGCGACCGGCTGGACCACCGTCGCCCACCCGAGCACGATCAGCAGCAGCCCGGCCACCGCCAGGAGCAGCGTGATGCCGTGCACCAGCAGGGCGATCCCGAGGGCGAGCAGCGCGGCGGCGTCGCGCCGGGGCCGGCCCGCCCCTCCGCCGGACATGGCCGCCGCGAGCTCCTCGCCGTGCCGCCGGGCCAGGCGCCGCCGGACGGCGGCGAGCCGGCCGGGCTCGGCGTCCGGGGGAGCGGGGTCCACGTTCCAGTCGCAGCCGGCGCACCAGCGCGCGAACCGCTCGTCGGCGGCGGCGAGCGGCTGCGCGCAAGCGGGACACAGCTGCCCCTCGGACGGCCGTACGGCCAGGTCGTGCTCCATGCTCCCCTCCCCCCGCGCGACCTCCCCGGCCGCGCGGCTACGGCAGGGTAGCCGACGCCGCCCCCCACCCCGGATCCCGGTCCCCACGGGCCCTGACCTGCGGTCTCCGTACGGCGATCACGGTTGACGCGGCAGGGCGCCCCTCGGTTGGCTGACCCCCATGACCGACCTTCGCATCCAGCCGGTGAACGACGACGCCTCGATCGGCGATTGGCAGTACGTCCACAACCTGATCATCCCCGCCGACCCGCTGTCGCGGGACGACGTCCTCGACCGGGCCGGGCGCAACCGCATGGAGGTGGCCCACTTGGGCGACGTCCTGATCGGCTGCACCACCGTGCGCCCGCTGACCTGACCGGGCCGTCGGGGGCCGTTCCGGGGGCGAACGGAAAATCGGTCCATGGGAACTGTGGTGGCGTTGCGCCGGTATCCGGTGAAGTCCATGCTCGGCGAAGCGCTGACCGGTGTCCGGATCACGGAGGAAGGGCTGGCCGGCGACCGGACGTTCGCGGTGCTGGACGAGACGGGCGCCGTCGCCAGTGCGAAGCACCCGCGCAAGTGGGGCGGGCTGCTGGACTGCCGGAGCCGGGCGGCCGGACCGGGGGCGGCCCGGGTGGAGCTGCCCGGCGGCGCGGTGCTGGCGGCCGGGGACGCGGAACTGGACGCCCGGCTGTCGGCCCTGCTGGGGCGCCGGGTGGCCCTGTCGGGCGAGCCGCCGGAACAGGGGCTCCTGGAGCGGGCGGTTCCGGACTACGAGGGCGGGCTCCCCGAGGTCCTGCGGTCGAGGGCGTCCGTGGACCCGACCGGGGCGACGATCACCGCGGGACGGGTGGCCGCCGGAACCTTCTTCGACTTCGGCCGGGTCCACCTCGTCACCACCAACAGCCTGCGCGGCCTCCGGCGCAGCCACCCGGCGGGGGACTTCGACCCCCTGCGGTTCCGGCCCAACCTGGTGGTCGACCTACCGGGCCGCCCCGGGTTCCCCGAGGACTCCTGGCAGGGCTGCACGCTCCGGATCGGCCCGGCCCTGTTCCGGGTCGTCGTGCCCACACCGCGCTGCGTGGTCCCCAACCTGGGCCACGGCGCCCTGCCGCCCGACGCGGGCATCATGCGCGCCGTGGCCCGCGAGCACCGCGTGCCGGTGCTCGACCTGGGCCGGCTGTCCTGCGTCGGCGTGTACCTGGAGGTGCTGGAGCCGGGGACCGTCCGCACGGGGGACGCGGTGGCCGTCCACCCGGTCCGCCCCTGACGGCCCGCGCGGTGTCGCCGGTCAGTCGGGGCGGGGGGCGATCACGGCCGTGCCGTCGTGCACCGTGATGGCCTGCGCCGGGCACATGTCGGCGGCCTCCAGGACCCGTTCGCGCGCCGCGACCCGCTCCGAGCGCGGCCGGGCGCGGTCGTCCTCCAGCACGAACACCTCGGGCGCCGTGCCCGCGCAGATCCCCGACCCCAGGCACAGCCCGGCGTCGACCCGGACGGTCCACGCCATCCCGCTCACCACCCCACCGGCATGACGCGCGGCCCGCGCACCAGCATCTCGGTCTTCCACGTGACGTCCCCCATCAGCTTCAGCCCCGGGAAGCGCGTCAGCAGCGCCCCCAGGGCCTCCTGGAGTTCCATACGGGCCAGCGGGGCGCCCAGGCAGTGGTGCACGCCGTGGCCGAAACCGAGGTGCTGGTTGGCCGGGCGGCGGATGTCGAGGACCCCGGGAGCGGTGAAGCGCAGCGCGTCGCGGTTGGCCGCGCCGGTCGCGACGAGCAGCGGCTCCCCGGCCCTGACCAGGGTGCCGCCGACCTCCACGTCCTCGGTGGCGTAACGGGCCTGGCCCGCCCCGCTGCCCAGCGGGACGAACCGCAGCAGCTCCTCCACCGCCTGGGCGATCAGGCCGGGGTCGCCGCGCAGCAGCGCGAGCTGGTCCGGGTGGTCGAGCAGGGTGAGGACGAAGTTGGGGATCTGGGAGGCCGTGGTCTCGTGCCCGGCCACGAGGACCGCCACGCACAGGTCGATCAGCTCCAGCTCGGAGAGTCGGTCGCCGTCCGCGTCCCGGGCCTCGATGAGCGCCGTCATCAGGTCGTCCCGCGGGTCGCTACGGTGCAGCTCGATGAGCCCCGCCATGTAGGCCCGCAGCTCCTCCTGGTTGGCCTCGAACTCCTCGGCCGTGAGGGAACTGGTCGACAGCGCCGCGTCGCTCCACACCCGGAACCGCGGCCGGTCCTCGACCGGTACGCCCAGCAGCCGGCAGATCACCGCCACCGGGACGGGCAGCGCGAACAGGTCGACGAGGTCGGCCGGCGGCCCCGCCGCCTCCAGCTCGTCGAGCAGGCCCGCGGTCAGCGCCCGCACCTGCGGACGGAGCTTCTCGACCTGCCGGACGGTGAACGCCTTGGCCACCAGCGACCGCAGCCGGGTGTGGTCGGGCGGGTCCATGCCCAGGATGCCGCTGTCGGTACGGCCCTCGGACTGGCGGGGCTCGTCGTGCGCGGCGGCCGCCGCCCGGCTGAAGCGCGCGTCGCCGAGCACGAGACGGGCGTCCGCGTAACGGGTGACCAGCCACGCGGTCTCCCCGTACGGCATCCGCACGCGTAACAGGCCCGGCCGGTCGCGGACGCGCTCGTACTCCTCGGCGAGCGAGAGTCCCTCGGCGGTGTTGAAGGGATAGGCGACGGGGGTGGTGCCGCTGGTCGTCACTTCGGCCTCCGTGAGGTGTAAGCAGCTGCTTACAACCTAGGACCGGCCATCGGCACGGTCAACGACGCTTTGTGGCCGTTATCCTGACGGACCTTCCGAGAGGACCGACAGCGTGGACGAATCCCCCCGACCGCAGCCCGCGGAGCGCCCCCGCAACGCCGCGGCGACCCGGCTGCGGCTGCTCGAAGCCGCCGGCGAGCTGTTCGCCGAGCGGGGCTACGAGCGCACCACGGTCAGGGCGATCGCCGAGCGGGCCGGCGCCAACCAGGCCCTCCTCTTCCGCTACTTCGGTTCCAAACAAGGGCTGTTGACCGAGGTCGTGGCCCGGGGGAGCCTGGAGCAGCTGCACGCGACCGCGCCGGAGGACCTCTTCGAGACCGCCCTGCGTTCGATGCTCACGCGCAGTGCCCCGGGAGCCGACCGCTCCCTGGAGGTGTACCTGAGGTCCGTCGGCCGGGGGGACGAGGCGACGGGCACCCTGCGCGAGCTGGGCGGCGCGTACCGGAAGGTACTCGCCGGCCTCGCCCCCTCCGAGGACGGCGCCCTGCGCGCCGATCTGGCCATGGCCTGGCTGCTGGGCATCGGCCTGATGCGGACGGTCGCCGCCCGCGAACCCCTCGCCAGCGCCGACCCGGAGACGGTGTGCCGGCTCGTGCTCTCCACCCTGGACCGCTTCTGGACCCTGCCGCCGGACGGGGAAGCCGACACCGGCCCGGCGGACTCGGCTCCTCGGCGGCCCCGCGGCGCGGCCGGCTGACCCCGGCCGGCCGCCGGGCGGGACGGCCCGCCGGGCGCGTCAGGCGCCGGGCCGCCGTGCGCGGTTGACGGCCGCGAGGACGGCGTGGACCGACGCCGTGAGGAGCGAGGTGTCCCAGCCCGCGCCCCAGCGGTCGGCGCCGTCCACCCGGCAGTGCGCGTAGGCGACGGCGGGACTGCCGGGGCCGGTGGTGGTGGAGTGCTCGGACCAGTCGAGGATGTCGACGGTGATCCCCTCGGCGCCCAGGGCCTGGGCGAACGCCGAGAGCGGCTCGTTGCCCTCGCCCCTCAGCTCCCGCCCGCCCGCGCCGGTCACCAGGGTGCAGGTGAACTCGTGCACGCCCGGCGCCGTCTGCCGGGTCTGCCAGGCGGCGAGGGTGAGGGGGCCGTCCTGGGCGGGGGCGATGTAGGTGCGGTGGAAGAGCTCCCACAGGTCCTCGTGCGTGAGCTCGTGCCCGCCCGCGTCCGTGACCCGCTGCACCGTGCCGGAGAAGTCCGGACGCAGCGCCTTCGGCAGGTCGACCCCGTGGTGCGTCCGCAGCAGATGGGCGATTCCGCCCTTGCCGGACTGCGAGTTGACGCGGATCACCTCCTCGTAGGTACGGCCGAGGTCGGCCGGGTCCACGGGCAGGTACGGCACCGCCCACGGTGCCAGGGCGGCCGGTACCCCCAGGTCGTGGGCGCGCGCGGCGTGGTGGGCCAGGCCCTTGGAGATGGCGTCCTGGTGGGTGCCGGAGAAGGCGGTGTGGACGAGGGCGCCGCCGTAGGGGTGCCGCGGGTGCACGGGCAGGCGGGTGCAGTCCTCGACCACCGCGCGCACGGCGTCGATGTCGGAGAAGTCGACCATCGGGTCCACGCCCTGGGCGTAGAGGTTCAGGGCCAGGGTGACCAGGTCGACGTTGCCGGTGCGTTCGCCGTTGCCGAAGAGGCAGCCCTCCACCCGCTGCGCCCCGGCCAGGACGGCCAGTTCGGCGCAGGCGACGCCGGTGCCGCGGTCGTTGTGCGGGTGCACGGAGAGGATGACGTCGTCGCGCCGGGCCAGGTGGCGGTCCATGTACTCGATCTGGTCGGCGTACACGTTGGGCGTCGCGATCTCCACGGTCGCCGGCAGGTTGTGCACCACCGGCCGGTCGGGGCTCGCCTCCCACAGCTCGGTCAGCCCGTTGCAGACCTCCAGGACGAAGTCCGGCTCGGTCAGGTTGAAGACCTCGGGGGAGAACTCGAACCGGATGGCGGCGCCCGGCCGCTCCTCCGCGCGGCGCATCAGATGGGTGGCGGCCTCGCGGATGAGCGCGTGCACCTCCTGCCGGCTGCGGCCGAGGACGACGTCCCGCCAGGTGGGCGCGGTGGCGGTGTACAGGTGGACGAGGGTACGGGGCAGCCCCTCGACGGAGGCCAGGGTCCGGTCGATCAGGTCGCGGCGGGCCGCGGTGAACACCGAGACCGTCACGTCGTCCGGGACCGCGCCGCTCCGCGCGAGGTGGCGTACGAAGTCGAAGTCGGTCCGGCTGGCCGACGGGTAGCGACCTCGATCTCCTTGAACCCCATGGCGCACAGCAGGTCGAACATCCGGCGCTTGCGGGTGATGTCCATCGGTTCGGCCAGGGCCTGGTTGCCGTCCCGCAGGTCGACGGGTACCCACAGGGGGGCCCGGGTGAGCTGCCGGGACGGCCAGGTCCGGTCCCGCAGGGGCAGGGGGACGCGCTCGTGGGCGGACTGGTAGCGGGTGTGCGGCATGGCGCTCGGGCGCTGCGGGTTCCACGCCGGGGCGCCGTCGGGAACGGGGCCGGCGGGGGTGCGCAGCGTGGGGAACGGGGTGTGTCGCGGGGATTCCACGGCTGGTGAACTTCCTTCGGTCTACCTGGTTGACCGGCACGACCGAGCCCCGCTGCGGGGAGCCGGTCAGGTTCGGGCCCCGCAGCGGCAGCCGAGGAGGAGACCGCGCAGCATCATGATCGCTACACTAGTCACACCTCAGCTCCTCAGACAACCTGATTGGTGGCCTGCTCCATGTCCCTCAGCGCCCTGCGCCCCAGCCCGCTCGTGGAACAGGCCGCGCAGCACCTGCGCGAGCAGATCACCGCCGGCCACTGGCCGGTCGGCACGAAGCTGCCCGCCGAGACGGCCCTGGCCAAGGCCCTCGGGGTGGGCCGCTCCACGGTGCGCGAGGCCCTGCGCGCCCTGGCGGGGGCCGGCCTGGTGCAGGCCCGGCAGGGGGCGGGCGTGTTCGTGATCGCCGCCGAGCCGGCCGAGGACTGGCCCACCCGGCTGCGCCGGTCGGCCGTCGCCGACGTCTACGAGGTCCGGATGTTGATCGAGGTGGAGGCCGCCCGACTGGCAGCCGGACGCCGCACGGACGAGGACCTCGCCCAGCTCCGCGCGGCCCTGGAGGGCCGCCGCCGGGCCGCGGCCGGGAGCACGGCGGAGTTCGTCGACGCGGACATCGCCCTGCACGCGGCGGTCGTGGCGGCGGCCGGCAACCCCGTCCTCACGAGCCTGTTCGCCGAGTTCGTCCCGGCCCTGCGCCAGGGCCTGGTCGACCTCGTCGACCTGCTGGGCCTGCGCGCCGACGACCCCAACCACGGCGACCCCGGACACGCCGCCCTCGTGGAGGCCATCGCCGCGTCGGACGCCGGGGCCGCCGGCGAGGTCCTGCGCGAGGAGCTCGAACAGACCCTCGCCCGGCTCCGCGCGGCTTGAGGCCGGCCGCCTGGACCCTGACCTCGGACGCCGCCGCCGGCCCGGTCCGTCAGGCGCGGCGCGGAACGTACGCCAGCCCGTGCGCGCCGGCTTCGCCGAGCTGGCCCGGCGCGTGGCGGCCGAGCCGCGCCCCGCCTGCGCCTCAGGCCCCGTCGCACACGGGCCCATCCCCCCGCCATCGCGGCGATGGGCCTTCGGGGGCATGCGGGGCGTAGCCGGGGGTACGACCGGCTCCGTACGGGGCATGATGACCGCGGTCGAGGAACGGATGGCGGAGATGATCCGAAAGCTGCAGGCGGTCGCGCTGGACTGTGCCGATCCGGTGCGCCTCGCCGAGTTCTACGCCGCACTGCTCGGCGGCCGCGTGGTCGCGGACCCGGACGATCCCGACTGGTTCGAGGTACACGGGTTCGAGGGCACGCCCCTGGCCTGCCAGCGCGTCGACGGGTACCAGCCGCCCGCATGGCCCGGACAGGAGCGCCCGCAACAGCTGCACCTCGACTTCGACGTCGACGACCTCGAAGCGGAGGAGCGCCGGGCGCTCGCGCTCGGGGCGACCGTGCTGGAACGGACCGACCGGTTGCGCCCGGACGCCAACTGGCGGGTGTACGCGGACCCCGCGGGCCATCCGTTCTGCCTCTGCCTGCACTGAGCCCGCCGGGGGAGGGGGCGAGGGCGCGCGGGCGGCCTCGGCGCGCCCGTACCGCACGCCTTCCCGCGCCCCCTGGGGCCCGTGTTCGACTGTGCCCCTTCCGACAGCAGGGGAGCCAGTCATGGAACAGTCCCGCACCGGACGCCGCACCGCCCGCCGACTCCTCGCGGCCACGGCCGGGGCCACCGCCGCCCTCGCCTTCTCGCTCGCCACGGCCCCCCAGGCGGCGGCCTCGGCGGGCGGCTGCACCGCCTCCACCGGGCCCGGCTACGTCTGCGTCAACGTGGACGGGTCGGGCCTGCGCGTCAACAAGGGCAACGTCGTGCGCACCAAGCCCGACGGCATCTGCAACTACCGGGCCGCCCTGGTCGCCAAGTACCCCGGCAAGTCCGACACGTACTACTGGGGGAGCTACCACAACGGCTGCGTCTACGGCCGGGCCTACGTGGACGTGACGGTCCAGTGGACGCTCGCCGACGGGGTCCGGATCTGCGGCTACTTCTACGAGGGCGGAACCCTGCAGCCGGGCCAGCCCTGTGTCACCGTCCGGCGCTGAGGCAGGAGGTCCGGCCGCCGGACCGCCTCACCCCGGCTGCGGCGCGACGCGCAGGACGACAGCCGTTCATGCCTCTGCTCCCTCAGGCGAATCAGTATCCTGATACAGGCGATGTGCCGACCGTAGGGATATCAGCGACCTGAGCCGACCAAGGGAGCTGATACATGGTGAGGGGTTGAGGGGCCGATGAGCGATCCGACGGCCGACCCCGGGGCCGCGGCCCCGGCCCAGGACCACCTGTGCGGCCGCATCCGGCGCGCCGAACAGGCCCTGATGGCGCACCACGAAGCCGTCCTGCGCGGCCACGGCCTCACCATGACCCAGTACACCGTGCTGCTCGCGCTCTCCGCGGAGACGGACCTGTCCGGGGCCCAGCTCGCCCGGGCCTGCGGCGTCACCCAGCAGACCATGGCCACGGTCCTGACCGGCCTGCACAGGAAGGACCTCATTGCCCGGACACCCTCACCCGTCCACGCCAAGGTCCTCCTCACCTCGCTGACCGGAACGGGCCGCACCGTGCTGGATCGCGCCTACCAGGAGGTCATCGTGCTGGAACGCGCCCTCACCGCCGCCTTCGCCCCCGAAGAGCACGCCGCCCTCTGCGCCCTCCTGGAACGCGCCACCTCGGTGCTGGCCGAGCAAACCCCCCGCCGGCGGTAGCCGCCACGACTGAACCGGCCCGCAGAGGGCAGGCGCCGATCATGAGCGCCGTTTCCGCGGCGGAGGGAGATGACCATGAGCCCGGCCGTTCCCCGTGACCCCGAGGCCCTCAAGCAGCTCATCACCCGGGAGGTGGCCCTGCTGCGCGCCGCCGCCGGCCGCTCGGCGGGCGTCCGGCCGGACGCGGCGGGCCCGAGCGGGTCCGATGACCCGGTCGCCTGCCCCTGCGGGGGCAGCCCCGACCGCGGCCACGCGTGTGCGGACGGCGCCACGGACCACGATCCCTGGGCCTGCGTCTGCGCGACCCTCCCGGCCATCCCGGTCTCCGCGGCCCTGCTGGCCCCCGTCGCCGACGAGCACGGCCGGACCGAGGACTTCGTGATCCGGGCCGGCAACCACATCCGGTCCGCCGCCTGGCTCGACGCCCCCGACCGGCAGGTGGGAAAACGCCTGCGCGAGGTCCGCCCCGGTGTGGACGGCACCGGACTCCTGGAGAACCTCAAGGAGGTCCTGCACACCGGCCGCGCGCTACGGGGCTTCCCCGTGGACTACACCGAGCGCCGGCCGGACGGCCTGCACCGCACCAAACTCCTCTACGACGCGGCGTCCTGCTCCGGCCAGGTCCTCGCCACCTGGCGGCCGGCCCAGAACCCGGCCGAACTGATGTCGCTGGAGGCCCAGTACATCGCCTCCATGGGCTGGGCCCACTTCGACCTCCTCTCCGGCGAGACCACCTGGTCCGAGGGGCTGAGCACCATCTTCCGGACCGCGCCGGGCCGCCCCCTGGGCCTGCTCGACCTCTGCGACGCGGTGCTGCTCGACGACGTGCCCCGCTGGGCGCGCCTCCTGCGGGCCCTGTTCGACGGGGAGGAGCCCCCCGGCTCGGACATCCGCTTCAGCGTGTACGGAGACGTCCGCTCCCTCCACGTCATCGGCCGGCCCGTCATCTCCACCGACGGCATGCCGTGGGCCCTGCACCTGATCGCCCGCGACCTGACCCCGGTCGTCCGGGGCAGACAACGGCTCGCCGCCACCCGCCGCCAGAGCGAGCGGCTGCGCGACGAGGCCGCCGCCGAACACCGGATCGCCGCCGCGCTGCGCGAGGCGCTGCTGCCGACGCACTCCTCGGAGATCGCCCGGCTCGGCTACGCGATCGCCGCCGCCTACCTGCCGGTGGAGGAGGAGGCGGCCGTCGGCGGCGACTGGTACAAGTGCCGCGCCCTGCCCGACGGCCGCATCCTGCTGGCCATCGGAGACGCGTCCGGGCACGGGCTGCCGGCGGTCGCGCGCATGGCGCAGCAGCGGCACGCCCTGGCCGGTCTGGCCCACACCCCGGGCAGCGACGCCGGGCAGCTGACGACCTGGCTCAACGAACTCGTGTGCGCCGACGCCTCCGCGCAGACCGCCACCGCCGTCATCGGACACCTCCACGGCGACCGGCGCCTGGTGTGGGCCTGCGCCGGACACCCGGCGCCCCTCCTGCTGCACGAGGGCACCGCCACCGCCCTCGGCACCGGCCACCGGGGACCGCTGCTCGGCCTGCTCCCGGGGGAGGCGTACGAGACGGCCGAGGCGGTGCTGGAACCGGGCGACCTCCTGCTCCTCTACACCGACGGGCTGGTCGAGCGGCGCGGCGAAGACCTCGACGACAGCATCGACGCCCTGCGCGGCCACCTCGCGGACTCCGCCGGCGGTGACGCCCGGCAGACCCTGGACGCGGTGGTCGCCCACTACGCCGCCGACCAGCTGGAGGACGACACCTGCCTGGTGGTGGTGCAGGCCCTCTGACGGCGGCCGGGGTTCACCGCTCCCCGTGGCCCGGGCCGTGGCCCGCGGTGTCCCAGGACGCGGCGGTCCCGTGGCCGCGCCGGAACATGGCCTGTTCGTACGCGGCGAGCGCGGCCTCGATGCCGTTGGGGTGCGTGGCCAGGGCCCGGCCGAGTTCGGCGCCGTCGAGCAGCGCGAGGTTGGCGCCCTCGCCGTTCGGGGCCGCGAGGTGGGCGGCGTCGCCGAGCAGGGTCACCCCGGGCACCCGGTCCCAGCGGAGCCCGTCCGGCAGGGCGTGGAGGGGCCGCAGGAGCGGCGGGGTGTCGCTGTCGGTGATGAGCGCCGTGAGTTCGGGCGCCCACCCGGCGAACTCCCGCGCGATCCGCGCGGTGGCCGCGGCGGCGTCGGTGAAGTCGACGGCGGCGAACCACTCCTGCGGCTCCGTCAGCCCCACGTAGGCGTGCAGGGTGTCACCGCTCTCCCGGTGCGTGAAGATCGCCCTGCCGTCCCGCTCCGGGACGATCGTCGACCCGCCGCCGACGGCCTTCGCCGTGGCGGGGTGGCGGGTGCCTGCCTCGAAGAGGTAGGTCTCGACGACCGAGGTGCCGGTGTAACGGGGTTCGGCGGGGGTGAGCAGCGGCCGTACCCGCGACCAGGCGCCGTCCGCGCCGACCAGCAGGCTGGTGACCAGGCCGCCGCCGTGGGCGAACGTCACCTCGTGGCGGCCGCCGCCGAGGGGGCGGACCTCCCGCACCTTGTGGCCCCAGCGGACGGTGCCGGCCGGGAGGGAGTCGAGCAGCACCTGCCGCAACGCCCCGCGCTCCACCTCGGGGCGCCCGCCCGTGCCATCGTCGGGCCGGTCGAACACGACGGTGCCGTCCGGTTCGAGGACCCGCATCGCCTGGCGGCCTTCGAGGACGATGGCGTGGAACTCGTCCATGAGACCGGCGGCTTCGAGGGCGAGCTGCCCGTTGTAGTCGTGGATGTCGAGCAGTCCGCCCTGGGGGCGCGCGGACGGGGAGGGCTCGGCCTCGTAGACCGTGACCGGGACTTCGTGGAGGTGCAGGACGCGGGCGAGGGCGAGTCCGCCGAGTCCGGCGCCGATGACCGTGACGGGTGCGCGCATGATGGCTCCTTGGGGAGGGGCCCCGTTGGCGGGGCCGGCCGTCTCTGCGGCAAAGGTGTCGTGCGCCACCGACGTGTCCCCGACAGCGGACCGACGGCACCGGCGACATGCCGACAGGGCGGGCTGTCGGTGCCCCCTCCTACCATCAAGGGGGAGACACCGTACGAGGGACGAAGGAGCGAGACGGTATGGCGATCGCGAGGCCGGGCAGGCCCGAGGACCTTCCGGCGGCCGAACTGCTGTGGGCCCGCTGGGCGTTGGCCGCCGTCATGGAGGCCACCGCGGAGGCGGAGACGCTGGGGGTCCACCGCACCGGGATCTGGATCGACGCAGCGGGCCTGCACCTCGACGACTGCGGCTGCACCTGGTGGACCCTCGCGCCGAGGGGACAGGGGCGCTACGTCCTGTACGGCGAGGACGAGTCGAGCGGCGTCAAGTGGCACGCCCCCTCGATCGACATGCTGGCGCAGGCGCCGGACTGGCTGCCCTTCGAGCGGCTGCGGGACCTCCTGACGGGCATGGAACTGGGCTGCGTCTACTGGTACGAGAACGGCTCCTGGGCCCGCGCCCCCTACCCCGACCGGCTCCGGGACGACGGCCTGGACTGCGGGATGAGCCGCTTCGCGGTGCGCGAGGAGGCGCTGGACCTGCTCGGCCTGCCCCGGCGGACGGCGGAGGAGCTCCTGGCCGCGGCGGAGGCCGGCCGCCTCACCGCCACGGCGGTCGAAGCGGCGCTCGACGCGGGGGAGGAGCAGCCCGCGGAGGACCGGCGGGCCGTGCTCCGCGCCCTGGAACGCTCCGGCCTGACCGCCCGCGCCCAGGCAGGGGCCCGGCGTTCATAGGAAGATCGCCGGGTAGGGTGCAGGCGCTTCGCCCCGATGATCTCGTCGCCGAGGAGGCCGTCCCGTGGAACCCGTCACGCTGATCACCGGTGGCTCGACCGGAATCGGCGCCGCCACCGCCCGCGCGCTGCTCAAGGAGGGCCACCGCGTGGCCGTCACCGGGCGCGACGCGGCCAAGCTGGCCGCCTTCGCCACCACGGCGGGGGCGGGTGGCCGACTGCTGACGATCACCGGCGACGCCGCCGAAGCGGAGGACGTCGCCGCCGCCGTCCGCCACGTGCTGGACACCTGGGGACGGCTGGACAACGTCATCGCCAACGCCGGTTTCTCCCTGCCCGGCAACCTGGAGACCCACGCCCCCGAGGACATGCGCGCCATGGTCCTCACCAACGTCCTGGGCCCCGCCCTGCTGATCCAGGAGACCCTGCCCCACCTGAGGGCCGCCAAGGGCCGCATCGTGATCATCGGCTCGGTCGCCGGGGTCCGCCACACCCCCGGCAACCTCTACTCCGTCACCAAGTGGGCCGCCCACGCCCTCGCCGAGAACACCCGCCTCCTGGTCGGCCAGGACGGGGTCGGCGTGACCGTCGTCGCGCCCGGCGTCGTCGACACCCCCTTCTGGCACGCCCGCGGCGGCACCCCCGACGCAGCCGCCACGATGACCGCCGAACAGATCGCGGACACCATCGTGTTCGCCGTCAACCAGCCCCCCGGCGTGGACGTCAACCACATCACGGTGCGGCCGACGGGACAGGTCGGCTGAGGCCGGGCTCCCGGAGGAGCGCGGGATATCCGGTGGCCCGGCGGACGCGGTGACCCTAGGGTTCGACCATGACGATCATGACCCCCCACGCCGTCGACCGGGCCGTGTCCCTCACCGCCGAGGCGCTCCGGAAGGTGGCACACCTCGACTGGTCCGCCCCCGCCGCCGGGCTCGACTGGAGCTGCTACGACACCGCCGTGCACATAGCGGGCGACTTCACCGCGTACGCGGCCCAGCTCACCGGGCGGGCCAAGGGCGGGTACGTCCCGTTCGAGATCAGCGCGGACCCTGGCACCACCAACGAGGGCCTGATCGAGGTCATCGAGGCCACCGGAGGCCTGCTGTCGGCCGTCGTGGCCGTCGCCCGGCCCGGGGACCGGGCCTGGCACCCGTACGGGATGGCGGACGGGGACCGCTTCGCGGCCATGGGCGTCGTGGAGACCCTGCTGCACACCCACGACATCCTGGTCGCCCTCGGCACGCACGGCTGGGAGCCCGACGCCGCCCTGTGCGAGCAGGTGCTCGACCGCCTCTTCCCGCAGGCGCCGCGCACCGCCGGCACCCCCTGGGAGGTCCTGCTGTGGGTGACCGGCCGGGCCCCGCTCGGCGACCTGCCGCGCCGCACCGTCTGGCGCTGGTACTCCGACCCCGTCGAGACGGAGCGCGTCGTCCTCTGCGAGATCTCCCCGCAGGTCGCCGCCGATCTGCACGCGGGCGGCACCGGCGGCTTCGCCTGGGCGGCCGACGGCCCCGGCGAGGGCACTCGGGCCGCCTCCGGGATGGTGGTCAAGGCCAGGGAGCAGGGGACCTACCGGCCGGGGTGGGGCCCGTACGTCATCGTGCGCAAGGACGACCGGCGGGGGATCGGCGGCATCGGATTCCACGGCGCCCCCGACGCCGACGGGAACGCCGAGGTCGGCTACGACCTCGTACCGTCGGCCCGCGGCAACGGCTACGCCACCGAGGCGCTGCGCGGGCTCGCGTCCTGGGCCTTCGGCCAGCCCGGCGTGACCACGCTGCACGCCTCGGTCGACCCGGACAACGCCCCGTCACACGGCGTGGTCGGCCGCGCGGGCTTCGAACGCACCGCTTCCTCCGACGACGACGGCTGCGCCCGCTACACCCTGCCGGCACCCCGAGCCTGACCGCCGCCGGCCCGGGGCCCCGGTTCCCGGCCGGGGTCCGGCGCCCCGTCGGGGGTCGGGCTTCAGGCTCGGCCGAGGAGTCCCGTTCCGGCGGTGGTGTCGGTGCGGGCGGTGAAGAAGTCGCAGAACGCGGCCACGAACTCCGCCTCCTCGACCCGTCCGTCCCCGTCGGCGTCCAGTTCCCGGAAACCGTCGTTCAGTTCGGCCGGGTGCACCCGCGGCCCCCCGAACAGCAGCCGGTACTCGTCCGCCCCCAGGTAGCCGCTGCCGTCGCGGTCGGCGGCCCGGAACAGCGCCCGCACCGCCGGTACGAGGCCCTTCTCCAGGTACGCCGGGTCACGGTCCACCCCGGCCAGCATCGCGGAGACGAACTCCCCGCACTCCACGCCCCCGTCACCGTCGGAGTCGGCCGCCTCCCGGAGCCGGGCCCACCAGTCCTCGAAGGCGGCGTACACCTCGTCCTCCCGCTCGGCGGGCAGTTCGAGCCGCCAGCACATGGTGTGCACCATGGCCTGCAGGTCGGCGGAGTCGACCCGGCCGTTGCCGGTCTGGTCCAGCACCCGGCGGAAGAACGCCTCCAGCCGGGCCGGCCGCGCGTCCACGCCGCTGCGCGCCCGCGGCACCGACCGACGCGCCGGCGCGGGGGCGCCGCTCACCGACCGGCGGCGGTAGCGCACCCGGTCGGGGGCCAGGGCCATGGCGTGGCGCAGCCCGTGGTGCAGCGTCCACGACAGCGCGGCGCCCGCAGGCCCGCGGGAGGTCCCGAACCTCTCGTGCCAGGCCGGCGGCAGATCACTGACCGTGAGGGTGGTCACCGCCCGGGCGATCACCACCCGCAGCAGCGGCCAGGCGGGCGCCAGCCGGCCCAGTCGGCGCGGGACGGGGGCTTCGCGGAGCAGCCCGTGGAGCATGTGCCGGACCTCGGGTCCGTCCTCCAGGACCTCCCGGACGGTCCGCTCCACGTACGCCGGGACCTCGGCCGCGCTGCCCGGGAGCACCTCCCGCGTAATCCCGAGGGCGGCACACACGTCCAGGAACTCCGCGTACAGCACGTCGAGTTCGGCGGGCGTAAGCGGATGCCCGGACAGCTCGCGCATGGCGGTCATGGACTCGTACAGGGTCACCATCACCCAGCCGCGGACCTCGGGGTCCTGCGCGCTGTACGCCCGCCCGGCCGCGTCCGTGCCCTGGATGCGCCGGTGCGTCCGCTGGAGGCGGGCCACCTCCAGGCGCCGTTCCTCGGGCCCGGCGAAGAACAGCCGGCTGCCGCTCTCCATGGTGTGCTCGATCCGCCGCCAGGGGTGGGCGCGGTAGGTGGAGTACCGGTCCATGCCCGCGGCGACGACGGGATGGGCGATCTGCAGCACGAGCAACCGCCAGGCCACGAGCGCGATGCGGCGCTCGCCGAGGGTCCGCTTCAGGAGGGTCTCGGCGGCGGGTAAGGCCGCAGGGGGCACGGAGGGCACGGGGGTCACAGGACTCACAGGGGGCACTGAAGTTTCCTTTCGGCGCGGGAGCCACAACACCCCTACAACGCCCCCGCCGCCCGTTCGGCCGACCCGGACCCCGGCGTCCATCCTCACGGGCGTTCCCCCGAACGCCCGCCCGCCCCCGCCCCGGAGGTCCCGCGTCGCCCGGCGTGCGTGCGGGGCGGCGGAGTCAGGGGCGTTCCGGCGTTCCCGGGGAGCCGAAGCGTGCCAGGTAGTGCCAGACCCGCTTGACGGCCTGGGGGTCGAAACGGTCGCTCCCGGCGGCCTCTCCCACGATCCGCGGATCGAGCACGCCGTCCTGCGCGATCTCCGCCCCCAGGTCGACGAACTCCTGCCCGCGGTAGCCGGGATGGCGCCGCAGTTCCCCGACCGTGAGCCGGAACCCCGCGTGCCATTCCACCGGGCAGCCCAGGCGCTGGGCCGCGGCCTCGACCGGCGTCCCCCGGAAGCAGGGGTCCAGGACCAGGGCCTCCACGTGCCGGTCCAGGCGGACGGGGCCGTGCACCTGGGCCTCGACGTAGTCGTCCAGGGCGTCCTGGTCGTCGGCGAGGGCGAGTTCGAGCAGACCCATGCGGGCCGCTACGCCGAAGTGCGAAGGTTCGAGGAAGCTGTCCGGGTAGCAGAACGTGGTCCGCTCCAGCGTGCCGGCCGCCAGCCGGAAGTGCGCGGAGCCGAAGCGCGGTGCCCCGCCGACCGGCTTGTGGCGGAAGTTCAGCGCGCCGTACACGGGCCGCTCGTGCGCGGCCGCGTCGTCGTACGCCCCGGCGAAGATCCGGCTCTCCCAGCGCCACCGGTCACCGCCGGGGTGGGCGGTCAGTCCGCCGTTGCCGGTCCCCGTGACGAACTGGGAGCGGTACACGCCGTCCTCGGCCAGCGCGTCCAGGATCGCCGTGCCCCGGAGCGGCCGGTCCGGGTGGAAGTTGAGGGTCACGCGCAGCGCGGGGTCGACGGGAGGGCCCGACGCCAGTTCCGTGACGTGCCGGAGGGCCCGTTCCCGGGGCGTCCGCTGGGAGGCTGTGTGGTCCATCCGCCCAGTGTCGCCCCGTGTGATCATCCGGCGCACGCGGGATTTCCCCGGAGCCCCGCGCCCCGGGCCCGGGATTCCGCTCTCAGGCGGTGGTCAGGGCCTCGGCGGTCGTGGCGTCCAGGGCCCCGAGGTAGTACGTGCGGACGGTGACCTCGGGGGCGGCGTCCGCCGGCTGCTCCAGGGCCACCGCCGCCGCGTGGTCCGGGCCCACCGGCACGTCCCGGACCGTCCAGCCCGACGGCCGGGCGGGGGCCCCGACGCCGGGATCGCCGAGGTAGTCCAGGTCCGGGCTGCGGCCCACCCCCGTGCCGAGCCCCTTGAGGTAGGCCTCCTTGCGAGCCCACAGCCGGGCGAACACGGCTGGCCGCAGGGCCGGTTGGGCGGCGTGGACCGCCCGCCGCTCGGCCGGGTGCAGGGCCTCGCCCACGCTGGCCGCCCGCTGCGGGTCCGGCAGCGCCTCCACGTCCACGCCCACCGGGCGGCCGGCCACCGCGATCAGCACCAGGTCGCCCGTGTGGGACAGGGAGAAGTGCGGAGCGCCGACGCCCGCCAGGGCCGGGCGGCCGTGCGGTCCGCCGCAGCAGGGGCAGGAGCGGCGCACGAACGTCAACTCGCCCGGCGCGACGCCCTCGTAGGCGCACAGCACCCGGCGCAGCGCGAGGTGCGCGGCCACGTAGCGGTCCCGGTGCAGGGGGTACACGAAGGCGGCGACCCGGGCGCGTTCCCGGGCGTCCAGCGGGGACCGGTCGAGGACCACGGAACGCAGGGCGGAGTCCGGGACGTGGAACAGCCACAGGTCCGGCGCGTCCCCGGCCGGCCGGGGACGCGGCCCCGGCCAGGGGACGGGCGGCCAGCCCGGCGGAGGGCAGGACAGCTCCAGGTGGGACAGCACGCAACACTCCGGCGGGTCGGCGGCCAACAAGCTGTCCCGGCACGATAACCCAGCCGGGAGAACGGGAATCGATGGCCGGATACCGGCTGCGCGTGAAGCCGGCGTTCCGTGCGGAGCCCGTCGTTCCATGGGAATTGCGGAATTCGGCTTCGCGGAAAGGCCGAAATGCGTGCGGTTCACCCCGGGCCGGGAGGCTCGCGGTGGCATGTGCCTCGGCCAAGGTCCAGTACATTCTGGCTCAAATCGATTGGATCGGCCGTAAGTCCTCGGGGCGCATCCCCTACGATCTTGGTCACGCAGGGACATTCCGGCGTCGTACCGCCGGATGACCGGAGGCGGTTCCGCGAAGGAAGAGGGAAATGCGTTGGTGTTCACCGCTGGAATGGCGCAGGGCCCGGGCCTGATCCCGGACGACCCCACCCCCGAACTCGAGACCCTGCTGGGCGACGCCGCCGAAGCCCGGGCGGGCAGCGCGCGGGCCGTCCTCGTCAGGGGCCCCGCCGGAATCGGCAGGACGCGCCTGCTGACCCTCGCGCGGCAGCGCCTGGCCGCCGCCGGATGGACCGTACGGCAGGCCGCCGGCTTACCCGAGGGTCCCGCCCGCACCCGTACCGTGGACGTGCTGCTGCCGCCCCCGCCCGGGGCGCCGGCCGGCCCCCGCGACCTCCACCACGACCGGCAGGAGCTCCACCGCCGCGCCCTCGGCCTCCTCGCCGCCGGACCCCTGGCCCTGCTGGTCGACGACGCCCAATGGTGCGACGAAACCTCCCTGCGCCACGCCGAGTTCATCCTCCGCCACGCCGCCGCCCGGCCCCTGCTCCTGATCCTCGCGCAGCGCACCGACGCCCCCGGCCCCGGCACCCCCGTGCTCGCCGAGATCACCGCCCGGGGTCGCTGCACCCTCCTGGACCCCGTCCCCCTCACCGAAGCGGCCATCGCCCGCCTGACCACCGGGATCTGCGGCGCACCCGCGGACCAGCGGTTCGTCCGGCGCTGCGCCGAACTCACCGGAGGCAACCCGCTGCTGGTGGACCGGGTGCTCACCACCCTGCGCACCCTCGGCATCCCGCCCGGCGCGGAAGCCGTGCACCGGCTGGACGCCGTCCACCGGGGCGTGACGGCCGCCCGGGTCCCCGAACTGCTGGCCGCCGGCCCCCGCCGGGCCCGGCAGGTGGCCACCGCCCTCGCGGTGCTCGGCGAGGCCGCCCCCGACCTGCTCGCCGCGCTCTGCGGACTGGACGTCGGGGCCGTGACCTGCGCCCTGAAGGGCCTGCGCCGGATCGGGGCCGTCCTGCCGGGCACCCCGCCGTACATGCGCGAGGACGTCCGCGGCGTGGTCCTCGCCACCCTGTCCGAGCCCGGGCTGCGGGACCTGCGCATCCGCGCCGCCCGGGTCCTCAGCGACGCCGGACGCCCCGCCCCGGAGGTCGCCGAGCAACTCGCCGCGCTGGACCGGGCCGACGAGCCGTGGATGTTCGCCGTCCTGCGCGACGCCGCCGCCGAGGCGCCCACCCGGGCGACCGTCCGGGCGGCCGGCCGCTGGCTGCGCGGCGAGGCCGGCCGCGGCCTCACGGACGCCGAACGCGGCGGCCTGCACGTGGAACTGGCCCGCGCCGCCAGCCGCACCGTCGTCACCCCGGCCCACGCCCTCTGGCACCTGCGCCAGGCCCTCGCCCTCACCCCCGACCCGCGCCGGCAGGCCCCCGTGGCCGTGCAGTACGCCATGATGGCGCTCGGCACCCGCCGGGCCCCCGAGGGGATGCGGTTGCTGGAAGGGGTCCTGGAGGGTCTGTCCCGCCTCCCGGACGCCGGGGCCGACCCCGCCTGCCGGGACCTGCGCACGACCGTCGAATCCGCCCTGCTGGCCAGCGCCGTCAACGACCGGACGGCACTCCCCGCCGCCGGCGTCCGGGCCGCCGCCCTGCCCGTACCGACCGGGCACGGCCCGGCCGACCGGCGTCTGCTCGCGGCCCTCAGCGCCTTCGCCGCCCTGGACGGCGGATCCGCGGCCCGCGCCGCCGCCCTGGCCCGCCGGGCGCTGCGCTCCGACGAACCCGGCACCGCCGGCTGGGGGGTGTTCTGCTCCTCCGCCGTACTCGCGCTCGCCGACCGCGTGGACGAGGCCCTCGGCGCCCTGGACCGGGTGCTGTCGCCGGCGCAGGACCACCCCCCGCTGTGGCCCCGGCGGGCCGCGCTGGCCGGCCGCTCCCTGATCCTGCACGGCATCGGCGACGTCCCCGGCGCCGCGCGGGACGCCCGGGCCGCCACCGAGGTCAGCGGCCCGGCCGGAGCCCCGCCCCTGGCCCACCTCGCGCTGGGCTCCGTACTGCTCTCCCAGGGGGAGGCCGCCCGGGCCGGCGCCGTGCTCGACGGACTCGCCCGCACCGCGGGCCACTTGGACCGCAGCGTGTGGGAATGGCACCTCTACCTGTACGTCTCGGGGCGGGTCCGCCGCGAACGCGGCGACCTCGAAGGGGCGTTGGAGCTGTGGCGGCGGTGCGGGCGCAGCCAGGAGGAGGCGGGCGTCGCCAACCCGGTCCTCGCCCCCTGGTGGCTGCCGACCGCCACCACCCTCGGCAGGCTGGGCCGGGGAGCCGAGGCCGCCGGGCTGGTGGAGACCGCCGTGGCCCGGACCCGGGCCTGGGGCACCCCGCGCGCCCTGGGGCTCGGCCTGGTCGCGGCCGCCTCCGTCGTCGGGGGCCGGGCCCGTACGGAGCTGCTGGCCGAGGCGGTGGAGACCCTGTCCGGCTCACCGGCCCGGCTGGAACTGGCCCGGGCCGAATACCAGTTGGGCCGGGAGCTGCTCGCGCTCGGCGACGCCCGGGCCGCGCGGGGGCACCTGCGGCAGGCCATCGGGCTCGCCACCCGCTGCGGCTCCCACGCGCTGACCGCCACCGCCCGCGACACGCTGGTGACCGCGGGGGGACGCATGCCGCAGCTGGCCGTCGCCCCCGTGGACTCCCTGACGCCCAGCGAGCGCCGCATCGCCACCCTGGCCCAGCGCGGCCTCAGCAACAAGAAGATCGCGGAGGCGCTGTTCATCACCCCGCGCACGGTGGAGATGCACCTGACCAACGTCTACCGCAAGCTCGACGTCCGCGGCCGCGCCGACCTGCCGCGCGGCCTCGCCCCCCGCACCCGAGCCGCCACGTCCCGCCCGGCGGACGGCGTACCGTCCCCGCCCTAGGCGGCGCCCCCGACGCCCCGCCGCCAGACCCGCGCTCCGGGCGGCCGGCACCGCAGGCGGCGTTCCCGGGCCCGCGCCGCGTCGCGCCCGGCCCGGCGGGGCTCCGGGAGGCTCCGCCGACCGGACCGGACCGAGAGGTGAGGGCCCGCACGGGCCACGCGCGCCGGCTCTTCCGGCCCGGCCCGGGCCGCCACGTCCGTGCCGGTGCACGGCACACGCCGGAACGGGGAACCGATGCCGGGAGCGCTCCGGCGGAACGTGGCGCTCGGCCGCCCGGCCGGGCCCCGAACCCCGGGGCGGACGCGGGGCGCCGGCGACCGGCGGGGAGGCAGGGGAGCGGGGCATTCCCGTTCCAGGGGGAAGCCGGGGGGGGCCCAGTTCGGCTCCCCGTCCGGGTCCGGTAGCCCGGGCCCGGACGCGGTGCGCCCCCCGCGCCCGTCGCCGGCAGGAGGTGCGGCGGCGGGCGCGGGCGCGGGGAGCGGGGCAGTGCCGTTCCGGGGTGGAAGCCGGGGCGGGTGCGAGTTCGGCTGCCTGGCCGGGTGCGGTGGCCCGGGGCCGGACGCGGTGCGCCCCGCGCCCGCCGCCGGGAGTACCTGGCGGGGGGTGCGGGGGAGCGGGGTAGGCCCGGGCCGGTGGGGAAGCGTGCCCGCCCGGGGCCCCTGCCGGGCCGGCGGGGGAGGCCATCGACACGAACACGAGAGGACCGAGGCCCATGCCACGGACGACAGCCGCCCCGCCCGGACCCGGCGGCCCGGCGGTGCCCGTCGGGCGGGACGCCGAAGACCGGCTGCTGCGCGGCCTGCTGGCCGACCTGAGGCGCGGCCGGCCCGCGCTCGTCGAGGTCGGCGGGCCGCCCGGCATCGGACGCAGCACGCTGCTGGACCACGCCGCCGCCCTCGCCACCGACGCCGGCGTCCGGGTCGCCGCCGCGGCCGCCTCGCCCGAGGAGACCTGCCTGCCCCACGGGCTCGCCGCCCAGCTCCTCGGCCAGCTGCTCCCCGGGACCACCCCCGCCGGGCCGGACCTCCCGCACGACCGAGCCCGCCCCGGCGAGCTGTGCGCCGCCTTCCTCACCGCCGCCCGCGGCCGCCCCCTGCTGCTGGTCGTCGACGACGTCCAGTGGGCCGACACGCCGTCGCTGCGCGGGCTCCAGGCACTGGCCCGGCGGCTGGCCGGCGTACCGCTGATGCTGCTCACCTCCCGCAACGGCGCCGCCCCGCCCGGTCCGTACGACCGGATAGAGCCCTGCCCGCTGGCCGACGGCCGCTCCGTGGCCCGGCACGTGCTGGAGCTCCCCCCGCTGTCCGCCGAAGCCGTCGGCCGGGTCCTCGCCGACACCTGGCCCGGGTCCGTGGACGCCGCCTTCCTGGCGGAGGCCGTCCGCCGCCTCGACGGGAACCCCGCCCTGCTGCGGTCGGTCACCGCCCGGTTCGTCCGGCACGGCTGGCCCCCGCGGACCGCACACCTCGCCGACCTCGCGGAGAGCGCGGCGGAGGCCGTCCGGGAGCGCACGGTGCGCACCCTGCCCCTGCTGCCCGGGGAACTCCTCGGCGTCCTGCGCGCGATCGCCGTCGCCGGACCCGACTGCACCCCCGGCCTGATCGAAGCGCTGGCCCCCGGCCCCCGCGCCCCCGGCACGGCCCGGGCCCTGAGCCTGCTGTCCGGCACCGGGCTGCTCGCCGACGGCCCCCGCCCCGCCCTGCGCAGCGGGGCCGCCGCCCGGGCCGTCCTGGCCGGCCTCGGCACGGAGCCGCGGGAGGAACTGCACGCCCGGGCCGCCGCATGGGCCCACCGGGCGGCCCTGTCCGACCGTGCCGTGACCCGGATGCTGCTCGGCTCCGGCCCCGTCGGCGCCCCCTGGGCGGTGGCGGCACTGCGCCGCCGGGCCGCCGAGGAGCGGGCGGCCGGCCGGACCGCCGGGGCCGTCCGGCTGCTGGAACGAGCCCTGCGCGAGCCGGTGCCGGAAGCCCTGCGGGTCCGGCTGCTGACCGAGCTGGCCACGGCCGTGCTCCCCACCGCGCCCGACGCCGCGAGCCGCCACCTCTATCGCGCCCTGGACCCGCCGCCGGGCGCGGCCGGACCCGCTCCCGTCGACCCCGCCACGGTACGGGCCCGGCTGCGCGCGGCGGAACTCCTCGTGGCCCGCGGTGACTTCCTCACCCCCGCCGCCCGCATCGCCCGGGCCGCCGCCGGGGCGGAGCCGGGCTCCGCCGAGCACTCCGGGCTGCGGGCCCTGCACGCGTTGGCCGAACTGGGCCGTCCCGACCCGGAGGACGGCTGCGTGCCGCTTCCGGCCGGTTCCTGGAGCGGCCGGCCCGAGCGGGCCGCCGAGGCCGCCGTGGCCGCCTGGCTGACCGCCCAGCGCGGCGAGGACATCGGCGGGGCCAGGGCGCTCGCCCGGGCCGCCCTGGCCCCGGAGGCCCGCGCGCACGTCCCGCCGGCCGTGCGGGCGGCCGCGGCGCACGCGCTCGTCCTCAGCGGGGACACGGAGGAGGCGCGCGGCGCTCTCGACGGGATCCTGGTGTGCGCGGCACGGCGCGACGCCCGGCCGGTCGCCGGCGCGGCCCTGCTCGTCACCTGCCTCGCCGAACTGCGGGGCGGGCGGGACGCCGCCGCCTCGGAAGCCCTCGACCGGTGCGAAGAGGTCATGCCGGCCCGGTTGTGGCACCCCCTGATGGCGCCCGCCCCCCTCGCCCTGCGGGCCCTGCTGGACCTGCGCCGGGGGGACGCGGACGCCGCCGCCCGGATCCTGGAGACGCCTCTGCCGCCCGCCGCCGAGGGCGGTCTGGCCTGGGCGCACCTCCTCTACGCGCGCGGGCGGGTCCGGCTCGCGGCGGGCGAGCGCGACCGGGCCCTCGCCGACCTGCTGGAGTGCGGGCGCCGGCTGCTGGCCCGGCAGGCGGCCAACCCAGCCCTGCTGCCCTGGCGTTCGGCCGCCGCCCGGACCCGTGACCCCGACGACCCGCTGGCGGTGCGGCTGCTGGCCGAGGAACGCCGACTGGCCCTGCGGTGGGGCTCACCCCTCGCGCTGGCCACGGCGCTGGCTCCGCGCCCCGGCGGGGCCGGCACGCCCGGAGCGGCGGCCCGGGCCCGGGGGCGCGCCGCAGGATGGCGGTACCGGCAGGCGCTGGTCGCCCTCGGTACGGCCCCCGTCACGGGACAGCTCACGGTCGACTCCCTGCTGGCCGCCGACCGGACCCCGGCACCCTCCGCCCCGCACCCGGGCACACCCGCCCCGGCAGCCCCGCGCGACCCGCGGCCGGGCTCGGGGCCGGCCTCGGGGCGGTCCGGCCGGGCACGCCGCACCCCGCACGGCGTCGGGCGTGGCCCGGCACCCGCCGGCCCCCAGCCCCCGTCCGCGTCCGGGTCCGCCGGTACGGCACCGGCCCGCCTCACCGACGCCGAGTACCGGGTCGCGGCGCTCGCCGCCGACGGCCTGCCCAACCGGGCCATCGCCGGGGAACTCGCCGTCACCCCCCGCACCGTGGAACAGCACCTGACGAAGGCCTACCGCAAGCTCGGCATCCGGGGGCGTCCCCAGCTGGCCGCGGCACTCGAACGAACCGCTACGGAGGAACCGACATGAACGCCCTGCTCCACCGCCAACAGGAACTCGACCTGCTCACGGCGGCGTTGGACGCCACGGGGCACGGAGCGGGCGGCGGGTCGCTGACGGTGGTGACCGGGGGCATCGGCATGGGCAAGACCGCCCTGCTGCGGGCCCTGCCGGAGCTCGCCGAACGCCGGGGCGTCCGCGTCCTCACCGCCAGCGGAGCCCCGCAGGAGCAGGCCTTCGGCTTCGGTGTGCTCAGCCAGCTGCTGACCCCGCTGCTGCCCGCCCCCGGAGGTACCGTCACCCCGCCCGGGCAGCCGGCCGATCCTCCCGCCGGTTCCGAGCTGCTCGCCCTGGTCGCCGGACACGCCGACCGCAAACCGCTGCTCCTGCTGGTGGACGACCTCCACTGGGCCGACACCGCCTCGCTGCGCTGGCTCGCCCGGCTGGCCGGACGCCTGCCCCGGCTGCGCGTGACCCTGGTCGCCGCCCTGCGCGAAGGGGACCCCGGTGAGGACGCGCCCGGGCTCCACCACCTCACCGGCCGCGCGGCCCGCGTGCTGCGGCTGCGGCCGCTGTCCGTCGGGGCCACCGCCGACCTGGTGGGCGCCCGGCTGGGCCGGCCCGTGGACCAGGCCTGCGCCCGCGCCTGCCACGAGGCGACCGGCGGACACCCCCTGCTGCTCACGGCCACCCTCGACGCCCTGACCGCCGCCGGGCCCCCGGCTCACGGGGAACGGCTGCCCGACGCCCGGGACATCCGCGGGATCCGCCCCGACGCCCTGCGCGAACGCCTCGCCGTGGTCCTGCGCGGCCAGCGCCCCCCGGTCCGGCGCTTCGCCTCGGCCCTCGCCGTCCTCGGCGACCCTCCCGCCCCCACCGAGGCCGACGCCGCCCCCACCGGAGCCGACCCCGCCGCCGACACCACCCGCACCGCAGGGCACGCCGGTGACCCGGGCCGTGCCGGGCCGGCCGGGGAAGCCGGATGCACCGGGACGCCGTGGGTGCCCGGGGTGCCCGGCGACACCACCTGGGCGGAGGACCCCGTGGCGGGGAGGGGTGCGGAGACCGCCGGGGAGGACCCCGCCGGCCGGCTCGCCGGGCTGGACGCCACCGGGCGGGCCGAGGCGGTGCGGGTGCTGCGGCGGCTCGGGCTGTTGGCGGAGGGTCCGGTGCCCCGGTTCGTCCACCCGGTCGTCGCGGACGCCGTGGAGGAGGCGATGTCCCCCGCCGAGGCCGAGGCCGCCCGGCTGCGCGCCGCCCTCCTGCTGCACCAGGGCGGGCACCCCGCCGAACGCGCCGCAGCGCAACTGCTCGCCGTGTCCTCCTGTCCGGAGCCCTGGGCGCAGGAGGTACTCCGGGCCGCCGCGACCGCCGCCCTGCGCCGCACGGACCCGGAGGCCGCCGCCCGCTACCTGCGCCGCGCCCTGCTCCTCAGCCCGCCCGACGGACCCGCCCGCGCCGACCTCCTCGTCGAACTCGCCACCGTCGAACGGGACTTCGCCCCCAGGGCCGCCCTGCGCCACTTCACCCAGGCCCTGCTCCTCCTCCCGGACCCGGCCGGCCGCGCCCGCGTGGCGGGCCGGATACCGCCCTTCCTCCTCGCCGACTGCCCGCCCGCCACCCTCGACACGGTCGCCGGGACCGCCGCCGCGCTGGGCGACCCGGAGGGCCTCACCGGCGCCGACCGCCGCAGCGCCCTTCGGCTGGAGGCCCGCCTTCGGCACGCCGCCGTGGCAGGCCCGGCCGAACTGGCCGCCTCCGCCGACCGGCTGCGCGCCCTGGGCCCCCTCCCCCCGCTGGACGGCGCCGCCGACCGGGAACGGGTCACCGTCCTGCTGCACGGGGCCGTCCTGGCCCAGCGGGTCACGGCCGCCGAGGCGGTGCCCCTCGCCGAACGGCTGCTCCAGCACGAGCCGGCCACCCCCGGCCACGTCCACACCGCCCTGCCCCTGCTGACCGACGTCCTGGTCGCCGCGGACTCCCTCGCCACCATCGGCCCCTGGCTGCACACCGCCCACGACCGGGCCCGCCGCGACCACGCCACCGTCCCGCAGGCCCTGACCGCCGTCGAGCTCGCCCACCTCGCCCTCGCCCGGGGCGACCTCGCCCTGGCCCGCGTCCACGCCACGGAGGCGCTCGACCTGGGCGCCGCCGACTGGGCCACCCCGCGCACCCTGGCCGCCGTCTTCCAGGCCGCCCTGGAGGCCCGGGACGCCGCCCTGTGCGAACGGCTCCTGGCGGGCTCCCCGCCGGACCCCGCCCCCGGCCACCTCCCCTCCCTCAGGCTCCTCGTCCGCGGTTCCGCCGCCGCCCTGCGCCACGACCTGCCGACCGCCCTCGACTGCTACCTCGACTGGGGGCGCACGGCCGAACGGGCCCACTGGCGCAACCCGGCCGTAGCGCCCTGGCGCTCCTGGGTCTCCGCGCTCCACTACCGGATGGGCCGGCCCGGCCAGGCCCACGACCTCATGGACGAGGAGTACGCACGCGCCCTGGCCTGGGGCAGCCCGGTGGCCATCGGCCGCGCCCTGCGCGGCCGGGGCGCCGTCACCGGGGGCGAACCGGGGCTCGCCCTGCTGCGCGACTCCGCGGCCGCCCTGGAACGCACCGCCCACCTCCTCGAACAGGCCCGCACCTCCCTGCTCCTGGGCAGACGGCTGCTGACCGCCGGCCAGGAGGCGGAGGCCGAGCACCGGCTCACCCACGCCCGGGAACAGGGACTGCGGTGCGGGGCGCCCTGGATCGCCGACCGGGCCGGCCGGGCCCTGCACACCATCGCCGGCTGTCAGGGCGCGGACGCGGTCGCCGCCCTGACCCGCACCGAGCGCCGCGTCGCCGCCCTGGCCGCCCGCGGCACCTCCAACCGGGCCATCGCCGAACGGCTGGAGGTCAGCGCCCGGGCGGTCGAGAAGCACCTCACCCAGGCCTACCGCAAGCTGCGCATCGACGGCCGTGCCGAACTGGCCCCCATGGCACAGCTGCTGTCCCCGGAGGGCCCCTGAGCCCCCGGCGGGCGGCGGGGGAGGAGAGGGGGGCGGCGGGCGCCCGTACCGTACCGAACCGAAGCCCCCCGGTACCGCCCGTAACCGTACCCCCCGGCCCGCGCCCACAGGGTTAGCGCGCGCGGGATTGATTTCGTTGACACCTTTCACCCCGTCTCCATACCTTCGAGGTGGCGCTGATCGAACTGCGCGGACAACGCAGTTCGAATTGCAGCGAGCCTTGTCGAGGATGCGTTGACGCCGTGTTGAGGCCGCGTTTCCGAATCATTCGAGCCGTATTACGGCCGGCCATGGAAGGGCATGTATGAGCCAGGGTTTACCGGTGACCTTTTCCACCGTCCGGGACGGATACTTCAACCCGCCCCCGGAGACCCGGTCGCTGCGCCGGACCGAACCGCTGACCCGCATGGAATTCGCCGACGGCCATCTCGGCTGGCTCGTCACGGGATATTCCGCCGCCCGGGCCGTCCTCGCCGACGCCCGCTTCAGTGCCCGCGGTGAGCTCAAGCACCCGCCGGTCCCGCGCGCCGCGACCCTGGACGAGGCCCCGGCCGCGCCCCCCGGCATGTTCATCCAGCACGACGACCCCGAGCACCAGCGCTACCGCAAGCTGCTGGTCGGGCAGTTCACCGTCCGCCGCATGCGCCTGCTCACCGAGTGGATCGAGAAGATCACCGCGGAGCGGCTCGACGAGATGGAGCGCCTCGGCTCGCCCGCAGACCTCTTCGAGCACTTCGCGCTGCCCATCCCCTCCCTCGTCATCTGCGAACTGCTCGGCGTGCCCTACGCGGACCGCGCCTCCTTCCAGCACCACACCCACGTCTGGAGCAGCTTCGGCGAGTCCACCGAGGACGTCACCGCCGCCTTCCTGGAGCTCGGGGCCTACCTGGGCGGCCTGGTGCGCCTCAAGCGCACCGAGCCCGCCGACGACATCCTCAGCGGCCTGATCACCGCCGACCCCGACCTCACCGACGAGGAACTCACCTCGATCGCCTTCCTGTTGCTGGTCGCCGGCCACGAGACCACCGCCAACCAGCTCGCCCTCGGCACCTTCGCCCTGCTGGAACACCCCGAGCAGCTGGCCGCGCTGCGCGCCGACCCGTCCCTGATCGAGGGCGCCGTCGAGGAGAGCCTGCGCTTCCTCAGCATCGTCCACCACGGCCCCACCCGGGCCGCCCTGGAGGACGTGGAGATCGAGGGCACCCTCATCAATGAGGGGGAGGTCGTGATGGTCTCCCTCGCCGCCGCCAACCGCGACCCCGAGCGGTTCCCGGACCCCGAGTCCTTCGACGTGACCCGGCGCGCGGCCGGCCACCTCGGCTTCGGCCACGGCATCCACCAGTGCCTCGGCCAGCAACTGGCCCGCATCGAGCTGAGGGTCGGCTTCACCGCCCTGCTGGAACGCTTCCCGCGGCTGCGCCTGGCCTGCCCGCCCGAGGAGATCCGGCTCCGCCACGACATGCAGGTCTACGGCGTGTACGCGCTGCCCGTCGCCTGGTGAGCGGCGGCCCCCTGCGGGTCGCGGCCGACCGGCGGCTGTGCTGCGGCGCCGGCATGTGCGCCCTGATCGCCCCCGAGGTCTTCGACCAGTGCGAGGAGGGCCTCGTGGTCCTCCTCGACCCCGGGCCGCCCGCCGCCGCGCACGCCGCCGTGCGCGAGGCCGCCGACCAGTGCCCCTGCGCCGCGATCACCCTGCACACCGCCGGCTGACGCTCCCGCCGCCCGCCTCCCCCCGAGGCCGTCCCGCGCGCCGACGCCCTCCCGCACCCGCCGCACGCGGGCGTCCGCACGCCACCATCCGTCCCATTCCTCCCGAAAGTCAGGTACACACCGTGGAACAGCACCTGTCACGCCGCCGCTTGCTCGGACTGACGGCCCTCGGCGCGGCGGCCCTCGCGGGCACCACCACCATCGGAGCCCCCCGGGCCCTGGCCGCCGACCGCGCCGACGGCACCGCCTTCGTTCCCGCCGTCGTCATCGGCACCGGCTACGGCGCCGCCGTCTCCGCGCTGCGCCTGGGCGAGGCCGGGGTCCGCACGGTCATGCTCGAAATGGGCCAGCTGTGGAACCAGCCCGGCCCCGACGGCAACGTCTTCGCCGGCATGCTCAAGCCCGACAAGCGCTCCAGCTGGTTCAAGAACCGCACCGAGGCCCCCCTGGGCAGCTTCCTCTGGCTGGACCTGGCCAACCGCGACATCGACCCGTACGCCGGCGTCCTGGACCGGGTCAACTTCGACCAGATGTCCGTCTACGTGGGCCGCGGCGTCGGCGGCGGCTCCCTCGTCAACGGCGGTATGGCGGTGGCCCCGAAGCGCTCCTACTTCGAGGAGGTGCTGCCGCGCGTCGACTCCGCCGAGATGTACGACCGCTACTTCCCGCGCGCCAACTCCATGCTCCGCGTCAACCACATCGACAACGGCTGGTTCGAGAGCACCGAGTGGTACAAGTTCGCCCGGGTCTCCCGCGACCAGGCCCAGAAGGCGGGCCTCGGCACCGTCCACGTCCCCAACGTCTACGACTTCGACCACATGCGGCGCGAGGCGGCCGGGGAAGTCCCCAAGTCGGCGCTGGCCGCCGAGGTCATCTACGGCAACAACCACGGCAAGCAGAGCCTGGACAAGACCTACCTCGCCGCCGCCCTGGGCACCGGCAAGGTCACCATCGAGACCCTGCACCAGGCCAAGACCATCCGGCAGCAGAAGGACGGCACCTACCTCCTCACCGTCGAGCAGCGCGACGCCGACGGCCGGCTGCTGGCCACCAAGGAGATCTCCTGCCGCCACCTGTTCCTCGGCGCCGGCAGCCTCGGCTCCACCGAACTGCTGCTGCGCGCCCGTGAGACCGGCACCCTGCCGGAGCTCAGCTCCGAGATCGGCGCCGGCTGGGGCCCCAACGGCAACATCATGACCGCCCGCGCCAACCACGTGTGGAACCCCACCGGCGCCAACCAGTCCTCCATCCCCGCGCTCGGCATCGACGACTGGGACAACCCCCAGAACCCCGTCTTCGCCGAGATCGCCCCCATGCCGGCGGGCCTGGAGACCTGGGTCAGCCTCTACCTGGCGATCACCAAGAACCCCGAACGCGGCACCTTCGCCTACGACGCGGCGACCGACCGGG
Source organism: Streptomyces sp. NPDC001594 (assembly GCF_042893675.1). NCBI lineage: Bacteria > Bacillati > Actinomycetota > Actinomycetes > Kitasatosporales > Streptomycetaceae > Streptomyces > Streptomyces sp. NPDC001594. The sequence continues at coordinate 322,450 of NZ_JBIAVB010000009.1, read as the reverse complement.
CGGCCCTGCGCTGGACCCGCGACCAGAACACCCCCGCCGTCAACGCCGCGAAGTCGCTGTTCGACCGCATCAACCGGGCGAACACGACGATGTACCGCTACGACCTCTTCGGCAAGCAGGTGAAGGCCTTCTCCGACGACTTCACCTACCACCCGCTCGGCGGCTGCGTCCTCGGCCGGGCCACCGACGACTACGGCCGGGTCAAGGGCTACAAGAACCTCTACGTGACCGACGGTTCGCTCATCCCCGGCTCCATCGGCGTGAACCCGTTCGTCACCATCACCGCCCTGGCCGAACGGAACATCGAGCGCGTCATCCGGCAGGACGTCACCGCCGCGTAACCGGCGGCGCGCGCAGGGGAACAGCACGGGGTCCCTCCCCGGCATGCCCGCACGCCCCGAGGCGCTGCGGAACCAGCCAGTCAGCAGTAGGTCAACGGGTCGATGGAGCACACATGATGCGGGAGTCTGTCGCTATGCCGGAGGAGTCCGGGAACGGCGCGCACGAGGTGATCGTGGCGATCGGATCGGCGCACCGTCGGCCGGAGGACACCGGCACGGACGGGGCGTTCGACGCGGAGTTCCTCGCGGAGGCCGCCGCGGACCCGTCGGACCCCGTGCCGGCCGGCGCCCTGCCGCACGGGCCGGCCGCGGCGGAGACCTGGTGGGAGGCGCTGGAGGACGCCGGCGCCGTCCCGGCCACGGCCCCGCGCGCCGGCGTCTTCCTCGCCACCCCGGGCGAGCCCGGCGAGCCGGAGCCGGACGAAGCCGCGGCCGCCGCGGTCGGCGCCGTCCTGCGGCTCGCCTCCGGCGAGACCCCGGTGCTGCACGGCCTCCCCACCGCCGCCGGCGCGCTGCGCGCGGCCCACGCCAGCCTCACCCGGGGCGAGACGGCCCTCGCCGTGGCCGCGGGCCCCGGCGTACACCTGCCGGGCGGCCAGGACACCTCGCCCGGCGGCTACGGCGCGATCGTCCTGAAGCCCCTCGCCACGGCCCGGCCCGCGCACGACCGGATCCTGGCCGTACTCGACGCGGACGGCCACTTCACCACCACCGGCCCGCAGACCGAGGATCCCGCCGTACCCGGCCCCGGGGCCGACGCGGTCGGCCGTGCGGCGGGGTCCGGCGCGGACGCCCGTGCCGCCTCCGGCGCCCCCGAGGCCCCCGTGGCCGCCGCGGGACCCGCCGTACTTGGCACCGGCACCGGGGCCGACGCGGTCGGCGGTCAGGACCCGAACACCGCCGGGGCCCCGGAGGGTCCCGCAGCCGTCGGCGCCGGGACCGGTGGCGCCCGGGCCGACCGCCCCGTCGTTGCCGGGGCGGGACCCGGTGCCGTGCCCGGTCCCGCAGCCGCCGGCGCCCCGAACGGGGAGCCGGTGCCGTGGGTCCTCTCCGCCGCCGGGCCCGAGGCGCTGCGTGCGCGGGCGCGGCAGCTGCACGAGCACCTCACCGCGCACCCCGGCCTCGACCCCGCCGCCGTGGGCCGGGCCCTCGCCACCACCCGGCACCGGTTCCCGCACCGCGCCGTGCTCCTCGGCGACGCACCGGACCGCCGCCTCGAAGCGCTCGCCGCCCTCGCCGACGGCGTCCTCCCCGCCGACGCGGTCCGCGGCACCGCCACCGGCCGCCCCACCGCGTTCGTCCTGTCCGGCATCGGCGGGCAGTGGCCCGCGATGGCCGGGGAACTCCTCGACTCCTCGCCGGAGTTCCGTGCCGCCGCCCTGCGCTGCGAGGAGGCGCTCGCCCCCTTCACCGGCTGGCTCCTCACCGACGTGCTGCGCGGCGCCCCCGGCGCCCCCGGCCCGGACACCCCCGACGTCAGCCTGCCCGCCACCTTCGGCGTCCAGGTCGCCCTCGCCGAGACCTGGCACGCCCACGGGGTCCGCCCCCGCGCCTACGCCGGCCACAGCGTCGGCGAGATCGGCGCCGCCCACCTGGCCGGCGTCCTCACCCTGGAGGACGCCGCCCGGACCGTCCACGCCTGGGGCGTGGCCCTCGCCGAACTCGCCGGGCACGGCGGCGACATGCTCGCCGTGAGCCTGCCCGGCCACCTCCTCCAGGAGCGCCTCGCCCCCTGGGCCGGGGAACTCTGCGTCGCCGCCCACAACGGCCCCGGCTCCCACGTCGTCTCCGGTGACGGCGACGCCGTACGCGCCCTGCGCGCCGCACTGGAGGCCGACGGCATCCGCTGCGGCGGCGTCCGCCTCGGCGCCGCCGCCCACTCGCCCCACGTCGACGCCGTCCGCGACCGGCTGCTGGCCGCCCTCGCCGGCCTCGCCCCCCGCGCCGGCCACACCCCGCTCTACTCCTCCGCCACCGGCGGCCTCGTCGACGGCCGCACCCTCGACACCGGCTTCTGGACCGAGGCCCTGCGCCGCCCGGTCCGCTTCGAGCAGACCACCCACGCCCTGCTGGCCGACGGCCACGAGGCCTTCGTGGAGATCGCCCCCCACCCGACGCTGACCGCTGCCGTGCAGGAAACCGCCGCGGCCGCCGGACGCCACGCCGTCACCGTCGCCACCCTCCGCCGCGGCCAGGGCGGTCTCCGCCGCCTGCGCACGGCCCTCGCCGAGGCCTGCGTCCAGGGCATCGACGTCGACTGGGCGCCCGCCTTCCCCGCCGACGCCGCCACGGGCCGCGTCCAGCTGCCGACGTACCCCTTCCAGCGGCCCGCCGCCGGCCGTGCCCCCGCCGCCCGCCTCGCCCTGCTGCCCGAGATCCAACGCGAGCACACCGCCGCCGCCCTCGTCCGCTCCCTCACCGCCGCCCTGCTGGGACTGCCCGGCCCGGACGCCGTCGCCCCCGGGCAGGCCTTCCGCGACCTGGGCCTGGACTCCGTGACGGCCGTCGAACTCCGCGGCCGCCTCAACGAGGCCACCGGACTCCTCCTGCCCCACACCGTCGTCTTCGACCACCCCACCCCCGCCGCCCTGACCCGCCGGGTCCTCGCCGAAGCCCTCGGCACCCACGAGGACCCGGCCGACGCGGACACCACCACCGCCGGCGCCTGGGACGAACCCGTCGCCATCGTCGCCATGAGCTGCCGGCTGCCCGGCGGCACCGACAGCCCCGAAGCCCTGTGGCGGCTGCTCGGCGAGGGCGCCGACGCCGTGTCCGCGCTGCCCGCCGACCGCGGCTGGGACGTCGAGGGCCTCTACGACGCCGAGCCGGGCCGCCCCGGCCGCTACTACCAGCGCGAAGCCGGCATGCTCGCCGAAGCCGCCGACTTCGACCCGGAGTTCTTCGGGATCTCCCCGCGCGAGGCCCTCGCGATGGACCCCCAGCAGCGGCTCCTCCTGGAGACCGGTTGGGAGGTGCTCGAACGCGCCGGCATCGACCCCGCCACCCTCCGCGGCACCCGCACCGGCACCTTCGTCGGCGCCATGAACCAGGACTACGGCCCCCGCCTCCACGAGGCACCCGAGGACATCAGCGGCTACCTGCTGACCGGCAACAGCGTCAGCGTCGCCTCCGGCCGCCTCGCCTACACCTTCGGCTTCGAGGGCCCCGCCGTCACCGTCGACACCGCCTGCTCCTCGTCCCTCGTCGCCCTGCACCTGGCCGCGCAGTCGCTGCGCACCGGCGAATGCTCCCTGGCCCTGGCCGGCGGGGTCACCGTGCTGCCGACGGCCGGCTCCTTCGTCGAGTTCAGCAAGCAGCGCGCGCTCGCCCCCGACGGCCGCTGCAAGGCCTTCTCCGCCGACGCCGACGGTTTCGGCCTCGCCGAGGGTGCCGGCATGGTCCTGCTGGAGCGGCTCTCCGACGCCCGCCGCAACGGCCACCAGGTCCTGGCCGTCGTCCGGGGCTCCGCGATCAACCAGGACGGCGCCTCCAACGGACTCACCGCCCCCAGCGGCCCCGCGCAGCAGCGGGTGATCCGCCAGGCGCTGGCCAACGCCGGGCTGACGGCGGCGGACGTGGACGCGGTGGAGGCGCACGGCACGGGCACCCGGCTCGGCGACCCGATCGAGGCCCAGGCCCTCCTCGCCACCTACGGCCAGGGCCGAGACGCGGACCGGCCGTTGTGGCTGGGCTCCCTGAAGTCCAACATCGGCCACACCCAGGCCGCCGCGGGCATCGCCGGCGTCATGAAGTCCGTCCTGGCCCTCCAGCACGGAGTCCTGCCCCGCACCCTGCACGCCGACGTCCCCTCCCCGCACGTGGACTGGAGCGCCGGACGGGTCCGGCTGCTGACCGACGCCGTGGAGTGGCCCGCGACCGGCCGCCCGCGCCGGTTCGGCGTGTCCTCGTTCGGCATCAGCGGCACGAACGCCCACGCCGTCATCGAAGAGCCCCCCACCGAACCCCGTCCGACCGAACAACCCCCCGCAACCGCCCCGGCCCACGACGCCGCGGCGGGCTCCGGCCCGGCCGGCGGCGCCCCGCCCGAGGCACCCGTCGTGCCCTGGATCCTGTCGGGGCGGAGCCCCGAGGCGCTGGCCGCGCGGGCCGAGGCCCTGCTCGCGCACACCGCCGCCCACCCCGGCCGCCGTCCCGCCGACACGGGCCACGCCCTCGCCACCACCCGTACGGCCTTCGCCCACCGTGCCGTCGTCACCGGGGCCACCGAGGCCGAACTCACCGAGGGCCTGCGCGCCCTCGCCGCCGGCGGCTCCACGCCCCGCACCGTCCACGGCACCGCCGCCGACGGCCGCCGCACCGCCTTCGTCTTCCCCGGCCAGGGCTCCCAGTGGGTCGGCATGGCCGTCGAACTCCTCGACACCTCCGCCGTCTTCCGCGAACGGATCGCCGCCTGCGGCCGCGCCCTGGCCCCGTACGTGGACTGGCACCTGGAGGACGTCCTGCGCGGCGCCCCCGGCGCCCCCGCCCTCGACAGCGCCGACGACGTCGTCCAGCCCGCCCTCTGGGCGGTCATGGTCTCCCTCGCCGAACTGTGGCGCTCCTTCGGCGTCGAGCCCTCCGCCGTCATCGGCCACTCCCAGGGCGAGATCGCCGCCGCCGCCGTCTCCGGCGCCCTCGGCCTGGACGACGCCGCCCGGGTCGTCGCCCTGCGCAGCCGCCTCCTCGCCCGCCTCGCGGGACTCGGCGGGATGGTCTCCGTCCCCGAACCCCTCGCCGACGTCACCCGGCGCCTGGAACAGTGGGGCGAACGCCTCGGCATCGCCGCGATCAACGGCCCCCGCTCCACCGTCGTCTCCGGTGACGCCGACGCCCTCGGCGAACTCCTCGCCGCCTGCGCCGCCGACGGCGTCCGGGCCAAGCGCGTACCCGTCGACTACGCCTCCCACTCCGCCCACGTGGAGCTCATCGAGGCCGAACTCGCCGAGGCCCTCGCCGGCATCACCCCGCTCGCCCCGAGCGTGCCGTTCTACTCCACCGTCACCGGCGAACCCGTCGACTCCGCCACCCTCGACGCCGCCTACTGGTACACCAACCTCCGCACCACCGTCCGCTTCGAGCCGGCCGCCCGCCGCCTGATCGCCGACGGCCACCAGGTCCTCGTCGAGTGCAGCCCGCACCCCGTCCTCGCCATCGGCCTCCAGGAGACCGCCGAGGACGCCGCCGCCACCGTGGACGTCATCCCCTCGCTGCGCCGCGGCGACGGCGGCCCCGCCCGCTTCCTCACCTCCCTCGGCGAGGCCTGGACCCGGGGCGTGCCCGCCGACTGGGCCGCCGCCTTCGCCGGCCTGCGCCCGCGCCCCGTCGACCTGCCCACCTACCCCTTCCAGCGCCGCCGCTTCTGGCTCGACACCGCCGCCCCGGCCGCCCCCGCGACCGGCGCCGGCTACGGCGAGGAGGAGGCGCGCTTCTGGGAGGCCGTCGAGAGCTCCGACGTCCGCGCCCTGACCAGCTCACTGGACCTGGCCCCCGACGCCACCCTCGACACCATGGTCACCCGGCTCGCCGACCGGCGCCGCCGCTCCACCCGGACCGCCCGCATCGACGGCTGGCGCTACCGGATCGCCTGGACCCCCACCGAGACCCGCGCCCGGCGCGCCGGCCGCGCCCCGCTCACCGGCACCTGGCTGCTCGTCACCACCACCGCCCACGCCGGATCCGACACCGCCACCGCCGTCCACGAGGCCCTCACCGCCCGCGGCGCCCGCGTCGAACGCGTCGCCCTCGACCCGGCCGTCCACCCCGGCCGGCAGGACGTGGCCGCCCTCCTCACCGACCGGCTCACCGAGGCCGCCCTGGAGGCCGACGCGGTCACCGGCGTGCTCTCCCTGCTGGCCGAAGACCCCGCCGACGCCCCCGGACACCACGTCCCGGCCGCCCTCGCCGCCACCCTGGCCCTCGTCCAGGCCCTCGGCGACACCGGCGTCGGCGCACCCCTGTGGTGCGCCACCTCCGGCGCCGTCGCCACCGGCCCCGCCGACCCGCCCCGCCACCCCGCCCAGGCCCAGCTCTGGGGCCTCGGCCGGGTCACCGGCGCCGAGTACCCCCAGCGCTGGGGCGGCCTCGTCGACCTGCCCGAAACCCTCGACGCCCGCACCCTCGACCTGCTCACCGGGCTCCTCGCCGAACCCGGCGGCGAGGACGAGGTCGCCGTCCGCGCCACCGGCCTCCTCGCCCGGCGCCTCGTCCGCGCCACCGCCGACGCGGCCGCCCCCACCGGCGAGCACACCCTCGCCCGCCCCCACGGCACCGTCCTGGTCACCGGCGGCACCGGCACCCTCGGCGCGCACGTCGCCCGCTGGCTGGCCCGCTCCGGAGCCGCCCACCTCGTCCTGACCAGCCGCAGCGGCCCCGCCGCCGAAGGCGCCGCCGAACTCCGCGAGGAACTCGCCGCCCTCGGCTGCCGCGCCACCGTCACCGCCTGCGACGCCGGCGACCGCACCGCCCTCGCCGAGCTCCTCGCCTCCCTGCCCGCCGAACACCCCCTCACCGGCGTCATCCACACCGCCGGGGCCCTCGACGACGGCGTACTCGACGGCATGACCACCGACCGGCTGGAACACGTCCTGCGCCCCAAGGCCGACGCCGCCGTCCACCTGCACGAGCTCACCGCCGGCCACGACCTCGACTTCTTCGTCCTGTTCTCCTCCATCGCCGGCACCGTCGGCAACGGCGGCCAGGGCGGCTACGCCGCCGCCAACGCCCACCTCGACGCCCTCGCCCACCAGCGCCGCGCCCAGGGCCTGCCCGCCACCGCCATCGCCTGGGGCTCCTGGGGCAGCGGACGCATGATGGGCCGCCACGCGGAGGAACACCTCACCCGGCGCGGCATCCTCCCCATGCCCGCCGACCTCGGCATCGCCGCCCTGGCCCGCGCCGTGGAACAGCAGGACACGGCCGTCACCATCGCCGACATCGACTGGGAGCGCTTCGTCCGCGCCTTCGCCCACACCGGCCACTACCCGCTCCTGGACCGCCTCCCCGAAGCCCGCGCGATCCTCGACGCCGACGCCACGCCCACCGCGGCGAACGGCCCCGCGGCCGGCGCCGCCGGGCTCGCCGGACAGCTGGCCGGGCTCACCGGGCCCGAACGGCTCCGCGCCCTGGTCGAACTCGTCCGCACCCAGGCCGCCACCGTCCTCGGCCACTTCGGCGCCGACGCCGTCCAGCCCGGGCGGGCCTTCCGCGAGACCGGGTTCGACTCGCTGACCGCCGTCGAGCTCCGCAACCGGCTGGCCGGCGCCACCGGTCTGCGACTGCCCACCACCGTCGTCTTCGACTACCCGAACCCGGCCGAACTCGCCGCCCACCTCGACACCCAGCTCCTCGGCGGCCCGCACGCAGGCCCCTCCGCCCCGGTCACCACCACCCGCCCGGCCGAGGACGAGCCCATCGCCATCGTCTCGATGAGCTGCCGCTTCCCCGGCGGAGTGACCTCCCCCGAAGACCTCTGGCGGATCCTGGCGGAGGGCGAGGACGCCCTCTCCGCCTTCCCCGACAACCGCGGCTGGGACCTCGACTCCCTCTACCACCCCGACCCGCAGCACCCCGGCACCACCTACGCCCGCGAAGGCGGGTTCCTCCACGACGCCGGTGACTTCGACGCCGCCTTCTTCGGCATCTCCCCGCGCGAAGCCCTCGCCATGGACCCCCAGCAGCGGCTCCTCCTGGAGACCACCTGGGAGGCCTTCGAACGCGCCGGCATCGACCCCGCCACCCTCAAGGGCAGCCGCTCCGGCGTCTTCATCGGCTCCAACGGCCAGGACTACGCCTCAGGCCTGCGCCGGGCCCCCGAAGGCGTCGAGGGCTACCTGCTCACCGGCCGGGCCGCCAGCGTCGTCTCCGGCCGCCTCGCCTACTCCTTCGGCCTGGAGGGGCCCGCGCTGACCGTCGACACGGCCTGCTCCTCCTCCCTCGTCGCCCTCCACCTGGCCGTCCAGTCCCTGCGCCGCGGCGAATGCGAACTCGCCCTCGCGGGCGGTGTCACGGTCATGTCCGGCCCCGGCATCTTCGTCGAGTTCAGCCGGCAGCGCGGACTGGCCCCCGACGGCCGGTGCAAGGCCTTCGCCGCGGCGGCCGACGGCACCGGCTGGGGCGAGGGCACGGGCATGGTCCTGCTGGAGCGGCTCTCCGACGCCCGCCGCAACGGCCACCGGGTCCTGGCCGTCGTCAAGGGCTCCGCCGTCAACCAGGACGGCGCCTCCAACGGGCTCACCGCCCCCAACGGGCCCTCGCAGCAACGGGTCATCCGCCAGGCCCTCGACGACGCGGGCCTCGCCCCCGCCGACATCGACGTGGTCGAGGCCCACGGCACGGGCACCCGGCTCGGCGACCCGATCGAGGCCCAGGCCCTCCTGGCCACCTACGGCCAGGACCGTGACGCGGACCGGCCGCTGTGGCTGGGCTCCCTGAAGTCCAACATCGGGCACACCCAGGCCGCCGCCGGCGTCGCCGGCGTCATCAAGCTGGTCCTGGCCCTGCACCACGCGGAACTGCCCCGCACCCTCCACGTGGACGCCCCGACCCCGCACGTCGACTGGTCCACGGGCGCGGTCGAACTGCTCTCCGCCCCCGTGGCCTGGCCCGAGTCCGCCGACCACGTCCGCCGGGGCGGGATCTCGGCCTTCGGCGTCAGCGGCACCAACGCCCACGTGATCATCGAACAGGCCCCCGCCCCGGCCGAGGACGACGACACCGTCGCCGCGGTCCCGGGCGCCGCCCCGGCCACCGACACGGCGCGGACCGCGGTCGCCTGGCTGCTGTCCGCGAAGAACCCCACCGCCCTGCGCGCCCAGGCCCGCCGCCTGCGCACCCACCTCACCGAACACCCCGGGCTCCAGGACGCCACCCCGGCCGACATCGGCCTCTCCCTCGCCACCGGCCGGGCCGCCCTCCAGCACCGCGCGGCCCTCCTCGGCACAGACCGGGCCGAACTGCTCCGCGCCCTGGACACCCTGGCCGACGAGCACACGGCGGACACCGCACCCCTCCTCGTCACCGGCAGCACCGACCCCGCCACCGGCCACGAACCGGGCCGGACCGCCTTCCTGTTCTCGGGGCAGGGGAGCCAGCGCCTGGGCATGGGGCGTGAACTGTACGAGGCCTTCCCGGTGTTCGCGGACGCCTTCGACGCGGTGTGTGCGCACCTCGACGGACATCTGGAACTCCCGCTGCGGGAGGTGGTGTTCGGTGAGGACGCGGGGCTGTTGAACGAGACGCGGTTCACTCAGCCGGCGTTGTTCGCGGTCGAGGTGGCGTTGTTCCGGCTGGTGGAGTCCTGGGGTGTACGCCCTGACTTCCTGGCGGGGCATTCGATCGGTGAGTTCGCCGCGGCCCATGTGGCGGGTGTGCTGTCGTTGGAGGATGCCGCCAGGCTGGTGGCCGCTCGTGGGCGGTTGATGCAGGCGCTGCCGTCGGGTGGTGTGATGGTCGCCGTTCAGGCCTCCGAGGAGGAGGTGCGACCTCTTCTGGCCGGGCTGGAGGACCGTGCGGGCATCGCCGCCGTCAACGGGCCCGCCGCCGTGGTGGTTTCGGGCGCCGAGGACGCGGTGGCGTCGGTCGTGGACCAGCTCACGGCGGAAGGCCGCAAGACGAAGGCCCTGACCGTCTCGCACGCCTTCCACTCCCCGCTGATGGACCTGATGCTCGACGCCTTCCGGGAGGTCGTGGAATCGGTCTCCTTCGAGCCGCCGCAGGTCCCGGTCGTCTCCACCCTCACCGGCCGGACCGTCTCCGCCGACGAGTTCTGCTCGGCCGACTACTGGGTCAGCCACGTCCGTGAGGCCGTCCGCTTCGCCGACGCGGTGACCACCCTCGCCGCCGAGGGCACCGGCACCTTCCTGGAGATCGGCCCGGGCGGGGTCCTGACCGCCCTGACCCAGGAGCTCGTGGACGAGCGGACCGTCACGGTCCCGGTCCTGCGGGCCGACCGTGCCGAGGACCTGGCCGTGACCACCGCCCTGGCACGGCTCCACGTCCACGGCACCCCCGTCGACTGGGAGGCCGTCTTCGCCGGGCGCGGCGCCCGCCGCGTCGACCTGCCCACCTACCCCTTCCAGCGCGAGACCTACTGGCTGCGCGTCCCGGCCGCCGCCGACCCCACCGCCATCGGTGTCAGCGACACCGAACACCCCCTTCTGGGCGCCACCGTCGTGCTCCCGGACGGCTCCGCCGTGCTCACCGGCCGGCTCTCCCTGGCCACCCACCCCTGGATCGCCGACCACACCGTCTCCGGAACCGTCCTCGTCCCCGGTACCGCCTTCGTCGAACTGGCCCTGCGGGCGGGGCAGGAAGCCGGCTGCGCACACCTGGAGGACCTCACCCTGGAGGCCCCGCTCGTCCTGCCCGAACACGGCGGCGTCCAGCTCCGCCTCACCGTCGGCGCCCCCGACCCCGCGGGCCGCCGCGCCCTGGAGCTCCACTCCCGCCCCGAGGACCCCGCCACGTCCGCCGACTGGACCCGGCACGCCGGCGGCACCCTGACCCCCGAACCGCCGGCGGCCCGGCCCCAGGCTGCGCCCGAGCTCGCGGCCTGGCCCCCGCACGGAGCCGAACCCGTCGCCACCGACCACCTCTACGAGCTCCTCGACGACCTGGGCTTCGGCTACGGGCCGGGCTTCCGGGGCCTCACGGAGGCCTGGCGGCTCGGCGACTCCCTGTACGCGGCGGCGGCCCTGCCCGCCCCCACCGCGCCCGACGCGGGCGCGTTCGGACTGCACCCGGCCCTCCTCGACGCCGCCCTCCACGCCTCCTGGCTCGGCCTGCTGTCCGGCACGGCCACCGGCCAGGGCCTGCTCCCCTTCTCCTGGAGCGGGGTCACCCTGCACGCCACCGGCGCCCCCGCCGTACGCGTCCGGCTGACACCGGCCGGCCCGGACACCGTCTCCGTGCTAGTCGCCGACACGGCGGGGCAGACCGTGGCCTCGGTCGACGCCCTCGTCCTGCGCCCGGTCTCCGCCGACCGGCTGCGCGCGGCGGCGGCCCCCCGCACCGACAGCCTCCTCCGGCTCGACTGGACCCCCGTCCAGGTGCCCGCCGACACCCCCGAACCCGACTGCGTGGTGGCCCTCGCCGGCCCGGACCCCGACGCGGCACCGCAGAACGCCGCCGAAGCCGTACGGGCCACCGCCCACCGGATGCTCGCCGTGATCCAGCAGTGGCTCGCGGAGGAGCACCCGGACGGGACCCCGCTCGTCGTCGTCACCCGCCACGCGGTCGCGACCAGCCCCGCCGAGCGGGCCGCGCTGGACCCGGCCCAGGCCGCCGTCTGGGGCATGCTCCGCACGGCCCAGTCGGAGAACCCCGGACGCTTCGTCCTCCTCGACGTGGAACCGGGCGCGGACCCGTCCGCCGGACCCGGCCGGGAGGCCCTGCGGGCCGCCCTGGCCACCGGCGAACCCCAGCTCGCCGTGCGCGGCGACACCGTCCTGCTGCCGCGCCTGGCCCCCCACACCGGCCGCCCGGCCGACGAGACCCCGCAGCGCCAGGGCTTCCCGGCCGAAGGCACCGTCCTGGTCACCGGAGCCACCGGCACCCTCGGCCGGCTCGTCGCCCGCCACCTCGTCACCGAGCACGGCGTCCGCCACCTCCTGCTCACCGGCCGCCGGGGCCCCGCGGCCGAAGGCGCGGCCGCGTTCGAAGCCGAACTCACCGCCCTCGGCGCCCGGGTCACCACCGCCGCCTGCGACGTGGCCGACCGCCCCGCCCTGGCCGGGCTCCTCGCGACGGTCCCCGCCGAGCACCCGCTGACCGCCGTGGTCCACGCGGCGGGCGTCACCGACGACGGCATCGTCGCGGCCCTCACCCCGGACCGCGTCGACCACGTGCTGCGCCCCAAGGTGGACGCCGCCCTCCACCTGCACGAGCTCACCCGCGACACGGACCTGTCCGCGTTCGTGCTGTTCTCGTCGGTCTCCGCCACCCTCGGCGGCGCCGGCCAGGCCAACTACGCGGCCGCCAACGCCTTCCTGGACGCCCTCGCCCAGCAGCGCCACGCGGCCGGCCTGCCCGCCGTGTCCCTGGCCTGGGGCCTGTGGGCCGACGGCAGCGGCATGACCGGCAAGCTGGACTCCGCCGACCTCGCGCGGATCCGCCGCATGGGCCTCGCCGCCATGGACGCCGCCACCGGCCTCGCCCTGTTCGACGCCGGATGCGCGGCCGGAGCCGACGTCCTCTTCCCGGCGCCGCTGGACCACGCGGGACTGCGCGTCCAGGCGGCCGAGGGCAAGGTCCCCGCCCTGCTGCGCGGGCTGGTCAAGTCCCCCGTCCGCCCGGCCCACAGCGGCCCCGGCGCCTCCGCCGCGGCACCCGCCGAGCGCGCCTCCGCCCTGGCCACCACCCTGCACGGCCTCCCCGAGGCCGAGCAGGACCGCGTCCTGGGCGACCTCGTACGCGCCCAGGTCGCCACCGTCCTCGGCCATGCCTCGCCCGACCAGGTCGAGCCCGAACGCCCCTTCAAGGACCTCGGCTTCGACTCGCTCACCGCCGTCGAACTGCGCAACCTGCTGGGCGCCGCCACCGGCACCCGACTGCCCGCCACCCTGGTCTTCGACCACCCCACCCCCCTGGCCCTCACCCGCCACCTGCGCACCGAGATCCTCGGCGCCGCCCCCGACGCGGCGGATGCCGCGACTGCGGTTCAGGTGGCGGCTGTCGACGATCCGATCGCGATCGTGGGGATGAGTTGCCGGTATCCGGGTGGGGTGCGTTCCCCGGAGGATCTGTGGCGGTTGGTTTCCGAGGGTGGTGACGCTGTCGGCGGGTTCCCGGTGGACCGTGGCTGGGCGTTGGAGGGCCTGTTCCATCCGGATCCGGATCACGCGGGGACGAGTTATGCCCGTGAGGGTGGGTTCTTGTATGAGGCGGGCGAGTTCGACGCCGCTTTCTTCGGGATCTCGCCGCGTGAGGCGTTGGCGATGGATCCGCAGCAGCGGTTGCTGTTGGAGACGTCGTGGGAGGTGTTCGAGCGGGCCGGTATCGACCCGGCGTCCCTGAAGGGCTCGCGGACCGGGGTGTTCGCCGGCGTCATGTACCACGACTACGGCTCCCGGCTCTCCGTCGCCCCCGAGGGCTTCGAGGGCTACCTCGTCAACGGCAGCGCGGGCAGCATCGCCTCCGGCCGCGTGGCCTACACCTTCGGCCTGGAAGGGCCGGCGGTGACGGTGGACACGGCCTGCTCCTCGTCCCTCGTCGCCCTGCACCTGGCGGCGCAGGCGCTGCGCCAGGGCGAGTGCTCGATGGCCCTGGTCGGCGGCGTGACGGTGATGGCGACCCCGAACATCTTCGTGGAGTTCAGCCGCCAGCGCGGGCTGGCCGCCGACGGCCGCTGCAAGGCCTTCTCCGCCGGCGCCGACGGCACCGGCTGGGCCGAGGGCGCGGGCATGCTGTTGGTCGAGCGGCTCTCGGACGCCCGCCGCAACGGTCACCAGGTGCTGGCCGTGGTCAAGGGCACCGCGATCAACCAGGACGGCGCGTCGAACGGCCTGACCGCGCCGAACGGTCCCGCGCAGCAGCGGGTCATCCGCCAGGCGCTGGCCCAGGCCGGTTTGTCGGCGGCGGACGTGGACGCGGTCGAGGCACACGGGACGGGCACCACGCTCGGGGACCCGATCGAGGCCCAGGCCCTCCTCGCCACCTACGGGCAGGACCGCGACGCGGACCGGCCGCTGTGGCTGGGCTCGCTGAAGTCCAACATCGGGCACACGCAGGCCGCGGCCGGCGTGGCGGGCGTGATCAAGATGGTCGAGGCGATGCGTCACGGGGTGCTGCCGAAGACCCTGCACGTGGACGAGCCGTCGCCGCACGTGGACTGGTCGGCGGGGGAGGTGCGGCTGCTGACCGAGGCCCGGGAGTGGGCGGAGCAGGCGGGCCGTCCGCGCCGGGCGGGTGTCTCCTCCTTCGGCGTCAGCGGCACCAACGCCCATGTCGTCCTCGAACAGCCCGCGACGCACGAGGCCCCGACCGCGGGCACGCCGGCCCCGGACCGGGCCGTCGTCTGGCCGCTGTCCGCCAAGGACCCGGCGGCGCTGCGCGCCCGGGCAGGACACCTCCTCGCGCACCTCACCGCCCACCCCGACCTCCGCCCCCTGGACGTCGCCCTGTCCCTCGCCCCGCGATCCGCCCTGGACCTCCGGTCCGCCGTCGTGGGCACACACCGGGAGGAACTGGTCGAATCCCTGGAGGACTTGATTGCGGGCCGACCCACGGCCACAGCCTTCCGGCGGGGGGAGACCCCCCAGGGTGCGTCCGTCGGCGGCAGCCGGGTGGCATTCCTGTTCTCGGGGCAGGGGAGCCAGCGGCTGGGCATGGGGCGTGAACTGTACGAGGCCCTCCCGGTGTTCGCGGACGCCTTCGACGCGGTGTGCGCACACCTCGACGAGTATCTGGAACTCCCGCTGCGTGAGGTGGTGTTCGGCGAAGACGCGGACCTGCTGAACGAGACGCGGTTCACCCAGCCGGCGTTGTTCGCGGTCGAGGTGGCGTTGTTCCGGCTGGTGGAGTCCTGGGGCGTGCGTCCCGACTTCGTAGCCGGGCATTCGATCGGTGAGTTCGCCGCGGCCCATGTGGCGGGCGTGCTGTCGTTGGAGGATGCCGCCAGGCTGGTAGTGGCGCGTGGTCGCTTGATGCAGGCGCTGCCGTCGGGTGGTGTGATGGTCGCCGTTCAGGCCTCCGAGGAGGAGGTGCGACCTCTTCTGGCCGGGCTGGAGGACCGTGCGGGCATCGCCGCCGTCAACGGGCCCACCGCCGTGGTGGTTTCGGGCGCCGAGGACGCGGTGGCGTCGGTCGTGGACCAGCTCACGGCCGACGGCCGCAAGACGAAGGCCCTGACCGTCTCGCACGCCTTCCACTCGCCGCTGATGGACCCGATGCTCGACACCTTCCGGGAGGTCGTCGCATCGGTCTCCTTCGAGCCGCCGCAGGTCCCGGTCGTCTCCACCCTCACCGGCCGGACCGTCTCCGCCGACGAGTTCTGCTCGGCCGACTACTGGGTCAGCCACGTCCGTGAGGCAGTCCGCTTCGCCGACGCGGTCGACTGCCTGGCCCTCGAAGGGGTGCGGACCTACCTGGAGATCGGCCCCGGCGGCGTCCTGACCGCCCTCGCCCAGGAGCTCCTCGACGAGCGCGCCCTCAGCGTCCCCGTCCTGCGCGGCGACCGTGCCGAGGACCTGGCCGTGACCACCGCCCTGGCACGGCTCCACGTCCACGGCACCCCCGTCGACTGGGAGGCCGTCCACGCCGGGCGCGGCGCCCGCCGCGTCGACCTGCCCACCTACCCCTTCCAGTACGAGCACTACTGGCTCGACGCCCCCGCCGCCACCGGGGACGTCGCCGCCGCCGGACTGGCCGGCGCCGGCCACGCGCTGTTCGGTGCCACGGCTCTGCTCCCCGACGGGGCCGGCGCCCTCCTCACCGGGCGGCTGTCCCTCGCCACCCACCCCTGGCTGGCGGACCACGCCGTCTCCGGCGTGACCCTGCTGCCCGGCACCGCCTTCCTGGAGATGGCCGTACGAGCCGGTGACGAACTCGGCTGCGGCCGGATCGAGGAACTGACCCTCGCCGCACCCCTGGTCCTCACGGAACAGGGCGCGGTCCAGCTCCGGGTCGTCGTCGGAGCCGAGGAAGAGGCCGCGGAGCGGCGGCCGGTGAAGATCTACTCCCGTGCCGAGGCCGACGGGGACGACTCCTGGACGCGTCACGCGACGGGCTTCCTCGTCCCCGACACCGACCGCACCCCGCCGCAGCCGGACGGCGACGCGTGGCCCCCCGCCGGCGCCACCGCCCTGGCCCTCCAGGACTGCTACGACCGGCTGGCCGAATCCGGCTTCGACTACGGCCCGGTGTTCCAGGGGCTGCGCGCCGTCTGGCGCCGCGGGGACGAGGAGCTGTTCGCCGAGGTCGCACTCCCCGAAGGGACGCCGGTCGACGGGTTCGCCGTGCACCCCGCCCTCCTCGACGCCGCCCTCCACGCCCTGAGCGTCGGGGAGTTCCCCGGCGGCGACCACACCGGCCGGCTCCCCTTCGCCTGGAACGGCGTGAGCGTTTACGGCAGCGGTGCCGAGACCCTCCGTGTCCGCCTGACCCGGGCCGCGTCCGGGCCGGACGCGGTCGAGCTGCGGATAGGCGACGACCGGGGACGGCCCGTCGCCTCGGTCGACGCGCTGCTCCTGCGCACGATCACCCCCGAGCAGCTCGCCGGGGACGACGAGGCCGCGCGGGGCGGTGCGGGCCTGCGGGACGCCCTGTTCCGGGTGGCGTGGGAGACGTGCGAGCCGGCTTCCGGGCCGGAGGGTGCCGCGCCGGTGTGGTGCGAGCGCCTCGTCGACCTCGACGGGAGCGCCGTGCCCGAGACGGTCGCCGTCGCCCTGGCCTCGCCGCCCGAGGACGCGGGGGAGGGGGCGGCACCGGCCTCCGTGACGCGCCGCGCACTGGAACTCGTCCAGGAGTGGCTGCGCGAGGACCGGTTCGCCGCCTCGCGACTGGTGATCGTCACGCGCGGCGCGGTCGCCACCGGAGCCGGCGCGAGCGCCGTGGACCCCGCCCAGGCGGCCGTCTGGGGCCTCGTACGCTCGGCCCAGTCGGAGAACCCCGGCCGGTTCCTGCTGGTGGACGCCGAAGGAGACGGCACGGCCCTGCTGTCGGCGGCCGTGGCCTGCGGCGAACCGCAGGTGGCCCTCCGTGACGGGGCCCTGCTCGTCCCGCGGCTCGTCCGGGCCGACGACGCGGCCCGGACGCAGAAGGACGCCCCCGCGCCCTTCACGGCCGACGGAACGGTACTGATCACCGGTGCGTCGGGCACGCTCGGGCGGCTCGTCGCCCGCCACCTGGTCACCGCGTACGGAGTGAGGCACCTGCTGCTCGCCGGCCGCCGGGGCCAGGACGCCCCCGGGGCGGCCGAGTTCGAGCAGGAGCTGAGGGAACTGGGCGCCGAACCACGGACGGTGGCCTGCGACGTGGCGGACCGCGCCGCACTCGCCGCCCTGCTCGCGACGGTTCCCGCCGCGCATCCGCTGACCGGCGTGGTCCACGCGGCCGGGGTCACCGACGACGGAACCGTCGCCGCCCTCACCCCCGACCGGGTCGACCGGGTGTTCCGGCCGAAGGCCGACGCGGCCCTGGGCCTCCACGAACTGACCCGCGACGCCGACCTGTCCGCCTTCGTCCTGTTCTCCTCCGCCGCCGGCACCCTCGGCAGCGCCGGACAGGCCAACTACAGCGCCGCGAACGCCTACCTCGACGCCCTGGCCGAATCCCGCCGGGCCCAGGGGCTGCCCGCGGTGTCCCTCGCCTGGGGCCTGTGGGCCCAGAGCAGCACGCTCACGGCCGGGCTGGCCGCGGCCGACCGGCACAGGATCAGCCGCTCCGGGCTGATCGCCCTGGAGGCGGCGGAAGGGCTCGCCCTCTTCGACGCCGCCTGCCGTTCCGAGCGGCCCGCGCTGGTCCCGGTCCGCCTGGACACCGCCTCGCTGCAGACCCAGGCCCGTGCGGGCACCCTGCCCCCGCTGCTGCGGAAACTGGTCCGCACCTCCGTACGGCGCAGCCTCGAAGGCGCCCCGCGGACGGGCGCCGGGCAGACCACACAGGCCGACCGGCTCGCGGCTCTGCCCCGGGGGGAGCGGTACGCGTTCGTCCTCGACCTGGTGCGCACCCGGGTGGCAGCGGTACTCGGCCACGCGTCCACCCGTTCGGTGGCGGTGGACCGGCAGTTCAGGGACCTCGGTTTCGATTCGCTGACCGCCGTCGAGCTGCGCAACACCCTCAACTCCGCCACCGGGCTGCGGCTGCCGGCGACCCTCGTCTTCGACCACCCGACCCCCGACGCACTCACCCGCCTGCTGCTGACCGAGCTGCTGGGTCCGGACGCCGACGCGGCGGATGCCGCGACTGCGGTTCAGGTGGCGGCTGTCGACGATCCGATCGCGATCGTCGGGATGAGTTGCCGGTATCCGGGTGGGGTGCGTTCCCCGGAGGATCTGTGGCGGTTGGTTTCCGAGGGTGGTGACGCTGTCGGCGGGTTCCCGGTGGACCGTGGCTGGGCGCTCGATGCGCTGTACCACCCGGATCCGGACCATGCGGGGACGAGTTATGCCCGTGAGGGCGGCTTCCTTTACGGGGCGGGCGAGTTCGACGCCGCCTTCTTCGGGATCTCGCCGCGTGAGGCGTTGGCGATGGATCCGCAGCAGCGGTTGCTGTTGGAGACCTCGTGGGAGGTGTTCGAGCGGGCCGGGATCGACCCGGCGTCCCTGAAGGGCTCGCGCACCGGGGTGTTCGCCGGCGTCATGTACCACGACTACGGCTCCCAGCTCGGCGGGACCGTACCCGAAGGGCTCGAAGGACACCTCGGCATGGGCACGTCCGGGAGCGTCGCCTCTGGCCGGCTCTCGTACACCTTCGGCCTGGAAGGCCCGGCGGTGACGGTGGACACGGCCTGCTCCTCGTCCCTCGTCGCCCTGCACCTGGCGGCGCAGGCGCTGCGGCAGGGCGAGTGCTCGATGGCCCTGGTCGGCGGTGTCACCGTCATGGCGACGCCGAACACCTTCGTGGAGTTCAGCCGCCAGCGCGGGCTGGCCGCCGACGGCCGCTGCAAGGCCTTCTCCGCCGACGCGGACGGCACCGGCTGGGCGGAAGGCGTGGGCATGCTGCTCGTGGAGCGGCTCTCCGACGCCCGCCGCAACGGTCACCGGGTGCTCGCGGTGGTCCGCGGCTCGGCGATCAACCAGGACGGTGCGTCGAACGGCCTGACCGCGCCGAACGGTCCCGCGCAGCAGCGGGTCATCCGCCAGGCGCTGGCCCAGGCCGGTTTGTCGGCGGCGGACGTGGACGCGGTGGAGGCGCACGGGACGGGCACCACGCTCGGGGACCCGATCGAGGCCCAGGCCCTCCTCGCCACCTACGGGCAGGACCGCGACGCGGACCGGCCGCTGTGGCTGGGCTCGTTGAAGTCCAACATCGGGCACACGCAGGCCGCAGCCGGCGTGGCGGGCGTGATCAAGATGGTGGAGGCGATGCGCCACGGCCTCCTTCCCAAGACCCTGCACGCCGACGAACCGTCCCCCCACATCGACTGGTCCACCGGATCGGTACGACTGCTGAACGAGGCCCGCGAGTGGGCCGATGACGGTGGCCGTCCGCGCCGGGCGGGTGTCTCCTCCTTCGGCGTCAGCGGCACCAACGCCCACGTCGTCCTGGAGCACGTACCGGGCGCGGAGCCCGAGCCGGCCGCGGCCGGCACCGCCGCTGATGAACCGGGTGCGGTCGCCTGGGTGCTGTCGGCCAAGGACGAGACCTCCCTGCGGGGCCAGGCACTGCGCCTCGCGGCCCACGTCACCGGGCACCCGGCCCTCGGGCTCGCCGACATCGGGCGGTCACTCGTCCTGTCGCGCGCCTCGATGGAGCTGCGCGCCGCGGTCGTGGGCACCGGCCGGGAGGAGCTGCTCGCGGGCCTGGAGGCCCTCGCCGCGGGCCGTTCGGCGCCCGGTGTCGTACGGGGCGCAGCCGAGCCCGGCGGCCCCGCCGACGGGCGCGGAACCGCGTTCCTCTTCTCGGGGCAGGGGAGCCAGCGGCTGGGTATGGGGCGTGAACTGTGCGAGGCCTTCCCGGTGTTCGCCGCCGCTTTCGACGCGGTGTGCGCCGCTCTGGATCCGCACCTGGAACTCCCTTTGCGGGAGATGGTGTTCGGCGAAGACGTGGAGTTGCTGAACGAGACGCGGTTCACTCAGCCGGCATTGTTCGCCGTGGAAGTGGCGTTGTTCCGGCTGGTGGAGTCCTGGGGGGTGCGTCCCGACTTCGTGGCGGGGCATTCGATCGGTGAGTTCGCCGCGGCTCATGTGGCGGGTGTGTTGTCGCTGGAGGACGCGGCGAGGTTGGTGGCGGCGCGTGGGCGGTTGATGCAGGCGCTGCCGTCGGGCGGTGTGATGGTCGCAGTCCAGGCCTCCGAGGAGGAGGTGCACGGGCTGCTGGCCGGGCTGGAGGACCGTGCGGGCATCGCCGCCGTCAACGGGCCCACCGCCGTGGTGGTTTCGGGCGCCGAGGACGCGGTGGCATCGGTCGTGGACCAGCTCACGGCCGACGGCCGTAAGACGAAGGCCCTGACCGTGTCGCACGCCTTCCACTCCCCGCTGATGGACCCGATGCTCGACGCCTTCCGGGAGGTCGTGGAATCGGTCTCGTTCGAGCCCCCGAAGGTCCCGGTGGTCTCCACCGTCACCGGAGGGATCGTCTCTGCCGAGGAGTTCTGCTCGGCCGACTACTGGGTGAACCACGCCCGCGAGGCCGTCCGCTTCGCCGACGCCGTCACCACCCTCGCGGACGAAGGGGCCGCCACCTTCCTGGAGATCGGGCCCGGGGGAACCCTGACCGCCCTCACCGCGGAACTCCTCGACGAGCGGGCCGCCACCGTCGTCCCCGTCCTGCGCGGCGACCGTGCCGAGGGCCTGGCCGTCACCACCGCCCTCGCCCTCCTCCACGTCCACGGCACCCCCGTCGACTGGGCGGCCCTCCACACCGGACCGGCCGGCCAACCCGTCGACCTGCCCACCTATGCCTTCCACCACCGGCGCTACTGGCTCGACCCGGTCGCACCGGCCGGCGACGTGGCCGCCGCCGGGCTCGTGGACGCCGAACACCCCTTCCTGGGGGCCGCCGTCCCCCTCGCCGACGGCCAAGGGGCCCTCCTCACCGGCCGGCTGTCCCCGGCCACCCACCCCTGGCTCACCGACCACACGGTCATGGACACCGTCCTACTGCCCGGCACCGCACTGGTCGACCTGGCGCTCCGCGCGGCCGACGAGGTGCGCTGCGACCGAGTGGACGAACTGACCCTCGGCGCGCCCCTCCTGCTCCGGGAGGACGGGGCCGTACAGGTCCAGGCCGTCGTCGGCGGCGCCGACGCGACCGGCCACCGTACGGTCGGCGTCTACTCCCGCCCCGAGACCGCCGACGCCACCGAGCCGTGGACCTGCCACGCGACCGGTGTGGTGTCCGTGGGCGCCCGGGGGCCGCTGGAGGACTCCGCCGCCGCATGGCCGGTCCCCGGGGCCGAGCCCCTGGACACCGGCGGCGCGTACGAGGCCCTGGCTGCCCTCGGCTTCGGGTACGGGCCCGTGTTCCAGGGCCTGCACGGGCTGTGGCGGCGCGGCGACGAGGTGTTCGCCGAGGTACGGCTGCCCGAGGAGACCGCCGTCGCCGGTTTCGGCGTCCACCCGGCCCTGCTGGACTCGGCCCTCCACGCGATCGGGCTCGGCGGCCTGCTGCCCGACGCCGGCCGGGGCCGGATCCCGTTCGCCTGGAACGGGGTGACCGTCCACGCCACCGGCGCCCGCGTCCTGCGCGTCAGGATCGCCCCGGCCGGGCCCGACGCGGTGTCCCTGCTGGCCGCCGACGAAGCCGGCCGTCCCGTGGCCTCCGTGGACTCCCTGGTGCTGCGGCCCGTCTCGGCGGAGCAGCTGGCCCGGGCCGGGCGGGCGGACGGGTCGCCGGACTCGCTCTACCGGATCGACTGGACCCCCCTTCCCCTCACCCCGGAGGACCCCGTGAACGGTCCGCGCGAGCCGTGGACCCTCGTCGGCGGCGACGACGGTCTGCGCGCGGCGCTGGAGGAGTCCGGCCTGGACGTCGTCTTCCGCACCGGTCTGGCGGATCCGGCCGACGGAGCCGGGCGCCCGGCGCCCGCCGTCCTCCTCGCGGCCGTCGCCGTGGAGCCGGACCGGGACGACCCCGTGGCCCGCGTCCACGCCACGGCCCACCGCACCCTGGCGCTGCTCCAGCGCTGGCTCGCCGACGGCCGGTACGCCGATTCCCGGCTGGCCGTGCTGACCGCCAACGCCGTCGCGGCCGG
The DNA here is from genome assembly GCF_042893675.1 of Streptomyces sp. NPDC001594. Taxonomy (NCBI): domain Bacteria; kingdom Bacillati; phylum Actinomycetota; class Actinomycetes; order Kitasatosporales; family Streptomycetaceae; genus Streptomyces; species Streptomyces sp. NPDC001594. Next base: position 300,259 of record NZ_JBIAVB010000009.1, on the reverse strand, counting down.
GGGCCCGGGGGAGGAGGAGCGGGACAAGGAGGTGGACCCGGCGCAGGCCGCCGTCTGGGGGCTGGTGCGTTCGGCGCAGGCGGAGCACCCGGGGCGCATCGTCCTCGTCGACCTCGACCGGGACCCGGCGTCCGCCCGTGCCCTGCTCGCACTGGCCGCCCTGTCCGCCCCGTCCGCCCTGTCCGGCCCGCCGGTCCCGGGCGAGGAGCAGTTCGCCGTCCGCGGCGGAACGGTCCTCGTCCCCCGGCTCGCCCGGACCGGGCAGCCGCCCGCCCCCGGCGAGGCCGCACCCGCCTTCACCGCGGACGGCACGGTCCTCGTCACCGGCGCCTCCGGCCTGCTCGGCCGGCACGTCGCACGGCACCTGGTGACCGGGCACGGGGTGCGCCACCTGCTGCTCGCCAGCCGCCGGGGCGCCGCCGCCGAGGGCATGGCCGAACTGGAAGCGGAGCTCACCGCCCTGGGAGCCCGGGTCACGGTGGCCGCCTGCGACGCCGCCGACCGCGCGGCGCTCGCCCGGCTGCTGGGCTCGGTACCCGAGGGACACCCCCTGAACGGTGTGGTGCACGTGGCCGGTGTGACCGACGACGGGATCCTCACCGGTCTCACGCCGGACCGGATCGACCACGTCTTCCGCCCCAAGGTGGACGCCGCCCTGCACCTGGACGAGCTCACCCGCGACCTGGAACTCTCCGCCTTCGTCCTGTTCTCCTCCGCCGCCGGAGTCTTCGGCGCGGCGGGCCAGGCCAACTACGCGGCGGCCAACGCCTTCCTGGACGCCCTCGCCCGCCAGCGCCGGGCCGCAGGCCTGCCGGCCGTGTCCCTGGCCTGGGGGCTGTGGGAGGAGAGCAGCAGCATCACCGGCCGGCTGACCGAGGCCGACCGGGGCAGGATGGCCCGCAGCGGCGTACTGCCCCTGGGCACCGAGGAGGCCCTCGGCCTCTTCGACGCCGCGACGGCCCACACGCGGAGCGCGCTCGTCCCGGTCCGCCTGGACCAGGCGGAGCTGCGGCGGCAGGCGGCGGCCGGCACCCTGCCGGCCCTGCTCACCTCCCTGGTCCGCCTCCCGGCGCGGCGCCCCGCCGCCGGCGGGGGAGCTGACCCGGCGGCCGGCCCGTCCGGCACCGGCGGAGGGGACCTGGCGGCCCGGCTGTCCGGTTTGGCCGGGGCCGAACGGCGCACCCTGGTCCTGGACCTGGTGTGCGAGCACGTGGCCGCGGTCCTGGGCCTCGCCTCGGCCCGGGAGGTGCGGCCCGGCCAGGCGCTCCGCGACCTCGGCTTCGACTCGCTGACCGCGGTCGAGCTGCGCAACCGGCTGGGCAGGGACACCGGGCTGCGGCTGTCGTCCACGCTCGTCTTCGACTACCCCACCCCCGCCGAACTCGCCGGCCACCTGGAGGCCGAGGCCGCACCGGCCGACGCGGACGTCACCGGGCTGCTCGCCGAACTCGACCGGGTCGACGCGCGGTTGCGGGGCACGGAGACCGCCGACGCGGACCTGCGCGAAACCGTCACGGCGCACCTGCGCCGGCTGCTGGACCGGTGGGCCGCGCCCGCCGGCCCGGAGGAGGCGGACGGCGCCGCCGGCGTCGCGGACGGCCTCCACACCGCGACGGACGACGAGATGTTCGACTTCATCGGCAAGGAGTTCGGGATCTCCTGACCCGCCCGGGTGCTGGGCCGCGCGCCCCGCACCCGCCCCTCCCGGCCGGCTCCGGCCCCCATCCCTCCCCCCGCCGACGCGGCCCCCGCGGCCCCGGCCCCGGCCCCGGCCCCCGACCGTCCGGGCCCCACGGCCCCACGGCCCCACCGCCCACGGCCCACGGCCAGCTCGGGCTCGATGCAAAAGGTGACCCAAGGTGACTGACCTTCAGGCGAACAACAACGAGGAAAAACTCCGCTACTTCCTCAAGCGGGTGTCCGCGGACCTCCACGACGCCCGCGAGCGGCTGCGCGACCTCGACGAGGCCCGGCACGAACCGATCGCCATCGTCGCGACGAGCTGCCGCTTCCCCGGCGGCATCACCACCCCCGAGGAACTCTGGCGGCTCCTGGCCGAGGACGGCGACGCCATCACCGCCTTCCCCGCGGACCGGGGCTGGGACCTGGAAGCGCTCTACGACCCCGACCCGGACACCCGGGGCACCAGCCACGTCCGCGAGGGCGGATTCCTCGACGGCATCGGCCTCTTCGACGCCGGCCTCTTCGAGATCTCGCCCCGCGAGGCCCTCACCATGGACCCCCAGCAGCGCCTCCTGCTGGAATCCTGCTGGGAGGCCTTCGAACGGGCCGGCATCGACCCGACCTCCCTCAAGGGCAGCCGGACGGGCGTGTTCACCGGCGTGATGTACCACGACCACTCCGCCCTGCTCCAGCAGGCCGTCGAGGACGTCGACGGCCACATCGGCACCGGCAGCGCCGCCAGCGTGGTCTCCGGCCGCGTGTCCTACACCTTCGGCCTCGAAGGCCCCGCCGTCACCGTCGACACCGCCTGCTCCTCCTCCCTCGTCGCCCTGCACCTGGCGGTCCGGGCCCTGCGCCAGGGCGAATGCGACCTGGCCCTCGCCGGCGGCGTCACCACCATGCTCACCCCCACCTCCTTCGTGGACTTCAGCCGCCAGCGCGGCCTCGCCGCCGACGGCCGCTGCAAGCCCTTCGCGGCCGCCGCCGACGGCACCGGCTGGGGCGAGGGCCTCGGCATGCTCCTGGTGGAACGCCTCTCCGACGCCCGCCGCAACGGCCACCCCGTCCTCGCCCTCGTCCGCGGCTCCGCCGTCAACCAGGACGGCGCCTCCAACGGCCTCACCGCCCCCAACGGCCCCTCCCAGCAGCGCGTCATCCGCCACGCCCTCGCCGACGCCCGGCTGACCCCCGACGACGTCGACGCCGTGGAGGCCCACGGAACGGGCACCACCCTCGGCGACCCGATCGAGGCCCAGGCCCTCCTCGCCACCTACGGACAGGGCCGCCCGGCCGAACGCCCCCTGTGGCTCGGCTCCCTCAAGTCGAACATCGGCCACACCCAGGCCGCCGCCGGAGTCGGCGGAGTGATCAAGATGGTCGAGGCCATGCGCCACGGCCTGCTCCCCAGGACCCTGCACGTGGACTCCCCGTCCCCGCACGTCGACTGGTCCTCGGGCGCCGTACGCCTGCTCACCGAGCCCGTCCCGTGGACGGAGGGCGAGCGGCCCCGCCGGGCCGCCGTCTCCTCGTTCGGGTTCAGCGGCACCAACGCCCACGTCGTCCTGGAGGAACCCCCGCACGCCGAGCCCGCCCCCGAGGCGCACGCGCCGTCGGCCACCGGGTCCGGGTACACGCCCGTGCTGCTGTCCGGGAAGACCGCGGCCGCCCTGCGCGGGCAGGCCGCCCGCCTCCTGCGCCACACCGCCGACCACCCCGGACAGGCCCTCGCCGACCTCGGCCTGGCCACGGCCACCACCCGGGCCGCACTGGACCACCGCGCCGCGATCGTCGCCGCGGACCCCGAAGGCCTGCGCCGCGCCCTGGACCTGCTGGCCCGCGGCGAGACCCCCGCCGACACGGCGGACGGCAGCACGGCCACGGGCGTGGTCCTGCCCCGCGCCCGCACCGCGTTCCTCTTCTCCGGCCAGGGCAGCCAGCGCCCCGGCATGGGCCGCGAACTGTACGCGGCGTTCCCCGTGTTCGCCGAGGCCTTCGACGCCGTCTGCGCAGCCCTGGACCCGCACCTCGAACACCCCGTCAAGGAGGCGGTGTTCGCGCCCGGCCCCGGCGCGCTCGACCGCACGGTCAACGCCCAGCCGGCCCTCTTCGCCCTCCAGGTCGCGCTGTTCCGGCTGGTGGAGTCCTGGGGCGTCCGCCCGGACCTGCTGGCCGGACACTCGGTGGGCGAGCTCGCCGCCGCCCATGTCGCCGGGGTGTTCACCCTCGAGGACGCGGCCCGGCTGGTGGCCGCCCGGGCCCGGCTCATGCAGGCCCTGCCCGCCGGCGGGGTGATGACCGCCGTGGAGGCCTCCGAGGAGGAGGTACGGGAGCTGCTGGACGGGTATGCGGACCGGGCGGGCGTCGCCGCCGTCAACGGGCCCTCGTCCGTGGTGGTCTCGGGCACCGCCGAGGCCGTCGCCGCGGTCGTCGCACCGCTCGTCGCCCAGGGCCGCAAGAGCCGGGAACTGCCGGTCTCCCACGCCTTCCACTCGCCGCTGATGGAGCCGATGCTGGACGGGTTCCGCCGGGCCTTCGACGGCGTGTCCTGCGCCGCCCCGGCCCTGCCCGTCGTCTCCACCCTGACCGGCCGTCCCGTGCCGGCCGAGGAGCTGGGCTCCGCCGGGTACTGGGTGCGGCACGCCCGCGAGGCCGTGCGCTTCGCCGACGCGGTCGCCTCCCTGGCCGCCGAAGGGGCCGGCACCTTCCTGGAGATCGGCCCCGGCGGCGTCCTGACCGCCCTGGCCGCCGACCTCCTCGACCAGGACGCGGTCGTGGTCCCCGCCCTGCGCGCCGACCGGCCCGACGGCCTGGCCGTCACCGCCGCCCTCGCCCGCCTCCACGTCCACGGCACCCCCGTCGACTGGCCGGCCGTCTTCGCGGGCCGCGGCGCCCGCCCCGTGGACCTGCCCACCTACGCCTTCCAGCGCGAGGAGTACCGGCTCGAGACCCGGCCCGCCACCGGCGACCTCTCCGGCGCGGGCCTGCGCCCCGCCGACCACCCCCTCCTCGGCGCCGTCCTCACCCTCACCGACGGCGAGGGCGTCCTGCTGACCGGCCGCGTCTCCCTCGCCACCCACCCCTGGCTCGCCGACCACCGCGTCCTGGGCACCCCCCTGCTGCCGGGCACCGCCCTGGTCGAACTGGCCGTCCGCGCCGGGGACCAGGTCGGCTGCGGCCGGATCGAGCACCTCACCCTGGAGGCACCGCTCCCGCTGCCCCCGCAGGGCGGCGTGCGGCTCCAGGCCGTCGTGGACGCCGCCGACGCCCACGGCCGGCGCGCCGTACGGCTCTACTCCCAGCCCGACGAGACCCTCGCCGCCGACACCTGGACCCGCCACGCCTCCGGTCTGCTCACCACCGCCCCCGCCGCCCTCCCGGACCCCTCCGCGCTCACCCCCTGGCCCCCGGCCGACGCCGAACCCGCCGACCCCGAGGCCCTCTACGACCGGATGGCCGCCCTCGGCCTGGAGTACGGGCCCCTCTTCCGCGGCGTCCGCGCGGGCTGGCGGCGCGGCGCGGAACTGTTCGCCGAGATCGCCCTGCCGGACGGCACCCCCACCACCGGCTTCGGACTGCACCCCGCACTCTTCGACGCCGCCCTCCACACCGCCGGCCTCGCCGGCACCGGCCCGCACGACGGCCCCCGTATCCCCTTCGAATGGAACGGGGTCACCCTGCACGCGACCGGAGCGGGCACGCTCAGGCTCCGCCTGGCACCCGCACCGGACGCGGAGGGCGCCGTCACCCTGCTCCTCGCGGACGGCACGGGGCGCCCCGTGCTCTCCGTGGACTCCCTCGCGCTGCGCCCCGTGACGGCCGGGCAGCTGGCCGCCGCGGCGGGCACCGGCGGCGACGGGCTGTTCCGGCCGGAGTGGACCCCCGCGGCCCCCGCCGCGGAAGGCACCGGGCCCACCCCGGTCGCCGTGCTCGACTCGCTCGCCGCCCTGCCCGCCGAGGACGCGCCGGTCCCCGCCACCGTGGCGGTGGCCGTCACGGCGCCGGCCGGGGCCGGCGTTCCCCAGGCCGACCGGCCCGCCGAGGCCGCGCAGGCCGCCCTCGCCCTCGTCCAGGAGTGGCTCGCCGACGCCCGCTTCACCGACTCCCGGCTGCTGGTCCTCACCCGGGGCGCCGTCTCCACCGGGCCGGCGGAGGGCGCCGACCCCGCACAGGCCGCCGTCTGGGGGCTGGTCCGCTCGGCGCAGTCCGAGAACCCCGGCCGCTTCCTCCTCCTCGACACCGAACCCGGCGGCGCGGACGCGGACCCCGCCCTGCTCGCCTCCGCCGCCGCCACGGGCGAACCGCAGCTGGCCCTGCGCGCGGGAACTCTCCTCGCGCCCCGCCTGGTACGCGCCGAAGCCCCGCCGGAGGACACCCCCGCCCCGGTGTTCCCCCCGCACGGCACCGTCCTGGTCACCGGCGCCTCCGGCACGCTCGGCCGCCTGGTCGCGCACCACCTCGTCACCCGGCACGGCGTCCGCAGGCTCCTGCTGGTCAGCCGCCGCGGCCCCGACGCCCCCGGGGCGCGCGAGCTCGCGGCCGAACTCACCGCCCACGGAGCCGTGGTGTCCACCGCGGCCTGCGACGTCACCGACCGGCCGGCGCTCGCCGCCCTGCTGGCGGACCTCCCCGCCGCCCACCCGCTGACCGCCGTCGTCCACGCGGCGGGCACCACCGACGACGGCGTGCTCCCGGCCCTCACCCCGCAGCGGATCCGGCGCGTGTTCGCCCCCAAGGTCGAGGGCGCGCTCCACCTCCACGACCTCACCCGCGACCTGGACCTCTCCGCCTTCGTCCTGTTCTCCTCCGCCGCCGGAGTCTTCGGCAACCCCGGCCAGAGCAACTACGCCGCCGCCAACGCCGCCCTCGACGCCCTCGCCCAGCACCGCCGCGCGGCCGGACTGCCCGCGCTCTCCCTGGCCTGGGGCCTGTGGGAGAGCAGCAGCACGCTCACCGCCGCCCTCGCCGAGGCCGACCGGCGCCGCATCGGCCGTTCCGGACTCCTCGCCCTGGAGACGGACGAGGGCCTCGCGCTCCTCGACCGCGCACTGGACAGCGCCCACCCCCTCCTCGTACCCGTCCGCTGGGACCTGCCCGTCCTGCGCGAGCAGGCCCGCACGGGCACCCTGCCCGCCCTGCTGCGCACCCTCGTCCCCGCCCCCGTGCGCCGCACGCAGGCCGCCGCGGCCACCGCGCCCGACCGGGTCCGCGGCGCGCTGGCAGACCGGCTGGACTCGCTCCCCGAAGCCGGCCGCACCGCCCTGCTGTCCGACCTCGTCCGTACCCACGCCGCCGCCGTACTGGGCCACGACCGCCCCGAATCCGTCCCGCCCGGCCAGGCCTTCCGCGAGCTCGGCTTCGACTCGCTGACCGCCGTCGAACTGCGCAACCGCCTCGCCTCCGCGACCGGCGTACGACTGCCCGCCGGCCTGGTCTTCGACCACCCCACCCCGGACGCCCTCGCCCGCCACCTCCTCCACCGGCTGACGGACGCCCCGCGGCCCGAAGCCGGCACCCGCCCGGCCGCCGCCACCGGGACGGCCACGGACGAACCCGTCGCCATCGTCGCCATGGGCTGCCGCTACCCCGGCGGCGTGCGGTCCCCCGAAGACCTGTGGCGGCTGCTCACCGCCGGCACCGACGCCATCGGCGGCTTCCCCGAAGACCGGGGCTGGGACCTCGACCTGCTCTCCGCGAGCGGCGGCGCCACCGGATCCAGCAGCACCCTGCGCGGCGGATTCCTGTACGACGCGGGCGACTTCGACGCCGCCTTCTTCGGCATCTCCCCGCGCGAAGCCCTCGCCATGGACCCCCAGCAGCGGCTCCTCCTGGAGACCTCCTGGGAGGCCTTCGAACGCGCCGGCATCGCCCCCGCCACCCTGCGCGGCTCCCGCACCGGGGTGTTCACCGGCGTCATGTACCACGACTACGCCTCCTCCCTCCAGACGGTGCCCGACGGGGTGGAGGGCTTCCTCGGCACCGGCAACGCGGGCAGCGTCATCTCGGGCCGGCTCTCCTACACCTTCGGTCTGGAGGGACCCGCCGTCACCGTCGACACCGCCTGCTCCTCCTCCCTGGTCGCCCTGCACCTGGCCGTCCAGGCCCTGCGGCAGGGGGAATGCGACCTCGCCCTCGCGGGCGGCGTCACCGTGATGGCCGGCCCCGGCGCCTTCGTGGAGTTCAGCCGCCAGCGCGGGCTGGCCGCCGACGGCCGCTGCAAGGCCTTCTCCGCCGGCGCCGACGGCACCGGCTGGGCGGAAGGCGTGGGCGTACTGCTGGTGGAACGGCTCTCGGACGCCCTGCGTGACGGACACCCGGTCCTCGCGGTGGTCCGGGGCAGCGCGGTCAACCAGGACGGCGCCTCCAACGGCCTGACCGCCCCCAACGGGCCGGCGCAGGAACGGGTCATCGAGCAGGCCCTGGCGAACGCCAGGCTCGCGACCGCGGACGTGGACGCCGTGGAGGCGCACGGCACGGGCACCCGGCTCGGCGACCCGATCGAGGCCCAGGCCCTCCTCGCCACCTACGGCCAGGACCGCGAGGCGGACCGGCCGCTGTGGCTGGGCTCCCTGAAGTCCAACATCGGCCACACCCAGGCCGCCGCCGGCGTCGGCGGAGTCATCAAGATGGTCGAGGCGATGCGCCACGGCATCCTGCCCCCGACCCTGCACGCCGACGAGCCCTCCCCGCACGTCGACTGGAGCTCCGGCGCCCTGCGCCTCCTCACCGGGCCCGTCGCGTGGACGGACGGCCCGCGTCCCCGGAGGGCGGCCGTCTCCTCGTTCGGCTTCAGCGGCACCAACGCCCACGTCATCCTGGAACAGGCCCCGGAGCGGGCCCCGGAAGAGGCCCGGGAACAGGCCGCCCGGCCCGGCGGCGCCGCACCCTTCGCGGCGCCGTGGCTGCTGTCCGCCAAGGCCCCCGAGGCCCTGCGCGCCCAGGCCCGCGCACTCCTGCCGTACGCCCAGGACCCCGACCGGGCGCCGGTGGACGTGGCCTGGTCCCTGGCCACCGGCCGGGCCGCCCTGGACCACCGGGCGGCCGTCCTCGCACCGGATCCGGCCGGACGGCTGGAGGCCCTGACCGCTCTGGCGCAGGGCACCCCCTCGCACGCGCTGGTCCGGGCCGTGGCCGCCCCCGGTGGCGGGAAGCTCGCCGTCCTGTTCTCCGGCCAGGGCAGCCAGCGCCTCGGTATGGGCCGCGAACTGCACGCCGCCTTCCCGGTGTTCGCGGAGGCCTTCGACGCCGTGTGCGCGGCCCTGGAGCCGCACCTCGGACTCCCGCTGCGGGAGGTGGTGTTCGGCGAGGACGCGGAGACGTTGAACGAGACGCGGTACGCCCAGCCGGCGTTGTTCGCGGTGGAGGTGGCCCTGTTCCGGCTGGTGGAGTCCTGGGGCGTGCGTCCGGACTTCCTGGCCGGGCACTCCGTCGGGGAGTTCGCGGCGGCGCACGTCGCGGGTGTGTTCTCGCTGGAGGACGCGGCGAAGCTGGTGGCCGCCCGTGGCCGGCTGATGCAGGCTCTGCTCCCCGGCGGGGTCATGGTGGCGGTCGAGGCCTCGGAGGAGGAAGTGCGGGCCCTGCTCCCCGGGTTCGAGGACCGGGCCGGGATCGCCGCCGTCAACGGGCCCGCCTCGGTGGTGCTCTCAGGCGCGGAGGACGCGGTCGCGGAGCTGGCCGGGCAGCTGGCGGCGGAAGGCCGCAGGACCAAGTCGCTGACCGTCTCCCACGCCTTCCACTCGCCGCTGATGGACCCCGTGCTGGCCGAGTTCCGCACCGTGGCCGAGTCTCTCTCCTTCGGCGTCCCCGCCCTGCCGGTCGTCTCCACCCTCACCGGCGGGATCGTCCCGGCCGAGGAGTTCGGCTCGGCCGCGTACTGGGTCCGCCACGTCCGTGAGGCCGTCCGCTTCGCCGACGCCCTCACCACCCTGGCCGCCGAAGGGGTCCGCACCTACCTGGAGGTCGGCCCCGCGGGCGCCCTGACCGCCCTCGCCCAGGAGGCCGGGGGCGAGGACGCGGTGGCCGTCGCCCTGCTCCGCTCCGACCGGGCCGAAGCCCCGGCCGTCGCCGCCGCCCTGGCCCGGCTCCACGTCCACGGCACGCCCGTCGACTGGGACGCCTACTTCGCCGGCCGCGGCGCCCGTCGCACCGACCTGCCCACCTACCCCTTCCAGCGCACCCGCCACTGGCTCGCGGCGGCCCCCGCCCCCGGTGACGTCAGCGCCGCCGGGCTGGCCGAGGCGGACCACCGGCTGCTGGGCGCGGCCGTTCCGCTCGCCGACGGCGAAGGGCTCGTCCTGACCGGCCGGCTCTCGCTCGCGACGCACCCCTGGCTCGGCGACCACACCGTCCTGGGCGCCGTGCTCCTCCCCGGCACCGCCTTCGTGGACCTCGCCCTGCACGCCGCCCGCGCCGAGGGCGTCGGCTGCGACCGGCTGGACGAGCTCACGCTGGGGGCGCCGCTCGTCATCCCCGAGGACGGGGCCGTGCAGCTCCAGGTCCGGGTCGCGGCCCCCGACGCCGACGGCCGCCGCGCCCTGGAGATCCACTCGCGGGTGCAGGGCGCGCCCGCCGACGAGCCGTGGACCGGCCACGCGGTCGGCACCCTGTCCGCCGCCCCGGCCCCCGACGGCGGCGACGCCCCGGCCGAGTGGCCCCCGGCGGGGGCGGTCCCCCTCCCCGAAGGGTCCCCGGACGCCCTGTACGAGCGGATGGCCGGCCTCGGGCTGGACTACGGTCCGCTGTTCCGGGGCGTGCGCGCCGCCTGGAGCCGGGACGGGGAGGTCTTCGCCGAACTGGCCCTGCCCGAGGGGACCGACGTCTCCGGATTCGGGCTGCACCCGGCCCTGCTCGACGCGGCCCTGCACGCCGTCGCCCTCGACGAGGGCCTGCTCGGCGCGGAGGCCGGCTCCTCCGCCGGCCAGGCGCGGGTCCCCTTCTCGTGGGCCGGGGTCCGCGTCACCGCCGCCCCGTCCGCCGGCCCCACCGCCCTGCGGGTCCGCCTCGCCCCCGCGGGCCCGGACGCCGTGTCCCTGCTGGCAGCCGACCCCGGCGGCCGGACCGTGGCCCGGGTCGACTCCCTGGTCCTGCGGCCGGTCTCCGCCGAGCAGCTCGCCGCCGCACGGGCCGGACGCTTCCGCGACGCCCTCTTCCGCGTCGAGTGGACCGAGGCACCCACGGCCGAGGTCCCGCCCCTGACCCCGGCCGCCGGGCACGTCGTCCTCCTGGACGCCGAGCTCCCGGACCGCCCGGCGCGGACGCCCGCCGCCGTGCGGTACGCGACGGCCCGCGCGCTGGCCCTCGTACAGCGGTGGGCGGCGGCCGACGCGGCGGGGGAGCAGGAGCCCTCGACGCTGGTCCTCGTCACCCGCAACGCGGTTTCCGCGGGCGCCGGGGACGCGGCCCGGGTGGACCCGGCCCACGCCGCCGTGTGGGGTCTGGTCCGGTCCGCCCAGTCCGAACACCCCGGACGCTTCGTCCTCGTGGACCTCGACGCGGACCCGGAGACCGGCTCCGCACCGGACGGGACGCCGCCCGCCCGGGTGGCCGCGGCCCTGGCCACCGGGGAGCCGCAGTGCGCCGTCCGGGACGGCGCGGTGCTCGTGCCCCGCCTGGCACGCGTGCCCGCCGCCCCCGCCGCCCCCCTGGGCCTGGACCCGGACGGCACGGTCCTGGTGACCGGCGCGACGGGCGCCCTGGGCCGGCTGGTGTCCCGGCACCTGGTCTCCGCCCACGGCGCCCGGCACCTCCTGCTGACCAGCCGCCGCGGGCCCGACGCCGACGGCGCGGCCGACCTGGCCGCCGAACTGGGCGCGCTGGGCGCCGAGGTGACCCTGGCCGCCTGCGACGCGGCCGACCGGACCGCGCTCGCCGCCCTGCTCGACACGGTCCCCGCCGCACACCCGCTGACCGCCGTGGTGCACGCGGCCGGGGTCCTCGACGACGCCCTCGTCGGCTCGCTCACCCCCGAACGCCTCGACCGGGTCCTCGCCCCCAAGACGGACGCGGCCTTCCACCTGCACGAACTGACCCGGGACCGGGACCTCGCGGCCTTCGTGCTGTTCTCCTCGCTCGCCGGCACCTTCGGCACCGCCGGCCAGGCCAACTACGCCGCCGCCAACGCCTGCCTGGACGCCCTGGCCCGCTCCCGGCGGGCGGCGGGACTCCCGGCCCTCTCCCTGGCCTGGGGCCCCTGGGCGGACGCCGGGGGCCCGCACGGAATGCTGGGCGCGGCCGGTACGGGGGCACTCGCCCGCATGGCCCGGGCGGGCGTCCCGCCGCTCGCCGCGGACGAGGGCCTCGCCCTCTTCGACGCGGCCGTCGCCGTGGCGGCGGACACGACGGCCGCCGACGACGGCGCCGGGGCCGTGCTGCTGCCCGTACGGCTGAACCTGCCCGCCCTGCGCCGCGACGCCGCCACCCGGCCCGTCCCGGCCCTGCTGCGCGGCCTGGTCCGCACCCCGGCCCGCCCGGCGGCCGACCCCGCGGACGGGACCGGCCGGCTGGCCGCACAGCTGGCGGGCGCCTCGGACGAGAAGCGCCGGCGGATCCTCCTCGGACTGGTCCGGACCCAGGTGGCCGCCGTGCTGGGCCACACCTCCGCCGAGGCCGTCGGCGCCTCCCAGGCCTTCCGGGACCTCGGCTTCGACTCGCTGACCGCCGTCGAACTCCGCAACCACCTGGGCGCCGCCACCGGGCTCGGCCTCCCGGCGAGCCTGCTGTTCGACCACCCCACCCCGGAGGCCCTCGCCGGCCACCTGGCGGCCGCGCTGCCCGCCGACGGGCCGGACGGCGAGGCGGCGGCCCCCTCGCTGCTCGCCGAGATCGACCGCCTGGAGGCCGCGTTCGCCCGCGCCCCGCAGGACCGGGCCGCGCGCGCCACCGCCGCCCTGCGGCTGGAGGTGCTCCTCGCGAAATGGCGCGAGGCCTCCGCCGGTCCCGGCTCCGCTCCCGGCGCGACGGCCCCCGGAACCGATGCCGGGGACGGCGCCGAGGCCGAGGTGGCCGAGGCCTCCGACGAGGAACTCTTCGACCTGCTCGACGGCGAGCTCGACACCCACTGATCGACCAGCACGCCCATCCCTTCGCGTTGAGGAACAGAAACCCAGATGACGACCGATGTGAACAAGCTCCGCGACTACCTCAAGCGCGCCACCGTCGACCTGCGGCACGCGCGCCGGCGACTGCGCGAGGCCGAGGGCAGGAACCGCGAGCCGATCGCGATCGTGGGCATGAGCTGCCGCTTCCCCGGCGGCGTCGAGTCCCCCGAGGACCTGTGGGACCTGGTCGAGGCGGGCCGCGACGCGATATCCGGCTTCCCCACCGACCGGGGCTGGGACCTCGACGCGCTGTACGACCCGGACCCCGAGAACCCCGGCACCACCTACACCCGCGAAGGCGGATTCCTGCACGGGGCGGCCGGGTTCGACGCCGCCTTCTTCGGGATCGGCCCGCGCGAGGCCCTCGCCATGGACCCCCAGCAGCGGCTGATCCTCGAAGCCTCCTGGGAGGCGGTCGAGCGCGCCGAACTGGACCCGCAGTCCCTGCGCGGCAGCCGCACCGGCGTGTTCGCCGGAGTCATGTACCACGACTACGTCTCCCGCCTGCCCGCCATGCCCGAGGGCATCGAGGGGTACGTCAGCACCGGCAACACCGGCAGCGTGGTCTCCGGCCGCATCGCCTACACCCTCGGCCTGGAGGGGCCGGCCGTCACGATCGACACGGCCTGCTCCTCCTCCCTGGTGGCGCTCCACCTGGCCGTCCAGGCCCTGCGGCAGGGCGAATGCGACCTCGCCCTCGCGGGCGGCGTCACCGTGATGGCCGGCCCCACCACCTTCGTGGAGTTCAGCCGCCAGCGCGGGCTCTCGCCCGACGGCCGCTGCCGGGCGTTCTCCGCGGCGGCCGACGGCACCGGCTGGTCCGAGGGCGTCGGCATGCTGCTCGTCGAGCGCCTCTCCGACGCGGTCCGGCTCGGCCACCCGGTACTGGCCGTGGTCCGCGGCTCCGCCGTCAACCAGGACGGCGCCAGCAACGGCCTCACCGCCCCCAACGGGCCCGCCCAGCAACGGGTCATCCAGCAGGCCCTGGCCAACGGCCTGCTGTCCCCGTCCGACGTGGACCTCGTCGAGGCGCACGGCACCGGCACCACCCTCGGCGACCCGATCGAGGCCCAGGCCCTGCTCGCCGCCTACGGCCGGGAACGGCCCGGCGACCGGCCCCTGTGGCTGGGCTCCGTCAAGTCCAACCTGGGGCACACCCAGGCCGCGGCCGGTGTCGCGGGCGTCATCAAGACGGTGCAGGCCCTGCGCCACGGCATCCTGCCGAAGACCCTGCACGCGCAGGAGCCGACCCCGCACGTCGACTGGTCCTCGGGGGCCGTCTCGCTGGTCACGGAGAACGCCGCCTGGCCCGAGACGGAACCGGGCCGCCCCCGCCGCGCGGCCGTCTCCGCCTTCGGCGTGAGCGGGACGAACGCCCACGTAGTCCTCGAACAACACCTCCCCACCGACACCCCGCCCCCCGCCAGCCCGAGCACCCCCACCGCCACGGCACCCGCCACGGCGACGGCCGACGGCACCACCGGGCGAGCCCCGGCGACAGCCGACGGCGCCCCGACGGAGCACCCCCCGGCCACCACCGAGCGGCCCGAGCGCGCCGACACCGCGCACGCCCCGGCCACCGCCGATCAGGCCGCCGCCCCCGCCGGGCGGCCCCCGGCCACGGCTCAGGGCGCGGGCACCGCGCACGACTCGGCCGCCACCGATCAGGCCGCCGCCCCCGCCGAACGAGCCCCGGCTACGGCCGAGGGCGCGGGCACCGCGCACGACTCGGCCGCCACCGATCAGGCCGCCGCCCCCGCCGAACGAGCCCCGGCTACGGCCGAGGGCGCCGGCGCCGCGCAGGCCCCGGGCTCCGCCGGCGAGTCCACCGCCGGGCAAGCCACGGGCAGCGCCGCGCACGCCCCGGGCTTCGCCGATGGTGCCGCCGCCATCGCCGACCGGGCCACCGCCGCGGCCGCCACCGTCGGCAGTGCCGCCGTCACGGCCATCGCCGGCCGTGCCACGACCCTCGGCCATGCCATCGCCGACCGCGCCGGCACCCTCGGCTCCGCCATCGCCGACCGCGCGGCGGCCCTCGTCGGCAGCGGCGGCTCGCCGGACGGCGGACGGCGTCCCCCGCTCATCGCCTGGCCGCTCTCCGCCAAGACCCCGGCTGCCCTCGCCGCGCAGGCCGCCCGGCTCCGTGCCCACCTGGCCGCCCTGCCCACCGCCCCGGCGGCCGTCGACATCGCCCACTCCCTCGCCACCACCCGCACCGCCTTCGCCCACCGCGCCGTCCTCCTCGCGGCCGACCGGGCGGGCCTGGACCGGGCCCTGGACTTCCTCGCCGACGCGGCCGCCGAACCCGGCGCACCCGCCCCCGAGGGCACCGACGTGGTGCGCGCCGCCGCCACCGACACCCTCCGGCCCGCGTTCGTCTTCCCCGGCCAGGGCTCCCAGTGGGCCGGCATGGCCGTCGAACTCCTCGACACCGCCCCCGTCTTCGCCGCCCGCGTCCGCGCGTGCGAGGAAGCCCTCGCCCCGCACGTCGACTGGTCGCTGACCGAGGTCCTGCGCGGCGCCCCCGGCGCCCCCGGCTTCGACCGGGTCGACGTCGTCCAGCCCGTCCTGTTCGCGGTGATGGTCTCGCTGGCCGAACTCTGGCGCTCCTACGGGGTCGAGGCCTCGGCCGTCGCCGGACACAGCCAGGGCGAGATCGCCGCCGCGGCCGTCGTCGGCGCGCTCAGCCTGGAGGACGCCGCCAAGGTCGTCGCCCTGCGCAGCCGCGCCCTGACCGTCCTGTCCGGCCGGGGCGGCATGCTCTCCGTCTCCCTGCCCCTGGACCGGCTCACCCCCCGCATGGCCGCCTGGGGCGAGCGGCTGTCCGTCGCCGCCGTCAACAGCCCGTCCTCCATCGTCGTCTCCGGTGACGGCGACGCCCTCGCCGAGCTCCGCGACGCCCTGCACGCCGACGGGATCCGGGCCCGGCTGATCGCCGTGGATTACGCCTCCCACTCCGCGCACGTCGAAGAGGTCCGCGAACAGGTCCTCGAAGCGCTCGCCGACATCACCCCCCGCGCCTGCGAGGTGCCGTTCTACTCCACCGTCACCGGCGGCGCCCTCGACACCGACCGGCTCGACGCCGACTACTGGTACCGCAGCCTGCGCCACACCGTCCGCTTCGACGAGGCCACCCGCGCCCTCGTCCGCGACGGACACGGCGCCCTCATCGAGGTCAGCGCCCACCCGGTGCTGACCGTCGGCATCCAGGAGACCCTCGACGACCTGGGCGGCTCCGCCGTCGCCCTCGCCACCCTGCGCCGCGGCGAAGGCGGCACCGCCCGCTTCCTGCGCTCCGCCGCCGAGGCCCACGCCCACGGCGTCGCCCTCGACTGGCCGGCGGTCCTGGCCGCCCCGGACGCCCGCCGGATCCCGCTGCCCACGTACGCGTTCCAGCACGAGCGCTACTGGCTGGACGCCCCGCGCACCCCGGCGGACGCGGCCGGCCTGGGCCTCGCCCCGGCGGACCACCCCCTGCTGGGCGCCGTCACCACCCTCGCCGACGCCGACGGCCTGCTGCTGACCGGCCGGCTGTCCACGCACACCCACCCCTGGCTGGCCGAACACGAGGTGCTGGGCGCGGTCGTCCTGCCCGGCACCGCCTTCGTCGAGCTCGCCGTCCGGGCGGGCGACCACCTCGGCTGCGACCACCTCGCCGAACTCACCCTCCAGGCACCGCTGGTCCTGCCCGAGCAGGGCGGCGTCCTCGTCCAGGTGGCGGTCGGCCCGGACGACGGGTCCGGCGACCGGCGCTTCGCCGTCCACTCCCGCCCCGACACGGCGGCCGTCGAAGAGGCCTGGACCTGCCACGGCACCGGCGTGCTGAACTCCGCCCCCGGCACCCCGCCCCCCGGACCGGACGCCGACTGGCCGCCCGCCGGCGCGGCCCCCGTCGACCTCGGCGGCTTCTACGCCGGACTCGCCGCCCGCTCCTTCGCCTACGGCCCCCTCTTCCAGGGCCTGCGGGCCGCCTGGCGCCTCGGCGACGAGGTGTTCGCCGAGGTCGCCCTCCCCGAGGACGCCCGCGCCGACGCCGGCCGGTACGGGCTGCACCCGGCCCTGCTGGACGCCGCCCTGCACGCCGTCGGCTTCGGCCCGCTCGGCGACATGGGCACCGGACGGATGGCCTTCTCCTGGGAGGACGTACGCCTGCACGCCACCGGAGCCACCCGGCTGCGGATCCGGCTGGCCCCGGCCGGCACCGACACCGTGACCCTGACCGCCTCGGACGACACCGGCCGGGCCGTGGCCGCCATCGGCGCCCTCGCCTTCCGGGAGGTCCACGAGGAACACCTGCGGGCCGCGCTCACCGACCACCACCCCTCCCTCTACCGGGTGGACTGGCCGGCGCACCCCCTCGCCGACACCGCGCCCCCCGCCGGGCCCTGGGCCCTCATCGGCAGCACCCCCGGAGCCGGACCCGGGGAGACGGCCCTCGCCGAGACGGCCTTCGCCGAGACGGCCTTCGCCGAGACGGCCCTCGCCGAGACGGCCCTCCGGGAGACCGCCGACGCCCTGGCGAGCGGCGGCGCCGGGCCCGACGTCCACCCCGACCTCGCCGCCCTGGCCGCGGCCGTCACCGCCGGCGCTCCCGTCCCCGCGACCGTGACCGCCGTCCTGCCCACGACCGCCGGCGGGGCCGGTGCCGACACCGTCCGCGAGACCGCCCGGCACGCCCTGGCCCTGCTGCGGGACTGGCTGGCCGACGACCGGTTCGCCGCCTCCCGGCTGGTGTTCCTCACCCGCGACGCCGTCGCCGCCCCCGGCGAGGACCCCGACGGCACCCCGGACACCCGACCCGACCACGCCCCCGTCTGGGGCCTGGTCCGCTCCGCCCAGTCCGAACACGCCGACCGGCTCGTCCTCGCCGACACCGACGGCACCCCGGACTCCCTGCGCCGCCTGCCCGCCGCCCTCGCCACCGGCGAACCCCAACTGGCCCTGCGGGAGGGCCGGATGACCGTCCCCCGGCTGGCGCGCGTCCCCGTCGCGGCCGAGCCCGCCACCACCCCCGCCCTCGACCCGCAGGGCACCGTACTGATCACCGGCGGTACCGGAGCCCTCGGCCGCCTCGTCGCCGCCCACTTCATCACCACCCACGGCGTCCGCCACATCCTCCTCACCAGCCGCCGCGGCCCCGACACCGAAGGAGCGGCCGCACTCCAGGAGGAGCTCACCGCACTCGGTGCGACCGTCACCGTCGCCGCTTGCGACGCCGCCGACCGGGACGCCCTCGCCGCCCTCCTCACGGCCATCCCCGCAGACCGCCCGCTCACCGCCGTCGTCCACGCCGCCGCCGTCGTCGCCGGCGGACTCGTCGACACCCTCACCCCGCACGACCTCGACCTGGTCCTGCGCCCCAAGGTCGACGCCGCACTCAACCTCCACGAACTGACCCGCGGCCTGGACCTCGCCGCCTTCGTCCTCTTCTCCTCCCTCGCCGGCACCCTCGGCGGCGCTGGACAGGGCGCCTACGCCGCGGGCAACGCCTTCCTCGACGCCCTCGCCCACCAGCGCCGCGCCCAGGGCCTGCCGGCCTCCGCCCTCGCCTGGGGCGTCTGGGACGAACGCGGCGACCAGACCCAGCTCGCCGACGAGGACCTGCGGCGCATGGCCCGCGCCGGACTCGTCCCGCTCACCGCCGACGAGGGCCTGCGCCTCCTCGACACCGCCCGCACCCTGGACGACGCGGCCCTGGCCCCCGTACGCCTCGACCTGCCCGCACTGCGCCGCCAGTCGGCGAGCCCCGTGCCCGCCCTGCTGCGCGCACTCGTGCGGACCCCCGCCCGCCGTGCCGCCCTGAGCGGCGCTCCCGGCCCCGGCGGCCTCTCCGCCGAGCTGTCCCGGCTGGCGTCGCTGCCGCCCGCCGAGCGCGAGGACACCGTGCTCACCCTCGTACGCAACCAGGTGGCCGCCGTCCTCGGCCACACCACCCCCGAGGCCGTCGACCCCGGCCGGGCCTTCCGCGAGCTGGGCTTCGACTCGCTGGCCGCGATGGAACTGCGCAACCGGCTGTCCGCCGCCACCGGCGTCCGCCTGCCCGCCACCGCCGTCTTCGACCACCCCACCCCCGCCGCCCTCGCCGCCCACCTCCTGGACGAGATCCCCGGCGGCCACCCCGGCACGGCCGTCGTCACCGCCGCGCCCGCCACGCCCGGCCGCACCCCCGCCACCGGCGCCGAGGAACCCGTCGCCATCGTCGCCATGAGCTGCCGGCTGCCCGGCGAGGTCCGCGGTCCCGAGGACCTCTGGAACCTCCTCGCCGAAGGCACCGACGCCATCACCGGCCTGCCCGTCAACCGGGGCTGGGACCTCGACGCGCTCTACCACCCCGACCCCGACCATCCCGGCACCAGCTACGTCAGGGAAGGCGGGTTCCTGCACGACGCGGACGGGTTCGACCCCGAGTTCTTCGGGATCTCCCCCCGCGAGGCCCTCTCCATGGACCCCCAGCAGCGGCTCCTGCTGGAGACCTCCTGGGAGGCGTTCGAGCGCGCGGGCATCGACCCGGCCACCCTGCGCGGCACCCGCACCGGCGTCTTCGCCGGCACCAACGGCCAGGACTACGCGCTCGGCCTCTCCCCGGAACAGGCCGAGGGCATGGAGGGCCACCTCCTCACCGCCAACTCGGCCTCCGTGGTCTCGGGCCGGGTGGCCTACACCTTCGGCCTGGAAGGCCCGGCGGTGACCGTCGACACCGCCTGCTCCTCCTCCCTCGTCGCCCTGCACCTGGCCGCCCAGTCCCTGCGCCGGGGCGAATGCGACCTGGCGCTCGCGGGCGGGGTCACCGTCATGTCCACCCCGGGCGCCCTCATCGGCTTCAGCCGCCAGCGCGGACTCGCCCCGGACGCCCGCTGCCGCGCCTTCGCCGCCTCGGCGGACGGCACCGGCCTCGCCGAGGGCGCGGGCGTGCTCCTGGTGGAACGGCTCTCCGACGCCCGCCGCAACGGCCACCGGGTGCTGGCCCTCGTCCGCGGTTCCGCGATCAACCAGGACGGCGCATCGAACGGCCTGACCGCCCCCAACGGGCCCGCGCAGCAGCGGGTGATCCGCCAGGCCCTCGCGGACGCGGGGCTGTCCGCCGCCGACGTGGACGTGGTCGAGGCGCACGGCACCGGCACCACCCTGGGCGACCCCATCGAGGCCCAGGCCCTGCTCAAGGCCTACGGCACCGGCCGCGCGGCCGACCGGCCGCTGTGGCTGGGCACGGTCAAGTCCAACATCGGGCACACGCAGGCCGCCGCCGGTGTGGCGGGTGTGATCAAGATGGTCGAGGCGATGCGTCACGGGGTGCTGCCGAAGACCCTGCACGTGGACGAGCCGTCGCCGCACGTGGACTGGTCGGCGGGGGAGGTGCGGCTGCTGACCGAGGCCCGCGAGTGGGCCGTCGACGGCGAGCGTCCGCGCCGGGCGGGTGTCTCCTCGTTCGGCGTCAGCGGCACCAACGCCCACGTCCTCCTCGAAGAGGCCCCGCTCGGCAGCGCCCCTACCGCCGAGGCGGCCGGCAGCCCGGACGGGACCCCCGCCCCGCTGCCCGTCCCCTGGCTGATCTCCGCCAAGGACGAGAACGCCCTGCGGGCCCAGGCGGAACGGCTCCTGGCCCACGTCCGGTCCGCCGACCGGCCCGACACGACGGACATCGCCCTCTCCCTGGCGACCACCCGCGCCGCCTTCCCGCACCGCGCGGTCATCACCGGCCAGGACCGGGACGACCTCCTGCACGCCCTGACCACCCTCGCCCGCGGCGATACCCCGGGCCCGGAGACCGTACGCGGCACGGGGGCGACGGGGACCGCCGGACGCACGGCGTTCCTGTTCTCGGGGCAGGGGAGCCAGCGGCTGGGCATGGGGCGTGAACTGTGCGACGCCTTCCCGGTGTTCGCGGCCGCCTTCGACGCGGTGTGCGCCGCTCTGGATCCGCACCTGGAACTCCCCTTGCGGGAGGTGGTGTTCGGTGAGGATGCGGGGCTGTTGAACGAGACGCGGTTCACTCAGCCGGCGTTGTTCGCGGTCGAGGTGGCGTTGTTCCGGCTGGTGGAGTCCTGGGGTGTGCGTCCCGACTTCCTGGCGGGGCATTCGATCGGTGAGTTCGCCGCGGCCCATGTGGCGGGCGTGCTGTCGTTGGAGGATGCCGCCAGGCTGGTAGTGGCGCGTGGTCGCTTGATGCAGGCGCTGCCGTCGGGTGGTGTGATGGTCGCCGTCCAGGCCTCCGAGGAGGAGGTACGACCTCTTCTGGCCGGGCTGGAGGACCGTGCGGGCATCGCCGCCGTCAACGGGCCCGCCGCCGTGGTGGTTTCGGGCGCCGAGGACGCGGTGGCATCGGTCGTGGACCAGCTCACGGCCGACGGCCGCAAGACGAAGGCCCTGACCGTGTCGCACGCCTTCCACTCCCCGCTGATGGACCCGATGCTCGACGCCTTCCGGGAGGTCGTGGAATCGGCCACGTTCGAAGCGCCGAAGGTCCCGGTCGTCTCCACCCTCACCGGCCGGACCGTCGCCGCCGAGGAGCTCTGCTCGGCCGACTACTGGGTGAGGCATGTCCGTGAGGCAGTCCGCTTCGCCGACGCGGTGACCAACCTCGCCGCCGAAGGGGCCGCCGCCTTCCTGGAGATCGGGCCCGGCGGCGTCCTGACCGCCCTCACACGGGAACTCCTCGACGAGCGGCCCGTCACGGCCGTCCCCGCCCTGCGCGGCGACCTCACGGAGAGCCTGGCCGTCACCACCGCCCTCGCCCTCCTCCACGTCCACGGCACCCCCGTCGACTGGGAGGCCGTCTTCGCCGGACGCGGCGCCCGCCGCGTCGACCTCCCCACCTACCCCTTCCAGCACCAGCCGTACTGGCTGGTCCCCGCCGGCCCCCGGGAGACCGGCGCCCGGACGGCGGACCCGGCCGAGGCCGCGTTCTGGGACACCGTCGAGAGCCAGGACCTGGCCGCCCTCGCCGAACGGCTGGAGGTCACCGGAGACTCCCCGCTCAGCTCCGTACTGCCCGCCCTGTCCCAGTGGCGCCGACGCCAGCGCAGCCGTTCCGCCGTCGACTCCTGGCGCTACCGGATCGACTGGCAGCCCCGCACCGGCGCCCGGGACACCACCGAACTCGCCGGCACCTGGCTGCTCGCCGTCCCCGACGGCGGCGAGGACGGCCCGACGGCCACCGCCGTCTCCGACGCCCTGTCCCGCCACGGCGCCCAGGTCGCGCTGGTCCCCGTACGCACCGACGAGACCCGTGCCGCACTCGCGGCCCGCCTGCGCCGCGCACCCGAAGGGGCGGCGCCGGCCGGAGTCCTGTCCCTCCTCGCGCTCACCGACGGACCCCACCCCGACCACCCCCACCTCCCCGCCGGACTGGCCCTGACCACCCTGCTGGTCCAGGCCCTGGGCGACGCGGAGACCACCGCACCGCTCTGGTGCGCCACCCGCGGCGCGGTGGCCGTAGGACGCTCGGACACCCCGGCCGCCCCGGAGCAGGCCATGGTCTGGGGCCTCGGCCGCTCGACGGCACTCGACCATCCGGACCGCTGGGGCGGACTCGTGGACCTGCCCGCCGCCCTCGACGAGCGGGCCGCCCACCGCCTGGTCTCCGTCCTCGCGGACGAGGAGGGAGGCGAGGACCAGGTCGCGGTCCGGGCCTCCGGTATCTTCGTCCGCCGCCTGGCCCGCGCCCTCGCCGTCGCCCCGGCCCCGTCGGCTTCGGCGGAGAGGACCTGGCGGCCGCACGGCACCGTCCTGATCACGGGCGGCACCGGGGCCCTCGGCGCCCACGTCGCCCGGCACCTGGCCCGCGGCGGCGCCGACCACCTGGTGCTCACCAGCCGGCGCGGCCCCGACGCCCCGGGAGCCCGTGAACTCGCCGCCGAGATCGAGGAACTGGGCGCCCGCGTCACGCTCACGGCCTGTGACCTCACCGCCCGGGAGCAGCTGGCGGAGCTCCTCGGGACCCTCTCGGAGGACCCCCACCCGCTCACCGCCGTCGTCCACGCGGCCGGCCTGCCGCAGTTCACCCCGACCGACACCCTGACCCCGGCCGACCTCGCCGCGGTCGTCGCCGCGAAGGCGGCCGGCGCCCGCCACCTCGACGAACTCCTGGCCGACCGGGACCTGGACGCCTTCGTCCTGTTCTCCTCCGTCGCCGCCACCTGGGGCAGCGGCAGCCAGGCCGCCTACTGCGCCGCCAACGCCCACCTCGACGCACTCGCCGAACAGCGCCGCTCCAGGGGACTGGCCGCGACCGCCGTCGCCTGGGGCCCCTGGGCCGACGCCGGCATGGCCGGCGGCGAGGAGGCCGAGGCCCACCTGCGCCGACGCGGACTGCCCGCCATGGCCCCGGACACCGCGATCGCCGCACTCCAACGGGCACTCGACCTGGACGAGACCACCGTCGTCGTCGCCGACGTCCACTGGGACCGGTTCGCGCCCGCCTTCACCCTCGCCCGCCCCAGCGCCCTCCTCGCCGACCTGCCCGAGGCCCGTACGGCCCTCGCCGCCACCGGCCCGGCGGGGGACGGCGCGGGCACGGCCGACGACGCGGCGCCCTCCCGTGCCGCCGGACTCGCCGCGCTCCCCGCCACCGAGCGCCACCGGGTGCTCCTGGACCTCGTCCGGGCCGAAGTGGCCCGGGCCCTGGGCCACTCGGGGCCGTCCGAGGTGGTCGCCGAACGCTCCTTCAAGGACCTGGGCTTCGACTCCCTCACCGGCGTCGAACTGCGCAACCGGCTGAGCGGCGCCACCGGGCTGCGCCTGCCCACCACCCTGGTCTTCGACCACCCCAACGCGGACGCCCTCGCCGCGTTCCTCTCCTCCGAGGCCTCCGGCCACGCACCGGCCGCCCGGCCGACGGACGGCCCCGGAGCGGCCCGGCCCACCGGGTCGGACGGCGCCGACGAGCCGATCGCGATCGTCGCCATGGGCTGCCGCTTCCCCGGCGGGGCCAACTCACCCGAGGAACTCTGGCAGTTGCTCGTGGACGGAGTGGACGCCGTCACCCCGTTCCCCGCCGACCGGGGGTGGGACCTGGACTCCCTCTACGACCCGGACCCCGAGCACCCCGGCACCACCTACGTCGCCGAGGGCGCCTTCCTCCACGACGCGGGCCGCTTCGACGCCCGGTTCTTCGGGATCTCCCCGCGCGAGGCCCTCGCCATGGACCCGCAGCAGCGGCTGCTGCTGGAGACCGCCTGGGAAACCCTGGAACGAGCCCGCCTCGCCCCCTCCTCCCTGCGCGGCAGCCGCACCGGCGTGTTCATCGGCTCCGGCTACCAGGGCTACGGCGCCACGCCCGGCGACCTGCCCGACGGCGTCGAGGGGCACCTCCTCACCGGCACCTCCAGCAGCGTCATGTCCGGCCGCATCGCCTACGCCCTCGGCCTCGAAGGCCCCGCGCTCACGGTGGACACGGCCTGCTCCTCCTCACTCGTCGCCCTCCACCTGGCCACGCAGGCCCTGCGCCAGGGGGAGTGCGAACTGGCCCTGGTCGGCGGGGCGGCCGTGATGGCCGGCCCCAACGCCTTCGTCGAGTTCAGCCGCCAGCGCGGGCTGGCGGCCGACGGCCGCTGCAAGCCGTTCGCGGCGGCGGCCGACGGCACCGGCTGGGGCGAGGGGGTCGGCATGCTGCTCGTGGAGCGGCTCTCCGACGCCCGCCGCAACGGCCACCCCGTGCTGGCCCTCGTCCGGGGCTCGGCGGTCAACCAGGACGGCGCCTCCAACGGCCTGACCGCCCCCAACGGGCCAGCGCAGCAACGGGTGATCCGCCAGGCCCTCGCCAACGCCGGTCTGACCGCGGCCGATGTGGACGCCGTCGAGGCACACGGCACCGGCACGGCCCTCGGTGACCCGATCGAGGCGCAGGCCCTGCTCGCCACCTACGGGCAGGAGCGGGACGGGGGCCACCCGTTGTGGCTGGGCTCCCTGAAGTCCAACATCGGCCACACCCAGGCCGCCTCCGGCCTGGCGAGCGTGATCAAGACCGTGCTCTCGCTCCGGCACGGACTGCTGCCCAAGACCCTGCACGTGGACGAGCCCTCCCCGCACGTCGACTGGTCGGCGGGCGCGGTCCGGCTCCTCACCGAGCCGGTGACCTGGACGGACGCCGACCCCGCTCGGCCGCGCCGGGCGGCCGTCTCCTCCTTCGGAGTGAGCGGCACCAACGCGCACACCATCATCGAGCAGGCCCCGACGGCCTCCGAGGAGACGCCGCCCGAGGAAGCCGGGGGCCGCCCGGGCTGCCTGCCCTGGACCCTGTCCGGCGGTGATGAGGCGGCCCTGCGCGAGCAGGCGCGCACCCTCCTCGCCCATAGCCGCTCCCACCCCGGCCTCACCCCGGCGGACCTGGCCCTCTCCCTGGCCGCGACCCGCACCGCCCTGCCCCACCGCGCGGTGGTGCTGGGCACGACCACGGAGGAACTGGCCGCCGGCCTGGCCGCGCTGAGCCAGGGCGCGTCCGCACCGGACCTGGTCCGGGGTCGGACGGCGGCGACGGGCGGAGCCCGCACGGCGTTCCTGTTCTCGGGGCAGGGGAGTCAGCGCCTTGGGATGGGGCGTGAACTGTACGAGGCCTTCCCGGTGTTCGCGGACGCCTTCGACGCGGTGTGTGCGCACCTCGACGGACATCTGGAACTCCCGCTGCGGGAGGTCGTGTTCGGCGAAGACGCAGGCCTGTTGAACGAGACGCGGTTCACTCAGCCGGCGTTGTTCGCGGTCGAGGTGGCGTTGTTCCGGTTGCTGGAGTCCTGGGGTGTGCGTCCTGACTTCCTGGCCGGGCATTCGATCGGGGAGTTCGCCGTCGCGCATGTGGCGGGTGTGTTCTCGCTGGAGGACGCCGCGGCTGTGGTGGCTGCTCGGGGCCGGTTGATGCAGGAGCTTCCGTCGGGTGGGGTGATGGTCGCGGTCGAGGCGGCCGAGTCCGAAGTCGGTGAGCTGCTGGCCGGTTTCGACTCCGAGGTGGGTATCGCGGCGGTCAACGGTCCCACGTCGGTGGTGCTTTCGGGTGCCGGGGAGGCCGTCACGCGGCTGGTGGCGAAGCTGGCCGCCGACGGACGTAGGACCAAGGCCCTGTCGGTTTCGCACGCCTTCCACTCGCCCCTGATGGAGCCGATGCTGGGTGACTTCCGCAAGGCGGTCGAGGCGGTGTCCTTCGGGACCCCGTGCCTGCCGGTGGTCTCCACGCTCACCGGATCCCTCGTTCCGGCGGAGGAGTTCTGCTCCGTGGACTACTGGGTGCGCCACGTCCGTGAGGCGGTCCGTTTCGCGGACGCCGTCGAGGCCCTGGCGGCGGAGGGAGCGGGTGCGTTCCTGGAGGTCGGGCCGGGTGGTGTCCTGGCCGCGCTGGCCGCCGGAGTCCTCGACGACGGCCGGACGGCGGTCCCGGTGCTGCGGGGGGACCGGCCGGAGGAGACGGCCGTCCTGACCGCCCTGGCCGGGCTCCACGTGCAGGGAACCCCGGTGGACTGGACGGCCGTCCTCGCCGACCGGGGCGCCCGCCGGGTCGACCTGCCCACCTACGCCTTCCAGCGCGAGCGCTACTGGCTGACGGCGGCCCCCGCACCGGCCGCCGCCACGGCCCCAGCTACCGACCCCGCGGAGACGGAGTTCTGGGACACCGTCGAGAACGGGGGGCCGGAGGCCCTCGCGGAGCGGCTCGGGCTGGCGGCCGGGGCGCCCCTGGAGGTGGTGTTCGGGGCGCTCGCGGCCTGGCGCCGGGAAAGCCGGACCCGGACCACCGTCGACGGCTGGCGCTACCGGGCGGTGTGGCAGCCCCGCGCCGACCTGCCGGCCACCGCCCCGTCCGGCACCTGGCTGCTCGTGGCCCCGGACGCGGCCACCGCCGAGCCCTACGCCCGGATGCTCCGCGACCGCGCCGCCGAACCCCTCCTCGTCACGGTCACCGACCCCGGAGCCGACCGCGAGGCGCTCGCCACCCTGCTCAGGGACGCCGGAGCGCTGGACGGCGTACCGGCGGCCGGGGTGCTGTCCCTGCTGGCCCTGGACGAACGGGACCACCCGCCGCACCCCGGCCTGCCGTCCGGACTCACCGCCACCGTCGCCCTCGTCCAGGCACTCGGCGACCTGGAAGTCGGGGCACCGCTGTGGTGCCTCACCGCCGGAGCCGTGGCCGTCAGCGCCTCCCGGCCGGTCACCCGGCCGCTCCAGGCGCTGGTCTGGGGCCTGGGCCGCGCGGTCGCGCTGGAGGTGCCGAGCCGCTGGGGCGGCCTGATCGACCTCCCCGACACGGGTCGTGGCGGCGGCGCCCCCGACGAGCGGACGCTCGCCCGGCTCGCCGCGGCGCTCGGCGGAGCCGAGGGCGAGGACCAGCTCGCGGTCGGCGACTCCGGGACCCTGGTCCGCAGGCTGGCCCGGATGCCCCGCACCACGGCAGCCGCCGGCACCGGCGGCGGCTGGCGGCCCCGGGGCACGGTACTGATCACCGGCGGGACCGGCTCGCTCGGCGGGCACACCGCCCGCTGGCTGGCCGCGGCCGGTGCCGAGCACCTGGTGCTCACCAGCAGGCGGGGCGAGGACGCCCCCGGTGCCGCCGAACTCGCCGCCGAGCTGCGGGAGTCGGGGGTCCGGGTGACGGTCGCCGCGTGCGACGTCGCCGACCGGGCGGCCCTGGCGGGCGTGCTGGACACCCTGTCCGGGGACCCCGCCCCGCTGACCGCCGTCGTGCACGCCGCCGGTCTGCCGCAGTTCACCACCGTGGCGGAGACCACCCCCGGGGAACTGGCCGCCGTGGTCTCGGCCAAGGTGGCGGGCGCGGTCCACCTGGACGAGCTGCTCGCCGACCACGACCTCGACGCCTTCGTCCTCTTCTCGTCCGTCTCCGGCGTCTGGGGCAGCGGCAGCCAGGCCGCCTACAGCGCGGGCAACGCCTTCCTCGACGCGCTCGCCCAGCACCGCCGCTCCAGGGGACGGGCCGCGACGGCCGTCGCCTGGGGCCCGTGGGCCGAAGGAGGAATGGCCGCCGACGGCGGCGCGGAGGAGTACCTCCGGCGCAGCGGCCTGCCCGCGCTCTCCCCGGCCCTGGCGGTCTCGGCCCTGCG
Source organism: Streptomyces sp. NPDC001594 (assembly GCF_042893675.1). Lineage (NCBI taxonomy): Bacteria > Bacillati > Actinomycetota > Actinomycetes > Kitasatosporales > Streptomycetaceae > Streptomyces > Streptomyces sp. NPDC001594. The sequence goes on along the minus strand of NZ_JBIAVB010000009.1, from coordinate 272,448 downwards.
CCTGGCCATGGACCGGGGCGAGACCGCCGTGGTGGTGGCGGACGTCGACTGGCCCAGGTTCGCCCCCTCCTTCACCATCGGACGGCCCAGCCCCCTGCTCGCCGACCTGCCCGAGGCCCGGGCGGCGCTCGCCGCCACCGCCGAGGCCGACGAGGTCACCGCCGGCGGCGCTGCCGCCGCTGCCGCGGACCTGGTGCGGGAACTGGCCGACCTCGACCCGGACGACCGGCACGACCTGTTGCTGGACCTGGTCCGCAAGGAGGCGGCCGCGGCACTGGGCTACCCGGCCACGGACGCCATCGAGCCCGACCGGGCCTTCCGCGACCTGGGCTTCGACTCGCTCACCGCCGTCGAACTCCGCAACCGGATCGGCGCCGTGACCGGACTGAAGCTCCCCACCACCACGGTGTTCGACCACCCCACCCCGAGCGCCCTCACCGACGCGCTCCTGGACACCCTGCTGCCCGCCGACGCAGACACCGGCGGCAGCGACGACACCGACACCGACCCCGACACGGCAACCGAAGCCGCGATCGCGGACATGGACCTCGACCACCTCATCGAACTGGCGCTGGGCGACAGCGAAGCCTGATCAACGTCCCGAGTACGGAGCACATCATGACCACACCGAACGACGACAAGATCGTTCAGGCACTGCGCGCCTCCCTCCAGGAGACCGAGCGGCTGCGCCGCCAGAACCGCAAGATGACGGCCGAGGCCCGCGAGCCCATCGCCATCGTCGCGATGAGCTGCCGCTTCCCCGGCGGCATCGGTTCGCCCGAGGAGCTGTGGCGCCTCCTCGCGGACGGCGGCGACGCCATCTCCGGCTTCCCCGCCGACCGGGGCTGGGACCTGGACGCCCTCTACGACCCCGACCCCGACCACGCCGGCACCTGCTACGTCCGCCACGGCGGATTCCTCGACGGAGTGGGCGAGTTCGACGCCGCCTTCTTCGGGATCTCCCCCCGCGAGGCCCTGATGATGGACCCGCAGCAGCGGCTGCTGCTGGAGACCGCCTGGGAGGCGTTCGAGCGTGCGGGCATCGACCCGGCCACCCTGCGCGGCACCCGCACCGGGGTTTTCGCCGGCACCAACGGTCAGGACTACGCCCGTCTTTCCACCTCCCCCGAGGACTTCGACGGCTACCTGGGCACGGGCAACGCCGCCGCCGTGATCTCCGGCCGGCTCGCCTACACCTTCGGCCTCGAAGGCCCCGCCGTGACGGTCGACACGGCCTGCTCCTCCTCCCTCGTCGCCCTGCACCTCGCCGCCCAGGCCCTCCGCAAGGACGAGTGCACCCTCGCCCTGGTCAGCGGGGTGACGGTGATGTCCACGCCCGGCGCGTTCATGGAGTTCAGCCGCCAGCGCGGGCTGGCCGCCGACGGCCGCTGCAAGCCCTTCTCGGCCGCCGCCGACGGCACCGGATGGAGCGAGGGCGTCGGCATGCTGCTCGTGGAGCGGCTCTCCGACGCCCGCCGCAACGGCCACCGCGTCCTGGCCGTGCTGCGCGGGAGCGCCGTCAACCAGGACGGCGCCTCGAACGGGCTGACCGCCCCCAGCGGCCCCGCCCAGCAGCGGGTCATCCGCCAGGCCCTGGCCGACGCCCGGCTCACCCCGGCCGAGGTGGACGCCGTCGAGGCCCACGGCACCGGCACCTCGCTCGGGGACCCCATCGAGGCCCAGGCCCTGCTCGCCACGTACGGCCAGGACCGCCCCGCCGAGCGGCCGCTGCTGCTGGGGGCGCTCAAGTCGAACATCGGCCACACCCAGGCGGCGGCCGGGGTGGCCGGGGTCATCAAGATGGTCATGGCGATGCGGCACGGGTCACTGCCCGCCACCCTGCACCTCGACGAGCCCTCCCCGCACGTGGACTGGTCCGCGGGCGCCGTCCGGCTGCTGACCGAGGCCGTCGCCTGGCCGGAGACGGATGGTCCGCGCCGGGCGGGAGTCTCCTCCTTCGGGGTGAGCGGCACCAACGCCCACGTCATCCTGGAACAGCCGGCCCCCGAGCCGGCCTCCGAAGCCGCCGCGCCCGGCTCCGGAGCCGACCACGCCGCCGGAGCCCCCCGGACCCCGCTCCTGTGGTCCCTCTCCGCCCGCACCCCCGAGGCCCTGCCCGCCCAGGCCGGCCGGCTCCTGGCGTACCTCCGGGAACACCCGCACACCCACCCCGCCGACCTCGCCCACGCCCTCGCCACCACCCGCGCCCCACTGCCCCACCGCGCGGCCGTGGTGGGCCGGGACCGCGACGAGCTGCTGGCCGCCCTCGACGCCTTCGCGCGCCGGGAGCCGACGGGCCGCGCCTTCGAGGGCAGGGCCCGCAAGACCAAGACGGCCTTCCTCTTCTCCGGGCAGGGCAGCCAGCGCCTGGGCATGGGGCGTGAACTCCACGCCGCCTTCCCGGCGTTCGCCGAAGCCTTCGACGAGACGTGCGCGGCGCTGGACCCGCATCTCGAACTCCCGCTCCGGGAGGTCGTCTTCGGTGACGACGCCGAGCTCCTGAGCCGGACCGGGTACACCCAGCCGGCCCTGTTCGCGACCGAGGTGGCGCTGTTCCGGCTGGTGGAGTCCTGGGGCGTCCGCCCGGACTTCCTCGCCGGGCACTCCGTCGGCGAGTTCGCGGCGGCCCACGTCGCGGGCGTGCTCTCCCTCGACGACGCGGCCAAGCTGGTGGCCGCGCGCGGCCGGCTGATGCAGGCGCTGCCGCCGGGCGGCGTGATGGTGGCGGTCGAGGCCGCCGAGGAGGAGGTGCGCGCCCTGCTGGCCGGGTGCGCGGACCGGGCGGGCATCGCCGCCGTCAACGGGCCGCGCTCCGTGGTGGTCTCCGGTGCCGAGGACGCGGTGGCGCAGCTGGCCGGGACGCTCGCGGCCGAGGGCCGCAGGACCAAGGCCCTGACCGTCTCCCACGCCTTCCACTCCCCGCTCATGGACCCGATGCTCGACGCCTTCCGCGCGCTCGTCGAAACCGTCCCCTTCGCCGCACCGGCCCTGCCCGTGGTGTCCACCGTGACGGGTCGGCGCCTGACGGCCGCCGAACTGGCCGACCCCGCGTACTGGGTGGACCAGGTCCGCGCCACGGTCCGGTTCGCGGACGCCGTGCGGCACCTGGCCGACGCCGGGGCCTCTCTGTTCCTCGAGATCGGGCCCGGGGGTGTACTGTCCGGCCTGGCCCAGCCCCTGCTGGACGAGGACTCCGCGCACGCGGTACCCCTGCTGCGGACGGACTCCGCCGAGGACACGGCCGTCGTGTCCGCGCTGGCCCGGCTGCACGTCCACGGACACCCCGTCGACCCGACCGTCCTGTGCGCGGACCGCGCCGGCCGCCCGGCCCTCCACGACCTGCCCACCTACGCCTTCCAGCGGCGCCGCTACTGGCTGGAGTCCACGGCCTTCTCCGGCCGGACCGCCGCCGGCACCGACACCGCCCGGGCCGCGGATCCGGCGGAGGCCGGATTCTGGGACTCCGTGGAACGCGCCGACCTCGCCGCCTTCGCCGAGCGCCTCGGCCTCGCCGACGACGCGCCTCTCAGCTCGGTCCTGCCCGCCCTGTCCCTCTGGCGCCGCGACCACCGGGAGCGGTCCGCCCTCGACGGCCGCCGCTACCGCATCACCTGGCAGGCCGCCCCCGCCACCACCCCCGTGGACCTCGGCCCCGGCCACTGGCTGGCCCTCGTCCCCGCCGCCCGCCCCGCCGACGACCCGTGGACGGCCGGTGCCCTGCGGGCCCTGGAGGAACACGGCGCGACGGTGCGGCGGCTGACCGTCGAACCCGGCACCGGCCGGGAGGACCTCGCCGAGCTGCTGCGCACCGCCGCCAACGAGCACACCGTCGACGGGGTCCTGTCCCTGCCGGTCCTCGGAGAACAGCCCCACCAGGACCACCCCGCCCTGGCGGAAGGCATCGCCGCCACCCTCGCCCTCGTCCAGGCCCTCGGCGACGCCGGAGTCGACGCCCCCCTGTGGTGCGCCACCCGCGGTGCCGTCTCCACCGGTGCCTCCGACCCGCTGCGCAGCCCCCACCAGGCGGCCGTCTGGGCCCTCGGCCGGACCGCCGCACTCGAACACCCCGGACGCTGGGGCGGCCTGGTCGACCTCCCGGAGACGCTCGACCACCGCGCCGCCCGCCGGTTCGCGGCCGTCCTCGCGGGCAGCCACGCCGACGAGGACCAGCTGGCCGTGCGCGGCGCGGGCGTCTTCGTACGCCGTCTGCTGCGCGCCCCGCAGGAACGGCCGGGCACCCCCGAGAAGCCCTGGCAGCCGCACGGCACCGTCCTGATCACCGGCGGTACCGGAGCCCTCGGCGCCCACGTCGCCCGCTGGCTCGCCGGAGCCGGAGCCGAGCACCTCGTCCTCACCAGCCGCCGGGGCCCGGCGGCGGACGGCGCCGACACCCTCCGCGCCGAACTGGAGGAACTCGGCGCCCGGGTCACCATCGAGGCCTGCGACATGGCCGACCGGCAGGCCGTGGCCCGGCTGCTGGCCGGCCTCCCGCAGGAACACCCCCTCACCGCCGTCGTCCACGCGGCCGGCATCGGCACCCCGGCCATGCTGGCCGACACCACGGCCGAGGAGTTCGCCGCCGTCCTCGCCGCGAAGACGGCCGGCGCCCGGCACCTCGACGAACTCCTCGCGGACCGGGACCTGGACGCCTTCGTCCTCTTCTCCTCGATCTCCGGCATCTGGGGCGCGGCCGGCCAGGCGGCGTACGCGGTGGCCAACGCCTCCCTCGACGCCCTCGCCGAACACCGCCGGGCCCGCGGCCTGCCCGCCACCGCCGTCGCCTGGGGACCCTGGGCCGGAGGCGGCATGGTCGAGGACGGCGACGCCGAGGACCGGCTGCGCAAGCGCGGACTGCCCGCCCTCGCCCCGCAGTCGGCCCTCGCCGCCCTGCGCGCCGCCCTCGACCGGGACGAGACCGCGGTGACCGTCGCGGACGTCGCCTGGGAACACTTCGCCCCCTCCTTCACCCTGCTGCGCCCCAGCCCGCTGCTGAACGGGATCCCGGAGGCCGCCGCCGCCCTCGCCGAAGCGGCGACGGCCCCGGGGGCCGGCGGCCAGGGCGACGGCGAACTCCCCGAGTTCGCCCGCCGGACCGCCACCCTCACCGCTCCCGAGCAGGCCCGCGCCGTCCTCGCCCTGGTACGGGCGGAGGCCGCCGCGGTCCTCGGCCACCAGGACGCCGAAGCGGTCCCCGCGGACCGGGCCTTCCGCGAACTGGGCTTCGACTCCCTCACCGCCGTCGAACTCCGGGGCCGCCTCGCCGGGGCGACCGGGATCCGGCTCCCCGCCACCCTGGTCTTCGACCACCCGTCCCCGGCCGCCCTGGCCGACCACCTCCTCACCGAACTGACCACGGCCCGCACGGGCCATGCCGCCGCCCCCGCGCCCTCGGCCGCCGCCCGCACCGCCGCCGACGGCGAGCCCCTCGCGATCGTCGCCATGAGCTGCCGCTACCCCGGCGGGGTGCGCGGCCCCGAGGACCTGTGGGGGCTCGTCGCGGAGGGCCGCGACGCGGTCGGCGCCTTCCCCGCCGACCGGGGCTGGGACCTGGACTCCCTCTACGACCCCGACCCCGACCGGCCCGGCACCACCTACGCCAAGGACGGCGGCTTCCTCTACGACGTCGCCGACTTCGACCCGGCCTTCTTCGGGATCTCCCCGCGCGAGGCCCTCGCCATGGACCCCCAGCAGCGGCTGCTGCTGGAGACCGCCTGGGAGGCCTTCGAACGCGGCGGCCTCGACCCCACCTCACTGCGCGGCACCGACACCGGCGTGTTCATCGGCTCCGGCTACCAGGACTACGCCTCCCGCCTGCTGAGCGTCCCCCAGGACCTGGAGGGCTACATCGGCACCGGCAGCTCCGCCAGCGTGGTCTCCGGGCGCATCGCCTACACCTTCGGCCTGGAGGGGCCCACGCTCACCGTGGACACCGCCTGCTCCTCCTCCCTCGTCGCCCTCCACCTCGCCGCCCAGGCCTTGCGGCGCGGCGAGTGCGACCTCGCCCTGGCCGGCGGGGTGACCGTGATGTCCAGCCCCAACGCCTTCATCGAGTTCAGCCGCCAGCGCGGGCTGGCAGCCGACGGCCGCTGCAAGTCCTTCGCCGCCGGAGCCGACGGCACCGGCTGGGGCGAGGGCGTCGGCATGCTGCTCGTGGAGCGGCTCTCCGACGCCCGCCGCAACGGCCACCCCGTGCTGGCCCTCGTCCGGGGCTCGGCGGTCAACCAGGACGGCGCCTCCAACGGCCTCACCGCCCCCAACGGGCCAGCGCAGCAACGGGTGATCCGCCAGGCCCTCGCGGACGCCGGTCTGACCGCGGCCGACGTGGACGCGGTCGAAGCCCACGGCACCGGCACCACCCTCGGCGACCCGATCGAGGCGCAGGCCCTCCTCGCCACCTACGGGCAGGAGCGGGACGGGGACCACCCGTTGTGGCTGGGCTCCCTCAAGTCCAACATCGGCCACACCCAGGCGGCGGCCGGGGTGGGCGGCATCATCAAGATGGTCGAGGCCATGCGCCACGGCCTGCTCCCCAAGACCCTCCACGTGGACGAGCCGACCCCGCACGTCGACTGGTCGGCCGGAGCCGTCGAACTGCTCACCGAAGCCGTCGACTGGACGGCCGGCGCGGGACGCACCCGGCGGGCCGGGATCTCCTCCTTCGGGGTGAGCGGCACCAACGCCCACGTCATCATCGAGCAGCCCCCCGCCGAGTCCCCGGCCACCACCCCCGGCACCCGTCCCGAGCCGGCGCCGGTCCCCTGGCTGCTCTCGGGAGCCGGCCCCGAAGCCCTGCGCGAGCAGGCCGAACGCCTCCTCGACCACATCGAGCGCCACCCCGCACTGGACCCGGCCGACGTGGCCCTCTCCCTGGCCGGCTCCCGCGCCGCGCTGGAACACCGGGCCGCCGTCATCGGCACCCGACGGGAGGACTTCCTGCCCGCCCTGCGCGCCCTCGCCACGAACGACCCGGCCCCGGAGCCCGCCCCGGCCCTGACCGGCACGGCCGGCTCCCGGCCGGGGACCGCCTTCCTGTTCTCGGGGCAGGGGAGTCAGCGCCTTGGGATGGGGCGTGAACTGTACGAGGCCTTCTCGGTGTTCGCGGACGCCTTCGACGCGGTGTGCGCGCACCTCGACGGGCATCTGGAACTCCCTTTGCGGAAGGTGGTGTTCGGCGAAGACGCGGAGCTGTTGAACCGGACTGTCTACACCCAGCCGGCGTTGTTCGCCGTGGAAGTGGCCTTGTTCCGGCTGGTGGAGTCCTGGGGAGTACGCCCTGACTTCCTGGCGGGGCATTCGATCGGGGAGTTCGCCGCGGCCCATGTGGCGGGTGTGTTCTCGCTGGAGGACGCCGCGGCTGTGGTGGTTGCTCGGAGCCGGTTGATGCAGGAGCTTCCGTCCGGTGGGGTGATGGTGGCGGTCGAGGCGGCGGAGTCCGAAGTCCGTGAGCTGCTGGCCGGTTTCGAGTCCGAGGTGGGTATCGCGGCGGTCAACGGTCCTGCTTCGGTGGTGCTTTCGGGTGCCGAAGAGGCCGTCACGCAGCTGGTGACCAAGTTGGCTGCCGACGGTCGTAGGACCAAGGCCCTGACGGTTTCGCATGCGTTCCATTCGCCCCTGATGGAGCCGATGCTGGGGGACTTCCGCAAGGCGGTCGAGGCGGTGTCCTTCGGGACCCCGTGCCTGCCTGTGGTCTCCACGCTCACCGGATCCCTGGTCCCGGCGGAGGAGTTCTGCTCCGTGGACTACTGGGTGCGCCACGTCCGTGAGGCGGTCCGTTTCGCGGACGCCGTCGAGGCCCTGGCGGCGGAGGGCGCCGGTACGTTTCTGGAGGTCGGGCCGGGTGGTGTCCTGGCCGCGCTGGCCGCCGGAGTCCTCGACGACGGCCGGACGGCGGTCCCGCTGCTGCGGGGCGACCGGCCGGAGGAGACGGCCGTCCTGACGGCCCTGGCCGGGCTCCACGTGCAGGGCACTCCGGTGGACTGGACGGCCGTCCTCGCCGACCGGGGCGCCCGCCGGGTCGACCTGCCCACCTACGCCTTCCAACGCCGCCGCTACTGGCTCGAGACCCGGCCCGCCGCCGGGAACCTCGCGGGCGCCGGCCTGGCCCCCGCCGGCCACCCCCTCCTGGGCGCCTCCGTCGCCCTCGCCGACGGCGACGGCCTCGTCCTCACCGGGAGGCTCTCCCTCTCGGCCCAGCCCTGGCTCTCCGAGCACCGGGTCATGGGCGCGGCCCTGCTCCCCGGAACGGCCCTCGTGGACCTCGCGATCCGCGCCGCCGACGAGACGGGCTGCGACCGGGTCGACGAACTCACCCTCCAGACCCCCCTCGTCCTGCCCGCCCAAGGCGCCGTACAGCTCCAGGTCACGGTGGCCGGCCCCGAGGACGACGGGCGCCGGAGCGTCAGCGTCCACTCGCGGCCGGACGCAGCGGGCCCCGACGCCCCCTGGGCGACCCACGCCCTCGGCCTCCTCGCCCCGCCGGCCGACGACACCCTGCCCGCTCAGGACCTCTCGCAGTGGCCGCCCGCCGACGCCGAGCCCGTCCCCCTGGACGGCTGTTACGAGCGCCTGACCGAACTCGGCTTCGGCTACGGGCCCCTCTTCCAGGGGCTCCGCGCCCTGTGGCGGCGCGGCACGGAGGTGTTCGCCGAGGTTTCCCTCCCGCAGGACACCCCGGACGACGGCTTCGGCGTCCACCCGGCGCTGCTGGACTCCGCCCTGCACGCGGTCGGCCTGGGCGGGCTGCTGCCCGACACCGGCCAGGGCCGCATCCCCTTCGCGTGGAGCGGTGTACGGCTGGAGGCGACCGGCGCCACCGCCCTGCGGGTCCGGCTGACCACGCCCGCCCCGGACACCGTCTCCCTGACCGCCGCCGACGGCAGCGGCCGTACGGTCGTCTCCGTCGACTCCCTCGTCCTGCGGACCGTGACGGCGGAGCAGCTGCCCGCCGCCGGGGGCGTCGAGCACCCGGACGCGCTGTACCGGCTGGACTGGCCCGTCCTGCCGACGGCCCCGCACGACGTCCACCAGCACACCGCCGGCCCCCTCACCCGCGTCGCGGACCACGCGGGCCTGAGCGCCCTCCTGGACGCCCTGGGCGACGCCGGCCGGCCCGCGGACACCGTCCTGGTCCCCGCGCCGCGCGGCCCCCACGGCGCACCGGAGGCGGAGCGGGTCCACACGGTGACCCGGGAGGGCCTCGCCCTGCTGCGGACCTGGCTCGGCGACGACCGGACCGCCGGCTCGCGGCTGGTGCTGCTGACCCGCGGCGCCGTCGCCCCCGAACCGGGGACCACCGTCACCGACCCGGCCCACAGCGCCCTGTGGGGCCTCGTCCGCTCCGCGCAGTCGGAGCACCCCGGCCGCCTGGTGCTCGCCGACCTGGCCCCCGCGGCCGGGGACGCGGACGCGGAGGACCGGCTGTTGGCCGCCGCGCTGGCCACCGGAGAACCGCAGTTCGCGCTGCGCGGCACCACCGCCCACGTCCCCCGGCTCGCCCGCCGGACCCCCGCCGACGCGCTCACCCCCGCCCCGGGGACGGCCGGCTGGCGGCTGACCACCGGCGCCGCGGGCACCACCGGCGCCGCCGGAACCCTCGACGCCCTCGCGCTCACCGAGAACCCCGCGGCCACCGCCCCCCTCGGCGAGGGCCAGGTCCGGATCGCCGTCCGCGCCGCCGGCGTGAACTTCCGGGACGTCCTCATCGCCCTCGGCATGTACCCCGGCGACGCCACCCTCGGCAGCGAAGCCGCCGGCCTCGTCGTCGAGACCGGACCGGGTACCACCGGCCTGGCGGTGGGCGACCGGGTGTTCGGCATGATCCCCGAGTCCTTCGGCCCCCTCGCCGTCGCCGACCACCGCATGGTGGCGCGGATCCCGCACGGCTGGACCTTCGCCGAGGCCGCATCGGTGCCCGTCGTCTTCCTCACCGCCTACTACGCGCTCGTCGACCTGGCCGGCCTGCGGCCCGGACAGACGCTGCTCGTGCACTCGGCGGCGGGCGGCGTCGGCATGGCCGCCACCCAGCTCGCCCGCCACCTCGGCGCCGAGGTCTACGGCACCGCCGGGCCCGGCAAGTGGGCGGACCTGACGGCCGGGGGCGGCCCCGAAGCCGACCACCTCGCCTCCTCCCGCGACCTCCGCTTCGAGGAAAGGTTCCTCGCCGCCACCGGCGGCCGCGGCGTGGACGTCGTACTGAACTCCCTCGCCGGGGAGTACGTCGACGCCTCGCTGCGCACCCTCGCCGACGGGGGCCGCTTCCTCGAGATGGGCAAGACCGACGTCCGCGACCCCCGCCGGGTGGCCGAGGAACACCGGGGCGCCGCCTACACCGCCTTCGACACCATCGAAGCGGGCCCGGACCGGATCGGCGCCATGCTCCACGAGCTCGTCACCCTCTTCGAGTCCGGGGTCCTGCGGCCGCTGCCCCTCACCTGCTGGGACGTCCGCCGGGCTCCCGCCGCCCTGCGCCACCTGAGCCAGGCCCGGCACATCGGCAAGCTCGTCCTCACCGTCCCCGCCGCGCCCGACCCCGAGGGCACCGTCCTCGTCACCGGCGCGACCGGGGCGCTGGGCACGCTCGTCGCCCGCCACCTCGTCACCGCACACGGGGCGCGCCACCTGCTGCTCACCAGCCGGCGCGGCGCCGACGCCGACGGGGCCGGCACCCTGCGCGAGGAACTCCTCGCCGCGGGCGCCGAGACCGTCACCCTCGCGTCCTGCGACACCTCCGACCGGGAGGCGCTCGCCGCCCTCCTGGCCGCCGTTCCCGCCGGCCGGCCGCTGACCGCCGTGGTCCACGCCGCCGGAGTCCTCGACGACGGACTGGTCACCTCCCTCACCCCGGACCGGCTGGAGGCCGTCCTGCGACCCAAGGTGGACGCGGCGCTCCACCTGCACGAACTGACCCGGGGCACGGACCTGTCCGCCTTCGTGCTGTTCTCCTCGGTCGCCGCGACCCTGGGCAGCGCGGGACAGGGCAACTACGCCGCCGCCAACGCCTTCCTCGACGCCCTCGCCCAGCGCCGCGCCGCCGCCGGCCTGCCCGCCACCTCCCTGGCCTGGGGGCCGTGGGCCGACCGCGGCATGGCCTCCGGCATGGACGCGGCCGGGCAGGACCGGATGGCCCGCTCCGGGCTGGTCCCCTTCCGGCCGGACGAGGGCCTCGCGCTCTTCGACGCGGCCCGGGCGGGGGAGCAGGCCGTCCCCGTACCCGTACGCTTCGCCGCCGCGGCCCCGGCCGCCGCGGGCCCCGACGCCGAACGGGCCGTACCGGCGGTGCTGCGCGGCCTGCTGCGCCCCGCCGCCCGGCGCACCGTCCGGGAGGCCGCGCCCGGCGGCGGCCCGGACGCCCTGCGGGAGCGGCTGGCCCGCCTGTCCGGGCCCGAACGGGACGGCGCGCTGCTCGACCTGGTGCGCACCCAGGTGGCGGCGGTCCTCGGCCTCGGCGGCCCCCGGGAGGTGGACCGGGAGCGGGAGTTCAAGGTGCTGGGTTTCGACTCCCTGACCTCGGTGGAGCTCCGCAACCGGCTGAACTCCGCGACCGGACTGCGGCTCCCGGCCACCCTCGTCTTCGACTGCCCCACCCCCGCGGCCCTCGCCGCCCGCATCGGCGCCGACCTCGCGCCGCAGGAGGACCGGGCCCCGTCGGCCGTCTCCGTCTTCGGGGAACTCGACCGGCTGGAGCAGGTCCTCGCCACCGTCGGGGCCGACGACGCGCTCGTCCGCTCCCGGATCAGGACCCGCCTGCACGGGGTGCTCGCGGCCTTCGCCGAAGGCACCGCCCCCGACCCCGGCGAGACGTCCGACGAGCGGCTGGCGAGCGCCACCGTCGACGACATCTTCGCCCTCATCGACCAGGAGCTCGACGGCTCCTGAGCACCCGGACGGGCCCGGGCCAGCAGGTGCACACGACCGCGGCCGCACCACCGCACACCTTCCCGACACTTCTCGACGGGTGAAGAACATGCAGAACGAGCAGAACCGGCAGGACCAGCAGCACCAGCAGAGCGGGAACGAACAGAAGCTGCTGGACTACCTCAAGCGCGTGACGGCGGACCTCAAGCAGACCCGCCGCCGCCTGCACGAGGTGGAGGCGCAGGACCAGGAGCCCATCGCGATCGTCGCCACGAGCTGCCGCTACCCCGGCGGCGTCGACAGCCCCGAAGCCCTGTGGCGGCTGGTCGACAGCGATTCCGACGCGGTCACCGGATTCCCCGGCAACCGCGGCTGGGACCTGGAGGGGCTCTACGACCCCGACCCGGGCGTCCCCGGCAAGTGCTACACCCGCGAGGGCGGCTTCCTCCACGACGCCGGCCGCTTCGACCCGGCCCTCTTCGGCATGTCCCCCCGCGAGGCCCTGGCCACCGACCCCCAGCAGCGGCTCCTCCTCGAAGTCGCCTGGGAGGCCTTCGAACGGGCCGGCATCGCCCCCACCTCCGTCCGGGGCTCGCGCACCGGCGTGTACGTCGGCCTCGCCTACCAGGGGTACGCGGGCAGCGGCGACACCCGCGAGGAACTGGAGGGCTTTCTGCTCACCGGCACCGCCCCCAGCGTCGCCTCCGGCCGCCTCTCCTACACCTTCGGGCTGGAAGGCCCCTCGCTGACCGTCGACACGGCCTGCTCCTCCTCCCTCGTCGCCCTCCACCTGGCCGTCCAGGCCCTGCGCCGGGGCGAATGCACCATGGCGCTGGCCGGCGGGGCCGCCGTGATGGCCGCCACCGGCATGTTCACCGAGTTCAGCCGCCAGCAGGGCCTGTCCGCCGACGGCCGCTGCAAGTCCTTCGCCGCCGGAGCCGACGGCACCGGCTGGGGCGAGGGCGTCGGGATGCTGCTCGTCGAGAAGCTCTCGGACGCCGTGCGCAACGGGCACCCCGTCCTCGCCGTCGTCCGGGGCTCCGCCGTCAACCAGGACGGCGCCTCCAACGGCCTCACCGCCCCCAACGGCCCCGCCCAGCAGCGGGTCATCGAACAGGCCCTGGCCGGTGCCGGGCTCGCCGCGTCCGACGTGGACGTGGTCGAGGCGCACGGCACCGGCACCACCCTCGGCGACCCCATCGAGGCCCAGGCCCTCCTCGCCACCTACGGGCAGGGCCGCCCCGAGGACCGGCCGCTGTGGCTGGGCTCCCTCAAGTCCAACATCGGCCACACCCAGGCCGCGGCGGGTGTGGGCGGGATCATCAAGATGGTCGAGGCGATGCGCCACGGCGTCCTGCCCCGGACCCTGCACGCCGAGGAACCCTCCCCGCACGTCGACTGGGCCTCCGGCGCCGTCCGCCTCCTCACCGAGCCCGTGACCTGGACGGCGGACGGCCGGCTGCGCCGGGCCGCCGTCTCCTCCTTCGGGGTGAGCGGCACCAACGCACACACCATCATCGAAGAGGCCCCGCCCCTGCCCGAGCCGGAGCGGGAGCCGGAACCCGTACCCGCCGCCGGTCCGCTGCCGGTGGCCTGGACCCTCTCGGGCCGCGACACCACGGCCCTGCGCGAACAGGCCGAACGCCTCCTGCGGCACGTCCTCGGCCTCGGCGAGGTCAGCCCCGTGGACGTGGCGCACTCCCTGGCCACCTCCCGGGCCGTCCTGGAGCACCGCGCCACCGTGGTCGCCGCCGACCTGCCCGGGCTCGTCGCCGGAGTCACCGCCCTCGCCGCCGCCGAGCCCGCCCCGCAGCTCGTCGAGGGCGTGGCCGGACGGGACGCGGCCACCGCGTTCCTCTTCTCGGGCCAGGGCAGCCAGCGCCTGGGCATGGGCCGTGAACTGTACGAGTCCCAGCCTCGGTTCGCCTCGGCCTTCGACGCGGTGTGTGCCGCCCTCGACCCGCACCTCGAACGCCCCCTGAAGGAGGTGGTGTTCGGGCAGGACCCCGACCTGCTGGAGCGCACCGAGTACACCCAGCCGGCCCTGTTCGCGATCGAAGTGGCCCTGTTCCGGCTGCTGGAGGCCTGGGGGGTGCGCCCCGACCACCTTGCCGGGCACTCCGTCGGCGAGTACGCCGCCGCCCACGCGGCGGGCGTGCTGTCGCTGGCCGACGCGGCGAAGCTGGTGGCCCTGCGCGGCCGGCTGATGCAGGCGCTCCCGGGCGGCGGGGCGATGGTCGCCGTCGAGGCCTCCGAGACGGAGGTACGGGAACTGCTCGCCGGCCTGGCGGACCGGGCCGGCGTCGCCGCCGTCAACGGGCCGCGCTCCGTGGTCGTCTCGGGCGCCGCCGACGCCGTGGCCCAGGTCGTGGACCGGCTCGCCGCCGAAGGCCGCAGGACCAAGGCCCTCGCCGTCTCCCACGCCTTCCACTCGCCCCTGATGGACCCGATGCTCGACGCCTTCCGGGCCGCCGTCGCATCCGTCACCTTCGCGCCGCCGCGGCTGCCGGTGGTCTCCACCCTCACCGGAGGCCCCGTCACCGCCGAGGAGTTCTGCTCCCCGGAACACTGGGTCCGCCACGTCCGCGAAGCGGTCCGTTTCGCCGACGCCGTCGCCTCCCTCGCCGCCGAAGGAGTCGCCGCCTTCCTGGAGGTGGGCCCCGGCGGGGTCCTCACCGCCCAGGCCCGGCACGTGCTCGGCGACGGGCCCGTCCTCGTCCCGCTGCTGCGGACCGACCGTCCCGAGCACCTGGCCGTCACCACCGCCCTCGCCCGCCTCCACGTCCAGGGCACCCCCGTCGACTGGGCCGCCGTCCACGCCGGCCGCGGCGCCCGCCGCATCGGCCTGCCCACGTACGCCTTCCAGCGCCAGGACTACTGGCTGCTGCCCGCCGCCCCCGCCGGCCGCCGGTCCCCGATCGAGGACGGGCAGTACGAGACCACCTGGAAGCCGCTGGCCGCCCCCGCCACCGGCCCCGCCGACGGCCACTGGCTCCTGCTGGCCCCCGCCGACGGCGCCGGCCCCGCCGCCACGGACCTCACCGGCGCGCTCCGCGAGGCGCTCACCGCCCGCGGGGCCCGCACCACCACCCTCACCGTGGACCCCGCCGAGGACCGCTCCGCCCTCGCCGCCCGGCTGCGGCAGGCCACGGCCGGCGCCGCACCCCGTACCGTCGTCTCCCTGCTGGCCCTCGACGGGCGCCCCGCCGCCGGACTGGCCGCCCTCACCGGCGGCGACGCCGCCACCCTCACCGCGCTCCAGGCCCTCGGCGACGCCGCAGTCGAAGCCCCCCTGTGGTGCGCCACCCGGGGAGCCGTCACGACCGGACCCCAGGACCGGCCGACCGCCCCCGCCCAGGCCCGGATCTGGGGCCTCGGCCGGGTCGCCGCACTGGAACACGGCGACCGCTGGGGCGGCCTCGTCGACCTGCCGGAGGACTGCGACACCACCGCCCTGGACCGGCTGATCGGCCTCCTCACCGCCGACGGCCCCGAGGACCAGCTGGCCGTCCGCCCGGACGGGGTGTTCGCCCGCCGCCTCACCCGCACGCCCGACGCCGAAGCCCGGCGTGCCGCCGCGTGGCGGCCCCGCGGCACGGCCCTGATCACCGGCGGGACCGGCGCCCTCGGCGGGCACGTCGCCCGGCTCCTCGCCGCCCGCGGCGCCGAACACCTCGTCCTGGCCGGCCGCCGCGGCCCCGCCGCCGAGGGCGCCGCCGAACTGACCGCCGAACTGGAGGCACTGGGTGCCCGGGTGACCGTCGCCGCCTGCGACGTCGCCGACCGGGACGCCCTCGCCCGGCTCCTCGGCGAACTCACCGCCCCGGACGTCGCACACCCCCTCACCGCCGTCGTCCACACCGCCGGGATCGACACGCCCGGACTTCTGGCCGACACCGGCCCGGCCGCCTTCGACACCGTCCTCGCCGCGAAGGCCGCGGGCGCCGTCCACCTCGACGCCCTGCTGCGGGAACTCCCGGACGGGCACCCCCTCGACGCGTTCGTGCTGTTCTCCTCCATCGCCGGGGTCTGGGGAGCGGGCGGCCAGGCCGCCTACAGCGCCGCCAACGCCCACCTCGACGCCCTCGCCGCCGCCCGCCGAGCCGACGGCCTGCCCGCCACCGCCCTCGCCTGGGGCCCCTGGGCCGGCTCCGGCATGGCCGCCACCCCCGAGATCGCCGAGAGCCTGCGCAAGCGCGGCCTGGAACCCCTGCCCGCCGAGGAGGCCCTCACCGCCCTGGAGCGGGCCGTCGGCCGCGGAGCCACGGCCGTGACCGTCGCCGACGTCGACTGGGCCCGCTTCGCCCCGACCTTCACCATCGGCCGCCCCAGCCCCCTCCTCGCCGACCTGCCCGAGGTCCGCGAAGCCTCCGGCGGCCGCCCCACGGGCGCCGGCGCGGCCGAGGACACCGCCCGGGCCCTGCGCCGCACCCTCGCCCAGGCCGACCCCGCCGACCGGGACCGCACCCTCGTGGAACTCGTCCGGCGCGAAGCCGCCGCCGTACTCGGCCATGGCGGCCCCGAGGCCGTCGAACCCGGACGGGCCTTCCGCGACCTGGGCTTCGACTCCCTCACGGCCGTCGAACTGCGCGGCCGCCTGGTCCGCGCCACCGGCCTGGACCTGCCCACCACCCTCGTCTTCGACCACCCCTGCGCCCTCGACCTCGCCGGCCGGCTCCTCGCCGAACTCCTCGGCGCCGACGAGCCGCAGAAGCCGTCCGCGGCCGCCGCCCCCCGGGCCGGCGCCGACGAGGAACCCATCGCCATCGTCGCCATGAGCTGCCGCTACCCCGGCGGCGTCCGCTCGCCCGAAGAACTGTGGCGGCTCGTCGCGGAGGGCACCGACGCCATGTCCGTCTTCCCCGACGACCGCGGCTGGGACCTCGACTCCCTCTACCACCCCGACCCCGACCACCCCGGCACCACCTACGCCCGGGCCGGCGGCTTCCTCTACGACCTGGCCGACTTCGACGCCGCCTTCTTCGGCATCTCGCCCCGCGAGGCCACCGCCATGGACCCGCAGCAGCGGCTCCTCCTGGAAACCTCCTGGGAGGCCTTCGAACGGGCGGGACTGGACCCGGCCACCGTCCGCGGGAGCCGCACCGGGGTGTTCGTCGGCTCCGGCTACCAGGACTACATCCGGCGCGGACTCGCCGTCCCCGAAGGCGTCGAGGGCTACCTCGGCACCGGCAACGCCGCCAGCGTGGCCTCCGGACGCATCGCCTACACCCTCGGCCTCGAAGGCCCCGCCGTGACCGTGGACACCGCCTGCTCCTCCTCCCTCGTCGCCCTGCACCTGGCGGCCCGCTCGCTGCGCCAGGGCGAATGCGAACTGGCCCTCGCCGGAGGGGTCACCGTGATGTCCAGCTCCGGCGCCTTCGTCGAGTTCAGCCGCCAGCGCGCCCTCTCCGCCGACGGCCGCTGCAAGGCCTACTCCGCCGACGCCGACGGCACCGGCTGGGGCGAGGGCGTCGGCATGCTCCTGGTGGAGCGGCTCTCCGACGCCCGCCGCAACGGCCACCCCGTCCTCGCCGTGGTCCGCGGCTCCGCCGTCAACCAGGACGGCGCCTCCAACGGGCTCACCGCCCCCAGCGGACGGGCCCAGCAACTCGTGATCCGCCAGGCCCTCGCCGACGCCCGCCTGACCGCGGCCGACGTCGACGCCGTCGAGGGCCACGGCACCGGAACCCGCCTCGGCGACCCCATCGAGGCCTCCGCCCTGCTCGCCACCTACGGACAGGAACGCGACCCCGGCCGGCCGCTGTGGCTGGGCTCCCTCAAGTCCAACATCGGCCACACCCAGGCGGCCGCCGGAGCCGGCGGCATCATCAAGATGGTGCAGGCCCTGCGGCACGGCCTGCTCCCCAGGACCCTGCACGCCGACGAACCCACCCCGCACGTCGACTGGACCGCCGGCGACGTCCGGCTGCTCACCGTCCCCGTCGCCTGGGAGCCCGACGCCGACGGCCGGCCCCGCCGGGCCGGCGTGTCCTCCTTCGGCATGAGCGGCACCAACGCCCACGTCATCCTCGAGGAAGCCCCGCAGCCCGACCCCGACCCCGAACCCGCCCCCGGGACCGGCGCGGACGGGGCCCCCGCCCTGCGGCCCCTGTCCCCGCGGGTCACCGCACTGCCCCTGGCCGCCCGCACCGGGCCGGCCCTGGAGGAACAGGCGGCCCGTATCGCCGCCCTCCTGCGCGAGGACCCCGGCCCCGACCCCCGCGCGACCGGCCACGCCCTCGCCACCACCCGCACCCCCTTCGCCGAACGCGCCGTCGTCGTCGGCGAGGACCACGGGGAACTGACCGCCGCCCTCGACGCGCTCGCCTCCGGCGCCTCCCACACCGGCGCCGTCCGCGGCACCGCGGCCGCCCCCGCCCAGCCCGTGTTCGTCTTCCCCGGCCAGGGCTCCCAGTGGGCCGGCATGGCCGTCGCCCTCCTCGACACCTCCGAGGTCTTCCGCGACCGGATCGCCGCCTGCGGCCGCGCCCTGGCCCCCCACGTCACCTGGGACCTCGAAGGCGTCCTGCGCGCGGCCGAGGACGCACCGCCGCTGGAGACCCCCGACGTGGTGCAGCCCGTGCTCTGGGCCGTGATGGTCTCCCTCGCCGAACTCTGGCGCTCCTGCGGGGTCCGCCCCGCCGCCGTCGTCGGCCACTCGCAGGGCGAGATCGCCGCCGCCGTCGTCGCCGGAGCCCTCACCCTGGAGGACGGCGCCCGCCTCGTCGCCCGCCGCAGCGCCCTGCTCCTACGCCTGTCCGGCCGGGGCGGCATGGTCTCCCTCCCGCTGCCCGAGACCGAGGCCGCCGACCGCATCGCCCCCTGGGACGGCCGCCTCGCCGTGGCCGCCGTCAACGGCCCCCGCACCGTGGTCGTCGCGGGCGACCACGAGGCCCTCGACCAGCTCCTCGAAGCCTGCGCCGCCGACGGCGTACGCGCCAAGCGGGTCCGGGTGGACATCGCCTCGCACAGCGCCCAGGTCGAAGCCGTACGCGAGGAACTCGCCGCGGAACTCGCCGCGCTGACCCCCGCCGCGCCCCTGGTCCCGTTCCACTCCACGGTCACCGGCGAACCCCTCGACACCGCACCCGACGCCGCCTACTGGTACGCCAACCTGCGCCGCACCGTCCGCTTCGAACAGGCCACCAGGCGGCTGCTCGCCGCCGGACACCGGGTGTTCATCGAGGTCAGCCCGCACCCCGTCCTCGTCTACGGGCTCCAGGACACCGTCGACGACACCCCCACGGAGACCCCCGCCGCCGTCCTGTCGACCCTCACCCGGACCGAAGGGGGCGAGCGCGGCTTCCTCACCTCCCTCGGGGAGGCCCACGCCCACGGCGTCCCCGTGGACTGGACGGCCGTCCTCGGCGACGGCACACCCCGCCCCGGACCGGCCGTGGCCCTGCCCACCTACCCCTTCCAGCGGCAGCGCCACTGGCTCGACGCCCCCGACACCGCCACCGCCCCGGCCCCCTCGGGCGCGGCCGACGCCGACGCCGGGTTCTGGGAGGCCGTGACCCGCGAGGACCTCACCACCCTCACCCGGGAACTCGGCATCGACGAGGACGCCAGCCTGCGCACCGCCCTCCCGGCCCTCGGCGCCTGGCACCGCGGCCGCCACGAGGAGGCCGCCACCGAGGCCTGGCGCTACCGCATCGCCTGGAAGCCGGTGGCCGACCCGGCCGCGCCCGCGGGCCCCGCCGGCACCTGGCTCGCCGTCGTCCCCCGCGACCTGCCCGGGGACCCCGCCGTGGACCTGGCACTGGACTCCCTCGCCGCCCACGGCGCCGAGATCGTCCGCCTGGACGTGGCGGGCGACGCCGACCGGGACTCCCTCGCGGACGCGCTGCGCGCCGCCGGCCGCACGGCCGGCGGCGTCCTGTCCCTGCTCGCCCTGGACGAACGGGACCACCCGGAGCACCCCGCCGTCCCCCTCGGCCTGGCCACCACCCTGCTCCTCGTCCAGGCACTCGGCGACGCCGGCCTGGACGCCCCCCTGTGGTGCCTGACCCGGGGCGCGGTCTCCACCGGCCCCGCCGACCCCGTCCGCTCCGTCCGCCAGGCATCCGTGGCCGCCCTGGGCCGGGTCGCCGCCCTCGAACACCCCGGCCGCTGGGGCGGCCACGTCGACCTGCCCGACGGGGCGCGGGCCACCGACGGCCGCACCGGCCGCAGGCTGGTGGCCGCCCTCACCGCGACCGGCGGCGAGGACCAGCTCGCCCTGCGCGCCGACGGGCTCCTCGCCCGCCGGATGCTCCGTGCCACCGCCGCCGGGGCACCGGACGGGCCCGGCTGGCGGCCCCGCGGCACCGTCCTGGTCACCGGCGGCACCGGGCACATCGGGAGCCACGTCGCCCGCTGGCTCGCCGGCGCCGGAGCCGCCCACCTGGTACTCGCCGGCCGCCGCGGCCCCGACGCCGAAGGCGCCGCCGAACTGGCCGCCGAACTCCGGGCCCTGGGCGCCGGAGTGACCCTGGCCGCCTGCGACCTGGCCGACCGCGCGGACGTGGCCCGGCTGCTGGACTCCCTCGACGCCCTGCCCCCGCTGAGCGCCGTCGTCCACGCCGCCGGCACCGGAACCCCCGCGATGCTCGCCGACACCACCGTCGCCGACCTCGCCGTGCTCCTCGGGGCGAAGGCCGCCGGCGCCGCCCACCTGGACGAGCTCCTCGCCGACCGGGAACTCGACGCCTTCGTCCTGTTCTCCTCCGGCGCCGCCGCCTGGGGCAGCGGCGCCCAGGCAGGGTACGCGGCCGCCAACGCCCTCGTGGACGCCCTCGCCGAGGACCGCCGCGCCCGCGGCCTCACCGCCACCTCCGTGGCCTGGGGCGCCTGGGGCGGCGGAGGCATGGTCGACCGGGACGCCGAGGAACGGCTGCGGCTGCGCGGCCTCGACCCCATGGACCCCGCCCTCGGGGTGCTGGCCCTGCGCCGGGCGGTGGAACGCGGCGAGACCACCGCGGTCGTCGCCCGGCTGGACTGGACCCGGTTCGTCCCCGGCTTCACCGCCGCCCGACCCAGCCCCCTCATCGCCGACCTGCCCGAGGTCCGCCGCCTGACCGCCGCCGAGGAGGACGGCACGGACACCCCGGCCGACGCCGGACCGCCCCTGCCGCGCCGACTCGCCGCACTCGGCGGCGCCGACCCGGCCCCGGCCGTCCTGGAGTTCGTCCGCGCCGAAGCGGCCGCCGTGCTCGGCCACCCGTCCGCCGACGCGGTGGGGGAGCGGCAGGTCTTCCTCGAACTCGGCTTCGACTCGCTCACCGCCGTCCAGCTCGCCCAGCGGCTCGGCCGGGCCACCGGCGTGAAACTCCCCGGCACCCTCGTCTTCGACCACACCACCCCCGCCGCCCTCACCGCCCACCTCCTGGAACTGCCCGCCCTGCGCCCCGGCGCCGCACCCGCCGCGCCGGCCGCCGACACCGCCGGGGAGGACCTGCTCGTCGCCCTCTACCGGCGGGCGGGCGAGACCGGCCGCCTCACCGAAGGCATCGGGATGCTCACCGCCGCCGCCCGGCTGCGCCCCGTCTTCGACGCCGCCGACGCCCTCGGCCACCGGCCCGTACCGGTCCGCCTGGCCCACGGCGACGAAGGCCCCCACCTGGTCTGCTTCGGCCCGTACATGGCCCCCTCCGGAGTCCACCAGTACGCCCGCTTCGCGGCGGCGTTCGGCGGCCGGCGCAGCATCTGGGGACTGCCCGAGCCCGGCTTCGCCCCGGGCGAGGCCCTGCCCCGCGACCTCGACGCCCTCCTGGAGGTCCACGTCGGGGCCGTCACCGCCTGCGCGGGCGACGACCCCGTGGTCCTCGTCGGCTACTCCTCGGGCGGCTGGGTCGCCCACGCCGTCGCCTGCCGGCTGGAGCGGCTGGGCCGGCCCGTCGAAGGCATCGTGATGCTCGACTGCTTCACCCGCACCCAGGGCATGGGCGACCGGTTCCAGGCCGCCGTGGTCCGCGAGCAGTCCGACCGCTTCGGGTTCATCTCCGCACCCGGCACCCAGCTCACCGCCATGGGCGGCTACCTCGCCCTCTTCCAGGACTGGAACGCCCCCGAGGCCGCCGCCCCCACCCTCGTCGTCCGCGCCGCCGACCCGATGGCCGACGGCCCCGCCGCGGGCAGCGCCGACGAGCGCCCGCCGGCCCCCGAACACGCCCGGACCGTCACCGAAGTCCCCGGCAACCACTACACGCTGATGGAACGCCACGCCGAGTCGACGGCCACCGCCGTCGACGAGTGGATCCTCAAGCTGCCGTGACCCCCGTCCCGCTCCCCGTTCGAAAGGACCGACCCGTACCGTGAACACCCCGACCACCACCGACAGCAGCCTGTGGATACGCCGCTTCCAGCCGAGGCCGGACAGCTCCGTCCGCCTGGTCTGCCTGCCCCACGCGGGCGGCTCCGCCAGCTTCTACCTGCCCGTCGCCCGCGCCATGCCGGACTTCGCCGACGTCCTGTGCGTCCAGTACCCCGGCCGCCAGGACCGGCGCGCCGAACCCCTCGTCGACAGCGTCGAGGAGCTCGCCGACCAGGTCTTCACCGCCCTGCTGCCCTGGGCGGACCGGCCCCTGGCCTTCTTCGGCCACAGCATGGGGGCCTCCGTCGCCTACGAGGTCGCCCGCCGCTTCGAACGGGAGGAGGGCGTCGTGGCGGCCGCGCTGTTCGCCTCCGGCCGGCGGGCCCCCTCCGCGTACCGCCACGAGACCGTGCACCTGCGCGACGACGACGGGCTGATCGAGGAGATGAAGGCGCTCAGCGGGACCGACAGCCGGCTGCTCGGCGACGAGGAGGTGCTGCGGATGGTCCTGCCGGCCATCCGCGCCGACTACCGCGCCGCCGAGACCTACGCCCCCGGGCCGGGGGAGCGGCTGCGCTGCCCCGTGACGGCCATGGTCGGCACCGAGGACCCCAAGGTGACCCTGGCCGAGGCCGCCGCCTGGGCCGAGCACACCGAAGGACCCTTCGAGCTGAAGGTGTTCTCCCCGGGCCACTTCTACCTGGTCCGCGACCAGGCCGAGGTCATCGGGGCCATGGCGGACCGGCTCCGCACGGCCCCCGCCGCATGACGACCCCTCACCCGGCGGGCCTGCGCTGCCCGTTCTCGAAGTAGGCGGCCAGCACCGGATCGAGCGGCGGGACCCTGCGCGGGGTCCCGCCGTCCCGCAGCGACTGCGTGGCCCCGCACCCGGCGGCCACCGCCATCCGGGCGGCGACGGGGGAGGTGTCCGTGCGCCCGCCCTCGCGGACGAAGCGCAGGAACTCGTCGACCAGCAGCGGGTCCGCCCCGCCGTGCCCGCCCTCCGCCGGGGCGGCGGGGACGGGGTGGCGGGCGTCCGGCTCGGCCCGGTAGGAGGACCGCCGGGCGTTCCAGACCCGGACCTCGCCGCCCGGGCCGTCCCCGAAGTTCTCCAGCCGGCCGGCGTCCCCGATGACGGTGTAGTTGCGCCAGTAGTCGGGGGTGAAGTGGCACTGCTGGTAGGCGGCGAGGACCCCGTTGCCCAGGCGCAGGTTCATCAGCGACACGTCCTCGACGTCGATCACCGGGTTGAGGTCCCGCTGGCTGCCCGGCGGCCAGTGCCCGTCCTCGGTGTACCAGTCGGCCGACTTGGGCTCGCCCGGCGCCCGGCGGTGCGGGATCCCGCCGTAGACCATCAGATCGCCCAGGGCCTGCACGTCCTCGGTGTAGGAGCCGGCCAGCCAGTGCAGCACGTCCAGGTCGTGCGCGGCCTTCTGCAGCAGCAGCCCGTGCGTGAAGCGGCGTTCGGCGTGCCAGTCCTTGAAGTACCAGTCGCCGCCGTAGCCCACGAAATGCCGGATCCACACCGTCTTCACGGTGCCGACCGCGCCCCGCCCGATCAGCTCCCGCATCAGCCGGACCACCGGCATGTGCCGCATGTTGTGCCCGACGTACAGCCGGGTACCCGTCTCGTACGCCGTACGCAGCACCTCGTCGCACCGCTCCACGCTGAT
This sequence comes from Streptomyces sp. NPDC001594, assembly GCF_042893675.1. Lineage (NCBI taxonomy): Bacteria > Bacillati > Actinomycetota > Actinomycetes > Kitasatosporales > Streptomycetaceae > Streptomyces > Streptomyces sp. NPDC001594. The sequence continues at coordinate 248,628 of NZ_JBIAVB010000009.1, read as the reverse complement.
GTCCAGCGGCTTCTCCACGAAGACCGGCCGGCCCGCAGGGCGCGGACCGTCAGCCCGGCGTGGGTGTGGTCGGGGGTGAGGACCAGGACGGCGTCGATGCCGGGCCCCCCGATCACCTCCGCCGGATCCGCGAGGACCCGAGCGCCGGGGAACGCCCGGGCGGCCGCGGCGCGGGCCCGCGGGTCGGGGTCGGCGACCGCGGCCACCACCGCGCCCCGGCCCGGGCGGTGGGCCGTCCGGGCCAGGGCCCCGCGCAGGCCGTATCCGAGGACCCCGATCCTGATGTCCGGCACGGCCGCCCCCCTCTGCTCCAGGAGGCAGGTCTACCACTCCGGGCGCCCCCGGCGACAGGGCGCCCGCCGGGGACCGCTCAGCGGTCGGAGCCGCGCTGGATCTCGAAGTGGTCGATCCGCTGCCCGGTCTCGGCCAGCGCGCTCACCTTCAGCTTCGGGGAGCGTCCCGTCTCCACCTCGACCGCGAGGAAGGAGTAGTCGGTGTACCGCACCCGCGACCACTCCACCGTCTCCGCCCCCTTCGTCGCGCCCTTGTTCCAGCGGTAGGTGTCCACGCTGTCGCGGTCGGCGACGTGTCCCTCGTAGGAGTCGGGCACCGGGAAGCTGTACAGGGAGCGTCCGGCCGCGCCGGCCGTCACGTACACGATGCCGTCGCGCGTCGGGTCCGTGCGCTCCCCGATCGGCACCTTGCGCCCGACCTTGTTCCCCTTGATGGCGTCGGTCCGCTCGTACACGTGGTTGTGGCCGTTGACGACCAGGTCCACCTGGTGCTTCTCGAACAGCGGCACCCACACGTCGCGCACCCCGCCGTCGGAGGCGTGCGAGCTCGTCGTGGAGAAGGCGCAGTGGTGGAAGAAGACCACGATGAAGTCCACGTCGCGGTGGTGCCGCAGCTCGCCCAGGCGCCGGTCGAGCCAGGCGGTCTGCCGGCCGCCGCTGATGCCGAAGTTGGCGGGGATCTCGTACGAGACGTCGTTCGCGTCGAGCGCGACGACGGCGACGTTGCCGTGGACGAACGAGTACACGCCCGGCTGGTTCACCGGGTCGGGGCCGTTGTCCGGCAGCGACCAGCGGGCCTTCTGGCCGCCGTAGCCCTGCGGCGAGTACCAGGCCTCCATGTCGTGGTTGCCGGTGGTCACCATCCACGGCACCGTCTTGGCGACCGTCTCGGTCTGCGCGAGGAACTGGTCCCAGGCGCGGGCGTCGTAGGTGTCGCCGGTGCCGCCCGAGCCGGAGGAGTCGGCGTAGCAGATGTCACCCGCGTGCAGGTGGAAGGCCGGGTTCTGGGCGAGCAGCACCGCGTCGTTGCCCAGCGCGTGGTAACTGACGCCCTGGTCGCCGAAGGCGGTGAAGGTGAAGCCCTCGGGGCGGGCGGGAGCCGTGGTGAAGGTGCCCAGCGTGCCCAGGTTGCGGTGGTCGGCCGGGTCGAAGCCGTCGTGGCCCACCCCGTAGTAGTAGGTCTGGCCCGGCCGCAGCCGGTCCAGGGCCGCGTGCAGGTAGAACTGCTCCGCCGCGGCGATCTTCCCGCCGTTCAGGACCGGGGTGGTCAGGTGCCGCACCTCGGCGTCGATCCTCCCGCTCAGCGCCCAGGGGCTGGTCCCCACCCGCAGGTAGGGCTTGCGCACGGCGAACGGCACCTGCCAGGAGACCCGCATCTGCGTCTTCGGGTCGGCCCCGTACTGCAGGTGCCGGCCGAACGGCGCGGCCAGCGAGCCGTCGACCCCGCGCCGCTCCCCGGAGGAGAGCAGGGCCGGGGCCGCGGCGTACGCGGGCGAGGCCGCGCCCGCGCCCAGGCCCAGCCCCGCGACGGCCGCGGTCACGGCGCCGGCGCGCAGCGCGCCGCGCCGGGTGAACCGCGCACGCAGGTACTCGTGCTGCTCGGCCATGCTCATGCGGGCGGCGAGCTTCTGGGGGATTCCGAAATCGGGTACGTCCAGTGCCATGGGGGCGAACTTCCTCTCCCGAGGCGACGGGCAACGGACCACCGGGTGAACGGCGGTGAGACGGACCCCCATGAGAGTCCACGGAATTCCCCATCCCGTGTAATGGCGCGTGACGGGTCCGGGCAGGTCACCGTCACGGGCCCGCCGGAGCCGGCCTGCGTCCCTCAGCGGGCGGTGACCGAGTACGCGGCGAGCGCGCGGTTGCCCCGTGGCCTGGCGACGGCCCGCAGCACGTCGGCCTGGCTCAGCACGAGTTGCCGCACCGGCTCGGCGAGCGCGGCCAGTCGCTCCTGGGACGCGGCGAGTTCGAGGCAGGCGGCGACCTCCCAGTCGCCGTCCTGGAGCTCCGAAGTGTCGACCGGTGCGCAGGCGTCGGCCGTCCAGCCCGTCCCGGGCAGCAGCCCCAGCAGCGTCTCACGGGAGAAGGGCGTGCGGACGTTGCCCTCGCCGTGCGAGCCCGCGGCCTCGGCCTGGCCCTGGACCAGCACCGCCAGCAGGTGCGCCAGCCGGCCGCCGGTCCCGGGCGTCAGGTCCCACTCGGTGAAGCAGAGCCGCCGCGCCCACGGACGCACCCGGGCCAGGGTGTCGCCCAGCTGTCCGAGCGAGGCGAAGTACCAGGAACAGTGCGCAAGCACCACGTGGTCGAAGGCGCCGTCGGGGAAGACGGCCGACGGGTCGAGGACGTCGGTGCCGAAGCGGAACTCGATGCGCGGCCCGAGCCGCCCCGCGGCCAGCCGGGCGGCGGATTCCCCGAGGGTGACCGGCGCCCCGTAGGAGGAATCGGCCACGTCGACGGCCACCACCCGGCCGTCGGGTCCGACCGCCTCCGCCAGCACGGCGGTCATGTCGCCCTGCCCGCAGCCCAGTTCGAGGACCCGCGAGCCCGGGGTGATGTCCCAGCCCGCCACGAGCGAGGCCCGGTGGCGGGTCTGGGCCAGCTGGACGTCGGGGCTGTGGTCGGAGGCGGCCATGCCGGCCGCGATCGAGGGGGCCAGGGCGGGGAGGTCGGTGGGGTTCACAAAGTCCTTGGGCGCTGTTCGACGGGTGGATGCGGGCCGATGCTACGAGACGTGCGCGCGGGCCGCCTCCGCATTTCCGCCGGGCGCTGTCCGGGCGGGCTGCGACAATCGGCGGCATGAGCGAGCGGCACGCCGAAGAGGGCGCGGGGGAGAGCGGGTACCTGCTGGACAACCGGCAGACGGAGGCGGGGGCGCGCTTCGCCGCGCTGGCCGAGCTCTTCGACCCGGTGACCTTCCGGCACGTGGACCGGCTCGGCATCGGCGCCGGGATGCGCTGCTGGGAGGTGGGCGCCGGCGGGCCCTCGGTGCCCCTGGGCCTGGCCGCCCGGGTCGGACCCGGCGGCGCCGTGGTCGCCACGGACATCGACGTGTCCTGGACCGGCGGCCTCGCCGGCCACGGGGTGCGGGTGCTCCGGCACGACGTCGCCGCCGACGAACCCCCGGGCGGCGACGGCCGCTTCGACCTGGTGCACGCCCGGCTGGTCCTCGTCCACGTCACCCGGCGGGCCGAAGCCGTACGCCGGATGGTGCGGGCCCTGCGGCCCGGCGGCTGGCTGCTGCTGGAGGACGCCGACCCGGCGCTCCAGCCGCTGCTCTGCCCGGAGGAGACCGGCCCCGAACAGCGCCTGGCGAACCGGCTGCGCGCCGGGTTCCGCACGCTGATGGCCGGGCGCGGCGCGGACCTCTCCTTCGGCCGCACCCTGCCGCGGGTGCTGCGCGAGGCCGGCCTGGCGGAGGTCGGCGCGGACGCCTACTTCCCGATCACCTCGCCGGCCTGCGCGGCGCTGGAGGCGGCGACCGTACGCCAGATCCGGGCCCGCCTGGTGGCCGCGGGCCTGGCCACGGACGCCGAGATCGACGCCCACCTCACCCATGTGGCCGAGGGCCGCCTCGACCTGGCCACCGCCCCGCTGATCTCGGCGTGGGGCCGTCGGCCGGCCTAGTGGACGACGTCGAAGACCTGCTTTTGCAGGCCGTTGGCGTAGGCCTCGTGCTCGACCAGCTTGAGCTTCTGGGCGTCCTTGTCCGTGGCGCTGAAGAGCCGCTTGCCCGCGCCGAGCAGGAGCGGGAAGACCAGCAGGTGGTAGCGGTCGATCAGGCCCGCGTCCGAAAGGGCCCGGTTGAGCGTTGCGCTGCCGTGGACGATGATCGGGCCGCCCTCGGTCTCCTTGAGCGCGGCGACCTCGTCGAGCGAGCGCAGGATGGTCGTCTCGCCCCAGTTCGTCACCAGGTCCTCCTCGGTGAGGGTGGTGGAGACGACGTACTTCGGCATCACCTTGTAGTCGGCGAAGTCGGCCATGTCCGGCCACACGGGGCTGAACGCCTCGTAGCTGGTCCGGCCCAGCAGCATCGCGGTGGCCTCCTTCTGCTCCGCGCCCTTGATGGCGAAGGCCTCCGGCAGGAACTCGACGTCCTTGAAGGTCCATCCGGCGTTGCGGTAGCCGGGCTCGCCGCCCGGGGCCTCGACGACGCCGTCGAGGGAGATGAAAGCGGTGCTGATCAGGGTGCGCATCTGTGGTCCTCGGTGTCTCGTGCGACGGTGGTCGACCGGTGGTCAACCGGATCCGGCGGGTGCGCCGCCGTCCGCCTCGCGGCGGCCGGGGCGCACCAGCCATGATCTATGACCGCCGGACACGGAAGAACTCATCGGCCGGCGCTCGACGGGCCGAAGAACTCGATCTCCGCGATGGCGACCTGCTTGTCGGCGGAGGCCGCGTGCGCGGACATCGACGGTGAAGCGGACCTTCGTGGCCTCGCCGACGCGGAACGGGCGCCACTGGCCGCCCGGCCGGCCCGGGCGCGGGCCCGGTTCCGCGAAGACGTACGGGGCGGTCACCGCGCGTCCGGACGGCGGGCGGGGTCCTGGCGTGAGGCGGGGTCCTGGCAGGAGGCGCGGGACGCCCGGGCGGCCGCCACCTGGCGGGGCCGGTGCGAACGCTCCTCGGGCAGCGCCGGAGCGCCGTCCGGGCCGCCCACCCGGACGGGGGCGCCCTCGGTGACCGGCGGCCCCGCGTCGTACTCCGGGAAGGCCGGGAACGGCGCCGTCACCACCAGGTCGAGGGAGGGCTTCAGCTCCCCGCCGAGCGCCGACCAGATCTCGGCGAGCGACCGCGACTCCGCCTGGCCGCCGGCCACCGTCAGCGGCACGGAGAGCCCCAGCGCCCGCAGGGAGAGCGGCAGTTCGTCCGGAGCGAGCAGCTCCCGGGGCAGCAGCGTCGCGAGCACCGCGGACAGCAGCCGGTGCTCGTCCTGCGGGGTCTTCGTCCACGCCGTCACCAGGTACGACAGCCGGAACCAGCGCGGCGGCCGGCGCCGCCGCACGACCACGTCGCGCCCGTCGCGCACCGCCACGTGGCCGCGCTGGCGCAGAGTCACGTCCTCCCGGATGTCGTACAGATAGGCGTTGACCACGGGCGCGTTGCGGCGCGCCGCCCAGTCACGGGTCGGCGCCTCCAACGACACCTCGACGCCCGAACCCGCCAACGCCCCGCCGCCGAGGAGGCGCTTGAGTGTCTCGTCCACCTCGTGGATCACGCCTGCACCCTCCCGGTCCGCCCGTCCCGCGCCGTCGGTCCTCGATCGTCCCCCGGAGGGCCGCCCGGGCCGCAGGGGCCGCGGGGGACGGCTGCGGGGCACCGCCCGCTGCCCCGGCGCACCCCGAGGGCCGCCCGAGGCTGCCCGGAAGGTCAGATGTAGCCTTCCCGAAGGGCAAAGGCCACCGCGTGGGCGCGATTGCGCAGGTGGAGCCGTGTGGTGAGCCCGTGCATCACGTTCTTGACGGTCCGTTCGGAGTAGGAGAGCTTGCCCGCGATCTCACCGGTGTCGAGGCCCTCGGAGACCAGCCGCAGGACGTCCACCTCGCGTGCCGTCAGCCCGAGGGCCGGCGCACCGGTCCGGCCCGCCGCGCCCCGGTGCAGCGTGCCCGCCTGGTGGATCAGCCGGCCGAGCAGATCGGCGGGCAGGTCCCCGTCGCCCCGGGAAGCGGCCAGCACCGCCCGCACCAGCCGCTCGGCGGTCGCCTCGCGGCGCCAGACGATCGCGGCGACCCCGCACTCCACCACGTACAGCAGCTCGCTCTCGCGCATCGCGCCCACCACGAGCACCGCTCGCGCCCCCTCGCTGCGCACGATCCGGCCCAGCCGGGTCAGGACCGCCGTGTCCAGGGCGTCCTCCACGAGCAGGGCCACCGTGTCCGGCCCGGACTCCTCGCGCAGGTCGATCTCCGGGTGTCTGCGCAGCAGGCCGACGGCGCCCTCACGGCTGACCGGGTCCGGGGCGGACACCGCCACGGGGACGCGCCGGTCCGGGGGACCGGGGGTGCGGCCCGGGGCGGGAGAGTACGAGGGCGTGGTCCGGGATGTGCTGATCAACCGTTTCCCCTGTTCAAAGACCCGCGGCGGAGCGCGGGCCGGTGTCGGATGAGCTCCTTCAACCCTTCTGCGGGCCCCGCGCGGACCGCAATCGTGGAGCACCACGGCCCACACCACGAGACCACCTCGAACGCCACCACGAGACCGGCCGTCCCCGCGCGCGTCACCGCAGGTCACAGCGGGGCGCGGCGGCCGACGGACCGGGCTGGGGCCGGCCAGTGAGGTACGCCACTTCGCACCACCACGACACGGATCGCGCCATTCACCTGGCGGGAAACACCACGCCCACCCCTGGAGGCACCGATGACCGGACCGCTCCGCGAACGCACCGCGGCCCGCGCGCTGATCGCGGCCGAGACGGAGCGGGCCCGCTCCGGCTCAGGCCGCCTGGTGCTGCTCCAGGGGGCCACCGGCACCGGCCGGACCGCCGTGCTGGAGGCGGCCGTCCGCGACGCCGAGGAGCGGGGGATGCGGGTGCTGTGGGCACGGTGTTCCCCGGAGGACACCGGGGCCCCCTACGCCACGGTCCTGCAACTGCTCTGCACCGCACCGGACTTCACCGTCCCCCCGCCCGACGGTGACGACCGGGGCGGCGCCGACCGGCTCTGGCGGCTGCTGCGCGCCCGCGCGGCCGAGGGGCCCCTCCTGGTCGCGGTGGACGACGTCCACCTGGCCGACGCCCCGTCACGCCGCTGGCTGCGGGAGGCGGCCCGCCGCATCGACCGATTACCCGTGCTCCTGGTCGTGAGCGAACGCAGCCAGTACGACATCGACCCCCGCTACGAGGGGCTCGCGCGGTCCCTGCCCCCGTCCCTCGTCCGCACCCACACCGTCGACCCGCTCGGCGACGCCTCGGCCGCGGAACTCGTCCGCGCCGCCCGGCCGCAGGCCGGGCCCGCCCGGACCGCCGAACTGGTCCGCGCGGGAGCCGGCAGCCCGCTCCTCATGGACGCCCTGCTCCACGACCTCGGCGACGGCCCGCTGCCGGACAGCTGCGCCGCGCTGTACCCCGGGAACTACCCGGCGGCCGTCGCCTGGTGGCTGGAGAGCGCGGGCCCCGCGACGACCGAGGTGGCCCGCTGCCTCGCCACCCTGGAACAGGCCTGGCCGCCCCACCCCCCGGAACCCCACCCCGGCACCCCCGGCCCTCCCGCCGTCGCCGGTCCCCTGGAACAGACGGGCGCCTCCGACGTCCAGAGCGGGCCCGGCACCCCCGCCGTCCTGGGCCTCCCCGCCGCTCCAGCCGATCCGGGCATGGGCGGCGGTCCCGGGGGGCCGGGTGATCCGGGCGCGCTCGGTGCCCTGGCCGGGCCCGGGGTTCGGGGCGCCCCTGGTGCCCCGCCGGGGGCCGGTGTCTTCGGCGGGCCCGGCGATCCGGGCATGGGCGGCGGTCCCGGGGGGTCGGGTGGGGCGGACCTGGTCGCCGTGCTGGGGGAGGCGGCCGGGGCCGACCCGGCGCGGGTGGCGGGATGGCTCGCGGCCATGACCCGTATCGGGCTCCTGCGCCACGACCCCGCCGGCCTGCCCCGCTACGCCCACCCGCTGCTGCGGGACGCCGTGCTGACCGGCTGGCCGACCGTACGGCGGCAGGCCGTGCACCGGGCGGCCGCGCAGGAGATGCTGCGCCGCGGCGCCCCCGCCGAAGCGGTCGCCGCCCACCTGCTGCGCACACCGGGCGTCGGCCTGCCCTGGGCGCTGCGCGTCCTGCGGGACGCGGCGACGGTCGCCGTCCACGACGCCCGCCCCGCCCACGCCGCCGGCTACCTGCGCCGCGCCCTGGACGAGCCCCTCTCCGACGACCGGCGCCAGCGGCTGCTGACCGAGCTCGGCTCCCTGGAATACGCCTCGGCGGGCGGCGCGGTGGCGATCGCCCGCCTGGCGGAGGCCCAGCACCTGCCGGCCGCACCCCCCGACCGGGTCCGCGCGGCCGTCGCCCTCGGCACCGCCCTCGTCGGCCGTGGCGAGGTGACCACCGCCCTGGCGGTGCTGCGGCGCACCGAGGGCAGCCTGGACGGACACCCGGGCCTGACCCGCACCGTGCAGACCGCCACCGCCCTGCTCGCCGACGCCGACCTCCTGACCCGGCAGGAGACCTACCGCAGGCTCTCCGAGAGCGGGCAGCACGCGCCGGAACTGGTCGGCACCGCCAGCCGGGCCCTGCTGGTGCGCTACGAGTCCACGGCCGGACTGATCTCCGCCCGCGAGGCCATGACCCGGGTACGGGCCCTGCTCGCCCAGCCCTCCGACCCGCTGGCCGAACCGTTCCTGCTGGGGACGGCGGCGGCGGTCGCCGAATGGGCCGGCGAACTCGACGAGGCGGAACGGCTCGTGGACCGCGGGCTGGCCGGCCGCCACCCCGCCCTGCTCCACCCGATGGAGGACGCGCTGCTCAACACCCGCGCCGACATCGCCGCCGCCCGCGGGGACGTCGCCCGGCTGATCGCCGTGCGCGCGGACGGCGCGGTGGTCGCCGCCCGCGCCCACAGCGGTCCGTCCAACCGGGACGCCCACGTGCTGATGACCCTCGTCCACGCGGGCCGCGCCGACGAGGCCGCCCGCCTGGCCGAGGCCTTCGACCTCAGCCGGGCCCCGGACTCCTGGCAGCTCAACCGCTTCCTCTACGCGCGCGGAGTGCAGCGCCTCGCCGCCGGCGACCCCGCGGGCGCGCTCCACGACTTCCTCGAGTGCGGCCGGCGCCAGACCGCCCGGGAGGTGCTCAGCCCGGTCGTCACCCCCTGGCGGACCGCGGTGGCCCAGTGCCGCCTCGCACTCGGCGCCCGCCAGGAGGCCCTCGCCCTGGCCGGCGAGGAGCTGCGGCTGGCCCGGGTGTGGAACACCCCGCGCACGGTCGGCCGCGCCCTGCGCGTCCTCGCCGCCGCCACTGGGGGCCGGCACGGGCTGGAACTCGCCGAGGAGGCGGTCGAGACGCTCCGGGCGGCCCCCGCCGACGCCGGCATGGAACTGGTCGAGGCCCTCCTCGCCCAGGGCGGCCGGCTCCTCGCCGCGGGCGACCGGGCACGCGCCCGCGACCGGCTGCGCGAGGCCGCGGACCTGGCCGAACGCCAGGGCGGCCGACGGCTGCTGGCCCTGGCCGAACAGGCCTTGCGCGAGGGCGGAGCCCGCGTCCCGGCGACGGCCCGCACCGGCTCCGGGGCCCTGACCCACAGCGAGCGCCGCATCGCGGATCTGGCGGCGTCCGGTCTGACCAACACCGAGATCGCCGACCTCCTGCACGTGGCCCGCCGCACCGTCGAAACCCACCTGACGAGCACCTACCGCAAACTCGCCGTACGACGCAGGTCGGAACTGCCCGCCGCTCTCGACGGATGAGGCCCCCGGGCGACCGGCCGCGGCCGGGCCGAAGACAATGGCGGGGCAGGGGAACCGAGTTCGAGTCGACCACTGGGGGACGGATGCACATCGGGGTCTATCTCGCCCATCCGCGGCGGGGGAGCTTCAACCACGCGCTGTTCGACGCCGTGGTGGAGGAACTGCGCCTGTGCGGAGCCGAGGTGTCGGCGTACGACCTGTACGCCGAGGGGTTCGCCCCGCTGCTGTCGGCCGACGAGACGGAGACGGTCGCGGAGGCCGCGAGCCCCCGCGACGCGCAGCTGGCGCTGCACCGGGAGCAGGTGGCGACGCTCGACGCCCTGGTCTTCGTCCACCCGAACTGGTGGGGCATGCCGCCCGCCGTCCTGACGGGCTGGGTGCAGCGGGTCCTCGTGCCGGGCGTGGCCTACAAGCTGGGGACCGCGCAGGGGGAGCCCGCCGGGCTCCTCACGGCGGGCAAGGCCCTGGTGCTGAACACCTCCGACACCCCCGCCGAGCGGGAGGAGGGCGAGTTCGGCGACCCGCTGGAGCGCATCTGGTCGGCGTGCGTCCTGCCGTACGTCGGGATCCGGGACGTGCGCCGGGTGGTCTTCCGCACGGTGGGCGACTCCACCGCCGAGGAGCGGGCCGCCTGGCTGGACCGGGCCCGCCGGGAGGCGGCCGCGCTCCTGGCTCCCGCGGGCCCTGACCACGTGAGGTAACTCACCTTCGCGTTTGCTGTCGTGAAGGCCGGGCAGGGGGGTCGCTGGAGCGGAACCTTGCCCTCCGGACATACGGGCCGGAGCGGGGCGCACGCGGGCCGATCCCGTCCCGCTCCACGGCGCCGCCGCCTCCCGGTCCTGCGGGAGGCGGCGCGCCGGTTCAGGTACGACCCGTGAGGTGTATGTGTCCACGCTCCAGACCGAGCACGTGTACAAGGTGTTCGGAAGGAACCCCGGCGACGCCGCAGCCGCGGTCCGCGCGCTCGAGGAAGGCGCCGACCGCGAGGCGCTGCGCGCCGACGGTACGACGGCCGCTGTGATCGACGTCTCGTTCAGAGTGGAACCGGGCCAGATCTTCGTCGTCATGGGCCTGTCGGGATCCGGCAAGTCCACCCTGCTGCGCATGCTCAACGGGCTCCTCGAGCCCACCTCGGGACGCGTTCTCTTCGACGGCGAGGACCTCACCGCCCTCGACCCGCGCGAACTGCGCCGCGTCCGCTCCACCAAGATCAGCATGGTCTTCCAGCACTTCGCGCTGTTCCCGCACCGCAACGTCCTGGAGAACGCCGGCTACGGACTGGAGGTCCAGGGCGTCCCCCGGGCCGAGCGCGAGCGCAGGGCCGCGGAGGCCCTGGAGCTGTGCGGGCTCGGCGGCTGGGAGAAGTCCTGGCCCGACGAGCTGTCCGGCGGCATGCAGCAGCGCGTGGGCCTGGCCCGCGCCCTGGCCACCGACGCCGACCTGCTCCTCATGGACGAGTCCTTCAGCGCCCTCGACCCGCTGATCCGCCGCGACATGCAGGACCAGCTCCTCGAACTCCAGCGCACCCTGAAGAAGACCATCGTCTTCATCACCCACGACCTCAACGAGGCCATGCGCCTGGGCGACGGCATCGCCGTCATGCGGGACGGCCGCGTCGTCCAGCAGGGCACCGCCGAGGACATCCTCACCCGCCCCGCCGACGACTACGTCGCCTCCTTCGTCCAGGACGTCGACCGCTCGCGCGTGCTCACGGCCGACGCCGTCATGGCGCCGGCCCCCGCCGGCGCCGAGCCGTGCGGCTGCCCCACGGTCAGCGCCGACACCCCGCTCGCCGACGTCTGCGCCGTCAGCGTCCGCGTCCCCCACCCGGTCGCCGTCACCGGGGCGGACGGCACCGTCGTCGGCGCCGTGCCGCAGGGCCGCCTCGTCCGCTTCATCGGGGACGAGCAGCGTCCCCCGCTCCGCTGCGCGGAGGTGGCCGCCTGATGCCCCGCCTGCACCTCGGAGACTGGGCCGACAGCGCCGTCGGCTTCCTCCAGCGCCACCTCTCCTGGCTGTTCGACGCCATCGGCGCCCTCGTCACCACCCTGGACGACGGCATCACCGCGGTCCTGTCGGCGCCCGCCCCGCTGCTGTTCGCCGGGATCCTCGCCGTCGCCGCCTGGTGGCTGCGCGGCCTCCTCGCCGGCCTGCTCGCCTTCGCGGGCCTCGCGCTCGTCGACTCCCTCGGCCTGTGGTCCGAGGCCATGTCCACCCTCTCCCTGGTCCTGGTCGCGACCCTCGTCACCCTGGTGATCGCCGTCCCGCTCGGCATCCTGGCGGCGCGCTCCGACCGGACCAGCGCGGTCCTGCGCCCCGTGCTGGACTTCATGCAGACCATGCCCGCCATGGTCTACCTCATTCCCGGCATCATCTTCTTCGGCGTGGGCGTCGTCCCCGGGATCATCGCCACCATCGTCTTCTCGCTGCCACCCGGCGTACGCATGACCGAGCTCGGCATCCGCCAGGTCGACGGCGAACTCGTCGAAGCCGCCGAGGCCTTCGGGACGGCGCCGCGCGACGTCCTGCTCCGCCTCCAGCTGCCGCTGGCCCTGCCCACGATCATGGCCGGCGTCAACCAGGTGATCATGCTGGGCCTGTCCATGGTCGTCATCGCCGGCATGGTGGGCGGCGGCGGACTGGGCGGCGCCGTCTACCGGGCCATCGGCAACGTCGACATCGGGCTCGGCTTCGAAGCGGGCCTGTCCATCGTGATCCTGGCCATGTACCTGGACCGGATGACCGGCGCCCTGGGCCGCCAGGTCTCCCCGCTCGGCCGCCGCGCCCTGGCCGGGGCCCGCTCGGCCGCCGGCGGCGCGGCCCGGCTGTGGGGCCACCGCCCCCAGCCCGCCCACGCCGTCGCCGGGGTCCTGGTCCTGGCCCTGACCGCCGGCGCCCTCAACGCCTTCGCCGGACCGGCGCGGGGCGGGGACGGACCGGCCGGCGCCGCCGACACCGGCCGCGGCCGCACGATCTCCCTCGGCTACATCCCCTGGGACGAGGGCATCGCGTCCACCTTCCTCTGGAAGGAACTCCTGGAACGGCGCGGCTTCAAGGTCGACGCCCGCCAGCTGGAGGCCGGAGCGCTCTACACCGGGCTCGCCGGCGGGGGCGTCGACTTCCAGACCGACTCCTGGCTGCCCGTCACCCACGCCCAGTACTGGAAGAAGTACGGGGACAGGCTGGAGGACCTCGGCTCCTGGTACGGCCCGACCTCGCTGGAGCTGTCCGTCCCCTCCTACGTGAAGGACGTGCGCTCCCTCGCCGACCTCAAGGGCAAGTCCGGCCGCTTCAAGGGCCGGATCATCGGCATCGAACCGAGCGCCGGCGAGATGGCGCTGCTCAAGGACAAGGTGATGAAGGAGTACGGCCTGGAGGGCGAGTACCAGGTGGTCGACGGATCGACCCCCGGCATGCTCGCCGAGCTGAAGCGGGCCTACGAGAAGAAGGAGCCCGTCGCCGTCGCGCTGTGGTCCCCGCACTGGGCCTACTCCTCCTACGAGCTGACCAAGCTGGAGGACCCCAAGGGTGCCTGGGGCAAGGGCGACGGCATCCACACCCTCGCCCGCAAGGGCTTCGCGGCGGACGAGCCCGAGGTGGCGCGCTGGCTGCGTGACTTCAAGCTCACCGAGGAGCAGCTGACCGGGCTGGAGGCGAAGATCCAGCAGACCGGCAAGGGCAAGGAGCAGCAGGCCGTCCGCGCCTGGCTGAAGGAGAACCCGGACGCCGTGAAGCTCTCCTGAGGGCCGCCACCCCCCAGCGGCCGCCGCCCCCACGGCTCCACCGGCCACCCGACGCCGTAGCGCGCCGGAAGTCATGTTCCTCACGCCCGGGACCGCCGACTGTGCCTACCATCGGCGGTGTCTGCGAGGGGAGCCGTACATGAGTACCGCGAAGGACCTGTTCGTCATCGCGATGGAGCCGGGGGCGCGGCAGCCCGTGGGGCAGGGCGATCTCTCGCTCGCCCTCGCGGGCGCGGAGCTGATCGATCTGCTCGCGGCGCGCACCGTCATCCTGGACGGCGACCGCATCGTGCCGGGCGGGACCGGTGGGGCCGACACCGACCCGCTCCTGGCCGAGGCGGCCTCCGCCCTCACCCGCACCACGCCCTACGAACGCGTCGAGGACTGGCTGTGGCGGCGCGGCCGCGACCTCGCCACCGCCTACCTCACCACCCTGGAGGCGGAGGGGCGGCTCCTGCGCACCCGCGGCGGCCGATCGCCCTTCGGCCCCGACCGGGTGGAGCCGGCCGACACCCCCGACCGCCGCCGCGCCCTCGACCGCCGCGAGCGCGGCGAACCCGTGCTCGCCGTCCTCGCCTCGGCCGTGGGCCTCGATGACACGGGCCCCGGGGCGGCCGACGGGCCCGGCCCCGACCCGGAGGACGAGGAGGTCGGCACCGTCCTGGCCGCCGTCGGCGACGCGGTCATGGAGCTGGAGGCCGTCCGCCAGCGGCGGTCCATCGAGAAGGCGGCCTTCGCCAACATCTGGCGGGCCTGAGCCGGCCGGCCGGGCCCGCACCGGTCAGGGCGCGAACCGGGCCACGGCGCCCGCCTCCAGGGCGACGTACAGGGCGCCGTCGGGGCCGAAGGCGAGGCCGTGCGGTTCGGGCGCGGTCGCGTGAGCCGCGTCGCACACCTCCGGCGCACCGGGCGCCCCGGGCGCGCCGGAGGTGCCGACGGCCGGCAGCGCGTAGCCGGTGATGCGGCCGTCCGGAGTGATCCGGCCGAGCCGGCCCGTCCCCCATTCGGTGTACCAGCAGCCGCCGTCGGACCCCGCGACCACGGCGTGCGGGCGGGAGCCGGGGTCGTCGAGCGGGTACTCGGTGATCGTCCCGTCCGGCCGCAGGCGGCCGATGAGGCCGGCCGCGATGTCGGTGAACCACAGCGCTCCGTCCGGGCCCGCGGCGATGCCGACGGGAGCGGCGTCCGGCCTGGGCAGCGGGTGCAGGGTGACCTCTCCGCCGCAGGTGACGCGGCCGAGGGCGGCGGCCCGGTTGAGGGTGAACCACAGGGCCCCGTCCGCGCCCGCCGTGATGAAGGCGGGGAAGGCGTCCGCGACGGGCAGCGGGAAGGCGGAGACCTGCCCCTCGACGGTGATCCGGCCGATCCGGCCGGACCGCGTCTCGGTGAACCAGAGCGCCCCGTCGGGGCCCGCGGTGATGCCGAACGGGGCGCAGCCGGGTTCGAGTCCGTGATCGGTGAGGTCGCCGCCGGGGGTGATGCGGCCGATCCGGTGGTCGCGCATCCGGGTGAACCAGAGGGCGCCGTCCGGCCCCGCGGTGATCACGGAGGGGCCGGATCCGGGGGCGCCGAGCGGGTGGACGGCGTGCTCGCCGCCGGGGTGGAGGCGCAGCACGGCCCCCGCGTGCACGAGCGTGGCCCACAGCGCCCCGTCGGGTCCGGCGGTGATGCCGTAGGGGCCGGTGGCCGTACCGGGCACGGGGTGGAGGGTGAACCGGGGATCGGCCATCGGACTCCTTGAAGCGACGATGCTTAAAGCGACGGTCATAGCGTTAGGATGGTGGCATGGACACCACCACCCCGGCAAGCGACCGTTCCGGCGGCCCCCGCCCCGGCGGCCGCAGCGCCCGCGTCCGGGCCCAGGTCCTGGAGGCCACCGGCCGACGGCTGGCCGAGGAGGGCTACGACGCGCTCACCGTGGACCGCGTGGCGGAAGCCGCCGGAGTGCACCGCACCACGGTCTACCGGCGCTGGCGGGACGTCGGTGGACTGCTGGCCGATCTGCTGGAGGCCGCGGCCGACGACGCCTGGCGCCCGGCCGACACCGGATCCCTGGAGGGCGACCTGACGGCGATGAACCAGGAGGTGCTGGACGCCCTGGCCGCCCGGCCCTCGCTCACCCAGGCCCTGATCGCGGCCTCCTTCCGGTCCGCCGAAGCGGCCCGCGCCCTGCGCGCCTTCTGGGAGGACCGCTACGCCCGCTCGGCCGAGGCCGTCACCCGGGCCGCGCAGCGGGGCGAGGTGCCACCGGGGACCCTGGCGCGGCCCCTGCTGGTCGCGGCCACCGCGCCGCTCTACCAGGAACTGGTGCTGCTGGGCTCGCCGCCCGACCCGGCGCTGCCCGCCGCGGCCGCCCGAGCCGCCGCGCTGGCCGCCCGCGCGGGCGCCTTCACGGCGCCCGCGCACGGCTGACCAGCCGCCTCCGCCGGACCGGAGGGGGAGGCCGGTGCGCCGCTGTCAGCGGGCGGAGGGCGGCAGCCGGACCCGGAACAAGGCCCCCCGCCCCGGCGCCGTCCGCAGCTCGAGCTCGCCCCCGTGCGCCGCCACGAGCGCGGAGGCGATGGCCAGGCCGAGGCCGGCCCCGCCACCGCCCTGCCGGCTGCGCGAGGCGTCCACCCGGTAGAACCGCTCGAACACCCGGGCCGCCTGCTCCGGGGCCAGCCCCGGCCCCCGGTCGGCGACCTCGATGACCGGGCAGCCGTCCACCGTGCCCACCCCGATGCGCACCGGGGAGCCGCCAGGAGTGTGCGCGACGGCGTTGCCGACCAGGTTCGCCACCACCTGGCGCAGCCGCGCCTCGTCACCCTCCACCGGCGCCGGTCCGGGCGCGCCCAGGCCGTCCGGCCCGCTCAGCGTGACCTCCCGTGCCGGATCCAGGGCCCGGGTGTCGTGCAGGGCGTCCACCGCCAGGGTCCGCAGGTCCATCGGGGCCGGCTCCAGCGGGCGCTGCTCGTCCATCCGGGCCAGCGTGAGCAGGTCCTCCACCAGGGCGCTCAGGCGCACCGCCTCGCTCTCGACGCGGGCCATGGTCCGCCGGACGTCCGCCTCCTCGGTGAGGGCGCCCATCCGGTACAGCTCGGCGAAGCCGCGGATCCCCGCCAGCGGCGTGCGCAGCTCGTGGCTGGCGTCCGCCACGAAGCGCCGCATCCGGCTCTCCGAGGCGGTGCGCGCGGCGAACGCCGACTCGATCTGCGCGAGCATGCCGTTGAGGGCGCTGCTCAGCCGCCCGGTCTCGGTCCGGGGCGAGGCACCCGGGATGCGGTGCGACAGCGGCCGCCCGGCCGCGATCTCGGCCGCGGTCTCCTCGATCCGCCGCAGCGGCCGCAGCCCCGCCCGCACGGCGAACCACCCGGCCACCGCCAGCAGCAGGGACACCACCAGTCCGATGATCCGGAAGGCGGTCGCCAGGCTGTCGAGGGTCGAGGTCACGTCCGCCAGCGGAGCCGCGACCACCACCCCCGCCGGCAGCGCCGGATCGTCCCCGTCCACCGGCACGATCAGCACCCACCAGGTGCCCTCGCCGTGGTCGCTCGGCACCTCGAACGGCTTCCCGGTACGGGCGCGCAGCCCCGCCGCGTCCATCGCCGGCCACAGCGGGGCCGGGTCCCCGGCCGCCACGGGCTGCCGCAGCGGCTGCGTGACCGTGCCGTCCGCCTCGGCGAAGGCCATCACGTACTGGCTCGGCAGCCAGGCCCGGCCCCCGCCGGAGTGCCCGGAACGCGGCTGGGGGCGGCCCTCGGCCCGAACCCGGTAGGCCATCGAGTCGCCGAACCGCTGGAGCTGCTGGTCCACCCGCCCCAGCAACTGGGCCCGTACGGAACCCAGCACGACCGTGTCGCTGACGGCCAGGCCCAGGGCCACCAGCACCATCGACAGCGCCACGAGCCGGGCCCGCAGGGACAGGGCGCTGAACGGGCGCGCCAGCCGCCGCAGCAGCCGCCGGGCCCGGGCCGGCCACCGGAAGGTCCGCCGCGCCACGTCAGCCCTGCGGGCGGCGCAGCACGTAGCCGATCCCGCGCACGGTGTGGATCAGCTTGGGGGACCCGTCCGCACCCGCATCCACCTTGCGGCGCAGGTACGAGATGTACGACTCGACGATGCTGAGGTCGCCGCCGAAGTCGTACGCCCACACGTGCTCCAGGATCTGCATCTTGGAGAGCACCCGGTCGGGATGGGCCATGAGGTACGCGAGCAGCTTGAACTCGGTGGGGGAGAGGGACACGGGCCGGCCGGCGCGCAGCACCTGGTGGCCCACCGGGTCCAGTTCGAGGTCGCCCGCCCGCAGCCGGCCGTCCCCGCCCGCCGCCCAGGTGCGGCGCAGGATCGCCCGGATCCGCGCGATCAGCTCCTCCAGGCTGAACGGCTTGGTGACGTAGTCGTCGCCGCCGGCCGTCAGTCCGCTGATCTTGTCGTCCACCCCGTCCTTCGCCGTCAGGAACAGCACCGGAAGGTGGTCGGCGCCCGGCCCGGTGCCGGCGGCCTCGCGCAGCCGCCGCACCACGGCGAAGCCGCTGATGTCGGGCAGCATCACGTCGAGCAGCACCAGGTCGGGACGTTCCTCGGAGACCGCGGCGAGGGCGTCGGCGCCGGTGGCCGCCGAGGTGACCTTGAAGCCGACGAAGCGCAGGGAGGCCGACAGCAGCTCCCGGATGTTCGGTTCGTCGTCGACGACGAGCAGGCTCGCCTCGGGCACGCCCGTGTCCATGCGGTCCTCCCTCTGGGGTCAGCCCCGGCCGCCGCCCGCGAAGCCCGCGGCGCCGCCCTGGGTAACGGTGGCCGCGGCGACGTCCCCGGAGGCGTCCTGGGTGCCGCGGACGGTCACGGTCTGACCCGGCTGGAGGTCGGACACCTTGCCGCTCTTGGCCTCGGTGATCTGGGTGTGGGTGTCGGTGGTGACGCGGACGACGTCGCCCTGCGCGTCGGTGACGTACAGGGTGCTGCCGTCGACGAGCTTCACGGTACCGGTGGTCGTCCCGCCCCCGGCGCCCGGGCCGCCGGTCGCACCGCCGAACCCCTGCCGCCGGCCGCCCTGCCCGCCGCCGGCCGCGCCGGTGCCCGTACGGCCCTGGCCTCCGCCGGCCGCCGCGGCGGCGAATCCGCCACCGCCGCGCGCGGCGCCGGAACCCTGCGACTGCCCCTTCTCCACCAGGACGCCCCCGGTGAAGGCCAGCCCGGCGACCACACCGCCCGAGAGCAGCAGGGTCAGCCAGGGCAACCGGGCCCGGGGCGGAGCGGCGAGTTCCGCCGAGATGTCCCGGGTGTCCGGGGGCTGGGCGAGGATCTCCTCGGGGTCGGCGGCCCGCGCCGGTTCCGGTCCCCCTCCGGCGGCAGAGCCGGCGCCGGAGGCCGCGACCGCGTCCGCCGAGGCGGCGAACACCTCCGCGAACGGCGCGAACCGCTCTCCGTCCGCCTCTGGCTTCTTCTCCGGTTCGGTGCGGCGTCGTGCCATGTTCTCCGTCTCTCCCTGTCCCTGCGTGTGCCGGCTCATTCGTGCCGCAGCGCTTCGATGGGCCGCAGGCTCGCGGCCCGGTTGGCCGGATAGCCGCCGAAGAACAGCCCGATCGCCACGGCGATGGCGAAGGCGCCGACGACCGACTCCGGAATGACCACCGGCTTGATGCCGACGATGGTGAAGTGCGAGCCGATCAGTCCGGCCGCGACGCCGAGCCCGCCGCCGATCAGCGACAACAGCGTCGACTCGGCGAGGAACTGGCCGAGGATGACCCCCCGGGGCGCGCCGATCGCCTTGCGGATGCCGATCTCACGGGTCCGCTCGGTCACCGTGACGAGCATGATGTTGGTGATGCCGATCCCGCCGACCAGCAGGGAGATCGCGGCGACGGCGCCCAGCAGCACCGTGAACGTCTTGTCCGTGGACGCCTGCGCGGTCAGCAGGGACGCCTGGCTGGCCACCCGGAAGTCCAGGGCGCCGGGGTCCTTGATGCCGTGCCGCGCCATCAGCACCGTCGTGACCTCGTTCTGCGCGTCCGTCGTCGCGTCGGCGGACTTCGCCTCCACGAGCACCTGCCCCAGCGGTCCGAACCCGGTGAAGGCGTTCTGCACGGTGGGCAGCGGGGCGACCACCACGTCGTCCGGGTCCTGGAACCCGGTCCCGCCCTTGGCGGCGAGCACCCCGACGACGGTGAACGGTGTTCCGCCGAGGACCACCTTGCGGCCCACCGGATCGGCCGTCCCGAACAGGTCGGCGGCCGTCGTCGCCCCGATCACGGCGACCTTGCGGGAGCCCAACACGTCGTCGTCGCCGAAGTAGTCGCCCTTGGCCACCCTGCTGTTGGAGGCCTTGAAGTAGGCCGGATACGTGCCGACCACCTGCCCGACGGTGTGGGAGGTGCCCTCGTAGAGCGCGGTCTGCGAGGTGGTGACCTCGGGCGCCACCGACTCGACGTGCGGGGCCGCCGAAGGATCGGCCAGCGCCCGCGCGTCCGCGACGGTCAGCGGCTTCGTACCCGTGGCCGGGCCGGAGCGCCCGCCGCCGGACCCGTTGCCGGAGGAGACGGTGAGGGCGTTCGTACCGAGCCGCTCGATGGACTCCTTCACCGCCTGCGAGGAGCCGTTGCCGACGGCCAGCAGCAGGATCACCGCGGCCACGCCGATCAGTACGCCCAGCATCGTCAGCGCGGAGCGCACCTTGTTCGCCGCGAGCCCGCCGAAGGCGAAGCGCAGCGTCTGGAACGGGTTCACCGCGCGCCCCCCGCCACCGTCTGCCGCTCGCGCATCGCGGGCGGCGGTCCGGCCACGGGCGCCTGCCGCACGTCCTCGACGATCTGACCGTCGACCAGGCGCAGGACCCGCTTGGCGTGCAGGGCCACCTCGTCCTCATGGGTGATCAGCACCACCGTGCGGCCCGAGGCGTTGAGCCGGTCCACCAGGGCCAGCACCTCCTCGGTGCTGTGGCTGTCCAGGTTCCCGGTCGGCTCGTCCGCCAGGAGCATGGCGGGCGCGGTCACCAGGGCCCGGGCCACGGCCACGCGCTGCTGCTGCCCGCCGGAGAGCTCGTTGGGCCGGTGGCCCAGCCGGTCGGCCAGCCCCACCAGGGTCAGCGCCGCCTCCGCGCGCCGGCGCCGCTCGGCGGCCTTGACCCCCGCGTACGCCAGCGGGAGCTCGACCTGGGCGATCGCGGTGGTGCGGGGCACCAGGTTGAAGGACTGGAACACGAATCCGATCTTCCGGTTGCGCACGAGCGACAGTTGGTGCTCGTCCAGGCCGCCCACGTCGATCCCGTCGAGGAGGTAGCGGCCCGAGGTGGGGACGTCCAGGCAGCCGAGGATGTTCATCAGGGTGGACTTGCCCGAGCCGGAGCTGCCCATGACGGCGACGAAGTCGCCCTGCTCGATGGTGAGGTCGACCCCGGCCCGGCGCCCCGTGGCGGGGTCGGCGGGCCCGCCCAGGGCGCGGACGGCCGCGTCGCCCTGCCCGTACGTCTTGAGCAGCGACCGGACCTCGATCACGGGCGGCACCGGCCGGCCGGCGGCCCCGGGCTCCAGGGCCCCGGGCTCCAGGGCCCCGGGTCCCCCGGCGCCGGGCGGCCCGGCGGGGCGGGTCCGGCGCGGCCACAGTGGCGGCGTCATCCGCGGCCACCCCCGCCCCCGCCGGACCGGAACCCGCCGCCCGCGCCACCGCCGCCGGCCCCGCCGCGGTTGCGGTTGCCGCCGCCGGCGCCGCCGGGGAAGGCCCCGCCGGGGAAGCCGCCGTTGCCGGCCGAGGACACCGTGGCCAGCTGTACCTGCTGGCCCTCGGTCAGCCCGCTGAGGATCTGGTCGCTGCCGTCGCCCTCCAGCCCGACGGTGACGGGCGTGCGCAGGGTGGTGCCGTCCGGCCGGACGACGGTCACGCTGCGGTTCGCCCCGGTCCCCGAGACGGCGGTGGTGGGGACGGACAGTGCCCCGGAGGCCTCGCCGACGACCACCTGGATGCTGGTGCTGAGCCCGCTGCGCAGGTCGTCGGTGGGGCTGGTGATGTTCAGGGTGGCCGCGTACTGCACGGCGCTCCCGCCGCCCGCGCCGCCGCCACCGGAGCCGCCGCTGCTGACCGGAAGCGAACTGACGGACAGGACCTGGGCGTTGAGGGTGCGCCCGGACACCGCGTTGAGGGTGACCGTGGCCGCCTGGCCGGGCTGGAGCCGCAGGGCGTCGGCCTCCGAGAAGTTCGCCGTCACCTGCATGCCCGAGGGGTTGGTGAGCACCACGAACCCGGACAGGGAGGAGGAAGGGGCCGAGGAAGAGGCCGAGGAAGAGGAGGCCGAGCCGCCGCCCGCGCCCGCGCCCCCGCCGCCGTTGCCCCCGCTGCCGCCACTGCCGCTCCCCGTGCCGCCCGTGCCCGGGACCGTGTCGCCGGTCCTGGCCGACACGGAGGCGACCGTCCCGGCGGACGGAGCCTTCAGCACGGTGCCGTCGACGGCGCGCTGCGCGGCGCCCACGGCGTTCTGGGCCTGGGTGAGCTGGGCGTTGGCCTGGGCCACCTGCGCGGGATCGACGGTGGGCGTGGCCGCCGGCGCGGAGCCGGTGCGTGAGGACGAGCCGCTGCCCGACGAGGCCGGGGCCTGCCCGGCCTCCGCCTTGGTGACGTTCGCCCGCGCCGCGGTCAGCGCGGCCTCGGCCTGCGCCAGGGCCTCCTTGGCGGCGGTCGCGTCGACCTTCCCCAGCACCTGTCCCGCGGTGACCTTGTCGCCCGCCTTGACGTCCACCTCGGTCAGCCGCCCGCCGGTGGTGAAGTTCACCCCGGCGTCGTTGGGCGAACTCAGGGAACCCGAGCCGGAGACGGTCGCCAGGACGGTTCCCTTGGCGACCGTGGCGGTCCGGGCGCCGCCGCGCGCCGGAGCGTCGGCGCCGGTGGTCACCGCCGCGTAGGCGCCGCCGGCGCCCGCGAGGACGGCCACGGCGAGCGTCGAGTTGATGAGGACGGCTTTGCGCCGCCGGGGGAGCACCTTCATGGAGCGGCATGCTGGCCCCCGGCACTTTGGAGGTCCTGGGAACTTCCTGGGAGTTCCCTGGGAACCGAGAGCCCGGACGGAAGGGACGTACGGCGGCGAACGGTGCGCAACGCCCGCCGTCCGGGCCGCCGCGGGACCCGGGCCCCCGCCCGTTCCCAGACAACTCCCAGCCGATGCCCGGCCCGCACCCACGTCCGTACGGTTCAGTCCCGGTTCACCGGTGTGCCCCAGCCGCCGGTGAACCGGAGCCCCGAGGAGAGCACGGACATGCCCAGGACCACCACCGGCCCCGCGTCCCGGGCGGCGCTGACCGCCGTGTCCCTCGCGGTCTCCGGGCTGCTGCTCGCGGGCTGCGCCTCCGGGTCCGGCGGCGCGGCCGCCGGCGGCACGGCGCCCTCACCGGGCGCCGCCTCGGCCGACGCCTACCGCGAGTGCCTGGCCCGGCACGGGGTCACCCCGGCCCCCCGCCCGAGCGGTTCGCGCGGCCCCGGAGGCGGCCCGGGCGGCTGGGGCGAGGGCTCCCACGGCCCCGGCCGGGGCCCGTCCGCCGACCCCCGGCGGCAGGAGGCCGCGCAGGCCTGCGCGAGCCTGCGCCCGCAGTTCGGCGGCGGCCGCGGCCGCGGCGGCGGTGGCGACGGCAGCGCCATGAAGGCGTTCACCGGCTGCCTCAAGGACCACGGGGTGGTCCTGCCCTCCGCCTCCCCGAACGCGCCCGGCACGCGCGGCTTCCCCACCTCCGACCCGGCCTCGGCCCAGGCCTTCGAGACCTGCAAGGCCCTGCTGCCCCAACGCCCCCACACCACCCCCACCCCCGGGACGACCCCCTCCGCCTGACCGCCCACCGCACCGCCCGCCGCCCTGGCCGGGCGGTCGAACGGGGGACGGCGGAACCGAACACCGGGCCAGGAGCCGGCCAAATCCTGATCAAGGAGCGGCGGCCCGAGCCGCCCTGACACGCGGTGCACGGCCCCCCGCGCCCCGTGTGCGACGGGCGACTTGACCGGGCCATGGGGCGGGCGGGGACCTGTTCGATCGCACGAGACAGCGGCCCGCGACGGGTGAACCGCCGACGGCTCGACGGTATCTGTGCAGGCGTACGGCAACCGCTCCCCGGGGCGGCGGACCGCACACCCCCCAGCACGTGAAACCGAGGCCCTGCCGATGTCAACCCTCCCGTCCGGCCACCACCTCCCCCCGGTCCCGAACCCGCGCAGCCGCCCGCGCGACGCCGCCGTCCTGCGCGGCGCCCCGGCCCACCCGCCGCGCACCCTCCTCGACGTCTTCGACGCCACCGCCGCCGCGCACCCGGCCGCACCCGCCCTGGACACCGGCGACCGGATCCTCCACTACCGCGCCCTCGCCGCCGAGACCGAGGCCCTGGCGGCACGGCTGCGCCGGGCCGGGGCCGGCCCCGGCGACCGGATCGGCGTGCGCGTCCCCTCGGGCACGGCGGACCTGTACGTGGCGGTGCTCGCGGTACTGCGCTGCGGCGCGGCCTACGTGCCCGTCGACGCCGACGACCCCGAGGAGCGGGCCGCCACCGTCTTCCGCGAGGCGGGCGTGTGCCTGGTCCTGGGCGAGGGGGCGGCCCTCGCACCCGGCGCGGTCCCGCCCCTCGGGAGCACGCCGGGAACCACGCCGCGCCCCGTCGTGCCGGGCGACGACGCCTGGATCATCTTCACCTCCGGATCCACCGGCCTCCCCAAGGGGGTGGCGGTCCGTCACCGCAGCGCGGCCGCCTTCGTCGACGCCGAGGCCGCACTGTTCCTCGCCGACCGGCCGCTCGGCCCGGGGGACCGGGTCCTGGCGGGGCTCTCGGTGGCGTTCGACGCCTCCTGCGAGGAGATGTGGCTGGCCTGGCGGCACGGCGCCTGCCTGGTCCCCGCCCCCCGCCCGCTCGTCCGGGCCGGCCACGAACTCGGACCCTGGCTGGTCGAACGGGGCGTCACCGCCGTCTCCACGGTTCCCACCCTCGCCGCCCTGTGGCCGCCCGGCTCCCTGGACCGGGTCCGGCTCCTGATCGTGGGCGGCGAGGCGTGCCCGGCGGAGCTCGTGGACCGCTTCGCCGTGGACGGCCGCGAGATGTGGAACACCTACGGCCCCACCGAGACCACCGTCGTGGCCTGCGCCGCCCGCCTGCGCGCCGGCGAACCCGTGCGGATCGGACTGCCGCTCGACGGCTGGGACCTGGCCGTGGTGGACGAGGCCGGCGAACCCCTGCCCCACGGGGAGGTCGGTGAACTGGCCGTCGCCGGCGTGGGCCTGGCCCGGTACCTCGACCACGCCAAGGACCGGGAGCGCTACCGGCCCTGCCCCGCCCTGGGCACCGACCGGGCCTACCGCACCGGCGACCTCGTCCGGGCCGACCCGCAGGGCCTGGTGTTCGCCGGCCGCGCCGACGACCAGGTCAAGATCGGCGGCCGGAGGGTGGAGCCCGGCGAGATCGACGCCGCGCTCACTGCGCTGCCCGGCGTGCGCGCGGCCGCGTCGGCCGTGCGCCGGACCCCGGCGGGCGGCCGGATCCTCGTCGGCTACGTGGTCCCCGGCCCGGACTACGCGCGCGACAGCGCCCGTCAGCAGCTCGCCCGGCTCCTGCCCGCCGCCCTCGTCCCGCTCCTCGCCGAGGTGCCGGAGCTGCCCACCCGCACCTCCGGCAAGGTCGACCGGGACGCCCTGCCCTGGCCACTGCCCGCCGACCCGGCACCGCAGGCCCCGATGACCCCGGCCGAGGCACGGCTGGCGGCCCTGTGGGAGGACCAGCTCGGCGTCCGCCCGGGCCCCGGCGACGACTTCTTCGCCCTCGGCGGCAGCAGCCTCGGCGCGGCCCGCCTCGCCTCCGCGCTGCGCCCGGACCACCCCGGCATCTCGGTGGCCGACCTCTACCGGCGGCCGGTCCTGCGGGACATGGCGGCCCACGCCGAAACCCTCGTCGCGGGCCGGGACCCGCGGCCCCCGGTCCGCCCCGTCCCGCGCCGGGCCGGCCTCGTCCAGTGCCTCACGCAGACCGCGGCCCACGCCGTCACCGGCCTGCGCGGCGTGGTCGTCCTGGCCGCCCTCGACAACGTCCTGGGCCTGCTCACCCCGCACGTCTGGACCCCGTACACCCCCTGGTGGCTCGTACTGACGGGCTGGCTCCTGCTGTTCACCGCCCCCTCCCGGTTCGCCCTGGGCACCCTCGCCGCACGGCTGCTGACCCGGGGAGTGCGCCCGGGCACGCACCCCCGCGGCGGCAGCGCCCACCTGAGGCTCTGGGCGGCCGAACGGGCCGTCGCCCTCTTCGGGGTCCCCGCACTGCTCGGCACCCCGTGGGCCGCCCGGTACGCCCGCGCCCTCGGCTGCGCCACCGGACCGGGGGCCGCCCTGCACGCGATGCCGCCGGTGACCGGCCTCGCCGAGTTCGGAGCCGGCTGCGCGGTGGAGCCGGAGGCCGACGTCCGCGGGTGGTGGCTGGACGGGGACCGGCTGATCGTCGGGGCCGTCCGCGTCGGGGCCGGCGCACGGGTCGGCCACCGCGCGGTGCTGATGCCCGGGGCGGAGCTCGGCGAGGGCGCCGAACTCGCCACGGGAGCCTGCCTCGACGGCCGGGTCCCGGCGGGCGAGACCTGGCACGGCTCCCCGGCCCGGCTCCAGTACGGGGCACCGGCCCACCGGGGCCCGCGCCCCACGGCGTCCCGGCCGCACGGACCGCTCCGCTGGCGGGCCGCCTACGCGCTCTCCCTGCTCCTGCTGCCCCTGCTGCCGGCCGTCGCGGCACTGCCCGTCGCGCTCGCCACCTACCAGCTCGTCAAGGACCGCGCCACGCTCGCCGGGGTCGCCGGGCGGCTGGTGCTCGCCGCCCCGCCCTCCGTCCTGGTGGCCGCGCTCTGCTGGACCGCCCTGGTCGCCCTGGTGGTCCGCGTCCTGGGCCGGCGCATCACCCCCGGCAGCCACCCCGCCGACGGCGGCGTGGCCTGGCGGGTGTGGCTGGTCCACCGGCTCCTCGACGGCACCCGCAGCGGCCTGTTCCCCCTCTACGCGAGCCTCGCCACCCCGCTGTGGCTGCGCCTGCTGGGCGCCCGGATCGGCCGGAACACCGAGATCTCCACGGTCCTGCCGCTGCCCTCGCTGCTCCGCGTCGACGACGGGGCCTTCCTCGCCGACGACACCCTCGTCGCCCCCTACGAACTCCGGGACGGGCGAATGCACCTGGGCGCGGTGCGGGTCGGCCGCCGGGCCTTCGTCGGCAACTCCGGCATCGTGGGCCCCGGCCGGCACGTCCCCGACGGCGCCCTGGTCGGCGTCCTCTCCGACGCCCCGGCCGACCCCGCCCCCGGCAGCTCCTGGCTGGGCCGTCCCGCCCTCGAACTGCCGCGCACCGCCCCGCCCGCCGACGCGAGCCGCACCTTCGCCCCGCCCCGGCGGCTGGTCGTCGCCCGGGCCGCCGTCGAACTGTGCCGGCTGCTGCCGCTGGTCTGCGGACTGCTGCTGGCCGAGGCCGTGCTCCTCGGTCAGCAGGACGTCCTGCTGACCGGCGGGCCGCTGTGGGCCGCGGCGGCCGCGGTACCGCTGCTGCCGGCCGCCGGGGTGGTCGCCGCCCTGACGACGACCGCCGCCAAGTGGCTGCTGGTCGGCCGGTTCCGGGTGGCCGAACACCCGCTGTGGACCCCGTTCGTCTGGCGCAACGAGCTGTACGACACCTTCGTCGAAACCCTCGCCGTCCCCTGGCTGGCCGGCCCCTACACCGGGACGCCGGTACTGAACTGGTGGCTGCGCACCCTCGGGGCGCGGATCGGCCGGGGCGTGTGGTGCGACACGCACTGGCTGCCCGAGACCGACCTGGTCACCCTCGGGGACGGGGCCACGGTGAACCGGGGCTGCGTCCTGCAGACCCACCTGTTCCACGACCGCATCATGCGCATGGACACCGTCCGCCTGGGCCCGGGATCCTCACTCGGCCCGCACAGCATCGTGCTCCCCGGCAGCACTGTCGGCGCCCACACCTCCGTGGCCCCCGCCTCCTTGGTGATGCGCGGCGAGACCCTCCCCGCGGGCACTGCCTGGGCGGGCAACCCCGTCGCGGGCTCCGCGCCCGCGACGCGGTCGCCCGGGGCGTGACCGTCGGCGCCCCGTCCCGGCCGGGCCCGCCCCGCAGCCGACGCGGCCCCCGGGCCGGCGGCCGGCCCCGGGACGGGACCAGCGCGCGCCCGGGGCGGCGGGATCCGGGCGGAAGCCCAGGCCGCGGAGCTGGTTGACGGTCGTCATGGCCAGGAACACCGGTGCGGGATTGGCCGGCAGCGTGCACGCGGCCTGCGCGGGCGCCGCGCCGAGTTCCGTGAAGGGGGGCGATCCGCTCGAAGGCCCGGGTCCGGTAGCCGACCGGGTCGTGGATCTGCCCGCACGGGGGGCACGCCGGCGCCGCGACACCGGCTGCTAGCTTCTTGCGCGTGCCGCACCACCAGGACGAGACCAGGGCCGCCTACGACGGCGTCGTCGAGCTCTACGCCTCGATGTTCGCCGACCACCGCCTGGAGACCCAGCCCTTCGCCCGGGCCATGATCGCCACCTTCGCCGAGCTGGTGCGCGCGACGGGCAACCCGCGCGCGGCCGACGTCGGCTGCGGGCCCGGACACCTGACGGCCATGCTGCACGACCTGGGCCTGGACGCCTTCGGCCTCGACCTCTCCCCGGGCATGGTCGGCCACGCCCGGCGGACCCGTCCGCGGCTCCGCTTCGAGCAGGCCCGGATGGAGGCCCTCCCGGTCGAGGACGGCGCCCTGGGCGGGGTACTGGCCCACTACTCGGTGATCCACACCCCGCCCGAGGAGCTGCCGGCCCTCCTCGCCGAGCAGGCGCGCGTCCTGGCACCCGGCGGCCTCCTCCTGGTGTCGTTCTTCGGCACCGAAGACCCGGACCCGGTCCGCTTCGACCACAAGGTGGCACCGGCCTACAGCTGGCCCGCGGACCGCCTGGCCGGCCTGCTGGCCGAGGCCGGCCTCCCCGTCTTCGCCCGCCTGCTCCACGACCCGGCCTCCCAGCGCGGGTTCCTCGACGCCCACCTCCTGGCCCGCCGCTCGTAACGGCGGCGTGACTACGTGTCGGCCAGCAGGGAGCGGCGCTCGTCGGGGGTGAGGCCGCCGCGGACGCCGTGCACGATCCGTTCGGCCAGGGCGTGGCGGCGGCAGGGGAGCCGGACCGGGCAGGCCCGGCAGACCTCGCGGGCGGCCTCCTCGCGCTGCCGGGCGGCCGCCGCGTGCTCGTCCGTGCTCCGTGCGAAGACGTCCCGGGCGGTCGTGAGGCACGGCAGTCCGCCCGGCCCGCCCTGGGGGGACGGGGGCAACGCGTGGGTACGGGGGAGAACGTTCACGGATGGCTTCCTTCGGCCCTGGGCGGTCCGTCATGACCGCGCTCTCTACACCCCCGTATCACCGCCATCCCCGCGTCCATGCGCGGCCGGCGTGAGGCCGCCGGCCGACGAGGAGCTCCCCGACGGCCGCGATCCCGTCCGCGGCGGCCCGTACCCCCACGGCGCCGAAGCCGGGGACGAGTTGCGCGGGCGTCAGCGCCCTCCCGCCCGGCGCGCGGCCCGGCTGCGAAGACCTCACCGGCCTTCGTTCCCGGGTACTGGTCCTCGTTGGTGGTGATGTACGGCGCCCCGCCGCGCCCGCGCCGCTCGTTGACCGGGCCGAACGGGGTGTCCTGCGTGGTGAACTCGCCCACCGGCCGGGCGCCGCCGCTCGCGAGGTCGCGCTCCTCCCACCGCTGCCGCCGCGCCTCGGCCCGCTCCCGCTTTCGTCGGAGACCCGCTGCACGTACGCGGTGGCGGCGGCGTTCCCCATGAGGGCAGCCCTCCACCGCATACGGGCACACCGGCCGCGGCCGCCCGCCCCCCGGGATCCCCGGCACGCCCCCCGGGCCACCCCGGACGGCCCCCGAAGACCCTCCCGCCGTCGGCCGTTCGGGGGAGGCCCGCCGGGGCCGCCGGGGGCGTGGGGCGTGCGCGGGCCCCCGAGGGGCCAGGCTGGGCAGCGGGACGGACGCAGGTCCCTCCCCCGACGGACGACAAGGGAGCTCGCCGTGGCCCACGCAACCGACCCGCCCGCACCCGGTCCCGCACCCGGCACCCCGGACGACGCGGCCGCCGGCGGGACGCGCTCCCGCGTGAGCCTGCACGTCAACGGGGTCCGCCGCGACCTCGACCTGGACCACCGCGTCACCCTCCTCGACGCCCTGCGCGAGCACCTGGGCCTGACCGGCTCCAAGAAGGGCTGCGACCACGGGCAGTGCGGCGCCTGCACCGTCCTCGTGGACGGTCGGCGCGCCAACGGCTGCCTGCTGCTCGCCGTCGCCCTAGACGGCCGCGCCGTCACCACCGTCGAAGGCCTCGCCGCGCCCGACGGCTCCCTCCACCCGCTCCAGCGCGCCTTCATCGACCACGACGCCTTCCAGTGCGGCTACTGCACCCCCGGCCAGCTCTGCTCCGCCGTCGGCGCGCTCCGCGAAGCCGCCGCGGGACACCCCTCGCAGGTCACCGCCCCCGCTCCCCAGGAAGGGCCCGTCACCCTGACCGAGCCGGAGATCCGGGAACGGCTCAGCGGGAACCTGTGCCGCTGCGGCGCCTACCCCGCGATCGTCCGGGCCGTGGCCGAAGCGGGCACGGACGCCGCGGCCACCGGCACCGGAGCGGAGGCACTCGCATGAAGCCCTTCGCCTACGTACGCCCCACCAGCCTCCGCGAGGCCGCCGACGCCCACGCCACGCACCCCGGCGCCCGCTACCTCGCCGGCGGCACCAACCTCGTGGACCTGATGAAACTGGGCGTCGAGACCCCCACCACCCTGATCGACCTTTCCCGCCTCCCCCTGGACGACATCACCGAACTCCCCGACGGCGGCCTGCGCGTGGGCGCCACCGTAAGCAACAGCGACCTCGCCGCCGACCCACGGGTGCGCGCCCGCTACCCCGCCCTCGTCCAGGCCCTCCTCGCCGGCGCCTCCGGCCAGCTGCGCAACGTCGCCACCACCGGCGGCAACCTGCTCCAGCGCACCCGCTGCGGCTACTTCCAGGACCTCTCCAAGCCGTGCAACAAGCGCGAACCCGGCAGCGGCTGCGCGGCCCGCGACGGAATCCACCGCGACCACGCGGTCCTCGGACACTCCGCCCACTGCATCGCCACCCACCCCTCCGACATGGCCGTCGCCCTCGCCGCGCTGGACGCCCGGGTCGAGCTGTACGGCGGGCCCGACAGCACCCGCACCGTCGCGGCCGCCGAATTCCACCGGCTGCCGGCCGACCACCCCGAACAGGACACCGTCGTCCGCCCCGGCGAGATCGTCACCGCCGTCCTCCTGCCCGCCCCGGCGCCCGGCACCCGCTCGCTCTACCGCAAGGCCCGCGACCGCGCCTCGTACGCCTTCGCCCTCGCCTCCGTCGCCGTCGTCCTCGACCTCGACCCGGCCGACGGCCGCGTCCGCAGCGTCGCCCTGGCCTTCGGCGGCCTCGCCCCCCGGCCCTGGCGGGCCACCACCGCCGAGGCCCGCCTCACCGGAGCCGAACCACACCCCGACACCGTCCGCGAGGCCGTCGACGCGGAACTCGACCGGGCGCAGCCCCTGCGCGACAACGCGTACAAGATCCCCCTCGCCCGCAACCTCGCCTGCGACACCATCGCCGCCCTCGCCGGTACGCGCCCCGGTCCCCCCGCCACCACCTGAGCGAGCGGCGCCGCCGACCAGGACAGGAGCACCATGAGCCCCACCTCCGCCACCCTCGACACCGCCGCTCCCACCGCCCGGGCCACCCTCGGCACCCCCGTCCCGCGCCGCGAAGCCCACGACAAGGTGACCGGCACCGCCCGCTACGCCGCCGAGCAGGACCCGCCCCGACGCGCCTACGCCTGGCCGGTGCCCGCGACCGTCGCCCGCGGCCGGATCACCTCCGTCGACACCGCCGCCGCCCTCGCCCTCCCCGGGGTCCTGGCCGTCCTCACCCCCCACGACGCCCCGCGCCTGGGCCCCTCCGACGACCCCACCCTCCAACTCCTCCAGGACCTGCGGGTACCGCACCGCGGCTGGTACGTGGCGCTCGCCGTCGCCGACACCCTGGAGGGCGCCCGGGCCGCGGCCGACGCGGTGCGCGTCGGCTACGAGCCGGAACCCCACGACGTCACCCTGCACGAGGGACACCCCGGCCTGTACACCCCCGAGGAGGTCAACGGCGGCTACCCCGCCCACCGCGAACACGGCGACCCGGACGCCGCGTTCGCCGCCGCCCCGGTACGCGTCGACGTCCGCTACTCGGTACCGCCCCTGCACAACCACCCGATGGAACCCCACGCCGCCACCGCCGACTGGGACGCCGAACGCGGCCACCTCACCGTGTACGACTCCTGCCAGGGCACCACCGTGGTGCGCACCGTGCTGGCCGGACTGTTCCGGCTGGCGGAGGACCGGATCACCGTCCTGGCCGAGCACGTGGGCGGCGGCTTCGGCTCCAAGGGCACCCCCCGGCCCCACCTCGTCCTCGCCGTCATGGCCAGCCGGCACTGCGGACGCCCCGTCACCGTGGCCCTGCCCCGGCAGCACATGGCCGCCACCGTCGGACACCGCGCCCCCACCCTGCACCGCGTCCGCCTCGGCGCCCGTCCCGACGGCACCCTCACCTCCCTCACCCACGAGGTCGTCACCCACACCTCGCGGGTGCGCGAGTTCGTCGAGCAGGCCGCCGTCCCCGCCCGGGTGATGTACGCCGTCCAGGACAGCCGCACCACCCACCGCGTCACCGCCCTCGACGTGCCCACCCCCTCCTGGATGCGCGCCCCCGGCGAGACCCCCGGCATGTACGCCCTGGAGTCGGCCATGGACGAGCTGGCCGACGCCCTCGGCATGGACCCCGTCGAACTCCGCGTACGCAACGACCCCGCGACCGAGCCCGACAGCGGCCGGCCCTTCAGCAGCCGCCACCTGGTGGAGTGCCTGCGCGAGGGCGCGGCCCGCTTCGGCTGGGCCGACCGGCGGCCGCCCCGGCGGGAGGGGCCGCTCCTCATCGGCAGCGGCATGGCCGCCGCCACCTACCCCGTGTACATCGCCCCGGCCGGCGCCCGGGCCCACGCCCGCCCCGACGGGACCTACCTGGTCGAGGTCAACGCCACCGACATCGGCACCGGCGCCCGTACGGTGCTCTCCCAGATCGCCGCCGACGCCCTGGGCGTCCCGCTCGACGCCGTCTCGCTGTCCCTGGGCAACAGCGCCCTGCCCGACGGCCCCGTCGCCGGCGGCTCCACCGGGACGGCCTCCTGGGGCTGGGCGGTCCACGACGCCTGCACCGCCCTGACCGACCGGCTGGCCCGCCACCACGGCCCCCTGCCCGACACGGGGCTCTCCGCGTCCGCGGACACCACCCAGTCGGCGAAACAGAAGTCCCCCTACGCGCGCCACGCGTTCGGCGCCCACTTCGCCGAGGTCCAGGCCGACACGGTCACCGGCGAGGTCCGGGTCCGCCGGCTCCTCGGTGTCTTCGCGGCCGGCCGCATCCTCAACCCGCGTACGGCCCGTTCGCAGTTCATCGGGGGCATGGTGATGGGACTGGGCATGGCCCTGACCGAACACAGCACCCTGGACCCGGCGTTCGGCGACTTCGCGGAACGCGACCTGGCCGCCTACCACGTACCGGTCAACGCCGACGTGCCCGCCGTCGAGGCCCACTGGATCGACGAACACGACAAGCACCTCAACCCGATGGGCGGCAAGGGCATCGGCGAGATCGGCATCGTCGGAGCCGCGGCCGCCATCGGCAACGCCGTGAGCCGGGCCACCGGCCGCCGCCTGCGCGACCTGCCCCTGACCCCGGACCGGATCCTGACCGCCCTCGCCGCCCCGGACACCCCGCCCGTGTGAGAACCGCCGCACTGGGCACCCGGGAAGGGAGAGCAAGCAGACGACCCACCCGAACAGCCCATCGGAAGGAACACCCGCCATGACCGAGAACGTCTGGAACTACGGCGAGACGACCACCCGGCCGCACGGCATCGACCTCCGCGGCTTCAAGGTCGAGGCCACCGACGGCTCCATCGGCAAGGTCGACAAGCACTCGGACGAGGCGGGCTCCGCCTGGATCGTGGTCGACACCGGCGTGTGGATCTTCGGCAAGGAGGTCCTCCTGCCGGCCGGCACCGTCTCGCGCATCGACGCGGACGAGGAGAGGATCTATGTGAACCGGACGAAGGAGCAGATCAAGAACGCCCCCGAGTTCCACCGCGAGAAGCATCTCGACAACCCCGACTACCACGACGAACTGGCCGCCTACTACTACCTCCCGGGCACCCCGTTCGGCGGCCCCTTCTGACCCGGCACGAGGAGCAGAACGTGAACGAGCACGACAAGCACCCCGAACGCACCCCTCCCTCGAAGGCCGAGGGGGAGAGCGGCGACCGCAAGGCCCGCCAGGAAGCCGAGGACGCGGTCATGCCCGGCGGCCAGGACGGAGAGGCCGGCGACGCCCTCACCCCGAACACCGACGCCCAGCGCCGCACGGCCCGCCGCGACCGACGGCCCTGACCCACACGACGACGGCTCCCCGGTGGACATCGGGGAGCCGCGCGGGGATCCGGCGCCGACACGCCGCGTGTACGTACGGCTTCGCAGGGCACACGAGGTCCATGACCGTCCCCAAGACAAGCGTGCTCGTACTGGACTGCGCCGAGCCCGAAGCCCTGGCCCGCTTCTACGCCTCCCTGCTGGACGCCCGGACCGCCCCCGCCGAGGGCGACCCCGACCTCCTCCTCGTGGCCGGCCCCACGGGCACGGTGCTCGGCATCCGCCGGGACCCCGACCGCATACCGCCCAGTTGGCCGCTCCCCGAGGGCCCCGAACAGCCCCACCTGCGCATACTCGTCACGCCTGACGCGCTCGACGAGGCGGAACGCGAAGCCGTGGCCCTGGGAGCACGCCCGCTGACGGTGGAGTCGGACGCCACCGGCCCCGACGGCCGGACGACCCACCGCCGCTACGCCGACCCGGCGGGCCACGCCTTCGTCCTGGCGGCCACCGGCCCGACCCCGAACGGGGCACCGGCTCGGTAGCATGCGCCGCATGCCCATCAAACTCGAGAACGTCGGCATCGCCGTCCGCGATCTGGAAGCGGCGATCTCGTTCTTCACCGACCTCGGCCTGACGGTCATCGGCCGGGACACCGTCAGCGGCGAGTGGACGGACACCGCCGTCGGCCTCGACGGCAACCACGCCAAGATCGCGATGCTCCAGACCCCGGACGGCCAGGGCCGCCTCGAACTCTTCGAGTACATCCACCCCGAGGCGATCGAGACGCGGCCCACCCGCCCCCACGACATCGGCATGCACCGGGTCGCCTTCTCGGTCGACGACATCGACGAGGCCCTCGCGACAGCGGCCCGCCACGGCTGCCACCCGCTCCGCGGGGTGGCGACCTACGAGGACACCTACAAGCTCACGTACCTCCGCGGCCCCAGCGGCATCCTCGTGATGCTGGCCCAGGAACTCGGGAAGGACTGACCCCGGGGTAATCGGTTTGCCCGCAGGGTCGCTCGCCGGTGATCATCCAGGGAATCTCGCACCCGATCACCGGAGACACATGAGCACGGAACTGTCCAAGGCCTGGGAACTCCTCGAATCCGGCGACCCCCAGGAGGCCATGCGGACCCTGCGGCTCGCCGCCGACGGCCTCGCGTCCGCCGAGGTCGCCCCGCTGGTGGCCAGGCTGGCCGAAGGGGCCGGGTTCACGGACCTCGCCGAGGCCTCGGCAGACCTGGCGGCGCGCCCCGGGGAGGCCGAGGGCCTGTACCGGTTCGGCTACGCCTGTGTCGAGCGCGGGATCCCCGCGCTGGCCGTCCCCGCGCTGCGGGATGCCCTGCACCTGGCCCTGGCGCCCGCGCCCGAGCGCAAGGGCCTCTTCCGCCGCATGGCCAAGCCGCGCACCGGGACGCGCCTCGCGCCCCGGCGGGTGCTCCTCGAACTGGCGACGGCGCTGGAGGAGGTCGAGCGGCACGCCGAAGCCCTGGCGCTCCTGCGCGAACACGACTCCCTCATGGAGGACTGGCCGGACCGCTACCTGACGGTCTACAACGCCCTGATGGCCGGCCGGATCGACACCGCCCGGCAGGTCTTCGGCCGGCTGTCGGAGCCCGAGGGCGTCTGGGTCGAGCCCGGCCGACGCGTCGGCCGGATGCTCGACCGCGCCGCGGCCCTGCCCCCGACCGGCGACCAGGACCTGCGGGGCTGGCACCACGCCCTGACCGGCGGCCTGCTCCTCACCCTCTCCCCGCACGGCTTCGACCAGGGCATGACCGGCCGCTGGGCCTTCCTCCAGGACGACCTGGACTCCTGCCGGCACGGCCTGGAGCGCCTGCGCACGGTCCTGGCCGCCACCGGCCGCGAGCCCGCCTCCGTCGGCCTGCTGCCGGACCGCGGCAGCCGGGCGCTCGGCCTGGCGGCGGCCCGGATGCTCGGCGTCCCGGCCCACCCCTACCAGCCGGGCACCCCGGACGTACTGGTCGTCGCGTACGACCTGACCGCCTGCGATCCCGACGCGGTGCACGCGCTGACCGAACGGGCGCCGGGCGAGATCCTCTTCGAGCACGCCACCTGCTGGACCGAGACGCCCGGCGCGACGGCGGACGTCTGCACCCTGCTGGTCCAGAGCGTGACCGCACCCTGGGAGGCCGGCCTGCGGTTCTCCGAGGACGGCCGACCCGAGAGCACGGAGCCCGACGGCCGGTCGGCCGAGGAGCTGGCCGAGGCCATCCTGGCGGCGGACCCCGCCCCGCCGGAGGGCGACGGGCGGACCCCGGACGACCCGGACGCCGCACTGGCCGCGTTCGCGGCCCGCGCGGCCGGGCTGTGGGCGCAGGGCCCGCGCGACCGCATCCGTTCCTCGGGCCCGGTGCGCAGCGGCCGCTTCGACTGACGGGCGATCCGGGCTACTTGGGGCTACTTCGGGCTGACCGTCACCTTGTACGTGGTGCCCGCCGTGCCGCGGGCGTCCACGCTGACGGTCTGCCCGTGCCCGTCCCACCGGGCCCGCCCGCCCTCGACCGTGACCTGGTAGCCGGCCGGGTAGGTGTCCCGGGGCACGGTGATCAGGGTGGGCCCCTGGGTGTCGTCACGGGTGCGGAAGGCGAGGGTGTACGTCCGCGAGGCGGGGTCGTAGGCGAAGCCCAGCGGGTCACCGGCGACGGCCGGCGCGTACGGCTGGACGAGGAGCCGCGCGGCGGGCTTCACCGCGCCCGTCCCGTCGAGGAAGCAGTAGCCGCCGCCCTTGCACCACTGCCACCACGTCCAGCCGCTGGAGAAGCGGTCCATGGCGGCCGTCATGTCGGTGACGAACCGGCCCGCGTGCGGAACGTAGGGGTTGCCGCCCCACTCGCCGACGATCACCGGCATGCGGTTGCGGCTCGGATAGTCGCTGATCGCGGCCTCGTAGGCGGGGATGAAGGTGCCCTCGGGGTCGTAGTCGCCGCCGGTCTCCATCGAGGTCTCGTAGAAGTGCGGCGCGTACCCGGCGTGCGGGTCGTCGACGCGGCCCAGCCGGGTGGGGACGCCGAGACCGACGATCACGGTGGGCTCGACGAACACCCACGACCTGCGGTCGACCAGCCGGACCGCCCGCGCGAGCCGGTTCCACATCTCGGTGAGCTCGCCCGCCTCGAAACGGCCCGCGGCGGCGGGCAGGTCCTCACCTTCCAGGAACTTCGCGAACGGCTCGTTCATCAGGTCGTATCCGAGCAGCGCCGGGTGCCCGCCCAGGGCTGAGGCGACCGTCATCCACATGCGGGCGTGCGCGGCGCGCAGGTCGGCGTCCTTGTACAGGTGGTCGAAGGCGGCCTGCACGGACGGCTCGAAGTACTCTGAGAACCAGTCCTCCGGTATCGGCCGGAACGGCAGCCCGTCGTCGCGGGAGGCCCAGTCGGGAACGCCGCGGGAGCCGAAGTGCGGCCCGTACACGTCCTGGTGGGCGTCGAGGACGACCTTGACGTGGTACCGGTCGGCCCAGTCGAGGATCCGCCGCATCCTGCCGAGGTAACCGCGGTCGTAGTGCCCGGGGGTGGGCTCCAGGTCGTCCCAGAAGAACGCCAGGCGCGCCAGGTTGAAGCCGCGGGCGGCCATGTCCCTGAGGTCGCTCTCGTGGATGTCGGCGAACGCGTCGGCGCCCCGGCCGCTCTTGTCGGCGAGGTTGAAGCCGCGCCACTGCAGCGCGCGTCCGCGGTCGTCGGCGATGAAGGTACGGCCCCCGACCGTGACCCGGTCGGGGGCGCGACCGGACTCGGCCTGGGCCTGGGCGGGAAGGACACCGAACAGGAGGGCCGCCACGGCGAGCGCGACGGGGGCGAAACGGAAGGACCGGCGCATGCGGGAGAGCCTTTCGGAGGTGGCTTCTCGACGGAGTGCTACTGGCCGGACGGATGTTACTGACGAGTGGTCAAACTTCCCACCGCTTCAGCCCACTTGCCGGCCCGTGTCAGTCGACGAGGGCCTCCCCGGCCAGCAGCTCGGCCCGTACGAGTTCCAGGAGGCGGCCCGTCCAGTTGCGGCCCCGGCCCCCGTTGTCGCCCCAGAAGCCCGAGTCGGCGTCGTCGTACAGCACGGTCGCGTCCCCCGTGGCGAGCAGGACCGCCGCGAGGTCGGGGTGCTGCTCGAACTTGGCGCGCAGGAGACGGGCCATGACCGCCGTGCGGACCTGCTCCCAGCCCTCGCGCCGCGGGGCCTCGGCCGCGACGGCACGGGCCTTCGCGCCCGACTCCGCCGCCACGACCGCGGCCCGGGCCTCCGGTCCGGCGACGGACCGGGCCCAGTAGGCGTGCGCCACCGACGGGTAGGTGGCGTCACCAACGGTGATCGGGGCGGGGTAGTCGTTGCGCAGCCCCTGCTTGCCGGGGTCCTCGAGCGCCCGCTGCGGATACGAGTGGTAGATCTTGACGGCGGGGGCGAAGGACTCGGCCGGCCCGTCCGCAGGCACCCGTGCGGGAGCCTTCGCCCGCCACTCCTCGAGCTCCTCGAAGTAGGCCACGGCCGCGTCGTACTCCCGCTGCGAGACGACTGCTGCGGACTCGTCCGGGATCCGGCCGCCGGGCCCCGCCACCAGCACCTTCAGGGGGCGGTCCTTGCGGTCCATGTCGCCGAGCGCGTAGAGCCGCACGGTCTCGGGGATCTCCAGGTAGGCGGCCCGGGCGGCGGCCCGGTTCTCCTCCGTGCGGTCCGCCATGAAGACGTCCACCGCGGTGAGGCAGCGGGCGGTCGAGTCGGGGCGGCCGTTCAGCTCGTCGACGGTGTCGCGGACCTCGGCGAGCAGCAGGTCCGGCGTCAGCCGGCTGTCCGGTGTACCGAAGGTCCACGAGGCCAGGTGGTGCGCTGAGGCCCGCCCGCCCTCCGGGAGGCTGGTGGCCACCCACCCGCAGCGGAGCTTCTCCTCGAACTCCTCCAGGGTGACCAGCTCCCAGCAGTCGACGAGACCGTCGGCGTAGATGAAGAGGTCGGTGAGGAAGTAGGAGCCGCCGTTGCAGATGAACGCGTGCCGCCAGGTGCCGGGTATGCGGACGCCGTCCGCCGTGCGATGGGTGAGCCGATTGCCGATCATGCCGCGATGATGCCGGACGGCACCGGCGGACGGCACCTCGATCGCGCGTCGAGGACGCCGTGTGACCATGGAGTCCACTCCGGGGAGGTGAGGGACGGTGCGGAAAAGGGGCGCACGGTGGGCCGCGGGCGCGACGGCCGCGGTCTGCATGCTGCTGCTCCTGGGCTCCGCCGCCGCACCGGGCCGCAGCGCCGCCCTGGCCGGCCGGCAGGCCGTACCGGACCGGGTCGCCACGTGGAACATCTGCAACCCCTGCGGCGGGAGCGGGC
Source organism: Streptomyces sp. NPDC001594 (assembly GCF_042893675.1). Lineage (NCBI taxonomy): Bacteria > Bacillati > Actinomycetota > Actinomycetes > Kitasatosporales > Streptomycetaceae > Streptomyces > Streptomyces sp. NPDC001594. The sequence goes on along the minus strand of NZ_JBIAVB010000009.1, from coordinate 209,408 downwards.
GGAACTTCGGCCGGGCGAAGGAGATCGCCGCCGCCGCGCCGCAGGTCATCGGCCTGCAGGAGGCGTGCGTACGGGACGTCGAGGAGATCCGCGCCCACCTCCGGGAGGTCTACGGGCTGGTCTACCGGGTCGCGTACGGATCGGTCCTGCGGAACTGGAACCGCTGTGGCGGCCTGCCCTGGCGGCCGGGCGGCTTCGGCCAGGCGATCCTGTCGGCGGAGCCGATGACGGACCGGGTGAGCGTCGCCTACCCCGACGGCGGATCGGAGCACCGCGGCTACCTGGCCGTCACCACCCTGGTGGGCGGCCGGCCCGTCCGCGTCTTCGACACCCACCTCGCCGAGCGCCGCCAGCCGGCGGTGCGGGCGGCCCAGGTGAAGGTCCTCGCCGCGGAAGTCGCCCGCCACGACCGCGCGATCGTCCTCGGCGACTTCAACGCCGTCCCGACCGCCCCCGAACTCGCCCCGCTGTGGCCCCTCGCGTCAGACACCGACCCCGCCTGCCGCCCCTCGGCGCCGGACGCCGCCACCTGCACGACGACCACCGACTGGAACCTCAAGTTCGACTACGTCTTCCTCCGCGGCATCCCCCCACGCACCCACCTCGTCCGCCCCACCCCCCACTCGGACCACCACCTCCTCCAGACCGACCTGAACATCCGCTAGCGGCTGCCGCCGCGAAGCCCGAGGGCCCGGAGGGTCCACCGGTCCCTCCGGGCCAGAGTGCGGCTTGCTGCCCCCGGCCCCAGCGCGCCTTCGAGTGGGAACGCGTGGCCGAATGCGGCTCCGGGGTCGGGCGCGGCGTGCGCTGTGGGACCCCGAAGCCGTCATCGAGCCCTACCGCACCCGCCACCAGGAGCACTGGCACTCCTGACCGCCCGCAGGAAGGGGGCCGCTGCGGCCGTTCCCGCCGGCGCGGTGTCACCCCTCCGCCGGGGCGGAACCCCGGTGACGGGCGGTCAGCTGCCCCTGGGCGTAGGGGTCGGCCTCGGAGCTGTACGGGCCGCCGTGGCCGGCGAGGAGTTCGGTGATCCGGTACCACTCCGCCAGCGCCGCCCGCTGCGGCGGGTCGGCGTCGGCGACCTCGCCGACGCCGGCCCGGACGCGCTCCAGCGCGGCCACCGCCTGATGGTGGGTCATGCCCGTGGCCTCGCTCCGCACCCGGCTGCGGGCCTCGGCCTCGCCGGGCGACGGCTCGTGCGGCTCCAGTTCCGCCTCGACCACGGCCTCGGTCTCATCAAACACGGCAACCCCCTCCTCGGACACTCGAGGCCGCCCTTACCCCGAGGGCGGGCCCGCAATCCCCGAGGTCGTCATCCCTCCCGTCCCGGCTCAGGAGGACAGGGCGGCGGAGACCACCGAACGCGCCGCTTCCTGGACTTCGGCGAGGTGGGCGGAGCCCCGGAACGACTCCGCGTAGATCTTGTAGACGTCCTCGGTGCCCGAGGGGCGGGCCGCGAACCAGGCGTGCTCGGTGGTCACCTTGATCCCGCCGAACGCCGCCCCGTTGCCCGGTGCGCTGGTGAGTACGCCGGTCACCGGATCCCCGGCCAGGGTGTCCGCGGTGACCTGCTCCGGGGACAGCCGGCCCAGGACGGCCTTCTCCTCCCGGGTGGCCGGCGCGTCGATCCGGGCGTAGGCCGGCGCGCCGAACCGGTCGGTGAGCGCGGCGTACCGCTCGGACGGGCTCTGCCCGGTGACCGCGAGGATCTCGGAGGCGAGCAGGGCGAGGAGGATGCCGTCCTTGTCGGTGGTCCACACGGACCCGTCGCGCCGCAGGAAGGAGGCTCCCGCGGACTCCTCGCCGCCGAAGCCGATCGTCCCCCCGGCGAGGCCGTCGACGAACCACTTGAAGCCGACGGGGACCTCCACCAGGTCCCGGCCCAGGTCGGCGGCCACCCGGTCGATCATCCCCGAGGACACCAGGGTCTTGCCGATGCCCGCGGAGACCGGCCATCCGGCGCGGTGGCGGAAGAGGTAGTCGATGGCGGTGGCGAGGTAGTGGTTGGGGTTCATCAGCCCGCCGTCCGGGGTCACGATGCCGTGCCGGTCGGCGTCGGCGTCGTTGCCGGTCGTGACGTCGAACCGGCCCCGGTCCTCGACCAGCGAGGCCATGGCGTACGGGGACGAGCAGTCCATCCGGATCTTCCCGTCCCAGTCCAGGGTCATGAACCGCCAGGTGGGGTCGGTCTCCGGGTTGACCACGGTCAGGTCGAGGCGGTGCTCCTCGGCGATGCGGCCCCAGTAGGCGACCGACGCGCCGCCGAGCGGGTCGGCGCCGATGCGCACGCCGGCCGCGCGGACGGCGTCCAGGTCGAGCACGGAGGGCAGGTCGCCGACGTACGCCCCGAGGAAGTCGTACCGCCCGGTCGTCGGGGCCGCCAGGGCCCGCGCGTACGGCAGTCTCCGGACCTCCTTCGATCCGCCGGCGATGATCTCGTTGGCCCGGTCCTGGATCCAGCCGGTGGCGTCCGAACCGGCGGGGCCGCCGTGGGGCGGGTTGTACTTGAACCCGCCGTCGGCGGGCGGGTTGTGCGAGGGGGTGACGACCACCCCGTCGGCCAGGGCGCCGGTGCGGCCGCGGTTGTGGGTGAGGATGGCGTGGGAGACGGCGGGGGTGGGGGTGTAGCCGTCCGCCGTGTCGACGAGGACGTCCACGCCGTTGGCGGCGAACACCTCGAGCGCCGTCACCCGGGCGGGTTCGGACAGCGCGTGCGTGTCGGCCCCGAGGAACAGAGGCCCGTCCACGCCCTGCCGGGCCCGGTACTCGCAGATGGCCTGACTGGTGGCCGCGATGTGGTCCTCGTTGAACGCGGTGGCGAGGGACGACCCGCGGTGTCCCGAGGTGCCGAAGCTCACGCGCTGGGCCGGATCGGCGGGGTCCGGGTGCAGGGCGTAGTACGCCGTCACCAGCCGGGACACGTCGACGAGGTCCTCGGCCCGCGCCCGCTGCCCCGCTCGCTCGTTCGACATCCTTCGTTCCTCCGTATCGCCGCTCCGGTCCTCCTACCCCCACGGCCTACCCCGCGGCAGCCACTCCTATCAGCCCTTTTGGTCATCTTCATCCTTGTTCAGGCCAGTGTCGGCCAGGCCGCGGTCGTGCGGCGGCCCGATGTGGGTAGACGCCACCGGTCGAGGAAAGGAGCCCGGATCATGGACGACGGCACACGGCACGGAGCGGATTCTGCCGGCGGCATGGAGAAGAAGCGGCAGGCCCCCGGCATCGGACGGGAGGAGCAGACCAGCGCCCACCCCGGCCCGGACCCCGTCCACCCCGAGGCGAGCCGGCTCGTGGCGGGCAGGCCGCCGGAGGAGCTCCGGGACCGGCAGGAGAAGAACCGGGACCGCAGCCGGGAGGACAAGAGCCGGGAGGACGAGGGGGACTGAACGGGGTGAGGGCGCCGCTCATGACCGCCCCCGCCCCGGTCACGGTCGGAGGCGGGCCATACGTGGGGCAGGCCGTCGGGGACCCCGGGGAAGTGCCAGGAAGGCCTGCCCGGGTGCCGGACACCACGGACGGCGGCTGCCGCTCCCTCGGCCGGGCGGTCCACCCGGCCGAGGGAGCGGGGCCGGGCAGGATCGACGGCAGGTCCGGGGCCCGGGGGAGTCAGGTAGGCCGCGACCGCGAGCCGGGCGAACGCCGTCACCAGCGGGTTCGTGTCGCCGCGCTGCCAGGCCACCACCACCGGGTTCGCCGCCATCCCGGCGAGCGGCACCAGGACCAGCCCCTCGGGCGGGGCGTGCCCGAGCGGAGCCAGGCCCACGGTGCCGTTCCAGAGCACGGCCTGGAGGCACTCCTGCACCGCACGGACGACGGGCCCCTCGCGCTCCTCGCCCCCGCTCCAGTAGGCCTGCCACAGCGGATCGGTACCCGGCGGGCCGGAACCAGCGCCGGCCGGCCGGCTCCGCCGGCTCCAGACGGCCCCTCCCCGCCAGCGGGTCGTCCGCGCGCAGCAGCACCCCCACCGGATCGGCGCGCAGCTCACGTACCGTCAGACCGGTCCCGTCGAACGGCCCGCGGGTCAGCGCGACGTCGACGAGCCCGGCCCGCAGCCCGCACGTCGGATCGGCCGGATCGGTCTCGCGGACCCGGACCTCGACCCCCGGATGGCGCCGCCGGAACGCCGCGGCCAGCCGGTGGGCGCCCGGGTCGGTCCGATCGCTCAGCATGCCGACCGTGAGGGCCCCGGTGCCCGCCGCGGCCGCCACCCGAGCCCGCGCCCGCTCGACCCGTTCCAGCAGCGTGCGCGCCTCGTCCAGCAGCGCGGCCCCGGCCGGGGTGAGCGTCACACCGGCGGCCGAGCGGTCCAGCAGGACCGCCCCGACATCCGCCTCGAGCAGCTTGACCGCCCGGCTCAGCGGCGGCTGGCTCATGTGCAGCCGGGCGGCGGCCCGGCCGAAGTGGAGCTCCTCGGCGACGGCGACGAAATAGCGCAGCGTTCTCAGCTCCATGACCGGCAACGATACGCAGCCGGTATCGGTACCCCAGGCGGTATTGGACGGGCCCGGGGCCCCGGCGCTGGAATCGGAACATGACCGAACACGCACCCGCCGCGCACCCCGGAGCCGATCCCGCCGTGTCCGTGGTCCGCCCCGGCCAGGGACGTTCGCCCCCGGCCGGTACGCCCAGTACTTCCGCGACCTCGGCGGCATGCTCGCGGGCGGCCGCCCCCTGACCCCGGAGGCCAACACCACCGCCATGGCCCGCTACGCCACCCACCCCGCCACCGAGTTCCCCACCGCCCCGCCCACCTGACCCCCCGGCCGGCTCCGTCCGGTTCAGTGGGCCGCGACCCCGGTGTTCTGGCAGGCGGTCAGCAGCCAGCGCCCGTCGCCCTGCCGGGACATCACGTACAGCGGGGCGCCCTCGCTCTCCTCACCCGGGGACAGGTAGCGCTGGCGGACCTTGACCGCCGCGACGTCGGGACGGATGAAGAGGACGTGGACCACCTCGTAGGTGACCTTGCCGTCCCAGTCGGCCGAGGGCAGGACCCTGCGGGTGAACTCCGCGATCTCGGCGAGGCCTGTGAGGACCTTGCCGTGGGCCGTCGTCCAGATCGCCTCGGGGTGGAAGAGGGCCAGGAACTCCTCCGGGTCCTTGTGCTGCTGGGCGTGCTCGACGGTGGCCACGACCTGCTCGATGGCTTCGATGTCTGCGGCGTGCGCAGCGGATTCCGTGTTCATGCGCACCACGGTCCTCCCTCAACCAAGGTCGAGGTCAAGGGCCGAGCCGGCAGCTCGTCAGCGGGTCCTCGCCCGCGGAGGGGCGCGGGACCGTGTGGCCGGCCGGCGGCGGTACGCCGCGGTCGAGCCAGGTCTCCAGGGCGGCCAGCGCGGAGCGGTGGCAGGGGACGAGGGGACGGAGCCGGTCGGGGAAGGCGTCGGACAAGGAGTCGACGTGGGTGCCTCCCTCGATCCGGTAGTACCGCAGCAGACCGCCCCGGCCCGCCTCGGTGACCATCCGCGCGTAGACGTCGGAGTCCTGACCGATCGGCAGCAGGACGTCCAGCGTGCCGTGCAGCGTGATCAGGGGCTTGCCGATCCGGCCCGTCAGCGCGATCTTCGCCACCGCCTCGTGGACGCTCCGGGGCCGCAGGCGGTAGTCGTAGTCCGCGTCGCAGGCGGGGGTGCCCGGCGCGCAGAACGGCGTCCCCGCCTCCTGCGGGCCGTCATAGCCGGGGTCCAGCTCCTCGCGGTAGATCCGCTGGGTCAGGTCCCAGTAGTACTGGTGGTGGAAGGGCCACAGGAACTCCGAGCCGGCCGGGAAGCCCGCCGCGAGGAGCTCCTGGCGGGCCTGCTCCGCGCCGGCGCCCCCCGCGGCGTAGCGCGGGTAGGCGGCGAGGGCCGGCGGCAGGAAGGTGAGCAGGTGGGGCCCCTGCTCCCGCCAGAGGGTGCCCTCCCAGTCCACCCCGCCGTCGTACAGCTCGGGATGGTTCTCCAGCTGCCAGCGCACCAGGTAGCCGCCGTTGGACATACCGGTGGCGAGCGTGCGGGAGGGCGGCCGGCGGTAGCGCTGGGCGACGGCGGCGCGGGCCGCCCGGGTCAGCTGGGTGACCCGTTCGTTCCACTCGGCGATCGCGTCCCCGGGCGTCCGGCCGTCGCGGTGGAAGGCGGTGCCCGTGTTGCCCTTGTCGGTCGCCGCGAAGGCGTATCCGCGGGCCACGACCCAGTCGCCGATGGCCCGGTCGTTGGCGTACTGCTCGCGCACCCCGGGCGAGCCGGTGACGACCAGGCCGCCGTTCCAGTGGTCCGGCAGGCGGATCACGAACTGGGAGTCGTGGTTCCAGCCGTGATCGGTGTTGCCGGTCGAGGAGTCCGGGAAGTACCCGTCGACCTGTATTCCCGGTACGCCGCTCGGCACGCTCAGCCCGGCCGGAGTCAGCCCCGCCCAGTCGGCCGGGTCCGTGTGCCCCGTGGCGACGGTCCCGGCCGTGGTCAGCTCGTCCAGGCAGGCCCGAACCTGGAGTTCGGCGCCGGGCACCCGCAGCCGGGACATCCCGGCACAGTGCCCGTCCGCCGTGGCGGCCGCGCCGCGGTCCCCGGCGGCCGCGGGCCCTGCCGCGACGGTCACGAACGCGGCCGCCGCCGCGGCGGCCCTGCGCAGCGGTCCGGACAGGCGCACGGGAACCTCCTGCCCGCGCCCGCGCCCGGGCCCTCTCCGACGCATCGACATGGCGGCTCCCCCTACGGGTGGACACGGAAGGTGCCCGTAACCGTAGGACCCCCCGCACCACCGGAGAATGGTGCGCCGCCCCACACCCCCCGACACGGCCTGTGGGCCCGGCCCGTTGCCCCCGAGCTGCCACCCTGCTACCCGCGGCGTGCCGCACGGTCGAAGGAGAACCAGGACGTGCCCCGGCGGTCATCCCCTCCAGTGCACGCGTCCCAGATGGATCAGGCGGAGCTGGGCCCGGGCGGTCGCGGTGGCGGCCGACCAGTCCTCGCCCCGCAGTGCGGCGGCCAGGAACGCCGACGCCGTCATGAACATGTGGTCCACCAGCAGCCGGGCCAGCATCCGCACGTCGTCGGCCTCCCAGCCCGCACCGACGGGGTCCGTGCGCAGAACGGCGCCGATCTCCTCCGCGAAGGCGTCGAGTTGGGCGGCGATGGCCTCACGCACCGCCGGTACCCCGCCATGGCGCTCCCGGACCAGGAAGCGGACGTGCGCGGGCCTGCTGCGCACCAGCGCGGCGACGAGCCGCACCCCGGCGTCGCCCCGCCGCTCGGCGTCACCGGTCGCGGCCAGCATCCCCCGTACCGTCACGTGCAGGCTGGCCAGGGCCTCTTCGACGAGCACGGTCCCGAGCTCGTCCATGCCCCTGAAGTGCCGGTAGAAGGCGGTGGGGGAGACCCCGGCCGCCCGGGTGACCTCCCTGAGGCCCAGGCTGCCGAGGCTGCGCTCCTCCAGCTCCGAGAGGGCCGCGTCGAGCAGGGCCCGTCGGGTGCGGCGGCGCTGGATCTCGCGGGCTCCGGTGGTGTGGACGGTCATGACACGCAGTCAAGCGCGTCACACTCGCGCTCCGCCAGCATGAAGCCAATTGAACCGGGTAGTCAGTACACAACTGTTACCTGAAAGTCTGAAAGTCTGAAGGCCTGAACGCCTGAATGCCTGAACGGAAGGACGTTCCCGTGCTCTTCCTCGTAGGTGCCCTCCTGGTACTCGGCGTCGTACTCGGTGCCGTGGCCCACGTGCCCGTGCCCGTCGGCGTGGCCGCCGGCCTCGCCATCGCCCTCTGGCTCGCCGTGTTCGCCGCGCGCGAGTGCCTCTCGGACCGCCGCCGGACCACACGGGCCGGCCAGGCGCGCGGAGGTGCGCGATGAGCACCCGGACCGAAGGGGAGCGCCGTACCCGCGAGGCCGACGCCATGGCCGTCACGGCCTTCGTCCTGGGCCTCGTCGGGCTGCTCGTGACGAACCTGCTGCTCGGCCCGGTCTCCGTCGTCCTCGGCGTCCTCGCCCTGCGGCGGGGCACGCGCAGGCCCGGCCGCGCCCGCCTGGGCATCGCCCTGGGCGTGGCCGACCTGGTCGTCCTCGCCTGCCTCGTCACCGCCGACGGGACGTGGTCGTGGAGCCTCACCTGACCACGCCCCTGCGATCCGAGGAGCCCCCGGCCGGGGTCAGGGGCAGTTCTCCTCGACCTTCGCGACGGTGAAGGAGACGGGCCGGCCGTTCAGCGGGGCACCGGCCTTCGGATCCTGCGTGCACACCTTCCAGTTCGACTCCTGGAGGACCATCCGGCCCTGCACCGCGTCCTTCACCGTGATCGAGGCATTGCCCGGGAGCGCGGCGCGGACCGCCTTCATCCCCTGGCCGACGAAGTCCGGCATGGTGTCGCCCGCCGGCTTCGGGGCCGGCGCGTCCGAGGCCGGGCAGGTTTCCTCGAGCTTGACGGCGCCGAAGTCGACGGTGGTGCCGGTGCTCACGCTGCCGCCGCCGGCCGGGGTCTGGGAGCAGACCTTCCAGTTCCGGTCGAGGGCCTGCAACCGGTCACGGCCGAGCGCGTCGTGGGACTTGAGCGCGTAGAACCCGGCGGCCTGCGCCTCGTCCTGCGCGGTCTGCAGGCCCTTGCCGACCAGGTCCGGGAGGGTCGCCGTCTTCGCGGCGGAGCCCGGAGCGGAGGAGGACGAGCCCTTCGGTGCGGGCGTGCCGGCGGACGACGCCTTGGCGTCGCCGGCGCCGTTCTGGGGGCCGCAGGCCGTGAGGGCGAGGACACCGGCGGCCGCGGTGCAGAGAATGATGGTGTGCTGTCTGCGCATCACGTCATGTTCGCCGGAACCCTCCCGCTGTGTGGTGCCTGTGACCGGTCTGTGATCATCCTGTGCGCCCGCCGGGCCCCCCGTCGCGCCGCCACGCCCGCGCCCGGACCCCGTGGACGTCGGACGTTGCAGGGAACGATCTCTTTGTACACACTTCACTACCGGGAGAGGAGGAGACGATGAGCGCGGCCCACGAGGCACGGCAATGGCCGGACGAAGTCAGCGTCGACAACGCGAGGACGACACTGCTGCAGCTCCTCGCCCGGGCGGGGGTCCCCCCGGGTGACGCGCGCCAGCTGATCGGGCTCGTCGAGGCGGGCGCCCTCGCCCTCGCGCACGCGGAACTCGACGGCGCCGGCCGGACCGTCCCGGGGGACAAGGGCGAGGAGTACCGGGCGGGCTGGCTCGACGGCGCCGAGGCCCTGCTGGAGGAGCTCGGCGCCGTGGCCGAGCGGACCCTGGCGGGGGTCGCGGGCCCGGAAGGGGACCACGGCGGGACCGGTGCACACCCCCGGGCCCGGCGCATGGAAGTGGAGCGGACCAAGGTCGCGCTCACCCCCCTCTACCTGTCGTTCACCGCGGCTTCGGAGCTGGACCCGGAGGTGACCGAAGAGGTGCTCGTCGCCGTCCTCGGCACGATGAGCCCCCGGCAGCGGGCCGGCTACGCCGGACGCCTGACGGAGTTCGCCACGCTCCACCGCGGCCGGCTCGAGCAGCTGTTCGCGGCGTTCGGCCCGGACAGCACCACCGTGGTGCACGGCCGTTACTCGCTCCTCCACTCGGTGACGAGCCTCGCCGTACTGGAACGCCTCCTCGCCTCCCCCCGGGCCCTGCGGGAACAGTGGGACGCCGCCGAACTCCCGCCCGCCTGGCTCGACGGTCTGACGACCGCCTGGGCCGCCCCGGCATGACCCCGCGGCCTGTCCGACCATGCGCGCCGGCTAGCCCTTGGGGCCCGTGCCGCAGAAGAAGATCGCCTCGCCGAGTCCCTTGACCGTGCCCGTCATCATGCCGATGGCGAGTCCCGGCACGGCGCCGGCCCCGCCCGCCATGGCGCCGGTCGCCGTGCCCACGACCGTGCTGATGTAGATGCTGCTGCCCAGGTGCTTGAGCATGCACTTGTTCCACTCGTCCTCGGTCTTCGGCTTGTCGAACAGACCGGCCGGCGACATCACGGCCGTGCCCGGCCCGGCGGCGCCCTTCGACGGGGCGGCGGCAGCGGCGGGAACGCCGTCACGCACCGAGATGGTGGGCGGCGTCACGAAGCCGGTGACCGTGTCACCGCCGACGCCCTCGATCGTCTGGGTGAGCCGCTTGCCGGCGAGGGCGAGGCCGACCTTGTGCGTGGCGCCGTTCGGCTCCCGGACGATGCCGGGCCGTACGGTGGCGATGTTCTTGCCGGAGCCGTCCGTGAGCTTGACCGTGTCGTTCTCGACGGTCGCGGTGGCCCCGTCGGGGATCTCGAGGTCCGCGCTCTCGGTGGTGGCCAGGACCTGCGGCTGGACGTCCGCACCGGCGGTGGCGGCGCCGCTGCCCGGCGCGCCGGTGCTGGTGCGGGCGATGTACATCGTGGAGCCGGCCGACGAGTTGACGACCGGGACCGTGACGGTCGCGTCCGTCGTCCACGGCTGGTTGTCCGTGTCGAAGGTCCAGGTGCCCGTGACCTTCTTGCCGACCGCCGCGAAGTCGACCCAGGCGTAGTTCTTCGCCGGGACGTCCACGGCGATGCCGTTGATCGTCGTCTCGTCCGAGGTGTAGGTCTGCGTCGCCGACAGCTGGCTGGAGATCATGGCCTGGACCGGTGTGGAGACCCCGAACGAGGTGGACACGCCGGCCGAGAACGACTGCGCCCAGCCGGAGTGGTAGACCGTCGTGAAGATCTGCTTCATCGTGCTGTCGGTGCCGTTGAACCAGACGGACGAGGCGACCTGGCGCGGCAGCACCTCGGGCTGTCCCTCCGACCTCTGGGTCCACGAACACGTCGACGTCCGCTTGGAACACAGGTCCGTGTAGTAGTCGAGGGCGAGGCCCCTCGCCTCGGCCGCCTTCGAGGCGGGGACCGTCCATTCCTGGCTCGCACCGCCGTTGCAGACGTTGGGCTGTGCGAGGATCCCCCACAGGTGGAGGCCGCCCCGGTTGTCCATGCACCACTCGGTGCCGCTGGACTCGTCGCGCCGGACGATCCCGAACGCGTTGGGCTTGCCGTCGACGGGACGGAAGTGCCACTGCTCGCCGTCCTTGCCGCAGGACTGCTGGACGGCCGGCTGGCTGGCGTACACGCACTTGCCGGAGGAGGCGCTGGCGAGGTTGAACGTGCCGGGGGCCGCGAGCCTGATCAGGCGCCAGTTCGTGTAGTTGGTGCCGTCGGGGGTGACGGAGATCTGGTTCCCGTCGTTGTTGCCCGTCGCGTTGAGCGTGCCGTCGGTGTTGGTGAAGGTGTACGCGTCGGCCGCTGTCGCGGCGGCCGCCGGGGGAGCCGCGGCGACGGCGAGAGCCGGGGTGATGACGGCGAGGGCGAGGGCGGGAGCCGCCAAGGCCCTTGCGGCACGGATGAAGTGGGATGTCATGGCAGCTTTCGGTCGGGATCCGGTGGGCTTCGGGGACAGTCACCCATACGGCGGCCGGGCTGCGAACCCGCAACGATCCGGAATGACAGACCGCCCCCGGCATGGGAAGCGGTGCTCTCCGGCGGTCGGGGCGGCGTCAGCCGGAACGCGCGTGACGGACCGGGCCGGCCCCGGCGCAGCGCACGCACCTGGTCGTGGCCGGGCGGATCTCCAGCCGCTCCGGGGCGATCGTCCCGCCGCAGGCCTCGCACCGCCCGTACGTCCCCCGTTCCAGCCGGTCCAGCGCCAGGTCCAGCTCTTCCAGGTGCTCGCGGGCCTGCGCCATCAGGGACGCCACGTGCGCCCGCTCGAACGCGGTCGTGCCGCCCTCGGGATCGTGCTCGTCGTCCACCGCGACCAGGGCGTTCGCCGCGACGATCCCCTCGAAGTCGCGGGTCAGCGCGGCCAGCCGCCCCAGGGTGTCGGCACGGTCGGCCGCGAGGCGCCGGCGGGTGTCCGAGCCGTTGGAGGCGGTGGGCCCGTCGGGGCCGTACTCCGGTGCAGGGGCCATGCTGCGAGAACGCCGGGACGCGTGCCCCGATTCCCCGGACGGCGCGGCAGGCGCGGAGGGGCCGCCGCTGCCCGGTAAGCACGTCCGCCGTTTCGCCCCCGGCCCCGCGGGCAGTCGCGCCGTGGACAGGAACACGAGGACGCCCGACGGGCCGACAGGAGCTCCGCGGCGCCGCCGACGAAAGGAAACGGCCCCATGATCCACGCTGCCTCCGGACTCGCCGTGAACGCCTCCGGAACCGCGTTCGCCTCGGCAGCCGGCGTGATCGTCGTCGTGCTGCTCATCGGTGCGGTGTGGTGGGGCGTGAAGCGGCGTGCCCACGAGCCGACACCGCCCACCCCGGCCGAACAGCCCCGGCGCCCGGCTGACGCGGGGCGCCCCGAGCGGAGCCGGGAGGCAGAGGCGCAGTCGTTCCCCTCGGACGGCAGCCGGCGGACCGCGCACGAGATGAAGGGCTACGGCAACTTCGGCTCGCCGGAGGACGGGCAGCGCTGACCCGGTGCCAGACTGGAGGGATGAACGACGACGGGGACCGGCAGCGGGACGGCCGCCTGGAGCGGGCCATCCTCGACCTGCTGGACCGTCGTGGGCCGGACGCGACGATCTGCCCCTCCGATGCCGCGCGGGCGGCGTACGCGGGAGACGACGACGGCTGGCGTGACCTCATGGAACCGGTCCGCCGAGCCGCCCGGCGACTGGTCGCGGACGGCGCCGTGGAGATCACCCAGGGCGGCCGCCCCGTCGACCCGGCGAAGGCCCGGGGCCCGATCCGCATCCGCCGCCGCCCCTCCCCGGACACCGCCGCCTGAGGGGCGGCGCCACTTTGACCTCGCCCACGGGCCGCACGGGCGCAGTGGCCGGACCCGCCACGGCACGACGCGGGTGTTGCTCCGCGGACCCGCCACGTCCGCACCCTACGGTGGAGCCCGTGGCGGAACGGGTGGCGGACGCGGTGGGCACGGCGACGGTCACCGCGCACCTCAAAGAGCGGCTCTACGCGACGATCACCATGATCTCGGTGGTCATCGGCCTCGCGGGCACCGGCCATCCGGACGCCGCCGGGGCCGCGGCCACGGTTGCGACCGCCGCCGCGGGCCTGTGGCTGGCCTCGCTCGTCGCCGACCAGCAGGCCCACCGCGTCACGCACGGCGCCCTCGCCCGGGGACGGGACCTGCGCCTGATGCTCTTCGTCAGCAGCCCCCTGTTGCTGTCGGCGGTGGGCCCGCTGCTGCTGATCGGCGTCTCGGCCCTGGGCGCGATGGAGCTGAGGACGGCGCTGTACACGGCGGCCGCGGTCAACGTCGCCACCCTGTTCGGATGGGGCTGCTACGGAGGCCTCCGGATGGGCGGCGGAACGGCCCTCGCCCTGCTCGCCGGAGTGATCGACGCGGCGATCGGCACGGCGGTGGCGGTGGTCAAGGCCGCCACCGGCCACTGAAACCCGACCCCCGCACCCCGCCCCCCCACGACCGGGCCCGCGTCAACCGTCCACCCCCCATTCACTCGGTCGGGCCCGGCTCCCCGGCTTCGCACCCGGCCGGTCCTGCGCCCGTGTGATCATCCGGGCGGACAGTGACGGGCGAGACGGCGGACGATGGTGGACGGACGGACGGACGGACGGCGGGCGGGACGGCACATGGCACGCCGCCGACGGGCCGCCCCGCGGGGAAGGACGGCAGATGAGCCTGGACCGGCACCGGGAGATCCGGCATCCCCGGCCGCCCGGCATCGACACCCTGCGCTGCACGGCGCGGTCGGGGCTGGAAGCGATCCCCGACCCGCGCCACCGCGCCATGGTGGCCGGCCTGCTGGATTCCGGCCTCCTCGACGGGCTGGTCGCGTTCGCCGGCGCGTACGAGCCGCCCCTCGACCGGGCCGCGGCCCGCACCCGCGCCGGGCTCCTGGCCGCCGAGTTCGAGGCCTTCGGCATCGCCGTCCCGGCCGCGACGATCCGTACCATCACCACGATGCGCGGCCTGATGGTGCCGGTCGCCGAGGCCGGCCTCGCCCTCGCGCTCGACCGCGTCTGGGTGTTCGGCACCTACCTCGACGACCTGTGCAGCCGCGAGCCGGCCGAGGCCGAGGCGGTCCTGCGGGAGGCCCTGCTGCCCGAACGCGCCCCCGCCCGGCCGACCACCCGCTACCTGCGGCACCTGTTCGCGGGGATCGCGCCGTTCTGCGATCCGACGTTCCTGGCCGTCTACCGGGCCTTCCTCCACAACGCGCTCGTCGGCGTCCTGATGGAGGCGGAGTTCACGCCCGACGTGTCCGACGGCGTGGACAGCGACTTCGTGCGGGCCTACAACGGCTTCTCGCAGTTCTGGTTCGTCTCGCTGCAGTTCACCGACCCCTGCCTGGAGGCCCGTACGAACCGGGCGTTCTGGTCGGCCTCGCTCTGCTCCGGAGTGACCTTCCTCAACGACGTCAACGACGTACTGTCGTCCTACAAGGAGGCGGTCGACGGAGCCGACTTCGTCCGCAGCCGGCTCCACCGCGACAGCGTCCGCGAGGGCGCCCCGTACCGGGCGGTCGCCCGCCGCACCCTGGACGGCGGCCTGACCGCCCGCGACCGGATCCTCGCCCTCGCCACCGACGACCAGCGCCCGCACCTGGAGCGCTACACGGCCGGATACGTCTACTTCCACCTCCGCTGCCGCCGCTACCGGTGGAACGACGTCTACCCGGCCCTCACGCCCATCGACACCTGAGGAACGCGAACGCGCCCCGCCGGTCAGCCCGCCACGCGCGCCATCCACGCCTCGACCTCGTCCGCCGAGCGCGGCAGGCCCGCGGACAGGTTCTCGTGGCCGTCGGCGGTCACCAGCAGGTCGTCCTCGATCCGGACACCGATGCCGCGCCACTCCTCGGGGACCGTGAGGTCGTCCGGCTGGAAGTACAGGCCCGGCTCCACCGTGAGCACCATGCCCGGCTCCAGCACACCCTCGACGTACTCCCCGGTGCGGGCCTGGGCGCAGTCGTGGACGTCCAGGCCGAGCATGTGGCCGGTGCCGGCCATGGTGAAGCGGCGCTGCAGGCCCAGCTCGTACGCCCGGTCCGCCGGGCCCTCGACGAAGCCCCACTCGACGAGCTTCTCCGCCAGGTACCGCTGCGCCGCCACGTGGAAGTCGCGGTACGCGGCCCCCGGCTTCACGGCGGCGAAGCCCGCCTCCTGGGCCCCGTACACCGCGTCGTAGACCGTGCGCTGCACGGCCGTGAAGGTGCCGCTGACGGGCAGGGTGCGGGTGACGTCGGCGGTGTAGAGGGTGTGGGTCTCCACGCCGGCGTCCAGCAGGAGCAGGTCGCCCGGGCGTACCGGGCCGTCGTTGTCGGTCCAGTGCATGATCGTGGCGTGGTCGCCCGCGGCGCAGATCGAGCCGTAGCCGACGGAGTTGCCCTCCAGTCGGGCCCGGCGGAAGAAGGTGCCCTCGATCCACCGCTCGGAGGAGGCGACGGCCCGCGAGAGCTCGCCGACGCAGTCGGTGAAGCCGCGGACGGTGGAGTCCACCGCCTTGCGCATCTCGCCGATCTCCCAGGCGTCCTTGACGAGCCGCAGCCCGCTCAGCGCCTCTTCCAGCTCGGCGTCGCGCCCGGCGTCGGTGGCGACGGCGGCCTCCAATGCGGGGTCGACGCCGCGGACGATGCGCGTCGGCACGCCGGGCGCGGCCGCCAGGTCGCCGACCGCCGAGCGGACGTCGCGGCAGGACAGCCCGAGCACGCGCTCCGACTCGGCGAGGGAGCGGCGGCGGCCCATCCACAGCTCGGCGGTGTAGCCCAGCCAGAACTCGTCGGTGTCCCGGCCGTCGCGCGGCAGCAGGTAGCAGTACGCGTCGTGGCCGCCGTCCGGGCGGGGTTCGAGGACGAGGGCGCCGTCGCGGGCCCGGTCGCCGGTCATGTGGACGTAGCCGGAGTACGGGCGGAACGGATAGGGGTCGTCGTTCGAACGCGTCTTGAGGTTGCCGGACGGGACCACCAGCCGCTCGCCGGGGAAGCGCGCGGAGAGGGCGGCGCGGCGCTGGGCCGCGTACGGGGCCTGCTCGTCGGCCGCGAGGTCGTGGCGTTCGGTGTCGGCCCAGCCCGTCCTCATCAGGGCGGACAGTTCCTCGGAGATCTCTGGGTAGAGGCCGTTCTTGCGACCGTTCGCCACGTCGTGCTCCTTCTTCTTCCGGACGGCTGCCGGGAGGCCCCGGCGATGCCCGGACGGTACTGCGGCCGCGCGCCCTGCGGAGTCCCCGTCGTGCCAGTGGCACCGATCGGCCACCGGTGCTCCGCGGTCGTCGATAATGCGGTGCATGGCGAACGCGAAACTGGACGAGGCCCTGCGGATGCTGGGCGTCGGCCCCGCGGCGGGCCGCGTGTACCGGTCACTCCTGGAACTGGCCCCCGCCCCCCTCGGCGAGCTGCGGCGGGCGGCCGGGCTGGAGGGCACCGAATTCGCCGCGGCGTACGGGGAGCTGGTCGACGCCGGGCTGGCGGGCGCCGCCGAGGAGGGCGCGGACGTGGCGGCGCCGGTCCCTCCCGCCGCCGGCCTGGAGATCCTCGCCCGGCGCCGCGCGGCCGAGCTGGAGGCGTCCCGCATCACCGTGGGCGGCGCGTTCGAATCGTTCCGCCGCCGGCGGCTCACGGCCCGCGACGACCACCTCGTCGAAGTCGTCACCGGTGACGCGGTCGGCCCGAGGCTCCGCCAGGCGTGGGCCAGCGCGCGCGAACAGATCCGCCAGCTCGAATCGCCGCCCTACTTCCCCCAGGCCGAAGCCCTCGACGACGCGCTGAGCACCCTCGCCCGCGGAGTGACGCAACGGGTCGTCTACTCGAAGGCGTCACTGGAGGTGCCCGGACGGCTGGAGGCGGCCATCGAGCCGTGCATCGAGGCGGGGGAGCAGGCCAGGGTGGCGCCGACGGTACCGGTCAAGCTGCTGATCATCGACGAGGCGTACGCGCTGGTGTCCCTGTCGATCAGGGAGGCCGACGTACACAACACGACGCTGGTGGTGCAGCCGTGCGGCCTGCTCTCGGCCCTGGTCGCCCTGTTCGAGCAGACCTGGCAGCAGGCCCTGCCCTTCCACGGCCGCACCACCCGCCCCGCCGGCCTCCCGCCCGCCGACCGCCGCCTGCTCCGCCTCCTGGCCGGGGGCGCGGCCGACGAGGTCATCGCCCGCGAACTGGGCATCAGCCGCCGCACCTTCTTCCGCCGCCTCCAGATCCTGATGGCCCGCCTGGGCGCCGAAAACCGCTTCCAGCTGGCCCTCCAGGCCCAACGCAACGGCTGGCTGTGACCCGTGCCCGCCGGCGGCGGGCGAACCGGATCAGCGGGCGTGGTGGCGGAAGTTGCGTTGGTGGGGGAGGGTCGTCAGGCGGCGCGCAGGGGCGCGACCGTCGGGGATGCGGCGGTGCCGTCCCGGGAAGGGGTTTCGCCGTGCCGGGACGCTGGGCGCCAGGGCCAGCAGGGCGACGAGGGCGAGGACGGCGACGAGAATGAGCACGGTGACGAGGGCCATGTTCCTTCCTTTCGTCGATTCTGACTGCCTGTCACCACGTGTTGTTACCGAATGGCGGGTAATTAAACACGCTGAGTGAAAGCCGCACGGGCCGGAGCGGGGGTTTACGAGGAGGCGGGGAACGATTTCAGCCACGACCCGTCGCCCTGTGCGGTGGCGTCCGTGTAGCCGCAGCCGTCGGCCTGGGCCGCGGCACCCGGGTAGGCCACCTCGACGGCCACGTGGGGGAAGTCCTTGATGAACGCCGCGACCGCGATCCGGCCCTCCTTGACGGGCCCCCGTTCGCAGTCGAGCCGCACGGTGCCCCGTTCGATGCCCTGGATCCACTGCCGGAAGGACTGCGGCCGCATCAGCGGCTCGGGAACCATCTGGGAGCTGAGGTCCAGGGCGATCCCGTCCAGGACGGCGGTCACCTCGTCGAGCGCGGCCGGGGCCGGCCTCGGCGCCGGGTAGAGGTACGAGGCGTGCGGCTCCTGGTCGACGGCGGTCGCCCCACCCCGGTAGCTCTTGCCGGCCTTCCCCCCGGCGAACTTGACGTCGAACGTGCCGGTGGCCGCGGCCACGGGGCTGCCCGGGAAGGTCTTGGCCCACAGTCCGTCGCCGCCCTGCGCGGCGTCGCCGATGCCGTAGGCCCCGTACAGGCCGCCGCCCGCCGAGATCAGGGCCGCGGAGCCGCCGCCGTGCACGGCGTTGCGGTAGCGGACCCGGACGGTCAGGGCCGGGAAGTCACTGCGGAAGTCCTTGATCACCGACCGGCAGGAGTGGCACGGGCCCATGTCGGAGTACAGGTCCAGCGTGCCCTTGCGGACCGCTCCGATCCGCGCCTTGTAGTCCGCGGTGCTCGTACACCCCAGGTGCCGGTAGATCTGGTCGGCGAGGAGGTTCACCGCCTGGCGTTCGGCGTCCCTGCCGTGCTGGCGGCCCTTGAGGGCGCCGGTCCAGTCGGCGGGCTCCGGGACGTCCTTGTAGTAGCTGTCCCCGCGGGGCTCCTGGTGCGAGACGCTCCGGAACTCCCCTTCGAGGTCGGGATACCCGATGAAGGTGATCGAGTACGTCAGGATCGCCTTGTTCGTGAATGCGGCGGTGGTCATGTGCTGAACTCCCCCACTCCGTCACAGGATGTACCGGGCGGCCGCCCCCGCGGCCCCCTCCCCGCGAGCGCGCCGGACGGGCCCCGCGGACGGCCCCTGGTGACTTCCCCTCCACACGACCCGCCAATCCCGGCCGTGCGGGCCGGCGCGCGCCGCGGCCGATCCGCCCCGGGAGCACGGCGGTTGGCCCGGCCACCTCACTCCTCCGGCGCCGCGCCGTCCGCTTCGGCGGCCACGGCCGCGGAGGACAGGAGGGTGGTCGCGGCCAGGGTGCCCCAGAGGGCGGTCGGGCCGTAGGGGGCGAGGGCGGTGATCACGGCCGGTGAGACCGCGAGCCCGAACCCGGAGGAGAGTTCGAAGCGGGCCAGGGTGCGTCCCAGCGCCCCGGAGGGGGCGAGGGCCGTCACCAGGGCGGTGGCGCTGCCGGCGTAGACGATCTCGCCGAGGGTGCAGACGACGGAGACGGCCGCGATGCCGGCCGCGGCCCACCCCTGCGCGTGCCCGCCCCCTTCGCCGAGCAGCGTCACCACCAGGAAGCCGAGGTACGAGACGGTGAGGACGGCACCGGCGACGACCAGCGCGGTCCGCCGGGCGTAGCGGGCCATCAGGACCGTGACCGGGACCTGGAGGGTGACCACCAGCACCGTGTTGGCGACGAAGACCGCCGCCGACCACACGGGCGAGGCGTGCAGCTGCGTCAGCAGCACCAACGGCAGTGCGATCTCGGGGACGTTGAGGCAGAAGACGTACACCACGTTGGCGGCCAGGAGGGCGCGCATGCGCGGCGGCGCTCCCTCCGGCCCCGCCGTTCCGCGGGACCGGTCCGACGCCGCCTCCGGCGCCTGCGCGCGCACCCGCACCGACCACGCCAGGACCGCGGCCAGCAGGTACGCCGCTCCCGTGACCCCCGCCAGCGCCCGCAGGGCGGAGGTCCCACCCGCCAGGCAGACCATGGCGAGGAGCGCCCCCACCCCCAGCCCGGCGTTGCGCAGCGCGCGTCCCGCCGCGAGGGCGGTGTCGCGTTCCCGCCCGTGGGCGAGGGTGGCGACGAGGGCCGCATGGGCGGCGGGCCAGGCCTGGTTGCCGATGCCGAGCAGCAGGGCCGCGGCCGCGAACGGCGACACCCGCCCCGCCGGGGTCGCCACCAGCACGGCCACCCCCAGCACGCGCACCAGCATCGACGCGGCGACGACCGTGCTGCGGGCGCCCCGGTCCAGCCACCTCCCGACCGCGGGCACGCACAGCAGCCCGGTGACGATGCCGGCCGTCATGGCCAGGCCGGTGGCCGACGCCGACAGCCCGAGCACCGTCACCCCGTAGAGGAGGAGGAAGGGCCTCAACAGGCCGGTGCCGAGGGCGTCGACGGCCAGGGCCACGGTGTATCGGGGGCCGCCGCAGGCGCGCAGGAGGGCGCGCGGCCCGACCTTGGGGACGGGGGAGGGGCTGAGGGCAGGGGCCGGGCCGGTGCTCGTGGCTGTCATGGACTGAACAGTGGACGCGGCCGCCGGGCCGGGCACGTCGCTTGACGGAGATCGTCAACAGTCGTCGGCGCCCCCCGGCACGGCGGGGATGATGGGTCGATGACCTTGAGGATCGACATCGGAGGCATGCCGCCCGACGGGCTGCGGTTCGCCGCGTCCCCGCTCGCCGAACTGACCGCGATGCTGCACGTGCTCGCCGAACCGGAGCACCATCCGGAGTTCGGCGCGTGGGCCGCCGATGTGTGGGCCGGACTGCGGCCGGGGCTGGCCGACCGGCTGCGGGAGGCGGAGTTCCTCTGGCGGACCTCCCAGGCCGACTTCATGCTCCCGGCCCGGCCCCGGCCGACCCTCGGGGAGGAACTGGACGACGTGGACCGGATCGACGACGAGCGGTACGTCTCCGCCGCGCTGGTCACCACCTGCGGCAACCGGATCCACTTCAGCTGCCCCTCACCCCTCGACGACGCCGCCGCCCGCGATCTGGCCCTGGACCTCGCCCAGGCCCGGGGCCCGCGCCAGGAAGCCTTCGCCGAGCGGCTGCTCGCGGACCCGGCGGCGGTACGAGCACGCGTCCGCGAGACGCTGGAGGCCTGCGCCGAGGCCTTCTTCGACTCGGCCTGGGCCGACGCCGCCGTGCGGCTCGCCACCGACCTGCGGCTCAAGAACGACCTGCTGAAGCGGCAGGGCCCCGGAGCCGCCCTCGCCTCGGTCTCCGGCGCGGTCACCCTCGCCCCGGACGGTCACGGCATCCTCGTGGACAAACTGCTGGACAAGGTGACGCACGCCCACACCGCCGGCGTCACCTTCATCCCCAGCGTCTTCGGCCGGCCGCACCTCGCGGTGGTCCACGCCCCCGGCTGGCAGCCGGTGGTCCAGTACCCGGTGGCCGAGCCGGGCCCGTCGCAGCCCGTCTCCCTGGACACCGTCGCCCTCCGGCTGGAGGCCCTCTCCCACCCCGCCCGGCTGCGCCTGCTCCGCACCCTGGCCCGGGGCCCGCACACCAACGGCGAACTGGCCCACACCTGGGACATGACACCGCCGGAGGTCTCCCGCCACCTGGCCCTGCTCCGGCGCGCGGGCCTGCTCGCGGGCCGGCGCGAGGGACGGTACGTCCGCTACAGCCTCAACCTCTCGGACCTGACGGCCCTGGGCACCGATCTACTGGCCGCGGTACTCCGCTAGTCCGTGCGGCGGCTCAGGCTCGCCATGGGGGAGCGCGGGGTCCAGCCGAGGGCTTCGTACAGCGCCCTGCCGTCGGGCGTGCCCACCAGGACCCCGTCCCGCGCCCCCGCCTCCCACGCGGCCTGCTGCAACGTGCGCATCACCAGGGCGCCCAGGCCCCGGCGCCGCTGGTCCGCGGCGGTCTCGATCTGGTCCGGCACCGCGACGCGCCCGGCCAGTCCCGCCTGCCCCCGGGCCGCGAGCCGCCCGTCCCCGGCGCGGACCAGGACCTTGACCACCCCGCCCCGGTTCCACTTCGTCACGGTGTACCCGGCCGGCGGCGGACCGGGGGTCACGGGGGCGAGGGGCAGGGTCATCAGGAAGCCGGCGACGTCCGCCTCCCACCCGTCCCCCGCCCAGGGCAGCACCACCTCGTCCGCGGCGAACAGCTTGAGCCAGGTCCCCGGCGGGGCGGTGGCGGCGAGCTTGCGCACATCGGCCTCCTCCGGCACCGGCACCACATGCCGCGCGACCTCCTTCGCATTCCCCACCGCGACGGTCCACCCCCACGGTTCGTCAACCGGATCGGCCGCGCCGCGCGAGACGATCCATCCGTCGACCCACTGCCTCACCCAGCCGGCGAGCCGCTCCTCGGGCACGATTCCCCCCACGTGTAATGATCCTGTCCCTACAGGGATCATTACATCACCCGGGTCCGGCAAGAGGGCACCCGATATCCACGCCCAGGGACCGTGATCTACCGTCTTCTCCGGCACACGTAACGCAGTTGACCCACGGGGACGTACACGCATGCGCAAGACAGCAACCCTCACCATCAGCCTGCTCGCAGCCGCCGCGCTGCTGACCGGGTGCGGCGGCGAGAAGAAGGACGCCGGCCCCGCCAAGGAACCCGCCGCGCCCGGCGCCCCGTCGAGCGGCGGCGCGAAGGGCTCGACGGCGAAGAAGAAGGGCGTTCCCCATGAGGTGGTCTTCGAAGTGGGCGGCTCCGGTGCGGCGCAGGTCATGTGGAACGGGAACTCCAACCACTTCGACCAGGTGACGCTGCCCTGGACGAAGACGGAGTCCATGCAGCTGGTGGACGCCGAGCTCAAGGTCGGCATCACCGTCTCGGTGGTGCCGGGCTCGGTCAAGGGCGCGGACGGGATGCTCGTTCCCGCCCCGTGCACCATCAAGGTCGACGGCAAGCAGGTCGCCGACAACCAGGGCGGCAAGTCGGCCGCGCCCTGCGCGTACAAGCTCACGGACTGACGGCCGCCCCATGGGTGACGGGCCGGTCGCGGGCCCCCGCGACCGGCCCGGCCCCGGCAGGCGGGCCGCCGGATCGGCAGGGCGCCGGCGCGCACGATCCGGGGGACATGGCAGGCTGGGCCGGTGAACGACGCCATCACCGCCGCCTGGCGGCGCGCGGCCGGCCATCAGCGCCGGTTCGACGCCCGCTTCGCCTCCTACTTCGACTCCCTGACCGACCCCGAGGACAGCAGCCTGGAGATACCCCGGCGCGGCACCTTCCCCGCCCGCGCCCTCCAGTTGGTGCGCGAGCTCTCGCTGCGCGGCGGCAAGCGGCTGCGCGTGGTCCTGCTCCACGAAGCCGCGGCCCTGGTGACCGGTGAGAGCGTTCCCGGCCTGGACGAGGCCGCCATCAGCATCGAGCTGTTGCAGACCCACGGCCTGATCCACGACGACATCATCGACGACGCCCCCACGCGCCGTGGCGGCCCCTCCACCTACTACGCCTACCGCCAGGACTTCCCGGACCGCCCCGACACCGCGCTCGCCCTCGCCGTCCTCGCCGGCGACCTGGCCGCCTTCCTCGCCGGCCGCGTCCTGCTCACCGGCGCACTGCCCCCCGACCGCGCCCTGGCCATGGCCGCCGTCCACGCCGACACCGCGGCCGCCACGGTGGCGGGACAACTCCTCGACCTGGAACGCGACTTCCACCCCGAGCCCGATACCGAACTCCTGCACGAGGTCACCGAGTACAAGTCCACCCGCTACTCCGTCCTCGCCCCGCTGCGCCTGGGCCTGCTGGCCGCCGGCGCCGACCTCGCCCCGTACGACGGCGAACTGCGCCGCTACGCCACCGCCCTGGGCATCGCCAACCAGATCCACGACGACTGGCTCGACCTGTTCGGCGATCCCGAATCCCTCGGCAAACCGGTCGGCTCCGACATCCGCTCGGGCCGCCGCAGCTACGCCGTCCGCGCCTTCCTGGCCGCCTGCGACGGAAACGAACGCAAGCTGCTGGACGCCGCCCTGGGCACCCCGGGCTGCGATGACGACACCCTCGACCGCATCCGTGGCATCGCGCGGGCGCACGGCGTCGACCGGCAGCTGAAGGCCGAGGCCGAGCGCCACGCACGCCGGGCCGCGGCCCAGGCCGCGACGTGGCGGGAGCGCTGGCGGCCGGACGCGGTGGCGTTCTTCGAGCACATGCCGGCCTGGAGCGTCACCCGGGACCGGTAGCGCTCCGCCCCGGGACCCACGACCGGGCCGAGGTACGCCCAACCCTACAGCCGGCGGGCGAAGCGGTCGAGGGCGCCGAGCACGTGGCCGGTCGTCGTATCGCCGCCCAGGTGACCGGCGTCGTCGACGACGACCAACTCGGCGCCGGGCCAGGCGCGGGCGAGTTCCCACGCGGTGTCCAGCGGGCCCGCCAGATCGAGCCTGCCGTGCACCAGGACGCCCGGGATGCCGGCCAGCCGAGCAGCGTCGCGGAGCAGGGCGCCTTCCTCCAGCCAGGCGCCGTGCGAGAAGTAGTGGGCGCAGATGCGGACCAGGGCCAGTCGCGCGGCCGGCGGGCGGTCGCCGTAGGGCTGGGACGTGCCGTCCGTCTCCCCGGACAGGACGGCGTCCTCCCAGGCACACCAGTCGGCGGTGGCCTTGTTCCGCACGGCGGGATCCGGGTGCTCGGTGAGCCGCGCGTACGCGGCGACGAGGTCCCCGTCGCGCGCGGTACCGGGGGCTCCCGCCAGGAAGCGTTCCCACTGCTCGGGGAAGAAGCGGCCCGCGCCCCGGTAGAGCCAGTCGATCTCCGAGCGCCGGGTCGTCGTCACGGACGAGATGACGATCTCCGACACCCGCTGCGGGTGCGTCTCGGCGTACGCCAGGATCAGTGTGGAGCCCCAGGAGCCGCCGTACAGCAGCCAGCGGTCGATCCCCAAGTGCTCGCGCAGGCCCTCCATGTCGGCGATCAGGTGCCCGGTGGTGTTGTGCCGCATGTCGGTCGCGGGGTCGCTCGCGTGCGGGGTGCTGCGACCGCAGCCGCGCTGGTCGAACAGGACGACCCGGTACCGCTCCGGGTCGAAGTACCGCCGTACGCCTGTGCCGCAGCCGGAACCCGGGCCGCCGTGCACCACGACCGCGGGCTTGCCGTCAGGGTTGCCGCAGACCTCCCAGTACAGGAGGTTGCCGTCACCGACGTCGAGCATCCCCTCCTCGTACGGCTCGATCGCGGGGTACAGCTCACTCATTCCCGACTCCTTCCGGCGCCTCGACCGCTCACGGCCCCGTGTTCCCCTTGAAGTCGCCCACGTTGATCAGGCTCACCCGGTTGCCAGTGGCGTCCCATTTCACATGCTTGCGCGCGCCCCAGTAGTAGAGGTCGTAGCCCATGAGGTCGCCGTACGCCCCCTCCTCACGCACCAGATCGGGCGTGCCGAACACATCCAGCAGCTCTCGTACGAGGTCAGGTGGGCGAAATGGGACAGATGCGGCCCGTAGATCGCGAAGCCGACGACGAGCCCGCCGCTGACCTTGTAGGTGAGTTCCTCGGCGCAGTACAGGAATCCGTCCGAACGGACGGTGTGGTCGATGACCTGGTCGAGCGTCAGCCGCCGCCCGTCGGAGTCGTGGTACTCGCTGTCGATGTCGTCCCCGCCGCGATACCGGGCGACCACGGACGACTGGGCCTCGAGGATCCTCTGGCGGGGAATGCTGTCGGCGGGCGCTCCCAGGGCTATGCCGCCCATCCGGATCGCCGTGAGGTCGAGGTGCGGCTGGGACAGGACGTCCAGGTTCTCCAAGATCTCCATCACCGTGGGAGTCTACGTCCGAGCCGTCCGGGACGTTCCCCGTCATGCCGGGGCCACGGCGGCGCCCACCCCACGCACGAAGCCTGTCGCGCCACCCGGCTACGGCACCCCCACCAGCCCCCAACCGCGCCCGGCGGCCTCCCCGACCACACCGCCCCACTCCCGCAGCAGCGCGGCGAACCCCTCGAAGGTGTCCGGACGGCCCACCCAGCCCTCGCACTCGGCGGCGAACGGCGCACGCAGCACGTCGAGGCACGGCTCCACCTCCTTCCAGGCGGAAACCTTCCTCTCCATCGCCTCCGGAGGGCAGACCAGCAGAAGGTGCGGGCGCCAGGGATCGGCGGACGGCGGGAAGAACCCCTTCGCGCCGCTCAGGGCAGGATCCTCGTCCGGATCCGCGTTCCAGATGAGACCGGAGAGGAAGGCGTCCATCGCCTCCCGCACGGACGCGTCGACCAGCGGCCGCATGTCCGCCCACCCGTCGCCGGCGCGGGAGTGCGGCCGGTAGGAACCGGTGGTCGTGAAGAACTCGTACTCGGCGCACCACTGGGCCCCCGGGTCCGCAGGCCACCGCCACCCGCCGGCCAGCGGGCCCGGCGGCCCGACCGCGTCGTCGAGCGCGTCGATCCGTTCTCCGACGGGGAAGACGCCCAACCGCTGCCAGTCCGCCATGAACAGAGCCAGGTCCAGTCCCATGAGCCGCAGCATAGGCAGGCGATCGGGCACACAGTCGAGCAGCGCCACAAGACGACCACCCAGCGAGGGCACCCGGTGCTGGCGGGGTCGTCGCGGGACACGACCGTCCCTGCTGGAGCCCGCCGGCCACCCGGCCGTCCAGCCCTACCGCGACGCCCTCGCCCGGACGGCATCCCCGTCGCCGCCTGCGCGCCCGGGGCGTCCGCTTCACCCGGGAACCCCTCGGCGCCCTCGGCGCCCGTGGCGTATCCGCCCCCGGACCGGGCACACGGCAGGGCATGGACGCATGGAACGACAGCCAGGCCGGCCGTCCGGACGAAGCGGACACCCCCGGCCCGGCGGGCGAGGGCGAGGAGGAACGGCGATGAAAGCGCTGACCTGGCACGGCAAGGCGGACGTACGCGTCGACACCGTGGCGGACCCGGTGATCCAGGACCCCTCCGACGTGATCGTCAAGGTGACGACCACCGGCCTGTGCGGCTCCGACCTGCACCTCTACCAGGTGTTCGGTCCCTTCCTCGAAGCGGGCGACATCCTGGGCCACGAGCCGATGGGCATCGTCGAGGAGGCGGGGATGGACGTCACCGCGGTCCGCCCCGGCGACCGGGTCGTCGTGCCCTTCAACGTCTCCTGCGGTACCTGCTTCATGTGCGCCCGCGGCCTGCACTCGCAGTGCGAGACCACCCAGGTCCGTGAGCACGGCAAGGGCGCTGCGCTCTTCGGCTACACCAAGCTCTACGGCCAGGTCCCCGGCGGACAGGCCGAGTACCTGCGGGTGCCCTTCGGCAACACCCTGCCCGTCAAGGTGCCCGAAGGGCCGCCGGACGACCGGTTCGTCTACCTCTCCGACGTGCTCCCGACCGCCTGGCAGGCCGTCCGGTACGCCGACGTACCGGAGGGCGGCAGCCTCGCCGTGATCGGCCTTGGGCCCATCGGCGACATGTGCACCCGCGTGGCGGCCCACCTCGGTGTGGAGACGGTGATCGGCATCGACCTCGTGCCCGAACGCCTGGACCGCGCCCGGCGGCACGGTGTCCACACCCTCGACCTGCGACAGGACGAGGACCTCGTGGCGGCCGTGCGCGACCTGACCGGCGGCCGCGGCCCCGACGCGGTCATCGACGCGGTAGGGCTGGAGGCGCACGGCTCGACGGCGGCGGCCGGGGCCCAGACCCTGACGGGGCTCCTGCCCGACTCCCTGGCGGCCCGCCTGATGAAGCGCGCCGGCGTCGACCGCCTGGCCGCCCTCAACCTGGCCATCGAACTGGTCCGCCGCGGCGGGACGATCTCGCTGTCCGGGGTCTACGGCGGCATGGCCGACCCCCTCCCGCTGCTGACCCTGTTCGACAAGCAGGTCCAGCTGCGGATGGGACAGGCCAACGTCCGGCGCTGGATCCCCGACCTCCTGCCCCTGGTCTGCGACGGGGACCCCCTCGGCGTCGAGGACTTCGCCACCCACCGCCTCCCCCTGGACGAGGCACCCGAGGCCTACGAGATGTTCCAGAAGAAGCAGGACGGAGCGATCAAGGTGCTCTTCACCCCCTGACCGGCACCCCGGATCAGCGGACGGGCTCGGCCGCCCGCGCGAGCAGGGCCGCCGACTCCGCCGGCGTGAGGGCGCGGTCGTAGACGAGCTCGCCGGTCATCCCGGGGAAGAAGCGCCCGGCGGGCCAGCTCCTCTGGTACGCGGGCGGGTCGAGGACCACGAGGCGGACGCCGTCGACGACGGGGATGTCCGCCGGCTTGCCTTCGTTCCAGATCCACTCGCCGTCGGCGCCGACCAGGTCGAAGGAGCCGGTGGTCGGCACCATCCCCGGCTGGTCGCGGCAGCAGGCGACGGCCTCCGCCGACGGCGCCCGCCCCTCCACGAGGCCCCGGCCGATCAGGGCGTCGGCCAGGAGCGTGTGCAGCTGGAAGTTGTCCCCGATCCCGGAGGCGCGCAGCGCGAAGCCGGCGCCGGTGGCGCGGTCGAGCGCGACGAGCGGCTCGTCGTCGAGGACGGCGAGCGCGTACGCGAGGCACTTGAACGGCTCGCCCGACAGCTCCGCCACCCGTGCGACGGCCGCCGCCAACTCCTGCCGGCCGGGGACCTCGCGGCGCACCCGCGGGGAGTTGAGCATGGCCACGCACGCCATCTCGAACTGCGGCAGCGCCTGCCAGGCCATGACGGGCTCGAAGCCGATCCGCTCGAAGTCGGCCTCTTCCAGGCCCTCGCCCTCGTGGCCGGGAAGCCCGCCGCGGCCCCCCTCCGCCCACCGCTCGCAGAAGACCGCAGCCTGGCCGAAGGCGTCCCCGGCAACCGCGAACACGGCGGGCGCGCAGGCCAGCGGGTCGGCGCCCCGCTCGACGCACGCCCCGATCAGCACGGCCACCACGGCGCGCGGCCCGGGCGGCACCTGCCCGAGCAGAGCGGCGAGCCGAGGCCCCGCCGCCCGCAGGTCCGGGTCCGCCGCCTTGGCCACACCCTGCGTCAGCCGCGCGAAGGCACGCTCCGCCGCGTCAGCGTCCTGGGCCCGCACAGCCGCCTCGAAGGCCCCTACGGCGGCCGAAAACCGCCCACGTCCGAATATCACCTGCGCACCCTAGCCGACGCCGGATGAGCACCGAAGGGGACCCGGCAGGGCCGGTGGTCAGACGGTGAGAAACTGTGCGGGTGACGGCAACGAACGACGACATCGAGAAGGCGGCGGGCGTGCTGCGCGCCGGCGGCCTGGTAGCCCTGCCCACCGAGACCGTCTACGGTCTGGGTGCCAACGCGGAAGATCCCGCCGCCGTGGGCAGGATCTTCGAAGTGAAGGGCCGCCCGCCCTCGCACCCCCTCATCGTGCACATCGCCGACGGCGACCAGCTCGGCGACTGGGTGGAAGAGGTGCCGGACACGGCACGGGTACTTGCCGAGGCGTTCTGGCCGGGTCCGCTCACGCTGGTCCTGCGACGCGGACGGCGGGTGCCCCTCGAAGCCACCGGGGGGCTGGAGACGGTTGCCGTGCGCGTGCCCGACCACCCCGTCGCCCTCGCTCTGCTGTCCGCGTTCGGCGGCGGGGTGACCGCTCCGTCGGCCAACCGCTTCGGCTCGGTCAGCCCCACCACCCCCCAGCACGTCCGCGCGGAACTCGGCGACGCCGTGGACTTCGTCCTGGACGGCGGCTCCTGCGAGGTCGGCGTCGAGTCGACCATCGTCGACGTCACCTCGGACGTCCCGAGCATCCTGCGGCCCGGCGGAGTGACGGCCGAGGACATCGAAGCGGCCCTGGGATACCCGCCGGCGGCGCCGTCGGCCGCCCCCGTCCGCGTTCCGGGGCAGCATCCCTCCCACTACGCCCCGCGTGCGCGGGTCGTCCTCGTGGAGCCCGAGCAGGTCGTCGCCGAAGCGGAACGCGCACAGGAGCTGGGCCACCAGGTGGGCGTCTTCCTGCCCGCCGCCTTCGCCGGCACCCCGGTGAAGGCACATGCCGTGGTGGCGGTTCCCGCCTCGACGGCCGCCTACGCCCGCGAGCTGTACGGGCTCCTGCGCGCGTTCGACCAGCGGGGCTGCGACCTGATCATCGCCTCCCTGCCTGCCGAAGAGGGTCTCGGCGCGGCCATCGCCAACCGGCTCCGCCGTGCCGCGGGCCCCCGCCCCTCGGACGCGGACCGCGCCACCCCGGGAGCCCGACCGGCCTGAGAGGGGCGCCGCGACGGGCCTCCGAGCGGGCCCGTGACGCCGGAGTCGCGGGTTTGAGATCCGTCCTCCCGGCCATACGAGCGTCCAAGTAGCTCAAGGCACCGCAGTGCCACCGGGGGAGAGGGGGGACCCGTATGACCATGCCCGAGGAGGACGGGCCCGTGTCCGTACGAGGCGCCGGATCCGCGCGGCGCCCCGGCCCGGGACGTGACGTGGTGCTCGCCCTGGGGCTGCTCGCCACCGCCGTCGCGGGCGTGACGGCCTTCGTGAGGGCCGTGTCGGCGGACGGCATCAGGCTCCCCATGGCCCCGGTCGCCGCGCTCGCCGTGCTGCTGCTCGGTGTGCTCCTGGCGAAGTGGAGCCTCGCACCCGCCCGGCGCCGGCGCGGGCCCCGCGCCCCGCGGGCCCGAGGGAGCGCGCCGTCACCCGCGGAGGACCTCCCCGACATAGGGGGGGAGGCCCTCGACCACGTCGGGGCCGACGCCGATGGCTTCGAGCACACGGTGGCGGCGCTGTGCGCCCGGGACGGCTGCACGTCGGTCGAGGTGGTCGGCGGCGCGGGCGACCTGGGTGCCGATGTCGTCGCCACGGCGGCGGACGGCCGCCGCGTGGTGATCCAGTGCAAGCACTACGCGCAGGACCACCGCGTCGGCTCGCAGGACCTCCAGCGCTTCGGCGGCACCTGCTTCGCGGTCCACGACGCCGACGTCGCCGTCCTCGTGACCACCAGTTCCTTCACCGCGCCCGCCGCCGAGTACGCCGACACCTGCGGGATCGTCCGGGTCGACGGCGAGGCGCTGGCCGCCTGGACCGAACAGCACACCCCTCCGCCCTGGGAAGCGGGCGCGAACGCCCCGGCGCCGGGCCCCGTCTCTCCGGGCGGCGCGGCATGACGGCCTGACGGCATGACGCGGATGCGGGCCACGACGGCTTCGAAGGTCGGGCAGGTCGCGGACCTGGCCTGCGGGACGTTCAGGGCCGGGGTCAGATCGTGACCCGGCCGTGGGCGGTCTCGAACTCGACCGAGACCAGGCCCGGTTCCTCGTCCTCGACCCAGGTGACGTCGATCTGGTCGAGGGGGTGGTCGGCCGGTTCGCCCAGGAATTCGGCGATGGAGGCGGCGTCGCCGGCGATGGAGACCCCGTGGATGGTGGTGGAGGTGCGCGGGCCGGCGCTCGGGCGCTCCTCGTCGGGGACCAGCCACTGCAGGAAGTAGGGCAGTTGCGGGTCCTCCAGCAGCTCCAGCAGGCCGATCTGCTGCCACCTCAGGTCGAACCCGTCGGGGCGGACGCGGTGGCCCTCGGACGAGGTGCGGCCGAGGCGGGCCTCGACCGGGGCGATGTCGTCGACGGAGACCACCCAGCCGAGCCAGCCGCCGCCCTCGGCGGCGCGGCGCGCGACCGCCTGCCCGAAGGGCGCGCGGTCGGCGGCGGGATGGTCGAGCGTGGTGACGACCTCGACGTAGGTGCCGCCGCTCAGCGGGAGGATGAAGTTGCGTGTGCCGAATCGCGGGTGCACCCCACCGTCCACGAACCCGGCTCCGAGGGCCGATCCGATCCACTGGACGGTCGAGACGAAGCTGTCGCGGGCCACGGCATAGGACACGTGATCAAGTCGCACCGCGCCATCATCACCCCCCCAACCCGTCCACGTCCCGACGCCACGCCCGCGACGCGGGGGCGGATCCGCGACCGCGGACGGGCTTCGGCCGGCCTTCCGGAGGGGGCGCACGGCGCGCGCGGTCGCCGTCGCGGGGCTCAGGACCCGGCGGCCTCGCCGGAGACCAGGCGGGCTCCTTCGATCTCCGCCCACACCACCTTCCCGTGCCCCTGGGGCTCGTAGCCCCAGCGGTCGGACAGCCGCTCGACGATGTAGAGCCCGTGGCCGCCCGGGATGCCGCGCCGGGGGGCGGGGGCGCGGCGCGGGGGGGCCGGGGAACCGTCGACCACCTCGATGCGCAGGGAGTCGCCGAGGGTGAGGACGAGCTGGAGGCACCCGCCGGCATGCAGGTTCGCGTTCGTCAGGAGCTCCGAGACGACGAGCAGGCAGTCCTCCGAGCTCTCGGTCCGGTCCCAGCCCCAGTCGCGCAGCGCCTGCCGGGTGAAGTCGCGGCCCTTCGCGACCTGGCCCCGGGCACCGTCCAGTGCCAGCTGTCGCCGCTGGCGCGCCGCCGCCGACTGCTTGCGCGGTGGATGGCCGGCCGGCGGCCCGCTGCTCTTCACTGTGCTGCACCCCCACCGTTGCGTGGCTGTCGTTCTGTGCGGTCTTTCCCCAGCCGGACGCGGACATCCGGCGGCCTCCGTCGCGGCGCGCCGTCGAGCGTCGGGACAGTGTAATGTGCCGCGTTCTCAGACGTGGTTCATATGCGGTCCCCGGACGGGAGCCGAAGGCGCGCACCGGCCCGGTCTTCCACCGGAACTCCTAGGTGAGCATGCCGGCGCGCAGCTGCTTCAGGATGCGGGAGAGCAGTCGGGAGACCTGCATCTGCGACACACCGAGCTCCGCTCCGATCTCCGCCTGCGTCTTCTCCTGGCCGAACCTCATGTCCAGGATCAGCCGGTCCCGCGCACTGAGCTCACGCAGCAGCGGAGCGAGCGTGTGGAATTCCTCGAAGAGCTCCATGGCCGGGTCCGTGTCGCCCAGCTTGTCCGCCAGTGCCCGGGTGGGACGGCCCGCCCCCGCGGCTTCGTCCTCCTCGCAGGCGAGGTCCAGGGAGCCGCTGGTGTAGCCGTTGGCGGCGACCAGGCCGTCTATCACCTCCTCCTCCGACAGTCCGAGGTGGGCGGCGACTTCCTTGACCGTCGGGGCCCGCTTCAGCTCGTCGGTGAGGGTCTCCTGGGCCTTGGCGAGCTCGGTGCGCAGCTCCTGGAGGCGGCGCGGCACGTGCACGGCCCAGGTCGTGTCGCGGAAGTGCCGCTTGATCTCGCCGGTGATGTAGGGAAGCGCGAGCGTGCTGAACTCCACCCCGCGTTCGGGGTCGTAACGGTCGATGGCCTTGATCAGGCCGATGGTGCCGACCTGGACGATGTCGTCCATGTCGGTCCCGCCGCCGGCGGCCCGCGCCCGGAACCGACGGGCGGCGAACTGCACGAGGGAGAGGTTCATCTCGATGAGGGTGTTGCGGACGTACTGGTACGCGCGCGTTCCCTCCTCCAGGGTGCGCAGCCTCGCGAGGAACAGCCGGGACAGCTCCCGGGCGTCCGTGGGCGACAGCTCGCGCGCCAGCTCCACGTGCGGCAGGACTCCCGCCGTGGGCGCTCCCTCCGCGGCCGCGGCGTCGGCCGGGATCCGGTGGTCCGTCGCGATTTCGGGGGTGATGACTGCGGCCGAACGGGACATCATGACCGTTCCCTCCCTGTGGTCGTTGGCTGCCGATCGCGCTCATGCCCAGGGATCCGGCTCGCACGCCTCCCGCGGCACGACAGTTCCATCGCGTAGGAGAAGGGCCCTGGGCGTCGTCGTGCGGTGATCGACCGTGCATACTCCATTCCGGAACCCGTACCGTGACCCAATCGGGGAGGCACACATGAGCGGAGCAGAGGACGTGCCGTGCGACGGTGTGGTCGAGGACAGCTACGCGGCGGGGCCCGGCTGGGTCGTGGTCGCCCGCGGAGAACTGGACCAGGACACCCTGCCGTCCCTGGAGGAGGTCCTGACCGCCGCCGCGGACCGGCACCCGGTGGTGGTCCTCGACGCGAGCGCCGTCACCTTCGGCGACTCCTCGTTCCTCAACCTGCTCCTGCGGGTGCACCGCACGACCGCCCTGCGGGTCGCGGGGCCGGGCAACCAACTGCGCCGCCTGTTCGCCCTGACGGGAGCGGACGGGATCCTCTTGCTGTACCCCGACGTACGGGCCGCCCTCGACGCGTGACGGCAAGGTCCTCCGGCGGGGCAGGACCCCGCCCGGAGCACGTGCCGTTCAGCCGCGGGCCCGGTGCCGGGGGCGGCGCCCGCTTCCCCGGGTGACCAGCAGCAGGGCCAGCAGCATGGGCGCGATCAGCAGGATCATGGTGGCCATGACAATTCCTCTCGATCTGTCCGGCTTCCCCGCGTGTGTCCGCCCGACGGCCCCCGAAACGCGTCGGCGCGCCCCGGGCGGGTGAAGGGGCCCCACGGCGGGCCCTGCGGATGGGTTCGGGCACCCGGGGCAAGAGCGGTCCGTGACACCGAACACGCTCCCCGCGCACCGGCGCGCCCCCGCACACCGGACCCCCGCCAGACGGATCGCCGCGGCCCTCGGCCGCACCGCGGTACGGCTCTGGGACGACAACGTCGCCGACCACGCGGCGGCGCTCACCTACTACGCCGTCCTCGCCCTGGTGCCCGCGCTCCTCGTGTGCGTCTCCCTCGTCGGGCTCGCCGGGGAAGACACGCGCGAGCGCCTGATCCTGGACCTCACCTCGTACGCCCCTCCCCAGTCGGCCCAGGTGCTCCGGGAGGCGTTGGACGGCCTCACCTCGGGTCCGTCGTCCCTCTGGCTGCTCCTCGGCAGCGCGGTCCTGAGCGCCCTGTGGTCGGCCTCCAGCTACCTGGCGGTCTTCCGCCGCGCCCTGCACGCCATGCACCGGCTGCCCGACACCCGCCCGCCCCTGCGCTCGGCGCACGTCCTGGCCCTGACCGCCGCGGCGCTGCTGGCCCTGCTGGTGACGGGCGCCGCGAGCCTGGTCGCCACCGGTCCCGTGGTCCGCCGGCTCGCCGCGGCGGCCGATCGCTCCGGCAGCGAGACGCTCACCCTCCTGCGGTGGCCGGTCCTGCTCCTGATCGTCACGGCGCTGATCCTCGTCCTCTACCGCACGGGCCCCGCCCCGGCCCGTGGCACGCGGCGCTGCCTGCCCGGCGGGGCCCTGGCGGCCCTGCTCTGGCTCGGCGCCTCGGGCCTGTTCACCCTTTACGCCGAGGCGGGCACCTACAACCGGCTGTACGGCTCCTTGGCGGGGACCGTCGTGTTCCTCGTGTGGCTCTGGGTCACCAACCTGGCGCTCCTCGCCGGGGCCCAGTTCAACGCCGTGCTCGCCCGCCGGGCCGAGCAGGGCCGGGACGGCCTCTAGTTGATGATCTCGGCGCGGTCGTCCACGCGGATCGCGGCCAGACGGTCCCGCCACACCTGGAGGGCTTCGGGCGTCTGCCGCGTCCAGTCGGTGACCTCGCCGACGATGCGGAGCGGATCCCTGCTGCGATAGGAGCGGGTGGGATTGCCGGGGAACTTCTTGTCGGTGACGTTGGGGTCGTTCTCGAATTCCCCGGTCGGTTCGACGGCGTACACGCGCGGTGTCCCGTCGCCGGCGGCGAGTTCGGCGGCGAGGCCCGCGCCGTCGCGCAGTGCGGTGAAGTAGATGTGGTTCATCACGATTTCGGGCCGGTAGTTGGAACGGAAACCCGCCGTGAGGTGATCCCCGACCCGCAGCTCGGCCTTCGTGCCGTGAAAGAACGGTCCCTCGTCCAACACCTCGTCCATCGTCGCAGGTTACCAAACCAGGCCGTGCTCCGAACGGGCCTCGTACGGATGCGTGGTGTCCGCTTGCTGCTTAGTTTTACCGAGAAAGCCGAAAAGTCGTGTTCCTCCCTTCCGGTCCCTGTGAGAAAGGCCTTCCATGAAGCGACTGCCCCTGATCGGTGTTCTGTGCGTCAGCGCGGTGTTCGGCCTCGCCGCCTGCTCCGACAACAAGGACGAGAACGCGGCCGAGGAGCAGGCCACCCAGGCCGCCGCCGACCTGTGCACCGACCTGAACGCCCTCAAGGCGGACAACGCCAAGCTGAAGGCCCTCAACCCCTCCTCCGCGACGAAGGACCAGGTCAAGGACGCCTACGACGCCGTCCAGAAGGACTGGTCGAACGTCAAGGAGAACCTGACGAAGATGAAGCAGGCGCAGCAGGAGGCGGTCAAGGACGCCGCCGAGAACCTGAAGAAGGGCTACGAGGCCCTGCCGGGCGACACCACGGGCAAGGACGCGCTCACCAAGCTCCAGCCGCAGATCCAGAAGCTGGACGAGGCCTCGACGGACGCCTCGACCGGCCTCAAGTGCTGACGGCGGACGGGCTCCGGCGGTAGCGCCCCGGCCGGGCGACGGCCTGCAGTCGCCGCCGCTCGGCCGGGCGGTCCCGGACCCGGCCCGGCGCCGACGGCGGCCATGGCGGCCCCGCGCCGTCCGTCCCGCCCTGCGGGTGGGAACCACCCCGCCTAACCTGGGAAGAACTGAGGTCCAGGCCGGTGAGGAGGCCGCCGTGAGCCGTGCAGAGAGGCGACACCGCCGGTACCGGAAGGCCTGCGTGGGGCTCGCCACGGCGGGCCTCCTCGCCCTCCCGGCGACCGGTGCCCTCGCCCGCCCGCCGCAGCCCGCCCCCCGGCCGACCGCCTCGGCGGAGCCCTCCCCGGCGGCCGGCTTCCCCACCCTCGACGACGCCACGGCCGCGAAACTGGACCGGGCTGTCCAGGACGTGCTGAGGAAGACCGGCGTCCCGGGCGTCGTCGTCGGCATATCCGCACCCGGCAAGGGCACGTACACGCGGGCCTTCGGCGTCGCCGACAAGGCGACGAAACAGCCGATGGCGACGGACGTGTACTCCCGCATCGGCAGCGAGACCAAGACGTTCACCGTGACGGCGCTGCTCCAGCTCGCCCAGCAGGGCAAGGTCGACCTGGACGACTCCATCGGCACGTACGTCAAGGGCGTGCCCAACGGCGACAAGGTGACCCTGAGGGAACTCGCGGGCATGCGCAGCGGACTGCTCAGCTACACGGCGACCGAGACCTTCTACAAGGCGCTCACCACCGACCCGACGCGCCACTTCACCCCCCGGGAACTGCTGGACTACGCCTTCAAGGCGCCCAAGCCGGAGATCCTCGCACCGAACACGCGGTTCAACTACTCCAACACCAACCTGATCCTGCTCGGCCTGGTGGTCGAGAAGCAGTCCGGGCTTCCGCTCCCCGCCTACATCCGCGACCACATCCTGCGCCCCGCCGGAATGAACCGCACCAGCTTCCCCGACGACGCCTCGTTCCCCACCCCGCACGCCCAGGGCTACACCCGGCAGACGGCGTCGGCGAGGACCCAGAACGCCACCGACTGGAACCCCTCCTGGGGCTGGGCCGCCGGCGCGATGATCTCCGACCTGCACGACCTGCGGATCTGGGCCAAGACCCTGGCCACCGGCGTCTTCCCCGACGGCACCCGGATGGTCGTCCCCGACCTGCAGAAGCAGCGCCTGGACACCCGCCCCACCGGCATCCCCGGAGCGGACTACGGCCTCGGCATCTTCGACGTGCAGGGCTGGATCGGCCACAACGGTTCGCTGCCGGGCTACGAGTCCCTGACCGTGTACCTGCCCGGCCAGCAGGCGACCCTGGTGGTCCTGCTCAACACCGACATCCCGTACGGGCCGCGGCAGGAGGAACCGAGCACCGTCTTCGGCCAGGCGCTGACCGGCATCCTGACCCCCGACCACGTCTACAACCTTCCGGCGGCCGTCCAGAAGGACATGACGCCCTCACCCACGGGCTGATGCTCCCCATGGCCGAGGTCAGCATCCGACAGGTCGGTGACCTGGACGTCACCGTCGTCGACGTCACCGGCACGCTCGCCTACCAGGCGCCGGACCAGGAGCTGACGCGGGCCGTCGCCGCGCTCGTGGAAGCCGGACGGACCAGGATCGTGATCAACCTGCTCGAGATCACCGCGGCCGACCAGTACGGATTCCGCGACCTCGCCGACTGCTACGTCCTGGCCTCCGGCCAAGGCGCCCGGCTGAGACTGGCCGCCTTCGACCCACAGGTGCGCGAACTGCTCGCAGCGGGCCACCTGGGCAGCGTCTTCGACGTCTTCTGCTCCGAGGAGGCGGCCGTCAGCAGCCTCACGTGAGCGCGCGCCTGCGGGCCGGGGCGCCGGCCCCCGATGTTTGAACCCCGCCGCAGCGAGCACCGGCGAGAGGTACGTGCGGAGGCGGCCGGGCGCCGCGGGGTGGGGCGAAGGAGCGGATCATGGCCGTACAGCGGGACAGCGCCGGTGTGATCACCGGCCCATCCCCGAAGACCGCACAGGACGGCGAGACCCGGGTCACGGTGTGGGTGGCGCTCGCGGCGAACCTCGTGATCTGCGGGGCCAAGGCCGTGGGAGGGGTGGTCGCCGGGTCACCGGCCCTGCTCTCGGAGGCCGCCCATTCGGTGGCCGACAGCCTCAACGAGGTGTTCCTCCTGGCCTCCGTCAGCCGCAGCAGGCGCCCGGCCGACGAGCGGCATCCCTTCGGCTACGGCAAGGAGCGGTTCTTCTGGTCGCTGCTCGCCGCGGTCGGGATCTTCGTCACGGGCGGGTGCTTCTCGGTGTTCCAGGGAGTGGAAGCCTTCCGCGGCGGCGGCGGGGAAACGCGCGAGGGGTACCTGATCGGCCTGGCGGTCCTGTTCGTCGCCCTCCTCGCCGAAGGCGGCTCGCTGCTGCGCGCCGTCCTCCAGGTCCGGCGGGCCGCACGGGCGGCCGGCCACGGGCTGGCCGAGGAGGTACGTGCCGGGCGCGATCCGGCCCTGCGGACCGTGCTCGCCGAGGACGGCACCGCCTGTGTGGGCGTGCTTCTCGCGATGGCGGGGATGGCACTCCACCTGGCGACCGGGCAGGTGGCGTACGAGGCCTGCGCCTCCGTCCTCATCGGCCTCCTGCTCGTGTACGTGGCGTACGTGCTCGGCAAGGGCGCCCGGGCCCACCTGATCGGCGAGGCCGCCGACCCGCGCCTGCGGGACGAGGTGCAGTCCTTCCTCGACGGACAGCCCGAGATCGACTCCGTGACCGCCCTGCTGACCATGCGACTGGGGCCCGACGCGGTGCTGCTCGCCGCCGGCATCGACCTGACGGCCGGCTACGACAGCGAGACCGTCGAGGACGCGATGGTACGCGTCCGCACCGAGCTGAAGCGGCGCTGGCCCGAGCTGGACCAGGTCTTCCTGGACGTCACGGATGCCGCGGCGGCCCGGCGGTCCGCCGATGCCGCCCGGGCGCGAGAACGGGCGCCGGAAGGGTAAAGAGTTCCCCAAAGAGCCCCGCCGATGCGTGGTAGGGGCCGCCACCCGGTGTGCCTGTCCTGCGGAAACGCAAAGCCACATCCGTGAAGGCGGGAAGTGCGGACGGGATACCCCGCGCATTCCATAACTCCGCATAACGGGACACTCGACCCCCATCGATGGGCGTGACAGAGGTCATTCCACGGAGATCGTCATTGCCTGGCGCGAGCGAATTTGCACATAGTTGCCACTGCTATCGATCCCCGCCGGTCAGTTCGGGCACCCCCGGTTCCAGGGCCCGGGGACCATGCCGATCACTCCGTGGAAGGGACGTGCGCCGATGAAGACCGCGCCCCGGCGGCTGCGCGCCGGCCTGGCCGCCGGAGCGGCCGCCGTCGTCCTCTTGTGGGCCGCCCAGCTGCAGCCCTCCGCCCGTCCCGACGACCTCATCGGGGCGGGCGCGCACCTCACCGGACTGCTCGCCGGCTACGGCATCCTGGTCATGCTCTTCCTGATGGCACGCGTCCCGGCGGTCGAACACGGCGTCGGCGCCGACCGCCTCGCCCGCTGGCACGCCTTCGGCGGCCGCTGGGCGCTGCTCCTGGTCGCCGCCCACGGCCTCCTCGCCCTCCTCGTGTACGCCCTGCGCGGCGGGACCGACCTGGTCACGGCCAACAGGGACCTGCTCGGGTACCCGGCCGTGGCCGCCGCCTACGCCGCAGCCGCCCTGCTCGCCTGCGCGGGCGTGGCCTCCGTCAGGGCCGTACGCCGCCGGATCGCGCACGAGACGTGGCGCGGCATCCACCTGCTCACCTACATCGCCGCCGCCCTCGGCTTCGTCCACCAGCTGGCCGGCCCCGACGTCGCCGTCACCTCCCTGACCACCTGGTTCTGGGCCCTGCTGCACACCCTCGTCGCCGTCCTGCTCGTCTGGTACCGGGCCGTCGTCCCGGTGCGCCAGGCCCTGCGGCACGGGCTGCGGGTCGCCGCCGTCGAACGCGAGGGCCCGGACGTCGTCTCCGTGACCATCCGGGGCGGCCGGCTCCGTGAGCTCCAGGCCGAGCCGGGACAGTTCTTCCGCTGGCGCTTCCTGCGGCGCGGCCTGTGGCACACCGCCCTGCCGTTCTCCCTCTCCGCGCCGGTCCACGACGACTGCCTGCGGATCACGGTGAAGGCGCTCGGCGCGCACTCCCGGCGGGTGCGGCGGCTGCGCCCCGGGACCCGGGTGCTGGCGACGGGCCCGTTCGGCGCGCTCACCCGGTGGCGGCGCACCCGCCCCAAGGTCCTGCTGATCGCCGGCGGCATCGGGATCACACCGATGCGGGCCCTGTTCGAGGCGCTGCCCGCCGCGCCCGGTGACCTCACGCTGCTCTACCGGGCCGGTGACGCCGGCCAGCTGGTCCTGCGGGACGAGCTGGAAGCCATCGCCGCGGAGCGCCAGGCCGCCCTGCACTACCTGGTGGGACGCTCCGACGAGGCGTACGACCCGCTCGCCCCGCAGGCACTGCGCTCGCTCGTGCCCGAGCTGGCCGACCATGACGTGTACCTCTGCGGACCGCCCGGAATGACGGACGCCACGACGGCGTCGCTGATCCGGGCGGGCGTCCCCTCCGGGCGGATCCATTCCGAGTGCTTCACCTCCTGAGGACCTGACCCTGACCATGAACCAGTCCGCGAACCCACCCGCGAACCCACCCGTGAGCCCGCCGGCGGATCCGCCGCCACCGCTGCTCCCGGCGCAGCCGCCGGCCCCCTCCGGGCCGGCCGCCCCCGAGCGCGCTGCCGTCCGCCGTTCCCCCGGGTCGCCGCGCACGCGCCGCCGGACGCCCGCCCGGCACCGGGGGCCCGCGCGTTCACGCCGGCTCGCCATCGGTCTCGCCCTGGTCAGCGCGCTCACCGCGACGGGCATCACGATGACGGTCGATCCGGCCGCACCGGCTCCGGGCGGCCGACCGCACGTCCCGTCCGCCCGCTGACCGGCGGGGCTTCCCCGCAGCGGGCGGCGGCGTGAGAATCGAACCGTGAACCGATGGGGAGGGCTGGACCGGCTGGCGCCGTCCCGGGCCCGTGAGCGCCTCGGCGACGCCCTCTTCCGGCACGTCGCCGGTCCGTCGGGCGCGGAGAACCGGGCGAGGATCCACGACACCCCCGGCCCCAGATGGTTCGCGCCCGAGGAGCCGATCTGCCGCGTCCACGGCGACGCCTCGATGTTCGTCGGCGGGCTGAGCGCCCTGCTCCTGCAGTCCCTGCACCCGCGCGCGATGGCCGCCGTGGCCGCCCACTCCGGGTACCGGGGGGATCCCTGGGGCCGCCTCCAGCGCACCAGCACCTTCCTGGCCTACACCACGTACGGGACCGCCGAGGACGCGCAGCGCGCGGTGGACGGCGTACGGGCGGTGCACGCCCGCATCCGGGGCCGCAGCCCCGAGGGCGAGCCGTACCGGGCCGACGACCCGCACCTGCTGGAGTGGGTGCACGTCGCCGAGGTCGACAGCTTCCTGCGGGCCCACCAGCGGTACGGCGCCAGGCGCCTGGACGCCGCCGGATGCGATGCCTACGTCGCCTCGGCCGCCCGGGTCGGACAGGCCCTGGGCGTGCGGCACCCGCCCCGTACGGCGGAGGAACTGGCGGAGCGGATCGAAGCCTTCCGACCGGAGCTGCGCGGAACGCGGGAAGCCCGGGCCGCGGCCCGCTTCATCCTGCTCAGGCCCCCACTGCCCTGGCCGGCGCGTCCCCCGTACGCCCTGCTCGCGGCGGCCGCCGTGGCCCTGCTGCCGCCCTGGGCCCGGCACCCGCTGGGTCTGCCGCTGCTGCCGAGGACCGAACGGTGGTGCGCCGCTCCCGCGGGGGCGGCGGTGACCGCCACCATCCGCTGGGCGATGCACCGGCCGCCCGGGGCCGGCACCGGCTGACCTCGTGAAACCCGGCGGGGAGCCGGTGGACTCTTCTGTCCGCTCCGGCGGATAAGAAACACGTAAATATCAAGCGCATGGTTGTGCGGCGGGAGGGCAGGAGTGGCTTCGGAGGTTGATAATCATGGTTCCCCTGCTTCTGGTTCTACTGCTCGCCCTGATCCTCTTCGGAGTCGGATTCGCGGTGAAGGTGCTCTGGTGGGTCGCCCTCGCCGTGCTGGTCCTGTGGCTGCTCGGCTTCGTCGCCCGCCCGCGGGGCGGAAGCGGCCGCTGGTACCGCTGGTAGCCCGTACACAGCCGCGTGTTCCGCGCGGCGCATGGCGGTGGCCCGCACCCCGAGGAGGGGTGCGGGCCACCGCCATGTCCGCGCCCCGTGGGTCACGACGGGTGCACCTGGGTAGGCGCGGAGACAGCCGGGGCGGTCGTCGTGACGCAGCAGGGGACCTGCTCGCCTCCAACGATCGACGGCCGTCCCGGTCCGCGGCCGTCGCCACGAACCCCAACGCCCGCCGTTCGGCCACAACTCCGTGGCAAGTCAGGAGGTTTGGGGACGGCGAACGGGGACACACGCGCTGTTGACGGTGGTACGTCTCGCCAGACCGGCGACCGTAGGCGGCACCCCTCCTCCCCCCCAGGGGTGCCGTCTGCGGGCCACCGCCACGGCACCGTTCCGTCGTCCCGCCGCAGGCACAGCCCACGGCCCGTCCACGCCTCCCCGCGGACCCGGCCCGGCCAAGCCCCCGGCGACCACTGACCCACAGCGGTCCCCGGGCCCGCCGGCGGGACGACGACCGTCCCCCTTCCACGCCGCCGCCCCGCTTCGGCCGCCGCCGCGTTCCGGAGCCCGGCGTCCCGCGCCGGTTGGCCCCGGCGGCTTCCCGGGTGAGGTGCGTCACCATCGGCTCGTGGAGGCGGGGGACCAGTGAGGGACGGTGTCGGCCACGGATCTCCTCCGACCTCGACGGCTAAGCACAGAGGGGGAGTTGAGCCCACATCAGACCTCCGACCCCGCGGTACCGGGCCTCGTCGCAGCCCCTGTGCGGGGCGACACCGGAGGCGACGGAAGCTCCTGCTCCGCCGCGGTGCTTGAATGGGGGGTCGTTCCTGGTCTGGCAAGGAGAAGTGCTGTGCCCCTGGTATCTGTCGTGATGCCCGTCTACAACTCGACGGCGACCCTCGGTGCGGCCGTCCGGTCCGTACTCACCCAGACCCACAGCGACCTGGAGCTGCTGATCACCGACGACCAGTCCTCCGACGGCTCCATGGACCTCCTCATGGAGTTCGCCCGGCAGGACGAACGCGTCCTGCCGGAGCGGGCACCCGAACAGGGCGGGGCGGGTCGAGCCCGCAACCGCGCGATCGAGCGGGCCCGCGGGGACTACGTCGCCTTCCTCGACAGCGACGACATGTGGCTGCCGGAGAAGACCGAGAAGCAGCTCGCCTTCGCCGCGCAGGCCACCGCGCCGCTCACCTTCACCTCGTACTTCAAGATGGACGCCGACTACGCCGGCGAGAGCGTCGACTGGGTCCCCAACGGGCGCGTGGTCCGCGCGCGCGAGCACGTGGACTACCGCGCGATGCTGGTCCGCGACCACATCGGGGCCCTCACCGCCATGTACGACCGCAATGTCCTGGGCACGAGGCTGATGCCCGAGATGCGCAAGCGCCAGGACTACGCCCTCTGGCTGTCGATCATGCGGGATGGCGCCGACGCCCGCGGCCTGGCCGAGCCGCTCGCGGTGTACCGCGCCCACCAGGCGGGCTCCCTGTCCTCCAACAAGCTCTCGCTCGTGCAGTACAACTGGTCGCTGTACCGCGAGCACGAGCACCTCTCGCTCCCGCGGGCGACACGGGCGCTGGCCGGCGCCGTGTGGCAGTCGCTGCGCAACGCCCGCATCTGACACCGCGCCCGCGGGGAGGCGAGCGCCAGCCGCCCCGGCCTTCGTCTGCAGGGAGCCCTTGCCGGGTCAGGAGATGCGCCAGGTTTCGACCGGAAGCCGATGGTAGGCGTCGTCCAGCACGTCGGCGGAGAGGAGAACCGGACGTGTGAGCAGATGATCGCCGGCGCGCTGAACGCACAGGACCACTCCGAGCGTCAACGATCCGACCTCCCCGCCCGGCATGTAGAACGCTTCCGTGAAGGGCTCACGGGCATCGGCACGGTCGAACAGCCACCGCTCCAGCTCGGAGGGGACCCTGGCCACCAGTGCCGTCCCGTCCGCGAGGACCTGCGGCCCCCGCAACGCATCGGCCGAGAGCCCGCACAGGCCCGCATCGGCGGCGAAGTAGAGCTTCAGCCCCGCCCCGCGGCAGACCTGCCAGGTGATGGCCAGCCGGGGGTCGTGCCGACAGTCGGCCGGGCGCAGGCCGCCGAGCGCGTCCGAAGCCTCGTTCCAGCTCATCCCGAACCGCAAGGGACCCGCGCCTACGAACGGATCCAGGGTCCACTGCTGTCGTTCCGTGTCCGGCAGGACGTCCCACACGCTCATGAGACGCAGCCTACGAGGAGTTGCACGGCCGCACCGCGGCCAGTGAGCGGCCACCGCGCGACGCTCGGAAATCGCGTGCCGGCTGTCAGTGCTCGATGGCAGGATCCCCGGTGGCCGGGCATCCGGCCGCGACGGGGGGATGGGCATGGGCAGCGAGAGCACCGGCACGAGCACGTACGAGTGGCCGCGCGGCGCGACACCGTCGGACATGATCCAGCTGGAGGCGTGGCTCTCCGCGTACGGCTGGGAGGTCGACCCGACGGTCTACATGGCCGGTGCCGGGGGCGCTGCCGTACAGGTGCGGCGCATGGGCGGGTCCTGGGAGGACAGTGAGCCGGGGCTGCTCATCCTGCCCGCGGAGACGGTGCTGTGGGACGGGTCCCGGATACGGATCGCACACACGGCCCCCGTTCCGGCCCGCTGCGCGGCCCCTTAGGCCACGCTTCGGGCGCCCCGTCCGGCGGCAGCGACGGAGCCGGAACCGCCCTGCTTCCCCGCGCACCGCGGGCCGGCGGGGGAGAGTGGGCCCATGGATGTCGATGAGGCGGCGTGGGAACTGTACGGACTGCGACCGGAAGCGTTCACCGCCGCCCGTGATGCCTGCGCGGCCCGTGCCCGCTCGGCGGGGGAGGCGGCCGTGGCGAAGCAGGTCGCCGTCTGGCGGCGGCCGACGCTCGGGGTGTGGGCCGCGAACCTGCTGGCCCGCTCCGACCAGCAGCAGGC
Organism: Streptomyces sp. NPDC001594; assembly: GCF_042893675.1. Taxonomy (NCBI): domain Bacteria; kingdom Bacillati; phylum Actinomycetota; class Actinomycetes; order Kitasatosporales; family Streptomycetaceae; genus Streptomyces; species Streptomyces sp. NPDC001594. The sequence continues at coordinate 164,786 of NZ_JBIAVB010000009.1, read as the reverse complement.
ACGGCGGCTCCTGGAGCTGGGGGAGGGGCTGCGCGAGGCCCACCGGACGCTGGCCGGCCCCGAGCTGCGGGACCTGTCGCACCAACGACACGTGGTGATCACGGAGATGGCCCGCCAAGCCGGCCGACTCGCACGCGATGCGGGCCACCCCGTCTCCGACACCGTCCAGCACGAAGTCGAGGAGATCCTCCACGCCGTCCTGGCCGACCCCGCCGCCGGCCCGGCCACCGACTGGGCCCGCGGTGTCCTGAGGGCAGCGCCGCCCTCCCCGGTCGGGTTCACCGGCCTGGAACCCGCCGCCGGCGCCACCCCACGCCCGGCAGCCGCACCACCCCCGCGTGCCGAAGCGACGCGCAGGGCCGCGACGACGGCGCCCTCCCGGGAGCGGGAGCGGAAGCGGGAGCGCGAACTCCGGACGAAGGCACAGGCCGAGGCCGAACGCACGGAACGGGAGAAGGACCGGGCCGAGTCCGAGTTCACAACGGCGGAGCGGGACCTCGAGCAGGCCAGGGCGGCGGTTGCCGCGCTCGACGAACGGATCGGCGCGCTGCAGGACGACCTCAGCCGAGCCCGCCACGAGCGGGCCGGCCTCCACGAGGCCGAGGAAGCCGCGGCCCGACGCCGCCGGCAGGCTGACACGGCGCTCAAGAAGGCCGCCGCGGCCGCGGCCGAAGCCGCACGCACGTGGAACGCACTGAACGGATAGGTGCCGGCGCACGGCAGGCGGCCGTGCCGATGGGTTCCGTACGGATCCGCAGTCCCTGGTGGCGGGGGCGAGCATCGCGGGACCCGCCCTCGCCCTGGGGCGCGCGGCATCGCGGAGCGGTTCGACGGCGAATTCGGCGGCCTGTCGGCGCCCGCCAAGAGCGCGCGCCAGGCGGCCTGACCCACTGCGCATCGACATCCGCCGGCTCGGCGTCCAGGACTGCCCCGGACCGGTCGTCGCGGTCGCCCGCCCCGCGTGACACCCCGGCGTGGGGATCCGAGGAGCCCGACGCATACGCTACGCCCGTGATCGAGGCCGACGCCACGGCCACCGACCGCGCACAGGGGGCCCACCGGGGCGAGGGGCCCCGCAGCCGGGCTCGGTGATCAGCCGTTGAGCGGGAGGTCGTAGCGGGTCCACGGAGACCAGTTGCCGTCGTGATTCCGGTTGCGGCCCCAGTACTCCCCCCTCTCGTCGTAGTAGAACACCCTGAACGTCCAAGGGTCGTTGGCGTCGTAGTCGTAGTCGTAGGCACGCGCCGTGCTCGACGCCCTTCCGCCCATGGACATCCATCCCGACCAGTCCCCGTCGGAGTCGGTCCAGCGGGTCCACACCGCCCGGTCGGTGCCGACGATGAACTCCTGCTTCGTGCCGTTGGGGAGCTTGTAGCTGGTCACGCCGTACTCGCAGAGGTAGACGCCGCCCCCGCGCGAGCAGTTGCTCGCCTCGGCAGGGGTGGCCACCACCGCGACACTCGCGACCGCGGCGGCCGCGATCACGGCCACCTTGAACTTCCGGACCAGCATGGCTCTCTCCTTCGTGCGACCGGGGCGCCGCAGGGCAGCGGTGGGGGTGACCGCCGGCGCAGGGGAGCGCCCCTGCGGCAGGCACAGTCGATCACGGTGGACGGGTACGGTCCACGCAGTTCCACCCGCAAAAGTACGGTCCGCGTTCTTCGTGGCACGGAGCATCGGACGGCGTAGCGCTTCTCCATCTCGGCGAGCCGCCCCCTGGTCCTCGACGACTCGCCACTCGCCGTCCGCGCGGAGCGCCACGTCGGTGGTGACGAACCGGCGTCCCAAGCGGCGCACCGCCGGCGCTACGCGATCGAGGTCCGGCACCAGCCCGCGCCCGAACGGACTGTCCGGATGGGGCGTCAGCAACCTGGGCTCACCGTCGAGCCACCACACGCGCACTTCAGCCGCGACGGACTCGAGACGCGAGAACGCCTCGAAGGCCCGCAGGACGATTCGGCCCGCCAGGAACTCCTCCTGCCGCTCCACGAAACGCCGCACGACCCGCGTCAGGCTCTCGGTGTCGGCGAGATCGGGGAGGAGGCACGCCTGCTCCCACTCGTGCTTGCGCGATTTGACGCCACACGCTCGTCGGCGTGACGTCGGCGAACGTCGCGTACCAGCCGGGCAGTTCGTGAGCGGTCCGGTACCGCTGCGGTGTCACGAGCAGCTCCACGCCGCGCCGGTCCAAGGCCTCGGCCAAGGCGGCGTACCCAACGCCACGCTACGCAAACGCCGGGCTCCCGAGCCACAGGATTCCGCGTCACCCGGCCGGGTTCGGGCCCGGCGGTGGCGGGTAGTGGAGTCGGGTCGCCTCAAGGAGGGTCGCGTTGAAGGGGCGGATGGCGGGGGAGTGGTACGAACTCAGCCAGACGGGACCCCACCCCTTGGGCATCATGTCGGTGATCGGCACGTAGGCGATGTCGGGACGGCTGTAGAAGCGGGTGGCCTGCTCGCCGACGATGCCGGCGCCCGCTCCTGAGGCGATCACTTGCAAGGCTTCCAGGAACGTCTCTATCTCCGGGCCGGCGGCGATCGGTCTGCCCTGGGGCGTGCGGTCGGGCCAGCGGTCCGAGAGGCCCGTTCCGGGCTGTACGCCGGCGACGCGCAGCAGCGCGACGTCGGCGAAGTCCTCCATGGTCACGCTCTCGCGACGGGCGAGGGGGTGGTTCGAAGGAATCGCCAGCATCTGCGGCTCGGAAAGGATCACCGGGCCGACGTCGATGCCGGGCTCGGTGACCGGCAGGTGCAGGATCAGGATGTCGACGTCCTTCTCCCGAAGCCGCGTGAGGGCTTCGAAGAGCTGGACCTCACGGGGCCGGACGCGCCAGCCGGGCTCGCGTGCGGGGAACAAGTCGGCAGCCCGATGGACGATGTGGCCGGCGGCGGCGCCGATGAAGCCGACCCGCAAGACGTCCACGGTCGCCCGGGTGTTGTTGACGGCACGGGCGAAAGCGGCCTGTATCTCCTCGTACGCGGGCCGGACTTCGTCGCAGAGACGGTGGCCGAGCGGGGTCAGGCGGACGCTGCGGTTGGTGCGCTCGAACAACGGAGCCCCGACCTTGCGCTCGATCGCCTTGATCAGCTGGCTGACCCTGCCGGTGGTCACGTGCAGGCGTTCCGCGGTACGCCCGAAGTGCAGCTCTGCCGCCAGCCCGAGGAACGCTTCCATCTCCAGGCGTTCGAGCACCCGGCCACCACCCCTTTTGTCCACCCCGGTCAAACGAAGGTTCCAGTATCTCTCCTCGAAGCACGGGGGCCTTGCGGGGCGGCCGGCATCCGTGTCATCACCCTCGGCCCGGTGTTGAGCCAGGCTAAACACCGGTTCCCATATTGAGCGTTGTCAAGACGATCTCCACACGGGAGTCTGTGGGTCGGCGCGGCCGGGCGATCCATCCCCCGGCCTTGACGCCGCCGCCATGCCCTTCCCGTTCGAACCGAGGAGATCTCCCTTGGACAAGGTCCTCGCCCCGCCCTGCCCACCGTGCGACGGCGTCACCAAGGTGTGCCCGTGACGCCGCCCTCGCTGTGGAGCAGGCGCCGGATACTCAACACCATCGCCGGGGCCGCCGCGATCCCGGCCATGACCTCCGTCGTCACCTTGAGCGCCGGTCCGGCCCGGGCCGCCGAGGGCGACCCCGCGACGGGCGACGGCCTGCCCGACACCGATCGGGGCAGGGCCGTGTGGGCCTACAAGAGCGGAGGCCGGGCCGTCCGCGAGGCCGCTGCCGCCGCCCTCGTCGGCACCCCGGCCGCGGTCTCGGCCTTCCTCACGAGCGAACTGCCGCAGGCGAAGGCCGTCGACAACCGGTTCGGCGTTCTCTCCGTGCTCTCCCTGGCGGACACGGCGGTCCGCGAGAGCGCGAACGCGGCACTGTCCGCCGGGGACGCCGCGACCGCCGCCTACCTGCGTGACGGCTACGTGCAGTCGCTCGACACGGACAGGCGGGCAGCGGTCTTCACGGTCATGAACAACGGCGGGACCGCCGTCAAGGAGGAAGCCGCCAAGGCGCTGCAACTGGGCACCCCGGCAGCGCTGGGCACGTTCCTGCAGACGACGCAGTACACCGCCCAGCAGGAGGACGAGCGGGCCGAGGTCTTCGCGATCCTCAACACCGCCTCCCCCGAAGTCAAGAAGTACGCGGAGCGAGCCCTCGGCGACGGCTCGCCCGAGGCCATAGCCCAGTTCCTCGCCTCCGGCCAGTACATCGCGCGCGCCCGTGACGAAGAGGCCGCGACGGTCGACCAGTTGGTCAAGATCGTGATCCGGGAGAGCAACCGGGCGAAACTGCAGACGGAACAGGCCGTAGCCGCCTCGAACCGGGCCAAGGACGCCGCGGAGAAGGCGAAGGCCGACGCGCTGAAGGCCGCCGCGGAAGCGAGGGAGGCGCAGAACAAGGTGGCGGAGTCGGCCAAGGCGGCGAACAACGCCGCGAGTGCCGCACGGAGCGCCGCGAGCGCCGCCCACACCGCCATCTCCGCGACCCGTACCGCTCAGGCCGCCTCCAGCCGAGCCGCGCAGGCCGCCCAGGCCGCCGCGGGCGCCGCCGCGGCGGCGGGCAGCGCCGCCTCGCGGGCCTACGGCGCGGCCATCGCCGCCTCGAAGGACGCCGGCAAGGCCTCGGCGGCGCGCCAGGCCGCCCAGGGGGCACGGGACGCGGCCGGGCGCGCGCGTACCGCGGCCGCCGCCGCCGCGCAGGCCGCAGCCGCCACCCAGCAGTCGTCCGCCGCCTGCACCGCCGCCACGAGCGCGGCACAGAACGCCGCGGCCGCGGCCAACGCCGCCGCCGACGCGGCCGCCTCCGCCGGCAGCGCCAAGTCCCAGGCGGCGGAGGCACGGGCGGCAGCGGCCGAGGCCGACGCGGCCGCCGGACGCGCCGCCCGGGCCGCGGCCCTCTCGCAGACCCTGGCGAACCGGGCCGCGAGCGCCGCCGGCGCCGCACGCGACGCCGCCAACAGCGCCGCCGACCATGCGGAGAAGGCCGCCGCGGCGGCGGACGACGCGGCGGCCAACGCGGGAAAGGCGATCGAGTACGCCAAGCGGTCCACCACCTACGCGGAGGCCGCGCTGCAGGCCGCCAACACGGCGGCCGGCGCGGTCAAGGAAGCCCAGGCCGTGGAACGGGCGGCCCGCGAGGCCGAGACCGCCCGCATCGCCGAGGACACCGCGATGGGAGTCGAGGAGGCCCGCCTCAGAGCACAGGCCGAGACCGAGGAGATCGCCCGGGCGGCCCGGGAGCGCACCCAGGCCGACAGGACCGCCACGGACATCAAGGACCTCGTCGCGGCCGCCTCCGACGCGTTGCGCCGCGGTGACCTGGACGCGGCCGTCACGGCCGGCCGGAAAGCCGCCGTACGGCTCCTCGACTCGCCCGGCACCTGGACGAGCGACGCCGCGGAGTTCGCCCTCGCAGGCGCCGAACAGGACGTCGTCAACTGGATCGACACCGACCGTCTTCTCGCCGAGCGGCAGGACGACCGGGAGACCGTGCTCGCCATCGCCACCACCGCCGGCTCCGAGGTCGCCACCGCCGCCCACCAGGCGCTGGCGAGCGACGACCCGAACGCGGCGCGCGATTTCCTCACCCGCGGGATCATCGAGGCCTCCGCCACGCAGAACCGCATGGCGGTGTTCGAACTCCTCAACCAGAACCCCGGCCCCAGCGTCAAGTCCAAGGCACAAGCGGCCCTGGCCGACGGGAGCGCCACCGCCCTGCACCGCTTCCTCACCGTCGAACTGCCGGACGCGATCAAGGTCGACGACCAGGCCGAGGTGTTCGCCCTCCTCTCCTCCGGCGGCCCCTACATGAAGTCGGCCGCGCAGATCGTGCTGGAAGGCCCCGCCTACATGCGGCGGAACTTCATCCGCCACGACAGGTTCGACGTCGCCCGGCTGGACCAGGACCACGCCGCCCACGTCTCCGCGATCCGCGCCTCGATCGCGCACGCCGCGAAGGTGGCGGCGCAGGCCCTGGAGGAAGCGGCGCTGGCTTCGAAGGTGGCGGCCGAGGCCCGTAAGGCCGCGGCCGAAGCGAGCCAGTGGGCCCTGAAGGCGCAGGGCTATGCCGCGGACGCCGAGACCGCGGCGCGGGACGCGAAGACGAACGCGGACGCCGCCGACGTGTCGGCGGCCGAAGCGGCCAAGTCGGCGGCGACTGCCAAGCAGGCGGCCTCCGCCGCCCAGGTGGCCGCCCGCTCCGCGAACTACTCGATGCGCCAGGCCATGGCATCGGCGCAGCAGGCGGCGTCCTCCGCGTCGAGCGCCCAGGCGAGCGCCAGCCGGGCCCGTGCCTCCGCCCTGCAGGCCGGCCAGGACGCGCGGGCCGCCGCCGACGCCGCCACCGCGGCCCGCCAGACCGCCCAGGCCAAGCAGAAGGCCGAGGCCGTCGCGAAGGCGAAGCAGGCGGCCGAGGAGGCGCGGCGCAACGAGGCGAACGGCACCCATCCCTCGCAGACCGACGCCAGCGACACCCCTTGGTACGTGGACAGGGGGTTCTGGCCCTCGGACACGGGAAGCGCCCAGGACTGGGCGAAGGTCACCAAACACTGGTCGACGATGGCCGGCACCGCCTCGCTCGTCGCCGCGCCGGCCGGAGGCGTGCCCTTCCTCGTGCTCGGCGGTGTCTCCGTGGGCCTCAAGGGGGTCAGCGCCTATTTCACGGGCCAGGCCTACGGCTGGGACAGCAGCCAGTTCCACGCCTCGCTCGGGTTCTTCGTGCTCGGTGGCCTTTTCCTCGGCAGGTCCGGCTACCTCTACAAGTCGGGCGTGGCCAACGCCGTGGGCGCCGGGATCAAGCGCGTCGCGGGTGGAGCGGTGTCCACGGTCATCGGCCTGCTGACGTGGTAATCCCCCCGGCCCGGCCCCTCGGCCCCCCATCGTCAACGGCCGCACCGGCGGCCCGCACCCCCGCGTATGAAACCCCCGCGTATGAAAAGGAACACGGAATGAAGCTCGTACGACGCGTCATCGCGACCACGGCGGCGGCCGCGGCCTGCATAGGCCTCGCCGTCACCGCGACGCACGCCAGTGAGCCCGCCGCCCGGAACACGGCCGCGGTCAGCGCCGACCTGCCGCCGTACGCGGTGGAGTCCTTCGCCTACCCCGACGCCGCCCGCATCCAGACCGAACTGGGCATCACCCTCAAGCGCGGCGACGGACACATCGTGCTCGCCGACTGCGCCTCGGCCACCGGGCTCATGGAGGTGTACTCCCGGACCCGGGGCAAGATCTGCTTCCGCGCCACCGGGAAGAGCGGCCACCTCAGCCTGGAGATCCCCACCGTCTACGGGATGAAGGGCGACGCCGGCCACCAGGCCGACGTGACGTTGACCGCCGAGGGCAGCAAGCAGAACGTGACCATGGCCCCGAACGAGTGGAAGGCCGTGGGCTCGGGCGCCGACCCCGAGCGCCGCGATCACGTCCTCGTCGAGATCACCGTCTCCGCCTAGCCCTCCACCGACCATCCTTCCGCCCGCCACGCGCGGCCGGAACATCCTGACTCGATCCTCGGAGAACCCATGTCCCACATACGCAGGCGCAGAGCATGGACCGGCGGGGCCGCCGCCGTCGCCGCGATCGCCGGAGGCCTGCTCGCCTCCCCCGCGCAGGCCCTGCAGGGCACCCCGGCGGACGCCGCCGCCTACTCCCACACCGCCCACATCGTCATCGGCAACGCCGAGCGCGCCTGCACGGGCACCCTCGTGGCCCCCCAGTGGGTCCTGTCCGCCGCGAGCTGCTTCGCCGACGCGACCGGAGCCGTCCAGCCCGGTGCCCCCAAGACCGCCACCACGGTCACCGTCGGCAGGACGGACCTGACCCAGACCAGCCCCGCAGGAGCCGCCCGCACCGCGGTGCGGCTCGTCCCGCACCCCGAGCGGGACCTCGTCATGGTGAAGCTGGACACCGGCATCGCCAACGTCAAGCCGGCCGTCCCGGCCGCCGCTCCCGCGGGCGCCGACGAGGCCGTACGGGCGGCCGGCTTCGGCCGGACCAAGACCGCCTGGGTCCCCGACCGCCTGCACACCGCCTCCTTCACGGCGGCCGCCACCGGCTCCGGCGACCTCGCCCTGACCGCCTCCGGCGACGGGGCCATCTGCCAGGGCGACGCGGGCGGCCCCGTGCTGCGCGACAAGGACGGCACCCCCGAGCTCCTCGCCGTCGTCAGCCGTTCGTGGCAGGGCGGATGCCTCGGCACGCCGTCCACGGAGACCCGCACCGGCGCCGTCGCGACCCGCGTGGACGACGTGCGCTCCTGGATCGCGAGCACGTCGTACGCCGTACCCGGCGACCTGACCGGTGACGGCAAGCCGGACCTGGTCGCGGTCGACGACACCGGCAAGCTGCGCCTGTACCCCGGTACGGGCACCGGCGGCATCACCGCGCCCACGATCATCGGCACCGGCGGCTGGTCGGGAGCCTCCGTGACGCACCGGGGCGACTGGAACGGTGACGGCATGGAGGACGTCGTCGCCCGCGTCGGCGGCGAGGTCCGCGTCTACCCCAACCTCGGCAACGGCACCCTGGGCGCGCCGACCAAGATCGTCGGAAGCCTGCCCACCACCGCCCAGGTCGTCGCCATCGGCGACACCAACCGCGACGGGAAGCCGGACCTGGTCGTCAAGCACTCCAACAGGCTCTTCCTGTACCCGGGTGCCGTCGGCACCGACGCGGCCGTCGGCGCTCCCGTCGAGATCGGCAACGGCGGCTGGGACGTCATGGACCTGAGCGCGCTCGGCGACGCCAACAAGGACGGCCGCCCCGACCTGCTGGCCCGTGACACCCGTGACGGCGTCGTCTGGGCCTACCTCGGCCAGCCCGACGGGAAGACCTTCTCCGACCGCAACGAGTTCGGCCGCGCCTACACCGTCACCAACCGGCCGCTCATCGCCGGCGCCGCGGACGCCAACCTCGACGGCACAGCCGACCTGTGGGCCACGGCCGGCGACGGCACCCTCAAGTTCTACAAGGGCGGCACCGACATCCACGGCCCCATCGACGGCCCGAGCATCCAGGTCGGCAACAGCGGCTGGGGCGCCATCAAGTCCATCAGCTGACCAACACCAACCCCCCACCCCCGGCTCCGGCAGGAAATTCCTGGCGGGGCCGGCGGCCGTGCTTCCCGTCGCCTCGCGGTGACCAGACATGCGGCGGTCACCGCGACGGCGACGGGACCCTTCCGAAACCGAGACACACGATGAGCGACAGAGCCCGGACCGGCATACGTCTGACCGCTTTGGACGGACTGAGAATCCTGGCGGCCCTGATGGTGGTCTTCTACCATTACGTCACCCTCGCCTCCGCTTGGGGCCGCCCCGGCTCGGCCGTCTTCCCGGTGGCCCAGCCGGTCGCCGAATACGGCTGGCTCGGCGTCGAGGTCTTCTTCCTCGTCAGCGGCTTCGTGATCTGCATGAGCACCTGGGGCCGCACGCTCGGAGACTTCGCGATCTCGCGCATCTCCCGCCTCTACCCCGCCTATTGGGCCGCCGTGGCCTTCACCGCCGGTGTGCTGTGGCTGTGGCCGGAGATGCGCCGCATAGACCGCTGGAGCGACGTACTGGTCAACCTCTCCATGATGCAGGGCGGTCTCCACGTCAAGCACCTGGACGACGGCTACTGGACGCTCTTCGTGGAGCTGAAGTTCTACGTGCTCTTCGCGGTCGTCGTCCTGCGGGGCGTGACCTATCGCAACTGCGTGCTGTTCTGCGGACTGTGGACGGCGGCGGGCGTCATGGCCCCCACCGCCGACTCCGGTCTGCTCGACTTCTTCGCCGTGCCGCAGTTCGCCCCGTACTTCGTCGCGGGCATCGCCTTCTACCTGATGCACCGCTTCCGGCCGACGTACCTGTTGTGGGTGATCGTCGTCCTGCAGTTCCTGCTGGCGCAGACCTACGTCGCCGGGCGCCTCGACGCCAACGTGGACCACGACGCGCACGTCTGGCCCGCCCACCTCGTGATCACTCTGGCCTTCGCGGCCATGGCGGGAATCGCCCTCGGCGCCTTCGACCGCGTCCAGTGGCGCTGGCTGCGGACCGCGGGCGCGCTCACGTACCCGCTCTACCTCATCCACATGATCGCGGGGCTGACCGTCATCCACCACTTCCGTGACAGGGTCCCACCGGTGCCGCTGGCCGGCGGCCTGACGGTCGCCATGATCACCCTCGCCTGGTGCATCCAGCGCTACGTCGAGCGCCCCGCCACCCGACTGCTCCGCTCCGGCCTGCACCGGGGCCTGCAGGACATCCGCGACGCCGCCTCCGGACCGGCGCTCCGTGGCCGGACAGCACCCCGCGACGCCAAGGCGCAGTCCACCACCCGCAGTCGTGCCTCCCACCCACCCCTACCGAGTCCCAGCACGGCCCCGATCCGCGTCCCCGCCCCCGCCCCCGCCCCCGATGCCGACTCGACGAGTCCGGCCCCGACATCGCCGCCGCGTTAGCGGCGGCGCGACGGCCGACGGCGCGGCCCACGCGGGCCCGCTCTACCGCCGGCTGCGGATCATCGACATCAGCGCCCCGTGGGTCTCCTCGTCGGCGGCGGCCACGAGTCCGCGGCCGGCCTCACCGACCGGGGCACCGTCGATCCCGGTGACCGTGCAGCCCGCAGCACGGCACAAGGCGATACCGGCCGCGAAGTGCACGCTCCGGGACAGGTCACCGCCATCGGTGACGTACGCGGCGCGCTTGCCGGCAGCGACCCAGGCCAGCGCCAGCGTCGTCGAGACGACGCGCGGCCGGAACCGCGCCCCGAATTCCGGGTGGGCCAGCAGGTCCACGGCCCGGAACCCCGGCGCACCGGGGAACGGCGGATCCAGGTTCACGTCCACCAGCCGAGTGCCCGGCGTGGGCGTCAGGAGCGCGTCGTCGGCCCCGTCACGCCGCACCCGGGCCGTGGCCCCGTCGGTGAAGAAGACCTCGCCGCTGAAGGGGTCGGCCACCGCCGCCGCCCCGCCGAGCAGCGCCACGTTGACAGCCACCAGCATGTTGCCGACGGCGTAGTTCAACGTGCCGCACAAAGGATCCACCAACCACCGGCGCACGGCATCGGCGTCGCCGTGCCGCCCGCCTTCCTCGCCGAGCACCGCGTCATCGGGCCGCGCGGCGCGGATGACGGCGAGGATCGCCTTCTCGGCCTTCAGATCGGCGGCGGTGGCGAAGTCCCCGGCACCCTTGTCGATACGGTCGAGGCGCCGACCGTACAGGGCACGGACCACGTCCGCACCCGCCCGTGCCCCGGCTATCGCGACGGCGGCGTCATCGGAACCAGCGTATGAGTCGATCACGCCGCGCAGGCTATCGGACCCTCCGGCGCGGGGCGCGGGCCGATCAGGGGGTGATCGTGAGGTCCGGGAGCACTTCGGCGGAGGGGAGTTCGGCGAACGCGGCCCCGGGCACGATGAGTTTGCCGCGTCGGCGGCCGCTGCCGACGAGCACCCAGGGCATCTCGGTGAGGGCCGCGTCGACCAGCAGCGGCCAGTCCGCGGGCAGGCCCACGGGGGTGATCCCCCCGTACTCCATGCCCGTCGCCTCGACGGCCGTCGCCATCGGCGCGAACGACACCTTCCGGGCGCCCAGCCGGCGACACACGGCACCGTTCACGTCGACCCGGCCGTACGAGGGCACCAGGCACGCGGCGAGGGTGGTCTCGCCGCCCCGCTGCGCGGCGACCACCACGCAGTTCGCCGACCGGCCGAGGAGTTCCTGCCCGTAGTGCGCGACGAACTCGGCGGTGTCGGCGATCGCCGGGTCGGTGTCCACGTACAGGATCTCGTCCGTGGGGACCCGCCCCGCCCAGCCGGCGATCGCCTCGGCCACGGGCCTGCTGAGCTGCCCGAGGCGGGCCGGGGCCGGCACGGCGTTGTCGAACCTGTCGAAGATCCCGAGCGGAGCGCGCATGGCCGCAGGCTAACACCGCCCGGATCACGCCCCGGCCGGCCGGGCCCGACCCCGCGACGCGCCCCCACTGGTACGCAGGCGGTGATCAGAGGTCCGTCGACGCTCCGGTGCGGCCCCCCGGCCGTCCCGTCCACCAGTTGCCCGGGGCGGTGGGGTCGACGCTGGACCAGTACTCGACGACGGCAGTCTCGAACTCGACCGGATCCAGGCAGCCGTCGCCGTCGCGGTCGAGGTGGCTGAACGCCTCGTCCAGGTCGGCCTGGGCCATGGCCGGGAAATGGCTGCGCTGGAAGGCGTCGAACTCCGCCTTGCTGACGACGCCGTCGGCGTTGGCGTCCGCGATCGCGAAGAACGAGCGCGCCAGCGCTCCCACGGTGGTCGCGGCGGCGTCGGGGTCGGCGGCCAGGGTGAGGGTGCTGGTGACGAACTCCCGCTTGGTCAGCCGGCCGTCGGGTCCGCCGACGTGCGGGGCGTGCAGATCGCGCCAGATGGCGACGTACGCGTCGACCATACGTGCGTGCTCGTCCGACCCGCGGCCGTAACCGAGTTGGTCGGCGGCACGGTCGCCCATGGTGACGTGGTCGGCCTCGGTCAGGGCCCCGTCGCCGTCGGCGTCCAGCAGGTCGAAGCCGTGGCTGATCTTCTCGCTCAGGATGTCCATGGCGGCGAACGTAGCGCAGCCCGGCCCGGCGTGCGCACGGGCTCCGCGCGGGCAGCCACGGTGCCCGGGACACCCGTCGCGGGGCGCCGGCCGGATCCGCGCCCCTGGCGGCTCGGCACCCGGGTCGGTAACCGACACGCGTTCGCCCGGCCGCCGCCGAGGAACCGGTTGACGCCTCGGGCACGCCGACGGCGGCCGGCATCGCGGCGGGCCAGGGCCAGAGGCAGGGCGGTGGCGAACAGGCACCAGCCCCCGTGTGGCCAAACGGGCCCGCCGGCCCTCGGGGACCCAGAGGTACCGGCGTCCCCACCGCGGGGAACGCCCACGGCGGAGGCTGCCACGGCGGCCCACCCGACGACCGGTAGCAGCGGCTGTCGGCGTCGGCCGCCCGCGACGGTCCGCCTTGCCGAGGCGTGGTCGCCCGCTGGGTCCACGCGTGCGGCGCGGGCGGGGGAGGTCAGTGACCCCGCCGACGGGAGCGGTCCGTGTCGCCGTGGTCGTAGACCGTCACGGCAACGCCCTTCGCGGTCAGGGCCCGCTCGACCAGCGGTTCCACCCGCGACCACTTCCCGCCGGCCAGGCCGCAGCCGATGCGGGGCATGTGCACGGAGGCGCCCCGTTCGAGGGCGTGTTCGGCGAGGGCGGTCAGGCAGCGCTCCAGGGCGTCGTAGCGGATGGGGACCCCCGCGCTTCCGGTGCGTATGCCCCGCTGGCCGATCATGTTGGCGACCCACGTGTCCTCCCGGACGCGGACCAGCCGGACCGCGCCGAGCCCGAAGTCGTTTCCGGCACGGCCCCGGTGCCAGGACCGGTAGTCCCGCTCGGGCTCCGGCCAGCGCTTGGATATCGCCAGGACGAAGCCCTTCCCCCAGCCGCCGAGGTCGTTGCAGACATGCGCGATGATCTTGGGTCCCCGGGCCTGCGGGCACGTGGCGTCCCCGGAGACGACCGAGATCGGTGCCGTGTGTGCCGTCGGATGCGTCGTCATGTCCTCAGGCTAAGCCGGGCCACTGACAACGCCGGGGCGGCCGAAAGCCGCTGACGCCCCGTGCCCGAGGCCGTCGAACGCCAAGGGCACCGGGGCCGACATCGCCGGACCGTATGACCGACGGCACCCGTGTGCTGCATGCTGGGCCTGGGCCCGGCCCGGCGGGGCCGACGCCGAGCACCAGCTGGAAGCCCAGACGAAGTCCCACGACACCCGCGCGGCCGTCACCGCGCCCCACGTCCGCCTCCAGGTCCTGGTTCCCGAGCTCGCCGGGGCCGCCCAGACCGCCGCCGACGCCACGTACGCCCTGCGCGGCGCCACCACCCGTGCCGACCTGGACGCCCTCCGGCACACGGCCAAGGAAGCCGCCGCGGCCTTCGTCGCCGCAGCCGCCGCCCACCTGCGGCCCGACCCCCGCTGACCACGGAGGTCCCGTCGCCGGACGGGCAGCGGGCCGCTTCGGGTAGGCCCGGACGGCTGGTCACCCCGGTCGTCGGCCCGGGGACGCCGTCTCCCGTCGGCGCGTGGAGTGGAGGCTGCCGAGCAGGGCCAGGGCCCGGTCGCTCGGGCTGCCCGGCTCCGCGTGGTAGACGACCAGCTGCTGGCCCGGCGCGCCGCGAACGTCGAACGACTCGTAGGCGAGCGAGAGGCGGCCGGCGTCCGGGTGGACGAGCTCCTTGGCGTCACGGGTCTTGCCCCGGACGGTGTGCGCGGACCAGAGCGCGGCGAACTCCGCGCTCGCCGCGCACAGGCCGTCCACCACCTCCCGCAGGCGCGCATCGCGCGGTGCGAGGCCCGACGCGCGGCGCAGCTCCGCGACGACCGCCCCGGCCGCCCGGTCCCACCGGGGGTGGAACGCGCGGGCCGCGGGGTCGAGGAAGGTCATGCGGGCCAGGTTGTCCGCCGCCGTGAACGGTGAGAAAAGCGCCTCGGCCAGGGCGTTGGCGGCCAGCAGGTCCAGCGCCGGGTCGAGGACGAACGCCGGCGTGTGCGCGAACCCGTCCAGCAGCCGGCGCAGCATCGGTGAGACCGTCCTGGCCGGCCGCTCCCGGCCGAGTTCCGGGCCGCCGAGCGCCAGTCGGCGGAGGTGGGCCAGGGCTTCGCGGTCCAGGCGCAGGGCGGCCCCGATCGCGTCCAGGATCTGGGGCGAGGGGGAGCGCTCGCGGCCCTGTTCCAGACGGGTGTAGTAGTCGCCGTTCATCCCCGCCAGGACCGCCACCTCCTCCCGGCGCAGCCCCGCCACCCGGCGCCGCCCGTGGGAAGGCAGCCCCACGTCGGCCGGAGTCAGTGCCGCGCGGCGGGCCCGCAGGAAGTCGCCGAGGTCGTTGCCGGTCATCCCCACAGGCTAGCCGCGCCCCGGAACGCGAACCTGGGTGCGCCGTACCCCGGCACGCACCGGCCTGGCCCGCCCCCGGCCGCCCGGCCAGACTCCGGAACACGAAACCGTACGGGACTTACGGGACTCACCCCAGGAGGAACAGACATGACGGGCAGCACCACAAACGGCGGCTCCACCCCCGCCAAGACCGTCGCCGTCACGGGCGCCAGCAGCGGAATCGGCGAGGCCACCGCACGCCGCCTGGCGGCGGACGGCCACCGCGTCCTGCTCGGCGCGCGCCGGACCGACCGGCTGGAGCGGATCACGGCGGAGATCAACGAGTCCGGCGGCCGGGCCGCGTACCGCAGGCTGGACGTCACCGACGCCGCCGACACGCGCGCCTTCGTCGACGCGGCGCTCGGCGCCCACGGCCGCCTCGACGCCCTCGTGAACAACGCGGGCCTGATGCCGCTGTCCCCGCTCGCCGCGTTGAGGACCGACGACTGGGACCGCATGCTCGACGTGAACGTCCGGGGCGTCCTGCACGGCATCGCGGCCGCCCTCCCCGCGATGCGCGCCCAGGGGAGCGGGCACATCGTGAACATCGCCTCCGTGGGCGCCTACGAGGTGTCACCCACCGCCGCTGTCTACTGCGCGACCAAGTTCGCGGTGCGCGCCATCTCCGAGGGCCTGCGCCAGGAGTCCGCCGGCACCGTCCGGGTCACCCTGGTCTCCCCGGGCGTCACCGAGTCCGAACTCGCCGACACCATCGCCGACCCGGTGGCCCGGGAGGCCATGAAGACCTACCGGGCCGTCGCGCTGCCCGCCTCGGCGATCGCGGACGCCATCGCCTTCGCCATCGCCCAGCCCCCGGAGGTCGACGTCAACGAGATCGTCGTACGCCCTGCCGCGCCCGCCCGCGCGGAATGACGCGCACGCCCCGGAGAGTTCGGCGTGGAGGTCGGACAGGCCCAGGGAGCCCAGGGAGAGGGCGGCCATGTGCCAGGCCTTGAGGTCGAACTTCGCGCCCAGGGCGCGGCGGGCCGACTCGCGGGCCTCCAGCCATGCGCGTTTCCCGAGTTTGTACGTGATGGCCTGTGCGGGCCGGCCCAGGTACCGGACCACCTCGCTGTCCAGGTACGCGGCGGGGCGGCCGGAACGGTTGTTCACGGTACGCAGGTGCTTGCCCGCCTCGTACTGGGCGAGCTCGGCGGTCAGCCGCTCGTGCAGCAGCCGCGCGCAGCGCCGTTCCACGGCGTCGCCGTCCGGGGCGTCCGGGCAGTCCGGAGAGCCCGGGGCGCCTGGGGAGCTTCGGACCCTGTGCAGCCGTGCCAGCGTGGCCCGGTCCAGGTCGGCCCGGGCCTGTGCGCCGTCGGGGGAGTAGTCGGGCAGGCGGCGCTCTCCGCCGGGCAGCCCGAGGAGCGTGCCGGCGAGGGGATCGAGGGCGACGAGGGCGTCCACGTGTTCGTCGGCGATCCGGCGAGCCGAGGAGGGCTGGTTCGCGGGCATAGCGGTGCGCGGCATGCCGGAGTTCTGCCCCCCTGCGCGCCGAACAGGCGGCGGCCGCGCGGAATTGGCCGGGACCGAGCACCGGCGGCTCGGGCCTTCGACCCGGACCGGCCGCTGCGGGCGGGAGGCGGAGCATCCCCTCCTGACCGGTCGTCCGCGCCGTGTCCGCCGTTACGGCGCCGCCGCCGTGAGGAACTCGCGCAGGTCCACGACCGCGTACTCCTCTTCGAATGCGGCGTCGATGATCCGTGGCAGGGCTTCGGCGTCGAGTACCACCCCGTCGTCCGTGCTGCTCCCGACATGCATCTGAAGCACGGCCCCGGGCTCCAGCGAGTCCGCCGCCCTGCGCACCGCCTCGTCCACGGTCATGCCCCCGGAGGAGCCCAGGTAGCCGTTCGTGTCACCGGTGAACTCGATCGCCGCGTAGCCCAGGTCGTTGACGTCCGCGACCGCGTCCACGGTCGTGGAGCTGTACGGGAAGCGGAAGAACGGCAGGGGTTCCGCCCCCGAGGCCGTACGGATCGCCGCGTCCGCCGCGCGGACCTCCCGCGCCCGCTCCCGCGTGCTCAGGTCGTCGAAGTACGGGTGGCTGTAGGAGTGGTTGCCCAGCCCGTGTCCGGCCTCGGCCATCGCCCGCACGGCCGACGGAAGGGTCTCCGCGTACATCCCCGTGGGGAAGAAGGTGGCGGGTGCCTTGCGCCGGCGCAGCTCCGCCAGGACGGCGGAGAGCCCGCTCGCGTCCCACGCGGCGTTGAAGGTGAGCGCCACCACCTTGCGGGACGTGGGCAGCCGCCGGATCTCCTGCCCGAGCAGTGCCGCGGGCGGACGGGGACCCGCGGCGGCACCGGCCGCGCGCCTCCGGGCGGCCGGTGCGGCCAGAGCGCTCGGGCCGGGCACCAGCCCCGCCGCCAGCAGCGCCGTCAGCGCGGTACGTCGTCCCACATCCACCACGGCCACTCCCTCGGGCACCGCGCCGCCCCGCGTGGCGCTCCCACGAGTGTGCGAGAGCAGCGGCGGGGGCCCCGTGCAGGCGTGCCGGGCAGCCGGGTGAACTCCGCGGCCGGCGGTTCAGGGGCGCCAGTCGGCCTCCAGGTCATGGGAGTCGGTCTTGGTGAGCTGCGTCGGCGCGGTGCCGTCGGCCCGTACCCGGTAGAGGTGCTCGGGGTCCGCGTCGTCGGTGCCTCCCCTCGTGAAGACCAGGCTGTTGCCGGCCGGGGACCAGGACGGGTTCTTGTCGTTGGCGCGGGCCGCCGTGATGCGGTGGAGGCCGGTGCCGTCGGGGCGGACGACGTAGAGGTGGGCGAAGCCGGTGGAGTCCACCCGGCTGAAGGCGAGCCGGTCGCCGTGCGACCAGTCGGGCGTCCAGTCGTGGGAGCCCGGCCCGGTGACGGCCGTCTGGGCGAGGGTGGACAGCCGGATCTTCATCAGCCGGCTGTGCCCGGCCGCGTCCGCCCGGTTGAACGCGAGGTACTTGCCGTCCGGGGACCACGTGGGGTGGAGGTCGTCAGCCGCCGTGTGGGTGAGCCGGGTGGCAGGAGCGCTGCCGTCGACGCCGGCCACGTATATCTCCCGCTGGGTGCCTACCGGCTGGGCGTAGGCGATCCGCTTGCCGTCCGGTGACCACGCCGGGTCGGAGGCGCCCTTGGTGCCGGGCAGGGCCTTCAGGTCGCCGCCCGCGGTGTTCATCGTCCAGATGCCGTCGACGGCGCCACCGGATCCGTAGCGGACGAAGGCCAACCGTTTGCCGTCCGGGGACCAACTGGGCATGACCTCGCTGACGGTGGGGGTGTGGGTGAGCTGGACGGCCGCGCCGCCACCGGGGGAGAGCGCGTAAAGGTCCTCCGTGGGGGCCGCGCCGGTGTAGCGGGCGAAGACGATCGGACGGTCCCCCGTCACCCCCGCCGTCCCCGGCGCCGCCCCCGCGTCCGCGGCGGCGCCGAGGGTCAGGGACGCGGCCACGGCGATCGCCGCGGCGGTGACCACCGCCCGGCCGCGCGCGGGCGCCGCGCCGCGTGCTCCGGTCGGTCCGATGTCCCGCGCCCTTGCTGCGGTTCTTCCCGCACCGGCGGTTCTTCCCGCACCGGCGGTGCGCTGTCTGCGGTGTACCAAGGCGTCCACCCCATCCCTCCCCGCGGCCTGCTGCCGGGCCAGCCGTGGCCTGTGAGCATGCCACCGCCGGAGCGCCGGGGGAACCCGCGGCACCCGGCGGTACGCACCCTGTGACATGTTCCGTACATCGCGGTCACCAGTGCCCTGCCGGCCGCCTCAGCCGCCCGGCACGAACGTCACCGGCAGGCTCTCGGGACCGCGCAGCCCGCCGGGCCGCCAGGGAACCGCGTCCGGCGGCACGGCGAGGGCGAGCCCGGGCAGTCGGCGCAGGACCGTACCGATGGCGATCTCCCCCTCCAGCCGGGCCAGCGGAGCACCGAGGCAGTAGTGGATCCCGTGACCGAACGCGAGATGGGCGTTGTCCCGCCGGGTGATGTCGAGGCGCTCGGGATCGGGGAACCGGGCCGGGTCCCGGTCCGCGAGTGCGGACCCGATCAGCACGGTCGCGCCGCGCGGCACGCGCACGCCCGCGATCTCGAGGTCCTCGCGGGCGAACCGCGCGATGCCGGGGCTGACCGGGCCGTCGTAGCGGAGGAACTCCTCGATCGCCCCCGGGAGCAGAGCCGGGTCCGAGCGCAGCAGATCGAGCTGCCGGGGATGGGCGAGCAGCATCGCGATGCCGCCGCCGATCAGGTTGACCGTGGTGATGTAGCCGGCGGCCAGCAGCAGGAACACCATGGCGACCAGCTCGTCCTCCGACAGCTGCCCTTCCTCGTCGCGGGCGGTGACGAGCCCGCTGAGCAGGTCGTCGCCCGGCTCCGCCCGCTTGTCGCGGATGAGCCCCGCCACGTACGCGCGCATGTGCTGCCACGCCTCGTTCACCACGGCCGGGTCGGGAGGCTCCACGCCCCGCCTGATCATGCGGTCGGTCCAGTGCTGGAAGTCGTGCCGGTCGTCCACCGGCACTCCGAGCAGTTCGCTGATGACCGCGACCGGGAGCGGTAGCGCGAACTCCGCGACGAGGTCGGCGTGTCCGGCCGGCGCGAGCGCGTCCAGCAGCCGGTCGGCGAGGGCCTGGATCCGCGGCCGCATCCCGGCCACCCTGCGGGCGGTGAAGGCCTTGGAGACAAGCCGGCGCAGGCGGGTGTGGTCGGGCGGGTCGCTGCGGAGCATGGTGCTCAGCATCGATTCGCGCTCCACTTCGGGCAGCTGCCGCAGCAGCCGGGTGTCCGAGGCGTCGCGTACGTCGCTGCTGAGCCGGGCGTCGGACAGGGCCTCCAGCGCGTCGTCGTAGCGGGTGACGAGGAAGGCCTCCAGACCGCCCGCGATGACGACACGGCGCACGGGGCCCGCCTCGCGCAGCTTCCGGTACAGCGGGAACGGGTCCGTGACGAAGGCGGGGTCGGCATAGGGCAGGGGTACCGGCCGCTCGTTCATGTCGCCTCCCGAGTACTTCGCCGCGCCCGTGGAGGACGAGGTTCCTACACGGAGCGCCTGCGCCCCCGGCGGCGCGCCCCGTTCAGCGGAGTGATTCCTCGCCCTCGCGGCCGGAAACGGCTGCCCGTCGACGCCCTACGCGCCACCGCCGACCCGCCGCGGCGGCGCCCGGTCCACGGCGGCGAAGAGGGCGTGCTCGCTGGGAAAGTGACGACCCCACCCGCACCCAGGAGATGCTCAGCCGTGCCCGCTCACCCCTCAGAGGCCGTCGTGTCCCGCAAGGGGAAGGCCATCAGGCTGACGCCCAGCGGGACGGTGCCCGGCGTGTGCGCCGGCCGTGCGGCCTCGTGGAGCTCGACGGCGAGTTCGGCGAGGCGGCTCCGCACGTCCTGCCAGATCTGCGGATCCACCCACAGCTCGGCGTCGACGGTCACCCCCTCGGCCCCCTCGAGCCGACGACCGGCCCGTTCGCGGAGCGCGTGCGCCATGGTCTCGGCCAGCATCGGGGTCCCGCCGTGCTGGTCGGACAACGGAGTGCCGCGGACGGCCCGGTAGCGGCGCTCCCTGCCGCCGCGGCGGGTGCGTTCCTCCGCCAACTCGACCAGGCCCACGGCGTCCAGGCGCCGCAGGTGCTGGCTGGCCAGCGCGTGCGAGACGTCCAGCTCGCGGGAGAGTTCGGCGGCGGACATGGGCCCGGGCCACAGCAGGCTGAGCATCCGCAGCCGCAAGGGGTGGGCGAGCGCGCGCAGTACGGGGTCGGTATCGGTCACATGGGCCAGTAAACCGCAGCGCCGCCGCCCGGACCCCTACCCCCAACCAAATGCTTGGGGGTAGGGTGAGCGCCGCGATCAAGCACACTGCAAGGGGGATACGTATGAGCTGGACGGTGTTCAGGGTCCTGCGGGACCGCAACGCGCGCCTGTACCTGGGCGGCGTGGTCGTCTCCGGCTTCGGCGACTCCGCGATGTCGCTGGCCGCCGGGATCTGGGTCAAGACCCTCACCGGCTCCGACAGCCTCGCCGCCCTGGTCGGCTTCTGCTTCTGGCTGCCGACCCTCGCGGGGCCCGTGATCGGCACCGCCGCGGACCGGGTACCCCGACGCCGACTGCTCGTCGCCGCCAACCTCGCCCTGGCCGCGGTCATGACCGCACCCCTGGCGGTGCGCACGCCGGCGGACGCCTGGGTGCTGTTCGCCGTGCTGACCCTGGTCGGTGCCGGCACGGTCCTCACCGAAGCCGCCGAGACCGCGCTGGTGGCCACCGCCGTGCCGGAAGCACTGCGGGGCGACTTCAACGGCCTGGTGTTCACCGCGATCGAGGGCATGAAGCTGCTCGCTCCGCTGGCCGGGGCCGCCCTGTTCACCCGGCTCGGCGGGCCTGCGGTGGCGGTGCTGGACGCGGTCACCTTCGTCCTGGCCGCGCTCGCGTTCCGGTTCGTGCGCGTACCGGACTCCCCGCCCGCCACGCGCGAGAAGCGGGCATGGACGACCGAGACGGCGGAAGGCGCCCGGTACCTGTGGCGACACCCCGTGCTGCGCCCCCTGGTCGTCACCGGCGGAACGGCCATGGCCCTGTCCGGCCTGAGCAGCACGGCGACGTTCGCGATGCTCGACGCCGGGCTCCACCGGACCCCGGCCTACGCGGGCGTGCTCACCGCGCTCCAGGGGCTGGGTTCGGTCGTCGGGGGGCTGGCGGCCGGCGCGTCGATGCGCCGCATGTCCGAACGCGCCTTCGCGGCGGCCGGACTCGCGATCTTCGCCCTCGGAGTGCTCGCGCGGGCGACTCCCTGGCTGCCGGCCGTGCTGGGCGGCAGCCTGGCCATCGGACTCGGCCTGCCCTGCGCACTCATCGCGGCCATGACCGCCGTCCAGAGGGAGACGCCGGGCGAGCTGCTGGGCCGGGTGGCGGCCACGGCCGGCACCCTGATGTTCGCGCCCACCGGGCTCGCCCTGCTCATCGGCACGGGAATGGTGGCCGGTCTCGACTACCGGGTCCAGATCCTCCTCGCCGGCACCGTCGGCCTGGCCGCGGCCGCCGCGCTCACCGTGACGACCGGCCGCGCCGGCCGGTCCCCGGCACCGGTCCGTACGCAGCCGGTACCCGAGCGGGCCGAGACCGGGCCGTAGCGGACCGCCGCCGCCCGCCCGGCCGCTTCCCGGTCTGCTCGGCGAGATGCGGCGGCGCGCGTCGAGCCGGCCGGTGAACGAGGTCCACCTCGGCGTCACGGGCCCCCTGGGCGAGGCCCACCGAACGTCCAGCGGCAGCCCGGCGCGGGCGATCCGGTCCCGGGCGCGCAGCGCGGTGCCGCGACGGCCGTGGGCGGTGTCGGCGTAACCCAGGTGCGGGTCCAGGCGCCCCGGAGCCCCCGGGCGCAGGGGCCGGGGCGACGTGGGCGGGGGCGTCAGGCCGGGGCCGCTCAGCCCGGCCCGGTCCCGGGTGAGCAACAGGCCGCCCATGGGCTTGAACCCGATGCCGGCACCCTGCGGCGGGTATGCGTACGGACCCCGCTGCGTCCGAGCCGGTGGCGAGGGGCGGGCCCCACCCCGACCGCGGCCCCGGAACCGGCCCCCGAAATGCGCGGCGATCGGGCGGGGTCCAGAGGGTTGAGGGTGGGCCGCGGTCCGTGGAGCCGCAGGTCTGCCGACCCGTCCCGGCACGCGGAACGGAGCGCGCGCCGACCGGGCGGCCACACCCGGCGCCGGCCAGGCGGCGGTCTCGGGGAGCCGGATCCCTTGCTCGCCTCGACGCCGACCGGGCCACCGGCCGGCGGCAGGCGCACCCCACGGGCCACCGCCGCCTCGACCTCCGTCCGCGCCCGGGCGCGTCCGCCCCCAGGGCGGTGAAGGGGCGCAGCGCGCCGTCCCGTCCGGCGGCGACGGCGCGTGCGCTCCGGCGACT
The DNA here is from genome assembly GCF_042893675.1 of Streptomyces sp. NPDC001594. Taxonomy (NCBI): domain Bacteria; kingdom Bacillati; phylum Actinomycetota; class Actinomycetes; order Kitasatosporales; family Streptomycetaceae; genus Streptomyces; species Streptomyces sp. NPDC001594. Next base: position 142,035 of record NZ_JBIAVB010000009.1, on the reverse strand, counting down.
CCCGTCAGGCCAGCAGCAGGAGCGGCTGCCACCTCCGGCGACGCTCAGGACGGCCGAGCCGGTCCGTAGGCGTAGGCGTAGGCGCACCGCCCGCCCCGACGCCCGGCTGCGCGCGGTGGGCGGAGGGGGTGGAGGGGGCGGAAGTGGCGGTACGGACCAAGACGGTGGCGGCCATCGCGGAGAGGGCCAGGACGGTCAGGGTTCCGGGGCGGGGCGTGGACATGGCGGGTTCCGTTCCGTGCGGGGCGGGCCGCGTGCCCGGCCCGTCGGCCCATGGGACGCAGAACTCCGGTGGGCGCGGGGTGTCCGCCGCGCCGGTCGCCGCCACGCCACCCGAACGGCCGCCGCCACGGGCGGCGGATGCGCCGTGCGGGCTAATCCGGGGCTCTCGGCTGGCCCTCCCGCCCGGGAATCGATCAAGGTGTCCAGCGTGGCCGAGTATCCCGCCTCCCCGGCATCCCCTTCTCCGGCATCCGCTTCCCCGGCGTCCTGCGCCCCGGCATCTCCTGCTCCGGCACCCCCCACGGCACCGCCCCCGCCGCCCGCCGCGCCCGAACGGCGTCGCACCGCCGCGCGTTCCGCCCGCCCGGCGAAGTCCCCCGTCGCGGGGCGCCTCTTCAGCCTCCTCCACGGCCGCAGCCTGGTCTACAACGTCTGCTGGGAGGACCCCGCCCTCGACCGCGCCGCCCTGCGGCTCGACCCGGACGACCACGTCCTGGTCATCACCAGCGCCGGATGCAACGCCCTCGACTACCTGCTGGCCGGCGCCGGCCGGGTCAGCGCCGTCGACGTCAACCCCCGCCAGACCGCGCTCCTGGAGCTGAAGAGGGCCGCCGCACGCAGGCTGGAACACCCCGAGTTCTTCGCCCTGTTCGGCCACGGCCGCACCCCCCGCGCCCGCGCCCTCTACCGCGACGCCCTGCGGCGCGACCTGTCCCCCTTCGCACGCCGTTACTGGGACCGGCACATCGACGCCTTCACGGGACGCGGCCCGCGCGGCTCGTTCCACCACCACGGCACCGCGGGCCTCCTCGCCGCAGTGATCATGTTCGTCCTGCGCCGCGGCGAAGGGGTCGGCCGGGCCTTCGAGGACCTCTTCCACACCACCACCCCCGCCCACCAGGCGCAGGTGTACGAGTCCCGGCTGCGCGAGCCGCTGCGCACCGCGGCCCGCCTCGCCTCCCGCCCGCTCGCACTGGCCCTGGCCGGAGTCCCCCCGGAGCAGCGCCGGGAGATCAGCACCGAATACCCCGGGGGTGCGGAAAGACTCGTCCAGGACGCCTTCGACGCCGTGTTCGGCCGACTGCCCGTCCAGGACAACTACTTCTGGCGCGGCTACGTCCTCGGGTCCTACACCCCGGACTGCTGCCCCGAGTACCTGAAGAGGGAGAACTTCGTCCCGCTGCGCGACGCCCTCGACCGGCTGGACGTACACACCGCCACGGTCACCGGATTCCTCACCGGCGCGCCGCGACCGAGCGTCTCCAAGTTCGTCCTGCTGGACCACATGGACTGGATGGGCTGGGCCGACCAGGGAGCCCTCGCGCGGGAGTGGCAGGCGATCGTGGACGCCGCCCGCCCCGGCGCCCGGGTCATCCACCGCAGCGCCGGACTGACCACCCGCTTCCTCGACCCCGTCCGCGTCGCCCACGGCGGCCGCCTGCGCCCCCTCAACGACCTGCTGCGCCGCGACGAGGACCTGGCCGCCCGGCTCCACGCGCGGGACCGGGTCCACACCTACGGCAGCTTCCACATCGCCGACCTCCCCTGATCCGCCCCGACACCCGCCCCGCACACGGAAAGGCCGCGCCCCGCATGGGAATCCGGTCGGAGCTCCAGGTCGTCCGCCACATGCTCTTCCCCCGCGCCCGCGGCACCACGCCGACCGAGCGCATGGAGTCGTACTACGGCCCCACCGTCCACGCGTACGACGCGTTCCGTGCCGGCGACCGCCTGCTGCACGCGCGCGGGGCCCTCTACGGCAGGCTGCCGCTCCGGAAGGGCGACCACCTGGTCGATTTCGGCGCCGGCACCGCGACGGGCATCGAACGCCTCGGTGACGAACGGCGGCGGTTGTGCCGCCGGATCACCCTCGTCGACGCGTCGGAGTCGATGCTGCGGGTGGCCCGCGACCGCGCCGAGCGGCGCGGCTGGCACAACGTCACCACCGTCCACGCCGACGCCACCCGCCACCCCCTGTCCGACGGCCCGGCCGACGTCGTGGTGTTCTCGTACGCGCTGACCATGATCCCGGACTGGTTCGGCGCGATCGACCACGCCCTGTCGCTCCTGCGGCCCGGCGGCGTGATCGGCGTCTGCGACTTCCACGTCTCCGCCAAGCACCCGCCCGCCGGACTGGTCCGCCACGCGGCCTGGCAGCGGCTGCTGTGGCCGGTGTGGTTCGGCCACAACAACGTCTTCCTCTCCGCCGACCACCTGCCGTACCTGCGCCACCGCTTCGAGACCGTCCACTTGGAGCAGTGCCTGGCACCGGTCCCCTACGTACGGGCCCGCGTCCCCCACTACGTCTTCATCGGCCGCAAACCCGCCGCCGCCTCCCCACACCCCGCCGAGGAACCATGCGCCTGCTCCTGATCCGCCACGGCCAGACCCCCGCCAACCTCGACCACACCCTGGACACGGCCGAACCCGGCTCGGCCCTGACCGACGAGGGACTGCGGCAGGCCGCCGCGCTGCCGCACGCATTGGCGGGGGAGGACATCGGAGCCCTGCTGGCCTCCAGCCTGCTCCGCGCCCGCCAGACCGCCGCTCCGCTCGCCCGCGCGCTCGGCCTGGAGCCGCTCGTCCGCCGGGAACTGCGGGAGCTGGAGGCCGGGGTGTGGGAGGGCCGCCGGGACGCGGACGCCGTCAGGTCCTACATGTCCACGGCCGTCGCGTGGGGGGCCGGGCGCACGGACGTCCCCATGCCCGGCGCCGAGGGCGGCGCCGCCTTCCTCGCCCGCTACGACCGCGCCGTCGCCGAGGCCGCCGCGCTGGGCGCGCCGACCGTCGCGGTCGTGGCGCACGGGACCGCGGTGCGGGTGTGGACGGCGGCGCGGGTGCGGAACGTGTCGGTGGAGTTCGCCACCGCCCACCCCCTGCCCAACACGGGCGTCGTGACCCTGGAGGGCAGCCCGGAGGAAGGCTGGACGGCACGGTCGTGGACCGGCACGCACCTGGGCCAGGACGCCCCCACCGCCACCCTCAGCGGCTGACCACCCGCTCCGCCGCGAGCTCCCCGGCCGGCCCCCGGACCGGCGGACCGTCCTGTCCGTCCGCACGTCGGCCGGGGCGCCGCCGCCCCGGCCACCAGTTGGCGCGGCCCGCCAGGGCCATCAGCGCGGGCGCCAGCACCAGCCGGACGAGGGTCGCGTCCACGACCACGGCGACCGCCAGGCTCACCCCGACCACCTTCAGCACCACCAGCCGCGAAGCCGCCAGCGCGCCCATGACCACCACGACCACGACGGCGGAGGCGGTGAACAGCCGCCCGGTGCGCCCCACGGCGGCGGCCACCGCCTCCCGGGTGTCCGCGCCCGCCTCGTACGCCTCCACGGCCCGGCTCAGCAGCAGCACCTCGTAGTCCATGGACATGCCGAAGGCCACGCACAGGACCAGCACGGGAACCAGGGCGTCGGTCACCCCCGTGGGCGTGAACCCGCCGAGCACGCCCCGCAGATGCCCCCGCTGGAAGACCAGCACCATCGTGCCGAACACCGCCGTCAGGCTCAGCACGTTCAGGACGAGGGCCTTCACGGGCAGCAGGACGCTGCGGGTGTACCCGCCGAGGACCACCAGCGTGGTGAGGGCGACCACCGCCAGGGCCCACGGAAGCCCTGCCCGGACGCTCTCCTCCAGGTCCGCCAGCCATGCCTGGGTGCCCCCGACCACGGCGGGGGCCGGCGCGGGCGAGGCCCGTACGGCGCGCACCACGGCGGTGCCCTCGGCCGTCTCCGGGCCGACGTCGGTCACGACCGTCAGGCGCGCCCCGGCCGGGGACACGTACGGACCGTCGCCCGGGGGACCGGCGAGGCGCCCGAGCCGGTGGGTGCCCGTCGCCGACTCGACGCGCACGACATGGGGCAGCAGCGACAGCCGCAGGGCGTACGCGTCCACGGCCGCCCGCCCGGCCGGGAGCCGGTGGCGGGATCCGGACGCGGGCAGTACCACCTGGACGGGGTGGAGGGCGGGATAGTCGAAGTCGCGGCGCAGGACGTCGGTGGCACCGCGCACGTCCGAACCGGCCGGCAGCGCACGGTCGTCGAACGTGCCGAACCGGACCCCGGCGAAGGGCAGCACCAGGGCGATCAGCACCGCACCGGCCAGGACCGCCGCCACGGCGGGCCGGCGCGTCACCGCCCGCGCACACCGCCGCCACCGGTCGCCGTCCGCTCCTCGGGCGTACCGGAGCGGGCGCGGCCGCTCCTCGACCCGCCGTCCCAGCAGTGCCAGGGCCGCCGGCAGGGCGGTGACGCTCAGCCCGGCACCCAGGGCCACGACGGCGATGCCCCCGTACGCGAGCGAACGGAGCATGGGCAGGGGGAAGACCAGCAGGGCGGCGAGGCCGCAGCTCACGGTCAGGGCCGAGCACGCGATCGTACGGCCCGCCGCGCGCACTGCGGCCCCGAGCGGATCGGCGGCGGCCCGGTGACGTTCCTCGCGGAGCCGGGTGACGAGGAGGAGGGCGAAGTCGACCGTCAGGGCGAAGCCGAGGGCCACGGTGATGTTCAGCGCGATCACGGACACCTCGGTGACGCGGGCCAGCACGTGCAGCACCGATCCGGCACAGACCACGGCCGTCAGCGCGACCAGCAGGGCGAGCCCGGCCGGCGTGAGGCTGCCCAGGACGACCGCCAGCACCACCGCCGTCAGGGCCACGGCCAGCAGCTCGGTGGTCCGGAGGTCCTCGCGGCTCTGCCGCTCGATGGCCAGCCCGACCGCCGTCGGGCCCGTCGCCCGGACCCGCAGGGGCCCCTGGCGACCCGTCAGCCGCTCCAGTACGGGCTCGACGTCCCGCAGCGCCGACTCCTCCGTGGTCGCGATGTCCAGCAGCACGAGTGCGGACCGGCCTCCCCGGCCCCGCAGCGCGGAGGGCCGGTCCGGCCAGTAGGAGCGGACGGACACGACCCCGGGCAGCCTCCTCGCCCGCTCCGTCAGCAGGGTTCCGGCCCTGACCGCCCCGGCGTCGTCCACCGACCCGGCCACGGTGGCCACCAGCGTGGCCGTGGGCGTGCCCGCCCCCGGGAACCCGGCGGCCAGCAGGGCCTGGGCCCGGGCCGCCTCCGCACCCGGAGCCGTCGTGCCGCCATGGCTCAGCCGCCCGCCACACACGACCGCGGCCAGGACGGCCAGGAGCGTGCCGCCCAGGACCAGCGCGAGCGTACGGACGGGGAACCGGATCGCGTACCCCCCGAGGACGACCGGCCCGCCGCCCCCGGCCGACCGCCACCTCACGGCCGGCGCCGTGCGCGTGGCGCGTAGGTGTCGACGTAGACCTGACCGGACAGCCGGGACACGTTCTGCATCAGCAGCAGGGTCAGCTCCCGCAGGACCGCCGTGGTCGCGAGACCGTCCGGGCGCCGCTCCCGGGCGAGGAACCCCTCGTACGGCAGGGGAGGCCCGAAGCGGACGGTCACCGGGTGCGGGCGCAACCCCGAACACCCCACGGGCTGTACCCGGTCGGTGCCGACGATGCCGAACGGCACCAGCGGCGCACCCGAGGCGAGGGCCATGGCCGCGGCCCCCGACCGGCCCCGGTGGAGCCGGCCGTCGGGGGAGCGGGTGCCCTCGGGGTAGACGGCCAGGCCGGCGCCGCCGGCCAGGGTGGCGGCGGCGAGGGCGAGGGACCGGCGGGCGGCGGCCGGCCCGCCGTCGCGGTCGACCGGCAGGAAGCCCAGCCCGGCGCACCAGGCCCGGGACAGCAGTCCGCCGGGAGAACGCGTACGGAAGTACTCGGCCTTGCCGAGGAACACCAGCCGCCTGGGCACGGCTGCCATCAGGAAGAAGGTGTCGCAGGCCGACAGGTGGTTGCCCGCGAGCAGGGCCGGCCCGTCGCGCGGCACGTGTTCGGCCCCCTCGACCCGCAGGGGGCAGAGGGTGGAGGCGGCGAGGCGCATCACCGCCCGGGTCCCGGCGTAGACGAGCACCGTGCTCAGCCCGCCCGGGCGGCGCCGGCCCCGCCCGCGTCGCGGACGAGGACCTCCACGGCCTCCCGCCAGTGCCCGGCCAGAAGCGCCGCGTCGGGAACCGAGGCGTCGGCCGTGAAGGAGCACACCGCCTCGTCGCGCCACAGGGCGAGCACGGGCTGGTACGGGAAGTCGGCGGGCAGGCAGTTCAGGCCGGTGAGCCGTACGGCGGGCCGGCCGGCGAACCCCAGGTCGGCGGAGGTGGTCAGGACCGTCGTCTGCACGCCGGTCCGCGCGAAGATCCGATCGGACACCGCCCTGGTACCGCCCACCCCGAGCCGGCCCAGCGCATCGCCCAGGGCCCAGCGGGTCGCGGGTTCGCGGTAGCGGCGCGTCTGCCGCGACAGCAGCCGGGCCCGGCGGGCGAGGTCGGGCTCGTCGTACGGGACGTCGAGGAGGACGACCGAGAACCGGTTGCCCGGGTAGGGGCCGCGTTCCGTGCGGGTGAGGGAGACGGGGACGGCGATGCCGCGCGGCCGTCCCCGCTCCGCGGTCCAGCCCGTCCGGTCCGCCCGCTGCGCGGTACGGGACAGGGCGCTCAAGTGGACGTCGAGGACCGAGCAGCCGAGGCGGCGTGCGGTCGACCGCAGCAGGTCCACGCTCACCGAGGCCGTGGACAGCACCCGCCGGCCCGCGCGGGGGCCCGGCGTGAGGGGGGTGCTCGGCGCGGGCAGGAACAGCCGCAGCGAGGCCGCGGCCTGGCGCGCCTGCGCCGGAAGCCGGGCGGCCAGGGGAGGGGCGGCCGGGCGGCCCGCCGGAGCGGTACCGGACGCGGGGAGGCCGCCGTCCTCCCCGGTCCGTTCCTCCGCGCCGAAGAGGACGGGCAGGATCCGGGCCATGCTGACGCCGTCGTGCAGGCCGTGGTGGCCGCGGTAGGCGAGCAGGTGACGGCCGGGCTCGTGGCCGTGGACCAGCCAGACCCCCCACGGGCGTCCCACGCCGGGCACGGGGGCGTCGAGGAGGGCGTCGTACGGCCTCGCGCCGGGCGCGAGACGCAGTTCCCGGACTCGGTCGCCGGGGTCGCAGCCCCCGTCCGCGGCCTGCGGAAGCCCGGCGGTCCGCCGCAGGACGTGCTCGCGCACCGCGTCGAGCCGGGGCGGCGGGCCCTCGAACTCCAGCGCGGCGCCGATGTGCAGGTAGTGCCCGGAGCCGGTGCGCTCCATTTCCCAGATGATCTGGTCCAACGCCGGGTAGGCGGCGTTCGGCACGGCCATCGTGCTCCTCTCGTCCCGGGGTCGCGCGGCTAGGGGGTGCCCGGCGTGAGGTCGGGCCAGGTCAGGGTGGTCGCGGCCCAGGCCAGGCCGGCGCCGAAGGCGGCGACGGCCGTGCGCTGCCCGGGCAGGAGCAGGCGGCCGCGGTGGGCGTGGTCCAGCAGCAGGGGCACGGACGCGCCGGTGGTGTTGCCGACGTGCTCGATGTTCGACAGCCACCGCTCGCACGGAACGCCCAGCCGGGTGGCGAGGGCCCGCGAGATCCGGGCGTTGGCCTGGTGGACGGCGAACCGGTCCACCTCCTCCAGGGCCCAGCCCGCCCGCGCCACGGCTGTCGTCACCGCGCCGCCCATGCGGTCGAGGGCCTGCCGGAACACCTCCCGGCCGTTCATCCGCAGATAGGGGTCCGGGGCGTCCGCGGTGTACCGGTAGCGGGTGAGCGAGCCGCCGGCCGGGAGCCGGATCAGGTCCGCCCGCTCGCCGTCGCTGCCCAGGACGAACGGCCCCAGCGCGCCCGGTTCGCCGGCGTGGCCGGCCCGCAGGACGACGGCCCCGGCCCCGTCGCCGAAGATCGGCGAGGTGGCCCGGTCGTCCGGGTCCAGCACCGCCGACATGGTGTCCGCGCCGATCACCAGGATCCGCTCGCAGGTCCGGGCGCCGATCAGTCCGGCGGCGACCGACAGGGCGTAGACGAAGCCCGAGCACGCCGCCGACACGTCCAGGGCGGCCGCTCCGGTGAGTCCGAGCCTGGCGGCGACCTCGGGGGCGCTCGCCGGGCAGAGCCGGTCCGGTGTCGCCGTGGCGAGCAGCACGGCGTCCGCCTGCCCGTGGCCCTGCGACTTCAGCGCCCGGGCCCCGGCCTCCACCGCCATGGTGACGGTCGCCGTCCCGGGTTCGGCCCGACGGCGGCTGCGTACGCCGGTGCGCTGGTGGATCCAGTCGTCGGTGACCCCGAGCCGGGCGGCCAGGACGTCGTTGCCCACCACGTCCGGAGGCAGCCACGATCCGACCCCGCACAGGACGGCCGCGGGGGGCTGGGGCCCCGTCACCGAGTGGTGGACGGCTGGACGTGGCGCTCCAGGAACGCGGCGACGTCCCCGACGGTCCGCAGGGCGTAGAGCCGGTCCTCGTCCAGGGTGACGCCGAGTTCGTCCTGGACGATGAGCACCAGCTCGGTGACGGCGAGGGAGTCCAGCCCCGCCTCGTCGGCGGTGGCCTCCGGCCGCACCCCGTCGGCCGGCAGCCGGAGGCGTTCGACCATGATGTCCCGCAGCCACTCGTACATGGACCTCTCCTCTGATGGACGTCTGTTGGACGGATCCCTTGCGGAAGAGAAGCTTCCATATGGCGCGGTGAGATGGCCGGCGTGGCGGCCGCCCAGGACACGGCAACCGCGAGAACAACACGAACGGCGGAAGGGCCGTCCGTGCCGCCGCGCCGAAAGGGGGCCCACTCCGGCCTCCAACCCACCTGGCCTCGCCGCCAGTTGGAGGGGGCCGTCGCGAGGCCGCGGCGCGCGCGAGGACACCGCCCGACGTCAACGCGCCGCGCGGACGTTACCGGTTAGGGGGCCGGCGTTCATGTCACCAGGCGCAGCGACGTGTCCGCGATGCCCAGCCGTACGCTCTGCCCCCACGTCAGTTCCAGGGCGTCGGCCTCCATCCCGTCGCCGAAGACGACGATCCGGTCCGATTCCACGGTCAGCCGCAGCCCCTGACCGCGGCCCAGTTCACCGGAGACCCTGGTGGTTCCGGTCGTGGGGGAGGGCCAGGCCTCGCGTACGAACCACAGGAGCCGCCGGTCGCACGGTGCGGGCAGCTCCTCGGTGCTGCCGCGCTCCAGCCACAGGGAGCGCAGCCAGCCGGTCGCTCCCGTCCCGGTGCCGACCAGGACCCCGGAGGACGCCTGGGCCTCGCCCGGGTCCTCCTCGCCGTCGGCGCCCAGGCGGTAGCGGGCGGTCTGGTGGCCGGGCGGGCCCAGGTAGATCTCGTTCAGCGCGAGGAGGCGCTGGGTGTCGTCGGCGACGGCCTCGACCATGGTCAGCTCCTCCGCCGGAACCCCGGGACCGGTCGCGGCGTGCAGCAGGGCGGCCGTGTCGGAGCTGCGGTGACGGACCAGGACACCCGGGTTGCGCCCCGGGTCGGTGTCGATGCCCACCACCGGCTGCCCGCGGAGGTACTTGGCGGCGTTGGCGACCAGGCCGTCCTGCCCGGCCACCACCACGACGTCCTCCGGGCCGAACAGGAAGCGGTCCAGGTCCGCCCGCTCCACCCTGCTGCTGCGCCAGGTCAGTGGCACCGCGGCCGCCACTTCCCGCAGGGCCTGTCGCGTGCGTTCGTGGCGGCGGACCACCTCGTCGACGGAGCGGCCCCGGCTGGAGAGGAAGAACGCGGCCTGCCCGTGCGTCCCGTGCCGCGCGAGCAGTTCCTCGTACTCGGTCCTGCGGTGCACGAGTACCGCTCGCGGGGCCAGGCTCACTCGGCCGTCCCGCCGTTCGGACGCCCGAGCCGGGTGAGGAGCCCGGTGAGGACGTCGGGGGAGAGGGTGAGGCTCTCGATCCGGGGCAGGTTCTCCGCCAGCCGGGTCGCCGCCAGGGCGTGCAGCGTGCCCGGGCCGGCCTCGTCGTGCACCCGCAGCCAGGCGGCCTGCGCCTCCGCGCTCGCCGCGCCCGTCTCGCGGGCCGCCTCGGCGTCCGCCCGGGCCAGGCGGACCTTGCGGGCCGCCTCGGCCTCGGTCCGTACGGCGTCCGCGGCGGCCTTCTCCTCGGCCTCGCGACGGGCGTTGATGCCGCGCTGGTCCACCAGCTGTTCCTCGCGGCGGGCCAGCTCGATCTGGCTGGCCAGCTCGTTCTCGGCGATGGCCCGCTCGCGCTCGACGGCCACGGCCCGCCGCTCGTACGTGGCCCGGTCCGCCTCCTGCTGGATCTGCTCGCGGGCCGGGGTGCGCAGGGCGCGCTCCACCTCGGCCTCGGGACGGATGGCCACGACCCGCACGGCCACGACGTCGATGCCGGTGTCCGGGAGCCTGGGCTCGGCGGCGAGACCGCCGGCGACCCGCTGCCGAACGGATGCGACGCCGTCCACCAGGGCGGCGGCCAGGGGAGTGCGGGCCAGTACGTCCAGCGTGTGCTGCTGCGCGGTCTCGGTGAGGAGGGTGGCGATCTGCTCCAGGGGCGCGCCGCGCCAGCTGCCGGTGTCCGGGTCGACGGAGAAGTCGAGCCGGTCCGCGGCCGCGGCCGGGTCGCTGATCCGGTAGGTGACGGTGGCCTGCACGGTGACGTCCTGGAAGTCGGCCGTGCGGGCGTGGAAGGCCATGGCCAACTCCCGGTCGTCGACCGGAACTTCGGACAGCGCCGCGGACAGCGACCGGTACCAGAAGCTGAGCCCCCGGCCGTCGTGGACCAGCCGGCCGCGCCTGTGGTGACGGATGTGGGCGGTGGGCGCGGAGCGCAGATGGCGCCAGCCCAGGCGCCGCGTGATGTCGGCCATGAGGGACCCCCTTGATTTCGTCAGTGCGACGATAAGCGGAAGATCGCCATATCGTCAAGAGGACGAAAAGGGGTCGGCGTCATGGGTGGGTGCAACCGTCCCGGGGTGCTTCGCGTGATTCCTCCCGTAGGGATGATCCATGGTGAGGAGACGATGTGAAGCGCGTGGCAAGCCGTCCGTCCCGGCGTGCGGTCCTGGCCCTCGGCACCGGGGGCCTGGCCGCCCTCGGCCTCGGCACCGCCGGTTCGGCGTCCGCGGACGTCCGGCCGGCCCCGGATGCGGGCCCTGTGCGCCGGCTGCGGGACATGGAACGGGAGCACGGCGCCCGCCTCGGCGTCTACGCCCGCAACCTGGTCACCGGCCGGACGGTGGTCCACCGGGCGGAGGAGCTCTTCCCGGTCTGCTCGGTGTTCAAGCCGCTGGCCGCGGCGGCCGTCCTGCGGGACCTCGACCGCGACGGGGAGTTCCTGGCCCGCCGGATCCACTACACCCGGGCCGAGGTCGAAGCTGCCGACTGGGCCCCCGTCACCAAGGACCACGTGCCCGACGGGATGACGGTCGAGGCCTTGTGCGCGGCCGCGGTCAGCCAGAGCGACAACCTGGCGGGCAACCTGCTCCTGCGCGAACTGGGCGGCCCGACCGCGATCACCCGCTTCGCCCGTTCCCTCGGCGACCGCGTCACCCGGCTCGACCGGTGGGAGCCGGACCTGAACTCCGCCGAACCCTGGCGCACCGAGGACACCACCAGCCCGCACGCCATCGGCGAGACGTACGCCCGGCTGCTGCGCACGGACGCACTGCCCCGCAAGGACAGGGACCGGCTCACCGGCTGGCTGCTCGCCAACACCACCAACACCCAGCGGTTCAAGGAGGGCCTGCCCGGTTGGACCCTCGCCGACAAGACCGGCGGCGGCACCGCCTACGGCGTCGCCAACGACGTGGGCGTGGTCTGGAGCCCGGCCGGTGTGCCGGTGGTGATGGCGGTCCTGACGACCAGGCCGCACGCGCCGCAGGGGCCGAACGACGCCAGGCTCGTCGCCGACACGGCCCGCCTGCTGGGCGAGGCCGTACTCGGCTGAGCCCGCAGGTCCGGGCTCAGCGGAAAGCGGCGATGTTACGGGCGGCCCAGTCGCTGAAGGGCCGCGGTCCGCGGCCCAGGACCCGGTGCACGTCCGGGCTGATCCGCGGTTCGGCGGCGTTCGGAGCGCCGATGACGTCCAGGGTGTCGTCCGCGAGCTCCGGTGGGACGAAGCGGGTCATGGCGGCTTTGCCTCCTCGCGGGTCAGTTCGTGGAAGCGCACCGGCGCTCCGAGCGCGGCGGCGACGGCTCCGGCCTGCCGGCGGCGACCGTCCCCTGCGTGCGGACGGACTCCGCCCAGGCCAGTGCGCACCCGTCGGCTGCTGCCGCCCGGCGGAGCGTCACCGCTGGAGGCTCATTCCCCGTTGAGCCAGCCGCATACGTAGTACTCCTGGTCCGCGTCCCGCTCGATGATCCATTGGTTGAGGATGTCGCCCGCGAGTGTTCCGGTCTCGGGGTCGCGCCGGGTGATCTTCGCCTCCACGCTGAGCTGGTCCCGGTCGGGTGGGATCTCGTAGTGCTGGAGTTCCCAGCGGTCCACGTAGTAGCCGTTGAGGGCGAATCCGAGCAGGGTCGAGCGCAGGCGGGGGCAGGTGCCTCGGCGCAGCGAGGTCATGTCGTGGTCGGCGAGGCCGTTCATGTAGAGCGCGAAGACCCGCTCGATGGCCTGGCGGTCGAGGGGAGTTCGGGTCGGCCTGAGCGTGGGGGGCGGTGTCGGGCTCGGACTCGGGCTGGGGGTCGGTCCGGGGACGGACGGGGTGGCTGAGGCGACGGGGGAGGACGAGGAGGGGGACGGCCGGGTGGGCCCGGTGGAGCCGATCGCGCCGGTGCGGCCGGTGGCGCCGGACGAACCGGAATCCGGTAACCCCCAGGGCATCACCATCGCGGCGACCGCGACCGCCGCCAGGCCGCCCAGCAGGTACCGCCGCCGGGCGGGACGCGCAGGACGGGCGGGGCCGGCGCCCGGCTCCCGGCCCAGCCGCAGGGTGGACGCGGACGCCGGCGCGGGTTCCGGCCGGGACGGCTCGGCTTCGCCCGCCGGTCCGGCGAGCAGGTCGTACGCCTCCTCGGCGGTGAGGCGTTGCGCCGGCTCCTTGCGGAGGAGGCCGGTCAGCACCGGGGCGAGCTCCCCCGCGCGGACGGCGGGGGCGGGTTCCTCGGTGGCGACGGCGACGAAGACGGCCCAGGAGCCGGAACCGGTGAACGGGGGGTGCCCCTCCACGGCGGTGAACAGCGTCGCGCCCAGGGACCACAGGTCGGATTCGGCGGTTGCCGCATGCCCGCGCATCTGCTCGGGCGCCATGTAGACCGGGGTCCCCATCAGGGCCCCCGACCGGGTCAGACCGGGCTCGCCCTCCACGGCGGCGATCCCGAAGTCGGTCAGCACCACCCGGTCGCCTTCGAGCAGGACGTTGGCGGGCTTGATGTCCCGGTGGACGACGCCCATGGCGTGCACGGCACGCAGCGCGTCCAGGACCTGACGGCCGATCATGGCCACGCGGGCGGGCGGAAGCGGGCCGTCCTCCTTGACCAGTTCGTCGAGGGAGCGGCCGTGGACGAGTTCCATCACGATCCACGGGCGGCCGTCGCCATCGGCTATCCGGTCGTGGACGGTGATCACCCCCGGATGTTTCAGCCTGGCGGCCGCGCGCGCCTCGCGGTCCACGCGGGCGATCCACGCATCCCGCCCGGAGGCATCGAGGTCGTCGGGGAGCCGCAGCTCCTTGAGCGCGACCTGCCGGCCGAGCTGCTCGTCCTGGGCCCGCCAGACGGTCCCCATGCCGCCCCGGCCGAGCGGTCCGGCCAACCGGTACCGGCCCGCCAGCAATGGTCCGCGATCATCAGTCACGACGGGAACCTAACCCAAGGCCCCGGGTTGTGCGAACGCCTGTGACAGGAGGAAGTTGGGGCCGAGCCGGGCCTGCTCGTGCCGGTCAGTCGATGCCCTCGATGATGCGGAAGTCGCGCGCGAAGCCGTCGGGGAGGGCGACCAGCGCCTTCTGGTATGACTCGCTCTCGTATGCGGCGGCCGCCTCCTCGAAGCTGTCGAACTCGATCAGAACGACGCGCTGCGCGATTCCGTCCTCGTGGGCCACGACTCGACCACCCCGGGACAGGACGCGCCCACCCGCAGCCCGCACAGCCTGACCGGCCAGCTCGTTGTAGGCAGCCAGCGCCTCGGGGTCGGAAATGACGGGGTAGACGCTGACCCAGTAGCCCTTGGCCACGGGAAACCTCCTGTGTTCGGCATTCGGATTGCTCGATCCCGACGACGGCCCAGGGGGTTGAGGTCCCCACAGGGCTCCGTCGAGGTCGTGCCTCGATCCTTGCCGTTCGACCCCGCCCCGGGCCACGTCAGAAAGGTCAGCCTTCGACACATTCTCGCCAGGCTCAAGCACGGCGGCCGGCCCCGGACATCGACTGCCGAGCCGCCTACTGCGGCGCCCTGGCCGCCAGGCGGTCGCCCGGTCGGGTGGGGCGGGGCAAGGCCATGAGGTGTGCCGGCGTCGCGTCCGGACGGGCGGAGCCGTTCGCGCGCGCGGCATGGGCATCGGCCAGGGCGTCCGCCACGGCGTCCACGAGCCGGTCGCCGGCGTCCGCCCGGCGGGCCAGCACGACGCGGCTCGGCGGGTGTCCGTCGACCGGGACGAATGCGATGCCCGGGCGCGCGTGCCTGCGCGCGGCCCCGGCCGGCAGGAGCCCGGTCACCCCGTCCCACACCACCGCGTGCAGGCACTCCTCGGCGGAGGTCACCACCGGGCCGGGCGTGTCCTCGTCGGCGGCGAGCCAGTACGTGCGCCACCGCGCGTCCGTTCCGGCCGGCAGCCGGAAGCGCGGCCGCCCGGCGAGTTCGCCCACGTGCAGGCGCGGGCGCACGGCGAGCGGGTCGTCTGCGGGCAGTGCCGCCACCAGGGGCTCCGTCCCCAGCTGACGTATGGTCAGCCCCGAGGTGTCGAAGGGGAGCCGGGTCAGCGCCAGGTCGACCCGCCGCTCGCGCAGCCCTCCCGTCGGATCGGTCACGGGCGCCTCGTGCAGCCGGACACGCAGCCCGGGTCGGGTACCCCGCAAGACGGCGAGGGCCTCGGCGCCGGCCTCCAGGCCCGCGCCGGCCACCGTGCCCAGGACGACCTCACGGACGGACTCCGCCGCACGCACCAGCTCGCGGGCGCGCTCCGCCCGCGCCAACAGGTCGCGCGCCTCCGGGAGAAGAACTTCACCGGCCGCGGTCAGACGCGCCCCGGTCGGGATCCGCTCGAACAACCGGCACGCCAGGTCCGCCTCCAGGTCGCGGATCCTGCGGCTGAGGGGTGGCTGGGCGAGATGGAGCCGCATGGCGGCCCGGCCGAAGTGGCCCTCCTCCGCCACCGCCACGAAACAGCGCAACGCCCTCAAGTCCATGACCAGCCACGATACCGACAACGGCACCGCCCCCGCGCAACCGGTCTTGGACGCGGCGGCGGGATCCGAGGTGAAGTGGAGCCGTCCCCCCCCGCACAATTCCGTTCCCCACACCCCCCGGGCCACCTCAGCCCCCGTCGCTCACCCCGAGGAGTACCCATGTACGCACACCCCGACGACCTCCACCGTGCCCGTTCCGTCGGCGCCGCCGCCGCGCCCGAGTTCGCGGCCTGGCTCGCCTTCCAGAACGCCGTCGACCGCGAGGACGGCGCCGTACCGCGCCGCTACCGCGAGCTGATCTCCGTGGCGGTGGCCCTGGTCACCCAATGCGCCTACTGCCTCGACGTCCACACCGCGGCCGCCCGCCGGCACGGCGTAACCGCCGAGGAACTCGCCGAGACCGCCTTCGTCACCGCCTCCGTCCGGGCCGGCGGCACCCTCGCCCACGCCCTCCTCGCCGACCGCCTCTACGAAGGCCACGTTCACGCTGCGACCCCCACCCACTGACGTCGGCGGCACGTGGGTGGTCCTCAGTGCTTGCTGGCGCCGTGGCGACTCACCCCCTTCCGCAGACGGGATTCGTGATGACCACCTCGAACACAGGATCACCCGCCACCACCCCGCCGAGCGCGACCACGCCGGCGGGTACGTCGCCCGCGATCGAGGTGGACAAGGCCATGCTGGACGGCGCGACGCCGCGCCCCTGGTGCACCCCCGAGCGCCCCTTCGCCGCCCTTGATCGTCCTCGGAGCAGTGCGGTGAGGTGGTGCCCGGATGGCGGCCCGACCGGGTCTCCGGCGACTCGAAGATCAGGGGCGGCATGACGGACGCTGACAAGGGCACCGTGGCACCGGACACGAACGCCGACACGAACGCGGGCCCGAACACGGGCACGGACCCCACAACCGCTGCGGGCAGCCCGGCCTGGGGGCGCGCCGTGGTCATCGGCGGCGGCTACGCGGGCCTGCTGGCGGCCCGGGTCCTGGCCGACCACTTCGCCGAGGTCCTCGTGCTGGAACGGGACGCGGTCGACCGCACGACCGGTGCACACCCGACCGCGCCGCAGTCGTACCACGCGCACGCGATGCTGGCCAAGGGCGCCCAGACGCTGGAGCTGCTCTTCCCGGGCCTGCGCGCGGAGCTGGAGCGGCTCGGCGCGCCCGTCTACGACTACGGTGAGCGGATCAGCTTCCTCCTGCCCACCGGCTACGCCGTGCGCGCCGCCACCGGAGTGCGGATCCAGTCCTTCACCCGCGACGAGCTGGAACGGCGGATCCGGGCCCGGGTGCTGGACCTGGCGCAGGTTCAGGTGCTCGGCGGGGCCCGGGTCCTGGGCCTCGTACGCGGCCCGGACGGCCGGATCGGGGCGGTCCGGTACCGGACCGGGCAGGGCGGGGAGCGGGAGGTCACCGCCGAACTGGTGGTGGACGCCTCCGGGCGCACCACCTCGATCGACGAGTGGCTGGGCGAGGCCCGGCTGCCGGCCTCGCCGAAGAGCACGGTGAAGGCGAAGATCACCTACACCACGATGGTCTTCGACCGCACCCCCGAGGAGAAGGACTACGACCTCGCCTACCAGATGACCTTCGCCCCCTCGGTGCGCCGCGGCGGCGCCATGCTCGCGGTCGAGCACGGCCGCTGGGTCTGTTCGCTGTTCGGCTTCGAACAGCACCCCCCGACCGACCCGGACGGCTTCCTGGAGTACGCGCGCAGCCTGGACAACCCCCTGCTGGCCGAGCAGATCGCCCGCCGCAGCCGCCACGACGAGTTGCACCGCTACACCAACCCCGGCAGCACCTGGCGGCTGCACCACCGCAACCCCGGCTGGCCGGAGGGACTGATCGCGATCGGCGACGCGCTCTGCGTCTTCAACCCGGTCTACGGCCAGGGGCTGACCGTGCCCGCCATCGAGGCCGAAGCACTCGGCTCGCTGCTCGGCCGCCGCCGCTCCACGGGCACGGGCCTGGCCGGCCTGAGCCGGGAGTACCTGCGCACGGCGGCCCGGATCATCAAGGTGCCGTGGTCCCTGTCCACCACCTCGGACCTGATGTGGAGCCCGGCCGGCCAGCCCCTGGCCGCCCGGTTCGCGCACTGGTACAACCAGCAGGTGTTCGCGCTGGCCCGGCACGACGCCGACGTGTGGACCCGTTTCGTCAAGGTCGCCAACATGACCGCCCCGTCCTCGCTGCTGATGCACCCGTCGGTCCTCGCCAAGATCGCCCGACGGGCCGTCACCCGCCGCCCGGAACCGGCGCGCTGACGCCGGGCCGCACCCTGTTCAGCGGGACACGGCTCGGTCGATCAGGTCGTGGGCCGGCGTGGTACGGGCGTAGAGGACTTCCTTGCCCAGGCGGTGTGCGGTGAGGAGTCCGGCGTCCCGCATCGCGGTGAGGTGCTGGGAGACCGCGCCGGAGGTCAGGCCGGTGCGGGCGGCCAGGGTGGTGGTCGTCGCGGGCTGGTCGAGGAGGGACAGCAGCAGGGCGCGGGAGCGGCCGAGCACCTTCGCCAGTGCCGCGTGGGGCGGTGCCGCCCCCTTGCTTTCCCACAGGGTCGCGACGCCCCGGACGGGGTAGCGCAGGAGGGGTTGCCAGCCGGGGGCGGTCAGCGAGAACACGCGCGGGTGAGCGAACACCGACGGTATGAGCAGCATCCCCTGCCCTTCCAGGCGCACGTGCGCCGTACGTTGGCGGCGTCGGCGTACGTGCAGGGTGTCGTTCTGCCAGGTGATGCCGGGGTCGAGGTCCTCGAAGAGGCCGCGGGCGCCGCTGGTGGCCATGAGCCGGGCCCGGTGCAGGACGTCGCCGTCGAGCAGGGCCCGGATGCGGGGCCAGTACGGGGCGATCGCGATGGCCCAGTAGGCGCGGACGAGCCCGGCCAGCTCGTCGAGGCGGCCGGCGGGGTCGGGGTGGTGCAGGCCGCAGGCCGCCAGGCCGGCCTGGACGCGGTCGTGGGGCTGGGCGCGCAGGGTCGCCAGTTCCAGTTCCAGATCGGGTGCGTGGCTCACCGGGGGCGGGCAGACGAACGCGGCGATGAGACCCGGTGTGATCAGCTCGGTCAGCGGGCGCAGGTCCAGCCCCGTCAGTCGCGGGCGTACGGCCCGTTCCCAGGGATGGTGCAGCGGGTGCTCCGCGGGGAAGGAGAGGACGCGCAGACTCGCGACCGCCTCCCACAGGGGAGACAGGGCGAACCGCGTGTGGGCGAGCTCCGCCGCCGAGTACTCCAGTCTCAGCTCCATTCGGCCAAGGCTAAATCGTTCACGCCGTTCACGAGGCCGGGGCGAGAGTCCGGGTCATGCTCCTCTCCACCGACCGGGACTTCCGCCGGATCTTCGTCGCAGACGCCACCAGTAAATTCGGGACCCAGATCAGCGCGCTCGCGCTGCCGTTCCTGGCCCAGTCCGCACTCCATGCCGACCCGGCGCAGGTCGGCCTGCTGGCCACCCTCACCACCCTCTCCTTCCTCCTCGTCGGACTGCCCGCCGGCACCTGGATCGACCGCCTCCGCAAACGCCCCGTCATGATCGGTGCCGACCTGATCCGTGCCGGCCTACTGGCCTCGGTCCCGCTGGCCTGGGCGTGCGGGACGCTGACCCTCACCCACCTGTACGCGGTGGTCGGGCTGATGGGTGTCGCCACGGTCCTCTTCGACGTGGCCCATCTCAGCTACGTGCCCCACGTCGTCGGCAGGGACCGGCTGCTCGCGGCGAACACGGCGCTCGTCAGCCTCAATTCCGTCGCCGACGTCTCGGGCCGCGGCGCCGGAGGCCTGATCGTCCAGGCGGCCGGAGCACCGCTGGCCCTCCTGCTCGACGTGGCCAGCTACATCGCCTCGGCCCTGCTGACCGCCCGCGTCCGCCGCCCCGAACCCGGCCTCCCCAAGCGCGGACGCGCGCCGATGCTGCGGGACGTCGGCGCAGGCCTGCGGTTCGTGCTCCGCCACCCGCACCTGCGACCGATCGCGCTCGAAGGCGCGCTCACCAACCTCGCGATCCAACTCGCCGTCGTGTCCCTGCTCATCACCCTCGCCGACCGGCCCGGCACCGCCGGGCTCTTCCTGGCCGCCGGCGGTCTCGGCACCCTCGCGGGCTCACTCACCGCACCGCTCCTGCGCCGCGCCCTCGGCCCCCTCCGCTCCCTGTGGCTCCCGGGCCCGCTGCTGGCCCCGTTCGCCCTGGCCATCGGCCTGCACGACCTGCGGCTCGCAGGCGCCGCCTGGGCGATCACGCTGGCCAAGACGGGCGTGGACAACGTGCTGCGCGTCTCCTTCCGGCAGCAGGCCACCCCACCGGAGCTCCTCGGCCGCATGAACGCCACCTTCCGCTTCCTGCTCACCGGTGCCCTCGCCGCGGGCGCGGCCCTCGCCGGCCTGATCGCCCAGACCGCCGGCCCCCACACCGCCCTCTGGGCGGCCGCGGGACTCCTCTCCGTCCGCTGGGTCCTCACCCTCCCCCTCGCCGCCCGCCACCCGACGCACGACCACGTGACTCACGGAAGCTGAGGCACGGAGAGTCCCACGGCCCTCAGGTGAAGGCGATGGCCGCGCCCGTCGAGATCGAGAGTTTCGCCGCGTGGAGGAGTTGCAGGCATACATAGGACTCGACGCCGTAGCGACGCCACCCCTCAGTGGCCGGCTTCTCGGCATCGGCGGCCTCGAAGACCTCTTCGGAGTGCGGATCGAGGTCTTCTGGAAGGCCGAGGGCTTCAGCGAGTCGGCGGGCTTCCTCCAGCAGGCGCACCGAAGAGCCGAGATAGCCGCCCCGCGCCTTTTTGTCCACGATGACCTGGGCGAAGTCGACCGGGACGTAGTAGCCCTCGCAGTCCGAATGATGGACCAGATGGTCGAACGGTCCAGGAGGATCACTCGGGAGAGCCTCGTACACCTCACACAGGAGCGGGTCGTCAGTCGCCCGTCGGTCGCCGTCCAACGGCTCGGGCAGGCGCCCGCCCGCTGCAAGGTGGACAGCGAGACGGCGAACGGCGTGCAGGCCCGAGTAACCCCACGCCTCGAACTCCGCGCCCTCCTCCTCATCGAGGTCTGGCTCAGCCCACGGTCGCGCTCCCGCACGCTCCAGTAGCTCGCCGATCGCGACGAAGTCGGCGCGGACCATCTCGGTGTGGTCGGCGTCCTCGGCGTCGACGAGGACGCCGACCACTATGTTCAATCCCATGGCCCGATCTTGCCATCGGCGATGTGAACCGCGGATACGCGGTCCTCTCGATCGGGGCTCAAGATCATCCCATGGCGGGCTGGTCAGAAGGCGGGCAGCCTCGGTGCGCAGGGGGCTGCCCGGGCTGAGGGGTCCAGGGCCCGTTCGATCAGCCTTGTCGAACACCCGGTCGTTGAGCAGGAGCTCACGGGTGAGCCCGGATCGCAGACGACCCAGACCCGCTGGGGACCGAACCGGACCTCGACGACTTCCCCATGGGCGGCGAGGCCTCCGAGGAACCCCAACGGCGAGCGTACGAACGCCCCGAGATGGCTGACCACCGGCAGCCCGCCGGGGGCCCGTCCCGCCGATCCCGAGGTCACCGCGACTCCGCCCGTACGAGGCCGACCGCCGTGTCGGCGGCAGGCCGGGGCCCGGAACACTGACCGGTCATCTTCCCTCCCGTCCCACTCTGCCCAGCCGCCGCCGCTCTGAACACGGGAGCCGGGGGCGTCTGCGGCGTGGCGGGTTTTCGGCCCGGACGCCGTCGGGAGCGCCGTGCGCCTGGGGGCACGGCCACATCTCCTGCGCATGGTGCGCAACCGATCCGCCGTCCTGGATGTCACAACATGCAGGAGCGACCAACTCCACTGAGCGCAGGGGGAAAACACGTGCGACTCACCCGTTCCGTCCTGACCACCTCCGCATTCGCCGCCCTGGCCCTGGGCGCCACGACCGCGCTTGCGGCGCCCGCCACCGCCGCACCCAACACCACGCCGCAGAAGGTCTGCGGAACCGCCTACAAGACCGTGAACTCGGCCGCCATCGGCTCGCTGGGCACCGTCTACCTGACGTACAACGCCTCGAACGGAAAGAACTGCGTCGCGACCATCCGCAACAACCCGGGTGCGGCGGTGGACATGGCCCTGTGGATCGAAGTCCCCGAAACCCGGGAGCGGGGCGAGGACTTCGGCCGGTACACCTCGTACGCGGGGCCGGCCTACGTGTCCGGCAAGGGCCACTGCGTCGACTGGGGTGGGGGCATCAGCAACGTGCATGTGCAGGTGTACAACTCCAACTGTGGCGCGCTCAAGGAGCGCCGGGCCACCGAGGTCCGCTGACCCGGCTGGGTGCCGGCCCGGGTACTGCAGCTATCGAGGGGAGCCCTGGGCGATGCGCTGGTGGAGGGCGTCGATTCCCTAGGATCGTGGCGTGTCCCCCTTTTCCCTCGAACGCACGCCCCTGCTCGCCCCCGCGGAGGCGTGGCGCAGGCTGACGGACTGGCCCCGCCACGCCGACGTGGTCCCGCTGACCGGGATCGAGGTGCTCACCGCGCCGCCGACCCGCGAGGGCACGCGTTTCGTGGCCCGGTCGGGCATCGGACCCGTGGCCGTCGACGACATCATGGAGGTCACGGTCTGGCGCCCGCCGGTGGGCGACGAGCCCGGCCTGTGCCGGCTGGAGAAGCGTGGCCGGGTCGTCCTGGGCTGGGCGGAGATCGAGGTCCGGCCGGGGCCGGGGGGCCGCAGCCGGGTGGTGTGGCGGGAGGAACTGCGCATCCGCTTCCTGCCACGCCTCTTCGACGGAGTGGTGAACCGGACGGCCCGCCTCATGTTCGGCCGCGCGGCGAACCAGCTGCTCAGGAAGGCCTGAACGACGGCGGGTCTCAGGCGGCGAACCGATGCAGTGCCCCTGCCGGGTCGCCGTATCGCAGCGCCGAGTCCGCCCCGCCGTTCAGTACTCCTCGTCGGGGTAACCCCAGTCGATCCTCGGCTTCGCCTTCGGCGCCACCGCGGTGACCGTGGTGGCGAACAGCCCCTCGAAGTGCGGGCGCCAGAGGTAGAAGCGGGAGATCCCGAGCGGGAAGTCCGACTCTCCTGAGACGAAGTACGAGCCGTCGTCGTCCACGGCCACACCGAGGCTGACCTGGAGGTGGATGGACTCCTCGCGGAGCAGTTCCTCCACGGCGCTGACGATGGCCGTGGCTTCGGCCTCGTCGGTGACGTCGGTGACGGTGAAGGCGAGATCGATGTTGACGGACATGGCCACAGGCTATGCCTCCGTACTCTCGCCCAGGCACCGGGGGCCGGGGCTGCCGTGTGCCGTGCGGCGCGCACGAGGTCCTTCCCCATGCGCAGGAACGGCGGCAGGGACGGCCTGCCCGTACAGCCGCTCCGTGCGCATCCCGCCCAGCACCGGCCGGATATCCCTGCCCTCCATCCTGGCCTGCCCGCCGCCGGCCGGATGACCTCCGCAGGAAGGCGGGCGTGTTTCGGCCCCCGCGCCCGCTTCCGGGGGTGAGGATGCACCAGTCCGATTCCCTCGCCCGCGCCTCGACGGAGTGCTTCGTGCTAGAACGCAAGCGGCTCAAGGGCCGCACCCAGGTCACCTTCGTCCTGCCCGCCGACCAGCCGGCCGGCCCGGTCAGCGTGGTCGGGGACTTCAACCACTGGAACCCCGCCGCCCACCCCCTCGCCCCGCGCGGGGACGGTACCCGGGCCGCGAGCGTCACCCTCCCCGCGCACACCAGCCACGGCTTCCGCTACCTCGCGGCCGGCGACTACTGGTTCGACGAGAGCGACGCCGACGACCACGACGGCACCAACAGCCGCCTCCACACCTGACCCCGGCCGCGCGCGCCGAGCCCGCGGGCGGCACCGAGTGGACGTACTCGGCGGCGCGAGGCGGCAGGGCCGGCTGGGCCCCTGATTGGGCTCGTTCGGGGTGTGCCGCGCCCGAGCCGGGGCACGTGCGGCCCGGGAGGGCACCCATAGAGGGGTTCCCCACCGCCGGGGCCGGCCACCCGAGAGGCCGGCCCCGGCTCCGCAGTCCCGAAACCAGGAGGTTGAGCATGTCGCAGGTCAAGGAGTCCATCGAAGTCGGCGTCCCGGTCCGCACCGCCTACGACCAGTGGACGCAGTTCGAGTCGTTCCCCCAGTTCATGGACGGCGTCGAGCGGATCGAGCAGCGCAGTGACACCCTCACGCACTGGGTGACGAAGATCGGCGGGGTGGAGCGGGAGTTCGACGCGGAGATCACCGCGCAGGTCCCCGACACGAAGATCGCCTGGGTCACCGTCGGCGGCGAGACGGAGCAGTCGGGCCTGGTGACCTTCCGGCCCATCGACCCCGCCCATACCGAGGTGACCTTGATGATGGACTTCGATCCCGATGGGATGGCGGAGAACATCGCGGACAAGTTCGGCTTCGTCGACCGGCAGGTCAAGGGCGACCTGAAGCGGTTCAAGCACTTCATCGAGGACCGCGGCACCCCGACCGGCCAGTGGCGCGGCCAGGTCTGACCCCCAGGCCGCTGCCTCGTCGGGCCCCGGGGCCGCGCCGAGGCAGCGGCGCCGGCCTCCCGCCCTGACGTCACCGCCCCGTTCGAACGGGGCGGTGCCTTCGCGACCGGCCGGGTGGGGGCCGCGGTGGGCTTCAGAGTTCGGGCTGGTGTTGGGGGTCGATGACGAGCAGCCATTCGTCGCCGCGGGTCTCGACGGTGTAGCCGGCGTTGCGGAAGGCTGCCGCCAGGGCGAGACCGAAGGCCCGGCGCAGCCCGGGCGGGTCCGCCCGGCCGTTCTTCCGGGTGCGGCGGGGGCCGCGTCGCCGTACCCGCAGGCGCGTGATGTCCTGGGGCATCCAGCCGACCATCACCCCGCGGGCGTGGAGCACCGTGTGCACGCCCTCGGAACCGGCCGCGCGCGCGGGAAAGCCCGCCTCGTCGAGCACCGCGCGCACCGCGGCGAGGAACTGGGTCTCATGATCATGCACGGCCGTACTGTAGGTCCTGTCCGCCGCCGGTCCGCGCAGGCCCGGCGGGGGGACACCGGCCTGCGGGACAGCCCTGACTCCGGTCGGCCCCATCCACTGCCTGCGTGCAATCGTCGGAAGGCGCGCGGAGCCGGACGTCAGCGGCGGCGCCGCGCCCCCGATTCCAGCCGCAGCCCAGCCTCGCCCGCGGGCTCTTGGACCGGGACGGCCGTGCCGGTGACGGTGAACGCGACGTCCATGCTCCGGCACATCCGCTGCGCGCGGGCCACCGCGCTGAGCGTGGCGGGGCCCGGTTCGCCGGGGGGCAGTTCGAGGAGGACCTCGTCCGGGCGGTGGGCCGCGACGAGTGCTTCGACCTGGAGGGCGGCCGCCGCCCGGTTGGTGATGTCCAGGTCCTGGTGGAACTTCACTCTGAGTGTGCCGCGGTCGAGAGTGTGGCTGATCAACATCCGAAGCCTCGCAAGAGCCGGGGCGGGGCAGCCCGCCGAACCCATGACGCCCGCCTCCAGGATGCAGGCACAGGCGCCTGAAGGCCTGTCGTCGGCCCGCGCACGACGTGGCTGCCCGTGGCCGGGCAGGGGACATGGGACAGGACCCGGCCGGTGATGGTGACTACGGGGTGGCCGGGTCCTGCGTGTGGGGGAGCTACGACGCGCGCTGCTCAGAGCTCTTCGTCGCGCATGTCGTCCTCGTCGCGTTCGCGCCGCATGTCGTCCTGACCGCGCCGCCTGAGTTCGTCCGGGCCCTTCCCCCGCATCCGCTCCTCGCTGTCCCCGGGCTGGACGGGGTCCTGGCCCGGACGGCTCATGCGTTCCTGCTCCTCGCGGCCCTTGCCCGGTTCCTGGCGCTTGTCCTTCATTCCGCCCATGTCGGCGACTCCCTTGTGACGGGTGGTGGGGGGGTTCCCCCCGCCACGATGCCACCACCCGTGACATACCGCATCATTTACGTCACTCTCCGTGCCGGAGGGGGGCGCCGCGCAGGGGTGTCAGGCGGTGGAGATACGGCTGAGGGTGTCCTGGAGGAGCCGGATCGCGTCTTCGGCGTCGGCGTACTGCCGGGCTTCCGCGTGGACGGTGCCGAAGGCGGGCCCGCCTTCGGGGGAGAGGGCGCGCCAGTGCAGGACGGGAGTGAGGGCGGTGACCGCCGCGCCGAGGAACCAGGCGAGCCGCCCGTGGACGCGGGCGAGGGAGATCGCCAGGACGGCCAGCCCTCCCCGCAGCCGCTCCAGCCGGTCGACCTCGCACAACGCCTCTTGCGCGTGCGGGGTGCCGATGGCGGTCTGGAGGTCGGCGGCGGCCTTCGCCGCGAGGGCCCGGTCGGCGCTGGTGGGGGCCCATACCTGGTCGTGGATCTGCTGTTCGGCTTCCACGATCAGCTGCTCGATGCTCGTCCGCATGTCCATGCGAGCACCCTAGGCCCTCGCCACCGGCCGGTGCGGCCGCCGGCCCTACAGCCAGCCGTTGCGGCGGAAGGCGCGGTACAGGGCGCCTGAGGCGAGGGCCATGAGCGCGACGGCCAGCGGGTAGCCGTAGGTCCAGCCGAGTTCCGGCATGTGCTCGAAGTTCATCCCGTACACGCCGGCGACCATGGTGGGGATCGCGAAGATCGCCGCCCATGCGGAGATGCGCCGCATGTCGTCGTTCTGCCAAGTGCCCACGCGGGCCTGCTGTGCGCCGAGGACGGAGTCCACCAGCTCGTCCAGGGTCCGGACCTCGGTGTCCGTGCGGTGCAGGTGATCGGCGACGTCACGGACGTACGGGGCGATGTCTGAAAGGTCCTCCTTTGTACCCGGCCTGTCCAAGAGGCCCTGGACGACCGGGACGAGCGGCTGCACGGCATCACGGAACTCGCGGACCTCCCGCTTGAGGGAGTAGATGCTCTGGGTGTGGTCGACACGGGAGGTCGAGAACACCTCGTCCTCGAGCCGGTCGAGCGTGGTGCGCACCCTCCGGGCCGCGTCGCCGTACGCATCGACCGCGACGTCCAGCACGGCGTGCAGCACGGCCCAGGGCCCCATGCGCAGCATCTGCGGATGGGCCTCCAGCCGACGTGCGGCCTCGGCGCAGGGGTCGATCGTTCCGTGGCTCACGGTGAGGACGCTGCGGGGGCCAACGAAGATCATGATGTCTCCGGTCTCCACCGCCGTGTCCTCCTCCACATACCGCAGGGGCTTCAGAGCCACGGCCAGGACATCGTCGAAACGCTCCCGTTTGGGGCGCTGTCGTCCATGGAGGGCGTCCTCGACGGCCAGAGGATGCAGGGCGAGTTCGTCGGCGAGCTGGAGCAGTTCGCCCTCCGAGGGGTCGGTCAGCCGGACCCAGGCGAACGCGCCGTCTCCCAGGTCCCGCATCCGTTTGAGGGCCGTGCGACAGGTGTCGTCCGGCAGATCGCACTCCACGTGCTCCGACGCTCCCGAAGCCTGCTCGTAAATGACGCATTCCATCCCCCTCGCATGCCTCGGCACCGCCCATCCATGCGCGCGTCGGCTCTTAGTCCCCCTCGGGCCCTGGGCACGGCTGCACATGTGATGGACTACACCATGGGGCGCGGAAGGGTTGCGGGCGTCCCATGGGCAGCACGAGAGGGCGGGACTGCTATGGCCAGGACGGCTGGTTCGTCACAGGCGACGACGGGGGAGGTCGGCGAGCCGGAGCTGCGGCAGCTCCTGGCCGGCCTGACGGCGGTGCGCGACGGGGACTTCGGTACCCGCCTCCCTGATGAGGCCGACGGCCTTCTCGGGGAGATCGCCACCGTCTTCAACGGGATGGTCGACCAGCTGTCGCTGTTCACGTCCGAGGTCACCCGCGTCGCCCGTGAGGTCGGCACCGAGGGCACGCTGGGCGGTCAGGCCGAGGTACCGGGAGTGTCGGGTACCTGGGCGGATCTGACGGACTCGGTGAACGCCATGGCCGGCAACCTCACCACCCAGGTCCGCGACATCGCGCAAGTGGCGACGGCGGTGGCGCGCGGCGACCTCTCGCAGAAGATCGACGTGGCTGCCCGGGGCGAGATCCTGGAGCTGAAGGACACCGTCAACACTATGGTGGACCAGCTGTCCTCGTTCGCCGCCGAAGTCACGCGCGTCGCCCGTGAGGTGGGCAGCGAGGGCCGCCTCGGGGGCCAGGCCGAGGTGCCCGGAGTGGGCGGAGTGTGGCGTGACCTCACCGACTCGGTGAACTTCATGGCCGGCAACCTCACCGACCAGGTCCGCAACATCGCCCAGGTGACCACCGCGGTCGCCAAGGGAGACCTCTCCCAGAAGATCGCCGTCGACGCCCGCGGGGAGATCCTGGAGCTGAAGAACACCATCAACACGATGGTCGACCAGCTGTCCGCGTTCGCGGGTGAAGTCACGCGCATGGCCCGCGAGGTGGGCACGGAGGGCATCCTCGGCGGGCAGGCGGACGTGAAGGGCGTCTCCGGTACCTGGCGCGACCTGACCGACTCGGTGAACTTCATGGCCGGGAACCTCACCTCCCAGGTGCGCTCCATCGCCCAGGTGGCGACCGCCGTGGCGCAGGGCGACCTTTCGCAGAAGGTCCGGGTGGACGCGCGGGGCGAGATCCTGGAGCTGAAGACCACGATCAACACGATGGTCGACCAGCTGTCCGCGTTCGCCGACGAGGTGACGCGCGTGGCCCGCGAGGTGGGCACGGACGGCCGCCTCGGCGGGCAGGCGGACGTGAAGGGCGTCTCGGGAACCTGGCGCGATCTGACCGACTCGGTCAACTTCATGGCGGACAACCTGACCGCCCAGGTCCGTTCGATCGCCGAGGTCACCACCGCCGTGGCCCAGGGCGATCTGACGCAGAAGATCCGGGTGGACGCCCGCGGGGAGATCCTGGAGCTGAAGGAGACCATCAACACGATGGTCGACCAGCTGTCCGCGTTCGCCGACGAGGTGACGCGCGTGGCCCGCGAGGTCGGCACCGAGGGCAACCTGGGCGGCCAGGCCACGGTCCGAGGGGTCTCCGGCACCTGGAAGGACCTCACCGACAACGTCAACGTCATGGCCTCCAACCTGACCGGGCAGGTGCGCTCCATCGCCCAGGTGGCGACTGCCGTGGCCCGGGGCGACCTGTCGCAGAAGATCACGGTGGAGGCCAAGGGCGAGGTCGCCGCTCTGGCCGGCGTCATCAACACCATGGTCGACACACTGTCCGCGTTCGCCGACGAGGTCACGCGCGTGGCCCGCGAGGTGGGTACCGAGGGCCGCCTCGGCGGCCAGGCCCGGGTGCCCAACGTGGCGGGCACCTGGAAGGACCTCACCGACAACGTCAACTCCATGGCGAACAACCTCACCGGCCAGGTCCGCAACATCGCCCTCGTCACGACCGCCGTCGCCAACGGCGACCTGTCGAAGAAGATCGACGTGGACGCCCGCGGCGAGATCCTGGAGCTGAAGACCACCATCAACACCATGGTCGACCAGCTGTCCTCCTTCGCCGCCGAGGTCACCCGCGTCGCCCGTGAGGTCGGCAGCGAGGGCCGCCTCGGCGGCCAGGCCGAGGTCGAAGGGGTCTCTGGCACCTGGAAGCGGCTCACCGAGAACGTCAACGAGCTGGCCGGGAACCTCACCCGGCAGGTACGGGCCATCGCCGAAGTCGCCAGCGCGGTCGCCGAGGGCGACCTGACCCGATCGATCACGGTCGACGCCTCCGGCGAGGTCGCCGAACTCAAGGACAACATCAACTCCATGGTCGGCTCCCTGCGCGAGACCACGCGGGCGAACCAGGAGCAGGACTGGCTCAAGTCGAACCTCGCCCAGATCTCCGGCCTGATGCAGGGCCACCGCGACCTCGCGGCCGTCGCCGAGCTCGTCATGGACGAGCTGACGCCGCTGGTCGACGCCAGCTACGGCGCCTTCTACCTCGGTGAGGAGATCGACGGCCAGGCGGGCTTCACGCTGATCGGTTCCTTCGGGCGGCCGGTGGAGAGCCCCGCCGCCGCGCGGGTCGGACAGGGCGAGACGCTGGTGGGACAGGCGGCCCGCAGCCGCCGCATCCTCACCACCGACAACGTGCCGGCCGGCTACTTGATCTCGTCCGGGCTCGGACGAGCGACGCCCGCCCATCTCATCGTTCTGCCCATCGTCGTGGAGGACCAGGTCCTGGGCGTCATCGAGCTCGCCTCCTTCGCTCCGTTCAGTCCTGTGCACCGCGACTTCCTGGGCCGCCTGATGGAGACCATCGGCGTCAACGTCAACACGATCGTCGCCAACGCCCGCACGGACGAGCTTCTCGGCGAGTCCCAGCGGCTCACGGCAGAGCTCCAGGCCCGCTCGGAGGAGCTGCAGGTCCAGCAGGAGGAACTGCAGCGCTCCAACGCCGAACTGGAGGAGAAGGCCGCCCTCCTCGCCAGCCAGAACAGCGACATCGAGGCCAAGAACCTGGAGATCGAGCAGGCCCGCCAGGAACTGGAGGACCGGGCGAAGCAGTTGTCGCTGGCCTCCAAGTACAAGTCGGAGTTCCTGGCGAACATGAGCCACGAACTGCGCACCCCGCTCAACAGCCTGCTCATCCTCGCCCAGTTGCTCGCGCAGAACCCCAGCCGCAACCTGACGCCCAAGCAGGTCGAGTACGCGGGCATCATCCACTCGGCCGGCTCCGACCTGCTCCAGCTCATCAACGACATCCTCGACCTGTCGAAGGTCGAGGCGGGCAAGATGGACGTGAACCTCGAGCGGGTCTCCCTCAAGCAGCTCCTCAACTACCTGGAAGCCTCCTTCCGGCCGCTGACCAGCCAAAAGGGCCTTGAGTTCGCCATCACCACCGCGCCTGGCGTGCCCGTGGACCTGCTGACCGACGACGCCCGCCTCCAGCAGATCCTGCGCAACCTGCTGTCCAACGCGGTGAAGTTCACCGAGCGCGGCCGCGTTCACGTCAAGATCGAACCCGCGAGTTCGGCGGAGCTCCCCGACGAGCTGGCCCAGGCCGGGTCCGTGGTCGCGTTCCGTGTGATCGACAGCGGCATCGGGATCGCCGAGCAGCAGCTGGAAGCCATCTTCGCGGCATTCCAGCAGGCCGACGGCACCACCAGCCGCAAGTACGGCGGCACCGGCCTGGGCCTGTCCATCACCCGGGAGATCGCCCGCCTCCTGGGCGGCGCCGTCACCGCCCGCAGCGAGGTCGGCAAGGGCTCCACCTTCACCCTGTACCTCCCCGTCTCAGGACGCGAAATCGCCGGAGGGGCGACGGCCGGCCCCGGCAGCGCGGAGCCCGCCGGCTCGGAGCTCGAGCAGTCGGCCGGCGCCGCCGGGCAGGCCGCCCTCGAAGCACAGCGTCATCCGCGCCGCATTCTGGTCGTCGAGCAGCGCAGCAACGGTCTGCTCAGCCTGGTCGCCGAAAGCGCGGCAGGGGACCTCACCGCAGGACGAGCGGTGGCCGTCCCGGCCGACCGGGCCGAGGTCGTCACCGCCGTCACCGCGGCGGACGCGGCAGCCGCACTGGCACAGGCACCCTTCCACTGCGTGGTGCTCGAACTCGGATCCGACGGGGAAGGACTGCGCTTCCTCCAAGCCCTCGGAGGGGACGGCGCCACCGCCTCCCTGCCCGTCCTCGCCCACGACAACCGGCGTATGACCAGGGAGCAGCAGGCAGAAGTCGCCGAGCACGCCACCGCTCTGCCGCTACAGGTGCTCTCCAGCCTGGACGAGCTCCGCGAGCGCATCGCGCTGCACTTGTCGGCGGAGCGGCCGGGCGACGTCCCCACACTCGTGCACGCCGACAGCCACACCGTCACCGAGCACGCCGTCGTCGACGCCAGCCTCGCCGGCCGGTCGGTCCTCGTCGTCGACGACGACCCCCGCAACCTCTACGCCATCAGCGGGATCCTGGAACTGCACGGCATGCACGTCCTGCACGCCGAGAACGGCCGCAGGGGCATCGAAACCCTCACCCAGACCCAGGGAATCGACCTTGTCCTGATGGACGTGATGATGCCGGAACTGGACGGCTACGCGGCAACCACCGAGATCAGGCGCATGCCCGAATACACTGATCTGCCCATCATCTCCGTCACCGCGAAGGCCATGCCGGGAGACCGCGACAAGAGCCTGGCCTCCGGCGCGAACGACTACGTCACCAAGCCCGTCGACGCCAACGACCTCATCACCCGACTCCGCCGGTGGCTTCCGCCCCGTAGCACCTCAGACGCCACCCGCGCCTGACCGCCCCTGGCCACCCCTCTGAGGAATTGGCGACCACACGGTGAACATCACTCCTGACGATCACACGGTGTCCCAGCCGGACGCCATCTCCGCCCCCGCGGAGGACAACGCCACACCCGACACCCCCAAGGGGGCCGAAAACGACGGACCCCTGCCGACCCGGTCCGCCCCCGCCCCCTCCGGGACGGAGGGCGGCCGTCTCGCCGCGACCGTCGAGCGCCTGCGCGAGGAGGCGCTGGAAGCCCAGTCCGCGGCCGACGGCCGCGCGCTTCTGGAACTGGCCAAGGGAATCCTCGTCGGCCGCCTGGGATGCGGACCCGTAGAGGCGTCCCGCCAGTTGGCCAAGCTCGCCGAACAGTCCGGCACCACCTTGCTCGCCCTCGCCGTGGACATCATCAACCAGTCCGCGCGTGACCGCGTCAGCGAGGTGGCGCAGGAATTCCTCGCCACCGCCGTCGCCGAGCAGGCCTCCGAGGCGGCGCCGGCGGTCCGGCTGCGGACCGCGGAGAGCCGCGCCCTGGCGGCAGACGACACACCGGCCGTCGCCGAGGCCCTCCTCGAAAACGCGCTCGCCCCGCTCGGTGCCCACGGCGTCGCGATCTGGCTCGCGGGAGCCGACGCCTCGCTCACCCTGGCCGGTCAGGCGGGCTTCACTCCGGAGGAGGCCGACCGCTGGCGCTACGTTCCGCCCGAGGTCGCCACGTGTGCCCGGCTCGCCCTCACCCACCGCGAGCTCTCCGTCGTCACCAGCCTGTCCCACGCCAGCCTGCCGACCATCGGACGGCGCCAGCACCCCGGCGGGGGCCGCATCGTCATCCCCGCGGGGACCGGAGGACGCATCCACGGCGTACTGGAGATCGGCTGGCCCCAACCCCTGCCCCCGCAGTCCGCAGCGATCACACGCCAGCTCGAAGCCCTTGCGGAACTGTGCGCCCACACCCTCGAAGAACAGTCCCCGCACAACATCCCGGACGCTACCGACGCCGCCCACCACGCGACCCTGGCGGAACTCACCGACCTCGCCAACCACCTTGAGGACACGGTCCTCGTCCTCGCACCCGTGCTCGACCGCGACGGCCATCTCGCGGACTTCCGCATCCACCACCTCAGCAACGGTTTCATCGATCCGGCCGGCCGCCCCCGCTCCATGGTCACCGGCCGCCACTTCCTCGAGATCTACCCGGCGGCAGCCGAGGACGGGGGCCTCTTCGACGCACTGGAGAGGACCTATGCCACCGGCGAGGCCTGCCAGGCGGTGCGCACCGCCCTGACCACCTTCGTGGGAGAGGTGCCCCTCACCACCGTCGCCGACGTGCGCATCAGCCGGCACGGCTCCGCCCTCCTCCTCGTCTGGAAGATCGAGGACGAGAAGGCACGGCTCGCCAACCTGCTGCAGCACGCGCAGCGGCTCGGCCGGGTCGGCGGTTTCGAACAGCACATGCGCACCGGAGAGATCAGCTGGAACGAGCAGCTGTTCGCCCTCTTCGGTCTGCCGATGACCGCCACCCCCCTCCCCCTGGAGGATCTCGCCGCCCACGCCCACCCCCATGACGTCAACTCCATCGGGCGCTTCCTGCGCACTCTCCTGCACAGCCGGCGCGAATCGTCCGTGGAATTCCGCCTCCAGCGACCCGACGGCATCACCCGTCACATCCGCATGGTGGCCGAGCCCGTCCTGGACGACCAGGGCCGGCTCTACGCGGTACGCGGCGCCTGCCAGGACGTGTCCTCCCAGCACTGGACCGAGGTCGCCCTGGCCGCGACGCGCGACCAGCTCGCCGACACCGAAGCGGAATCCGCCGACCGCAGCCGCCTCGCCCTCCAACTGCAACACGCGATCATGCCGCCCGCCCCGGCACCCCTCGAAGTACCCGGCATCCGGATCGCGGTGCGCTACCGACCCGCCGAATCGCAATCCCTCGTCGGCGGCGACTGGTACGACGCCGTGGTCCTGCCCAACGGCAAGATCCTCCTCAGCGTCGGCGATGTCGCGGGCCACGGCATCCAGGCCGCCACCGGTATGGTCGTGCTCCGCAACGCCCTCCGCGGTCTCGCCGTCACCGGCGCCGGCCCGGCGCAACTGCTCGCCTGGCTCAACCGGGTCGCCTTCCACCTCACCAGCCACCTCACCGCCACCGCCGTCTGCGCCCTCTTCGACCCCGAGACCCGAACCCTGCAGTGGGCGCGCGCCGGCCATCTGCCACCCGTCCTGATCAGGGACGCCCAGGCCCAGTCGTTCCCCCTCACCGCCGGCTTGCTGCTCGGAGCTCTGCCCGATGCCGCGTTCGAGGAGGAGGAGGTGCAGCTCGAGGCCGACGACATCCTGCTGATGTACACGGACGGACTCGTCGAACGCAGGGACATCGCCGTCACCGACTCCCTCGCCCAACTGCTCACCGTCGCTTCGCGCTCCGCCGACACCCTGGAGAAGCGGCTGGACAGCGTGCTGACGTACAGCGCCTCCGACACCGACGACGACACCTGCCTCATCGGAATCGAGGTCCGTTGACCTCAGGTACCGGCCCACCGGCGTGGTGATCGGTGATCGACCGGTCGATCCGGGCTCCTGAGGGACCGGGCGGACGCCACCCCGGGCGGCCGCCCGCCCACCCAGGGCGCATGAGCCGCTCGCCGCGGGTTACACGCCGTCAATGAGACCTGGACACCCCGAGGTACCTGCCCCCGGCCGGCTCCGCCTCCTGTGGCTGCTGCCCGTACAGACCGCCCTCATGGTCGGCGTCGGGCTGCTGGTCACCGGTCCGCTGGCGGACCAGTGGCCGCTCGCGGCCGAAGACGCGGTCAACCGCGGCCTCGCCGCCCACCGCGGCGGCCCCGCCCTCCCCCTGTCGCAGTGCCTGTCCCTGCTGGCCGGCACCCCGAGCATCATCGCCCTCACCGTCCTCGCCGTCGCCGCCATGCTGGCGCTGTCGCGGGGGCGGTGGCTGCGGGAGGCGCTGTTCCTGGCGGGGGCCGTGGCCGCGCAGTCGGCGGTCTTCCTCCTGGTCACCCTCCTGGTGGAGCGGCCGCGTCCGAACGTGGCCCAGCTGGACGCCGCGCCGCCGACCTCCAGCTTCCCCTCGGGCCACGTCGGCGCGGCCGTAGCCCTGTTCGGGGGTCTCGCCGTGCTGGCGGTGCTCCGCCACCGCCCCGGCCGGCCGTGCCTGCGGCACGCCTTGGCCGCCGCCCTGCTCGCCATCCCCGTTCTCGTGGCGTGCTCCCGGCTCTACCGCGGCATGCACCACCCGTCCGACGTCGTGGGCGGCCTGCTCAACGGCGCCTGCACCCTGCTCGTCCTGGCCCACGCGGTGCTGCTGCCCGTGCGGACCCGCACGCCCGGCCACACGGCCGGTGCCACGGCCACCGCCCCCGCCGCCCTGACCGCCGACCGGTACCGGAGCCGCCCCGGCCCCGGCCGGCGGCCGGCCGTGGTGGTGCGCCACCCCCACTGCGCGCCGCAACTGGCCGAGCAGGTGGGGGAAGCGCTGCGCCGCCACGGCTACGCCGACCCGGTGTGGACGAAGACCTCCGCCGAGCACCCCGCCGGCGCGCTCGCCCGACGGATCGACGAGGAGGACCCGGCCCTCGTGGTCGCCTGCGGTGGGGACGGCACCGTCCGCGCCTGCGCCGATCTCCTGGCCCACACCGGCATCCCGCTCGCCGTCGTCCCCTGCGGCACCGGGAACCTGCTCGCGCACAACCTGCGCCTGCCCACGGACCCGTCCGCCGCCCTGGAGGCGGCCCTCTCCGGCGAGACCGCCCACATCGACGTGGGCCGGGTCCTGGGCGACGGGCCGCGGGCCACCCGGTTCACGGTGATGGCGGGAGCGGGCTTCGACGCCGCCATGGTCGCCGGCGCCTCCGAGCGCGTGAAACGACGCCTCGGCTGGGCGGCGTACGCCGTGTCCGCCGTCCGCCACCTGGGCGACCCCCGCATGCGCCTGTCGATCCGGCTCGACGGCGGCCCCGTACGGGAGCGCCGCGCCCGCATGGTCGTCATCGGCAACGTCGGCACCCTGCAGGGCGGACTCCCCCTGCTGCCCGACGCCCGCCCCGACAGCGGCCGGCTGGAGGTGGTGCTGCTCGACCCGCGCGGGATCCGAGGCTGGCTCGGGGCGGCGGGCCACCTCGTGGCGCGCATGCTGCCCGGCGGGCCGGTCCCCGGCCCCGGCGGCAGCCAAGGCCCGGTGGCCGGCGGCGCGCTGGAGTACTTCAGCGCCGTGCGCGTGGACATCCGCTTCACCCGGCCCCAGCCCCGCGAGCTCGACGGCGACGTCATGGCCGCCGGCACCCGGCTGACAGCGGAGGTGGAACCGGGCGCCCTGCTGATCCGGGTCCCCCCGCGCACTCCCTACGCACCCCGGGAGCGGACCGTACGGCCGCGCACGGCCCCGGAGGGCGAACCGGCCCGCCGGATACCGGACTTCGACAGGGGGTGAGGGGTTCATGGGTACCGCCACACGCGTACCGCAGCGCCAGGACCTGGCGGCGGCCTCCGCGGCACGGGCCGTCGAGGGCGAGGAACTGTCCGCGGAGGAAGCCCTCGCCACGCTGCGCCGTCACTGCGGCTGGAGCCTCGTACGGGACTCCTTCATCCGCTTCCGCTACGCCGACGGCTTCAGCCACTCCAGGGCGCTGGCCCTGCAGACGGTCCTGGCCATCGTCCCGCTCGCCATCGCCTTCATCGGGCTGTCCGGAGCCCTTCACGCGGAGGCCGTCGGCCGGTTGGCGGAACTGACGATCCGGCGACTGGCCGGCGGCCCTAGCCGGGGTGTGGTGGACGAGGCCCTGGCACAGAGCCGGCACCGGTCCGGGGACGGGAGCCAGGCCGCGCTCTGGTTCGGCCTGCTGTTCTCCGTCGTGAACGTGACCACCGCCCTGTGCCAGGTGGAGCGGGGCGCCAACCGCATCTACGGGACGGAACGCGACCGGCCGTTCCTCCACAAGTACACCCGCGGACTGGTCATGTCCGTGCTGGCCGGCCTGCCCCTCGGGCTCAGCTTCTGCGTCACCGTCCTCGGCGCCCACCTCAGCCGCGCCGTCGCGGAGGTCTACCACCTCGGCCCCGGCCCCGTCCACGCCTGGGACCTGCTCCGCTGGCCCGTGGGTGTCCTGCTGGCCCTCCTCGCCACCAGTGCGATCTTCCGTCTCTCCCCCCGCCGGAGGCAGCCCGGCTACACCTGGCTGGCCTTCGGCGCGGGGGTGTACCTGGCACTGTGGCTGCTGGCGACATGGGGACTGAGCGTCTACGTGGGCGCCGGCGGCTCCTTCACCACCGTGTACGGGCCCCTCAGCGCCTTCGTGGCGCTGCTGCTGTGGTCCTATCTGACCTCGATGGCCCTGTTCCTCGGCCTGGCCTTCGCCGCGCAACTGGAGGCCGCACGGGCCGGGGTGAGCGAACCGGTCACCCCGGACCCCGGCGTCTGAGCCCGCGGCGCACCCCCCTGAAAGGAAGGCACCACCATGACCCGCCCCTCCGCCCCGCGGCGCGCGCCCGCCCGGTTCCTCCGCGGCCGCTCCGGCCCCGACGCCCGGTTCGGCGTGCGGCTGCTGACCACCGTGGCCCTGACCGCCCTGGTGTCCGTACCGTTCGCGCTGGCCCTCGTCCTGGTCGAGTCGCAGTGGGCCCCACTGCTGCGCCTGGACCGGGGCACGGCCGGACGGTTGCACACCGCGGCACTGGAGCATCCCGCGTGGGTGCGGGTACTCGACTTCCTGACGCACGTCGTGTGGGACCCGGTGACGATGCGGCTGCTCGTGGCGGCCCTGGTGGTGTGGCTCCTGGTCCGGCGCGCGCTGCGGCTGGCGCTGTGGGCCGCCGTGACGGCCACGGCGAGCGGGCTGCTGGGCCTCCTCGTGAAGGACGTCGTGGCGCGGGCCCGGCCGCACCTGCCCGACCCGGTCTCCCAGGCGCCCGGCTTCTCCTTCCCGTCCGGGCACGCCATGACGGCCACCACCTCCTGCGCGGTCCTGCTGCTGGTGCTGCTGCCGCTGGTGCCCCGCGGGTGGCGTCCGCTGCCGTGGGCGCTGGCGGCGGTGTCGGTGGTGGGCGTCGGCTACACGCGGGTGGCGCTCGGCGTGCACTGGGTCAGCGACGTCGCGGGCGGCTGGTTCCTCGGCCTGGCCGTGGTGACGGCGACCACCCTCGCCTTCGAGGCCTGGCGGGTGGACGTCGGCCGGGCCACCACCACGCCCGCGCAGGGTCTGGAGCCGGAGATCCGCTCCGAGCACCCCGAGCCGCCGGTGGGCGCTGCGGAGCGCCCCTGAGCACCCGCCGGCGGCGCGGGGCCGGCCCTCAGTCCCGGTCGCTGGCGAGGGTCTCCTTGACCTTGGCGATGGCGAAGCCCCAGCCCTGCCCCACGGTGGGCTTGGCGGGGACGGCGATCTCGCGGGGGTTGGTCAGCACGTCGAGGAGGACCGGTCCGGGTGTGTCCATCGCCTGGCGCACGGCGTCGTCCAGCGCGGCCGGGTCGGTGACGCGGATGCCGGTCAGGCCGAGGGCGGTGGCGACGGCGGCGAAGTCGGGATTGTCGAGTTCCGTGCCGAACTCGGGCAGTCCCGCCTGCTCCTGTTCCAGCTTGACCATCCCCAAGCGCCGGTTGTCGAACAGGACGAGCTTGACCGGCAGCTGGTACGTCTTGATCGTCATCAGGTCCCCGAGCAGCATGCTCAGGCCGCCGTCCCCGCAGAAGGCGACCACCTGGCGGCCCGGGGCCCACAGCTGGGCGCCGAGCGCCTGCGGCATGGCGTTCGCCATCGACCCCAGGTTGTAGGAGCCGAGCAGCCGCCGCGTTCCGCGCAGGGTGACGAAACGGGACAGCCAGACGGTGGCCATGCCCGTGTCGGAGGTGAAGACGGCGTCGTCGGCGGCGTGCCGGTCCACGGCCAGGGCCAGGGCCTCGGGGCGGATGTCGTGGTCCCGGTTGTCCACCAGTGCGCGCAGCCGGCCGGTCCAGCGGCGGTCGTGGCGCGGGTCGGCGAGCTTGAGCTGGTCCTCGGTCCAGGAATCGAAGCGGGATCGGGCCCCGTCGAGGTGGGAGCGGTCGGACGAGGCCTCGAGCCGGGGGAGCAGGGCGCGCAGGGTGGCTCCGACGTCCCCGGTCAGGGCGGCGTCCACCGGGACCCGGCGGCCCAGGTGTTCGGGCCGGGTGTCGATCTGGACGACCTTGCAGCCGGAGGGGTACCAGTCGCGGTAGGGGAAGTCGGTGCCCAGCATGACCAGGGTGTCGCAGGTGTCGAGGGCGTGCGAGGCGGCGGGGTTTCCGATCAGCCCGGTCTGGCCCACCTGGAACGGGTTGTCGTGCTCGAAGCCCTCCTTGGCCTTCAGGGTGAGCACCATGGGCGCGGCGAGGAGTTCCGCCAGCCGCAGGACTTCCTCGCGGGCGTCCCGGGCCCCGCGGCCGACCAGCAGGGTGGTCTTGGAGCCGGCGTTGACGAGCTGTGCGGCCTCGGCGAGCGCGGGGTCGTCGGGCCGGGTCACGGGCCTGGCCGGGGCCAGGCGCACCGGACGGTCGTCCTCGATCTCCTGGTCCCCGAGGTCCCCGGGAACGGTCAGGACCGCCACACCGCCCTGCGTCACCGCCGCGCGGACCGCCGACTCCAGCATCCGCGGCATCTGCTGCGGCGAGGTCACCGTCGCCCGGTAGACGGCGACGTCGCGGAACACCTGGTCGTTGTCGACCTCCTGGAAGTAGTCGGTGCCCATCTCCGTGAGCGGGACCTGGCCGCAGACGGCGAGGACGGGTGCGTGGCTCTTGGCCGCGTCGTAGAGGCCGTTGAGGAGGTGGACGGAGCCGGGGCCGACGGTGCCCATGCAGACGCCGAGCCGGCCGGAGAGCTGGGCCTGCGCGCCGGCTGCGAAGGCTGCCGCCTCCTCGTGGCGGCAGCCGATCCACTCGATGCCGTCGGTGGTGCGGATGGCGTCCGTCAGCGGGTTGAGCGCGTCGCCGACGACGCCGAAGACGTGGTGGACGTCGAGTTCCTTGAGGGTGTCGACGATGGCGCGGGCAACGGTGCGTGTCATGGGCACTCCTGTGGTCGTGGGGTGGTGGGACGGTGGGGCTGTGGGGGAGGGGGGAACAGGCGGTCAGCCGGCGAAGCGGTCCGGGTCGGCCGCGGTCCAGTCCTCGGCCCAGGTACGGGGCGCCCCGTCGAGGAGCTGCCCGGCGGAGAGCCACTCGTAGAGCTCGGCGCCGGAGCGGACGGTGTGCGGGTCGACGCGGTGCAGCACCAGCCCGGGGTGGAGCTGGCGGGGCTCGTCGACGCCCATCGCCGCCATGATCTGCAGGGCGCTCTTGACGGTCGCCTCCTGGTAGCGCTGGACGCGGGCGGCCTTGTCCGCCACGTCGAGGGCTGCCGCCCGGCGGGGGTCTTGGGTGGCGACTCCGACGGGGCAGGTGTTGGTGTGGCACCGCTGGGCCTGGATGCACCCCAGGGCGAACATCATCGGCCGGGCGGCGTTGGCGTAGTCGGCTCCCTGGGCGAGGCGTTTGACCAGGTCGCTCCCGGTGGCGACCTTGCCGCTGACTCCGATCCTGACGCGGTCGCGCAGGCCCGTGCCGACGAGGGAGTTGTGGACGGTGACGAGGCCTTCCGTGAGGGGCAGCCCGACCTGGTCGGCGAACTCCAAGGGCGCCGCGCCGGTGCCGCCCTCGGCGCCGTCGACGATGACGAAGTCCGGGGTGGTGCCCTCGTCCAGCATGGCCTTGCACACCGCGAGGAACTCCCTGCGCGAGCCCACGCAGAGCTTGAAGCCGACCGGCTTGCCGTCCGCGAGCTCCCGCATCCGCGCCAGGAAGCGGACCAGGCCGCGGGGCGTGGAGAACGCCGTGTGGTAGGGCGGCGACACCACGGTGACCCCTTCGGGCACCCCGCGGACCGCCGCGATCTCGGCGTTGACCTTCGCCCCGGGCAGGACCCCGCCGATACCGGGCTTGGCGCCCTGGCTCAGCTTCAGCGAGAGGCACTTCACCTGCTCGTGCGCGGCCTTCTCGGCGAACTGCCTCTCGTCGAAGCGGCCGTCCGGGGTGCGGCAGCCGAAGTACCCCGTACCGATCTCCCAGACCAGGTCGCCGCCCGGCCCCAGGTGGTGTTCGGACAGACCGCCCTCGCCGGTGTCGTGGGCGAAACCACCGCGCAGGGCACCGGTGTTGAGCGCCGTGACCGCTTGTGCCGACAGCGAGCCGAAGCTCATGGCGGACACGTTGAGCAGCGCCATGTCGTAGGGGCGGCCGCAGTCGGGGCCGCCGACCCTGACCCGCGGCGGGGTTTCGGCGACCGGCCGTGGAGCCATGGACGGCACGAGGTACTCGGCGCCCGCCCGGTACAGGTCCCGTTCCGTGCCGAACGGCTCCTCGGCGTCGGTCCCCTTGGCGCGTTCGTAGACGATGCTGCGGATGTCGCGGTCGAAGGGACGGCCGTCGAAGTTCCGCTCGATGAAGTACTGCTGGAGTTCGGGCCGCAGAGCTTCCAGGGCGAACCGGAAATGGCCGAGGACCGGATAGTTGCGCAGGACGGAGTGCTTGCGCTGGCTCACGTCCCGGACCGCCAGGGCCACCAGGAGGACCATCGGGACGGCCGGCACCCACCACCACGCGGAGAACGCCACCGCCGCACCGACAGCGCCGGCCGCGAGCACGCCGGGCAGTGCGAACGTCATCACCTTGAGCTTCGTCATCACACCGCGCACATGCCCGGACGACCTGCACGCATGCGGTCCGGCACCCGCCCTGGGAGGCGGCCGAGACGGAAACGAAACGGCCCATCATTCGTCATCCGCCGAAACGATGAGGCACTCTGGAAGCATGGATCACACCTCTGCTCCCGGACCGGCGGAGTCCCCGGCCCCCGCCGCGCGGCTCGCCTCGCTGGCCGCCGCCCTGGCCGACGAGACCCGGGCCGCCATCTGCATGACCCTGCTGGAGGGCCGCGCCTGGACCGCGGGCGAGCTGGCCAGGACCACCGGGGTCGCCCCCTCCACCGTCAGCGGGCACCTGACCCGGCTGATCGACGCCGGGATCTGCGTGACCGAACGCCAGGGGCGGCACAGCTACGTGCGCATCGCCGACGCGGCC
Source organism: Streptomyces sp. NPDC001594 (assembly GCF_042893675.1). Taxonomy (NCBI): domain Bacteria; kingdom Bacillati; phylum Actinomycetota; class Actinomycetes; order Kitasatosporales; family Streptomycetaceae; genus Streptomyces; species Streptomyces sp. NPDC001594. The sequence goes on along the minus strand of NZ_JBIAVB010000009.1, from coordinate 100,517 downwards.
ACCGCCCGCCTGGTGGACGAACTGGCCTGCTACGCCGTACCGGGCCGGGACGCGGCGCACGCCGTGCCGGTGGTGGCCGCGCCCGACCCGCTGGCCCGGGCCCGCACCTGCTACGACCACTTCGCGGGCCGGCTCGGGATGGCGGTCACGGACGCGATGGAGGAGCGGGGGCTGCTGCGCACGGACGCCGTCTTCGAGCTGACCGCGGCCGGACTGGACTGGTGCCGCCGGGCGGGCGTCGACACGGCCGGCGCCGGCCGCCGGCCGCTCGCGAGCTCCTGCCTGGACTGGACCGAGCGCCGCCGCCACCTGGGCGGCCTCGTCGGGGCGCGGCTGTGCGCGCGGGCCCTGGGGGAGGGCTGGGTGGTCCGGCCGGAGGGCGGCGGCCGGGGCCTGCTGGTGACGGGAGCGGGGGAGGAGGCCTTCGGGGAACTGCTGGGGCTCACCCCGGAGGCCTGGAGCTAGGGTCTGGCGACCCAGCCGCGAACTTTCAGAAGAAATACTTCGGTGGATGCCGAACTATTGGGTGTAGGGTCAGAGTCATGAAGACCTCTCAGCGTGCCCTGCCGCCCGGCCTCCTCACCGGCGGCGCCGTCTGCTTCACGGTGTTCGCCTGGGCGTCCGCCTTCGTCTCCATCCGCAGTGCGGGAGCGGCCTACTCGCCGGGGGCGCTCGCCCTCGGCCGGTTGCTCGCCGCCTCGCTGACCCTCGTGACGCTGCTCCTCCTGCGCCGCGAGGGCCTGCCCCCGCGCGGTGCCCGGCGCGGCATCCTGCTCTCCGGACTCGTCTGGTTCGCCGGCTACACGGTCGCGCTGAACTGGGGCGAGCGCCTCGTCGACGCCGGCACCGCCTCCCTGCTCGTCAACACCGGGCCCATCCTGATGGCGCTCCTCGCCGCGCGCCTGCTCGGTGAGGCCCTGCCGCCACGCCTGCTCACGGGCATGGCCGTCTCCTTCGCCGGCGCCGTGGTCGTCGGCCTGTCGATGTCCTCCGGCGGCGACGGCTCCACCTCCCTGCTCGGAGTGGCGCTGTGCCTCCTCGCGGCGGTCGCCTACGCGACGGGCGTCGTCGCGCAGAAGCCCGCCCTCTCCTCCGGCACGCCCCTGCAGATCACCACGTTCAGCTGCCTCACCGGCGCCGTGGCCTGCCTGCCCTTCACCGGGCAGCTGGTGGCCGAGGTCCCCCGGGCCCCGCTCCCGGCGACCCTGAACATGGTCTACCTGGGCGTGGTCCCGACCGCCCTCGCCTTCACCACCTGGACCTACGCCCTCGCGCGGATGCCCGCCGGAAAGCTGGGCGCGACCACGTACGCCGTACCGGCCATCGTCGTCGCCCTGAGCTGGATCCTCCTGGGGGAGGTTCCGGCCTGGCTGACCCTGCTGGGCGGCCTGTTGTGCCTGACCGGGGTGGCCGTCTCCCGCTACCGCCCCCGCACGGCCGGCCGCCGCGGAGCGCTGCTGGTCCCCGGGACGGGCCGCGCGGGCTGACCCGGCAGCTGCTCCGCCCGACCGCCAGGTTACGGATGGTCGGCGTGCTTGGTGGGGGTGACCAGGACCAGGGGGATCTCCCGGGTGGTGGCGCTCCGGTAGGCCGCGTAGGAGGGCATCGAGGCCACCACCGCCGGCCACAGGCGGGCCGCCTCTTCGGCGGTGGCCGGCCGGGCCGTCGCCCGGAGGGTGTCCGTGCCGACGTGGAGGGTGACGTCCGGATCGGCCAACAGGTTCAGGTACCAGGCGGGGTGACGGTCCGCTCCCGCGTTGGACGCCGTCAGGACGTACGCCTCCCCGCTGCGGACGTACGCGAGCGCGGTGCGGCGCAGCAGGCCGGACCTGCGGCCGCGGGTGGTCAGGAGCAGGTCGGCCACCCCCGGGCGGGGCCGACCACCCGTCTCCTCGAACCGGCGGATGTGGTCGGCGACCCAGGGGGCGGGGCTGTCGTGAACCGTGTCGCTCATGCGGCGGCCACCCCCGCATGCGTCCGGTGCAGGGTCGGGGTCTTGATCTCGTCCAGCAGTGCGCGGGCGAAGTCCGCGGGCGCGATCCGGCTGTCGGCGGCGGCCGGAGCGAGGACGTAACCGCCTGAGGGCTCGCCCTCGTGGTCGAAGTCCCCTGCCGGGCTCAACACCACCCAGTCCAGCTCCGCGGGCGCGGCTTCCCGCAGTGCCTCGCTGCCGGCGCCGTGGCCGAGGTAGAACTCCCTCCACTCCTGCGGGTATCCGGCCGTGTCCATCAACAGCTCCCCCGACGCGGTCGGCAGCACGGAGGCCAGCCCGACCGATACCAGCCGCTCCACCCCGGCCGCCGACAGCCCCTGGGCGAGGGCGCGTGCGACGGTGGGGAAGAACGTGCCCGCGGGCGCCGCGGGGTCGTAGACGGCGACGATCGCCGCGTCGTGCCCGGCCGCCAGCCGCGCCACGACCGCCGGGTCCGCGACGTCCCCGTCGGCCCGCCCGACCGCCGTCACCTCATGGCCCCGCCGCCGGGCCTCTGCCACGGCCGCCCTGCCGACCCGCCCGCGGGCCCCGAACACGATGATCCTGCTGCTCTTCGTTTCCATGGACCTGAGCGTAGGACGGGGGCTGGTTTCCGAACGGATACCGCCCTACGGTGTGGATCATGAAAATGCCGCAGACCGAACGGGCCCCCCTGGACCCGGAGATGTTCGACCCCGTCTGCCCTTCGACGCTGGTGCCGTTCCGCGTGGGCGACAAGTGGGCCGCGCTGATCCTGCGCTGCCTTGAGGACGGCCCCCGCCGGTTCTCCGAACTCAAGGTCCCGCTGCGCGGAGTGACGGCCAAGTCGCTGACGCAGTCCCTGCGCAGACTGGAACAGAGCGGCTTCGTCGCACGGCAGGAGCACGGGGGAGCGGAGCGCCGGGTCGAGTACGCCCTGACACCGCTGGGCCGCGGCCTGCTGGGCCAGCTGGACGCGGCGTGCCAATGGACGCAGGAGCACTGGGACGAGCTGATCGACGCGCAGGAGGCGCCCCTGTCGGGGCCCGCACAGCCGGGGCACTGAGCACGCGGGATCCCGCCGCCCTGCCGCGTCCGACCTTTGGTCGGCGTCAGCACCCCGGTCGCGCCCAGGCCGTCGACGAGCAGCCGGACGTGTTTGCCAACCGCCGACCACATCGGCCAACTGCCGCACGGTCTCCGCGCGGAACACCGCCAGTAGGCCCGCCGACGGACCTCGGCCCCGGGCCTGGTTCCACTCAGCCGCACTGGTCCCTGTCCCAGCGAGGCTGGAGCAGTCTCAACGAAGTTGGAGCACGGCGTCTGCCGTCTCCTCCGCGGTGAGGTGGGTGGAGTCCAGGACGTTCTTCTCGTACGGCCCCAGGTCGGTGAAGCCGTCGTATATCTGGCTGAGGATCTGCCGGTCGGTGAGCGGGTGCTGAGACCGGCGCGTCCCGCGATCAAGCGCGACTTCCCGCTCGGGCCGCAGCACCACGTAGACGAGTTCGACACCTGCGGCCTTCGCCGCCTTCTCGTAGGCCTCCAGGAACCACGGCCCGACCACCCCGTCGACCACCGTGTGGTAACCCCCGGCGGCGTAGCCGGCGGCGGCTCGGGCGATCACCCCGGTGACGGTCCGGTTCTGCTCGTCCGCCTCCGGCAGGTACGGCGCCAGCGCTCCCTGCTTGATCGCCGCATAGAAGTCGTCCGTATGGAGATGCACGCTGGGCGCGAGCCTGCTCTGGGCCAGGATGCGCGCGACGGTCGTCTTCCCGGATCCCGAGGGCCCGCTCACCAGAATGATCTGCATCTCCCCACCCTAGAGGCCATCGCAAACACCGGGCTGGCAGCTGCGCCGGGAGCGCAGCCGGCCGGGGGAGAGGACCGCTCGGCCGAGTCCCGGGGCCGGCACCAGCGGGAGTGCCACCACCGGAGTTCGGGGAACGGTCCGGCCGGGCGGCCGGCCACCACCCCACCCCCACCCGCCGGCTCTCCCGCCCGGGTCCGGGGCCCGGAGCCGCGGCGGCTGGTGTCCGCAGGCCGCGGCATCGTCGAGGAACCGGCGTAGTTCCTGGCGGGCGCGGGCTGCTGCGCGGCTGCCCTGGCACGGGCAGTGCCGTGGTGCGGGGTCTACCATCGTTCCCTCCTGGGGGCCTCGCGGGTGGGCCGGGCCCGGTGCCTGCCCTGCCCGCGCCTGCGGCATGCCGGTGCCCGGCCACCGCCGGCCCCGACCTGCGGCGGTGGCCGGACTTTCGGACGCGCGTGCGGGTTTCGTGTTTTGGGTAGGTGCGGGGTATCCAGCCTGGTCTTGTGGGAGACCCCGCGCTACCAGCCGGCCACCCGGAGGTGGCTATCGGAGGGTGCGGGTGGTCTCGCTCGGCTGCTGCCCGGCACCATGCCGGACTCTTGACGGCCTCCTCCGCAGCCCTTGTCGGGAGCCGACCGTGATGGGCTCCTACAGAACGGCGGCCGAGATGATGCCCGCCCTGACCCTCGACGTCTTCACGCGCACCAGCCACATCGTGCTGCTCGTGGCAGGCGAGCTCGACATGGACACCGCCCTGACCTCGTCAAGATCACCGACGATTTCCCCCTGAACGGACAGACCCCCGCCACCTGTTCACCCTGCGCCCCTGACCCCACCGCGGCCCCGCCAGCACGCTGGGGGCGCCACCCCCCGCCCGCATGTGATCCAGGCCACGGCAGTGGGAGCGATGACTTCGCTCGGTTCCGTCGGTCATATGAGCGACACCATCGAAACGAGGAAGGCTCCGCCATGACCGACATGCTCACCGCTCCCCGCCAGGTCGTCCCTGCTGCGCCCGGGAGGCGCCCGGCGGTGCGGTGGACCGTGGCCGGCGGCGTGGTGGCGGGACCGCTGTTCCTGGCAGCGGGGGTCGCCCAGGCTCTCGCACGGGACGGCTTCGACTTCACGCGGAACGCGATCAGCCAGCTTGCCCTCGGCGAGGAGGGCTGGATCCAGACGGTGAGCTTCGTGATCACCGGTGCGCTGCTCGTCGCGGGCGCGGCCGGACTGCGGGCGGCGCTGCGCGGTGGTCCGGGCGGCACGTGGGGGCCGGCCCTGGTCGGTGTCTTCGGCGTCTCCTTCTGGGTCGCGGGCGCCTTCCCGGCCGACCCCGGGGCGGGCTTCCCCGCCGGAGCACCCGAGGTGACCGTGCTGAGCGGTCACGGTGCCGTCCACATGTTCGGCGGGATGGTCGGCTACCTCACCCTGTGCGCCGCCTTCTTCGTCCTGGCCCGTCCGCTCGCGGCCCGGGGCACGCGGGGCTGGGCCATGGCATCCAGGGTCGTCCCGGTGGCGGTTCTCGCCGGATTCGCGGCCTCGGCCGCGTCGGTCCTGGCGTTCACCCTGGGGGCCGGCCTCGGTCTGCTGTGGCTGAGCGCGCTGACCGCCCGCCTCGCGAGCGCCCCCACAGGCCGCTAGGGCCTGTCCGGCGGATCATGGCCGGGGCCGCGGCGCCCGGCACGGCGCCTCGCGGCGTTGCCGAAACGCCCCAATAGCTCCGCTATCGAGACGCTCCGGCGCCTTGCGATGCACCGCGCCGGACACCGCGGCCTGTCCGACCCTGATCCGCCGGACAGGCCCTAGGCGAACACCGCTGGGACCGTGAGGCCGGTCTCGGCGCCCAGGCGGTCCGGCAGGCCGAACTGGGGGAAGAGACGCGCGGTGTCGCGGAAGGCCGTGATGCTCGTGATCCGGTCTCCGGAGAACTCGACGACCTGGAGGGCCCACGGCTCGTAGCCCGTTCCGTCGGCACGCGGGCGGTACTGCCCGAAGGACGGGGAGCCGTTCGCCACGGTAGGGACGAGCCGGGATCCCCGACAGCCGATGGCAGGCCCGGCCAGCCACGATTCGATGTCGCGGACTCCGCGCATCCACTTCGCGTACGGCGGCAGGGACAGGGTGGCGTCGACGTGCAGCAGGAGCTTCAGCTCCTCCATGTCGTACCGGGAGAACGCCGCCGCGTACCGCTCGGCCAGGATGCGCCGGACGCCCTCGGGCGCCGGTGTGGCCGGCCCCTCGACTGCCTCCCTGCGGTCGGCGAGGGTGGCGCGGGCCCGTTGGAGGGCGCTGTTGACGGAGGCGATGGTCGAGCCGTGCAGGTCGGCGACCTCGCGGGCGGAGAAGCCCAGGACCTGCCGCAGGATCAGCGTGGCCCGTTGCCTGGGCGGCAGGTGCTGCAGCGCGGCGACGAACGCCAGCCGCACCGACTCGGAGGCCTCCGCCACTGCCGACGGGTCGCTCCCAGGCAGGGGATCGATCCATGCCTGGTCCGCCGCCGGCGCTCCCGGCGGCGTGGCGCCGTCCGCCGGGCCGGACAGGTCCATCGGCAACGCCCGCCGCTTGCCCGCGGCGAGCGCGTCCAGACAGACGTGGGTGGCGATGCGGTACACCCATGAGCGGACCGACGACCTGCCCTCGAACCGCTCCGCGTTCCGCCACGCCCGGACCAGCGCCTCCTGCACCGCGTCCTCGGCCTCCGCGTACGACCCCAGCATCCGGTAGCAGTACCCGGTCAACTCCTTCCGGTACGCCTCCAGTTCCTCCACCATCGAACCCGCCCCCGTCTCCCTCATGCCGTACCCCTCCGAGCCCGAGCCCCCGGTGCGCAGGGACGGCACCGATCCGGCTGCCGCAACACTACGCACAGGTCAGGGACTTCGGCCGCGGAGTGGACCGCGACGAAGGACCGCCCGGGAGCGTCCCGCGGCCGCCGTCGACCGACCGCGCCCCGGAGACGGGCTGCGCGGGAAGAGGGGGCGTCGCACACGCCGAGGTCATCGGGGCGCACGGCTCCGAGGACCGTGCGGACGCGGTTCACCACTGCCGTCCGCGCGGCAGTACCCGCCTTCCGGGCGCCGATACGTGCAGCACCTCGAAGACGTCGCCCGGGGCCTTGGGTGCGGGGTGGTCCCAGAGCGAGAAGTGGACCAGCTCCCAGCGGTGCGAGTCGACGGCGGCCGCGGCGAGTACGGCGCCTTCCTGCGAGGCCAGCCGACCCGCTTCGCGCACCGTGTCCTCCATGAACTCGGACAGCGTCACGCCCTCCGGGACCCGCTGTCGCCGGCGTACCGCGGCGACGGCGGGGGAGCCGGCCGCGGCGCCCTCCTCATAGGACAGACCCGTCCACTGCCGCACGGCGGGCCGCCCGAAGTCATTGACGGGCCCCTGGAAGGCGCCTCCCCACAGGAAGGCGTTCATCCCCTCCATGGTGTTCCAGAGGTAGAACGGCGCGTACTGGTTGACCGGCGAGCCCTGCACCCCGCGCTCGCGCATCAGGTACGTCTTGAAGCCGAGGCCGTCCCAGTCGTCGAGGGCGTGCCCGAGGCGGGAGACACGGTCGCGGATGATGCCCATGTCGTAGTCGGCGGGCAGGGTCATCTCGTACTGCATGGCGTGCATCGTGAGGTCCTTCCTCAGGCGGGGTAGTGGTCCACGTGTTCGTGCCATTCGACGGTCGAGCCGTCCTCGGCCGCCTCCACGACGGCGAGATGCGTCATGAAGGCGCCGGGAGCGGCGCCGTGCCAGTGCCGTTCACCGGGCTCGATCCACACGGTGTCGCCCGCCCGGATCGCCTCGACGTCACCGCCCTCGCACTGGACCAGGCCCGCGCCCTCCAGGACGTGCAGGACCTGGCCCTGCGGATGGCGGTGCCAGGCGGTGTGCGCGCCGGGGGCGAAGTGCACGTTGAACATCCGCAACCGGGACGGTGGCCGCGGGGCGGCGATCTCGTCGAGCCACACCGTGCCCGTGAAGTGCTCCGCGGGACCCTGTACGCTGTCGGGCCGCTTTGTCGTGATGTACATATGGGAAACTCCTCAACTCCCCTCGAAGGCCGCGGGCGAGCTGCTGGACGCAGCCGGGCGATCGTCTCGTCCACCGGGGCCCGCAGATCCTCGTTCGCGATCACATCCGGGTCCATCGTCAGGCGGCCCACGGGGCAGCCGCGCAACACGTCGCGCTCGCGCTCCAGATACGCCCGGATTCGCTCGTACGGGGTCCGGTTTGCCCTGTCGGTCCTGAGTGCTCGACGCGGCGCATTCGGGGACGGCGTCCGCGTGCTGCGGGTCACATGCTGGTGGATACGCCCGCGTTCCTGAGGATCTCGCGGGCGGGCAGAGCGGTGCTCTGTGCTGCGGTGAGACCGGAGGCCCTGATGTGGGCGTCGACGATGCGCAGCCCGGCCGCGTACCCCGCGGCGTCGGGCAGCCCGACGGGTTCGCAGCCCATGCGTCGGGCGGTGGCGTCGCCGTACACGTACGGGGGCAGGTTCGCCATCCCGGCCACGTCGACCGCCGCCGTCACCTTGGCCTGTGCCTGCTCCAGTTCCCGGCCGGACAACGTCGTCGCCCACGGCCCCATCGCTTCTTCACCGGCCAGCTCGCGCACGAACGCCTCGGCCAGCCCCTCGGCCACCACCTGCTCGCCGACGGTGACGGTGGCCGGATCCCAGATCACGTTGGCGTAGCGCACGTTGTGGTGGAGCTCGTGCGCTGCGGCGTATCCGATCTTCGCGAGGCTGGTCTCGGTGGGCCACATCGTCAGTTGGATCGCCCCTGGAATGCCGCCCATTCCGAAGTAGCCGCCGTTGTGGACGGTCAGCAGTTCGTCGTCGGGGTTGCCCAGTGCGAGGACGACATGGACGGTCTCGGCGGTCTTGACCCCGGGCAGGGCTGCGTTCAGCCATGTCCAGGCTGCGGCGAGACGGTCCTCGATCTGGTTCCATACCTGTGCGTCCTGCATCTGCCGCAGTGCTGCCGCGTAACGGGCGTCCTCCACGTCGATGCGGAAGCCGCTGCCCGCCTGGTGCATCTGGACCATGTCCAGGTCGCCGATCGCGGACATGGCGCTTTGCAGGGGGCTGAACATCTCCCGTAGGGCATCAGGCCTTTCCTCCAGCGGGCGCTGCAGGAGATCGAGCATGGCGGACGCCGTGTCCTGAACGATGATCTTCATGACAGGGACCGTAGGACCTCCCCCTACGTGAGGATCAAGCCCTCGGGTAGGGCACTCATCCCAAGATGATCGTGCCCGATGAGGCGGAGCCGGACGTGGTGGCGGGAACCGTGACCTTGTGGCCTCACGACTTCCGACTCCTGGGCACGCGAGACGTGCCCTTCGCCGGTCAAGTCCTGCAAACCAACCACTGGGCCGTCGACCCCCGCACCGACCTGATCTGACACCGGTCCGCGCCGCGCAGGGGGACCCGCGCGGAACCCCGCAGGCGCGCAGGCGGACACCCGCACGCCGCCTTCGGCTTCGTGGCGGGGCGCGGCCGGGGCGCTTCCACGGGCTTCCTCTGCGGCGGCGGAGACTTCGGAGGAAAACTCGGCGGAACCTTCGGACCCCTGGCTTCCACAACCTCATCCATACCGCACCACGCTACGCCGCCCGCGTCCCCGCGCGCACCGGTACTGCTTCGTCGAGAGCCCCGGTGGCGCGGGCTCTGGTGATCCGGGGGTGAGGGTGGCGCTGCGCGCGGCGCGGCACAGCCGCCGTGGCCGCAGCCGGTCTGGCCCGTCCTGCGCCGCCGGCCTCCGGTACGCCTCCACGCTTTCGACGGCCCGCCCTAAGCCGCGAACAACCGCTCCAGGTGCCGGTCGACGGCGGTGAGGACGGCGGCGGGCCCGACCACGTCCAGCTCCAGCAGGGTGGTGAACCCGGTGAGCGCGAGCAGCAGGTCCGTCTCCACCACCGGGTCACGGTCAGCCGCGATCAGCCCGTCGGCGACCGCCTGGCGGACCACCTGCTCGACCATCGCCCGCCCCCGCACCAGTCCGGCCCGCGCCCGTGCGTGGACCTCCTCGTCGTGCAGGGCCTCCAGCACGTAGGCGGCGCTCATCCGGCTGGTCGCCCGCGCGTCCGCGTGCAGCGGCAACAGCTCGACCAGCATCGCCCGCAGCACCGCGCGCGGGTGGGGCCGCTCGCCGAGCTCCGCCAGCACGCGGCCGACGCGCAGGGCGCTCTGCTCGCCGGCGAAGTCCATGGCGAAGGTGAGCATCGCCGTGCGGGAGGTGAAATAGTGCTGGAGCTGCCCGAGCGACATGCCCGCCTCCTGGGCGACTTCGCGCATCGTCAGGTGGGTGGCGCCCCGCCGGTCCACCACCCGCCAGAGCGCCCGGGCGATGGCCTCGCGGCGCTCTTGGTGGTCCACCTGCTTGGGCATGGCCGCCCCTCTTCCGTCCTCGTGCCCGCCGGGGGCTCCGGCAGCGCCTTTCCAATACGCTTGACATAATACACGTGACCTACAACGCTGACGGGCATTCCGAAGCGTTCCGAAGCATTCCGAGGGAGGGGCTCCGCATGCTCACGCAACCCGTCGTCCACACCGCCGAGGGAACCGTCCGCGGCCTGGCGGACCGGGGGCTCGCGGTGTTCCGCGGCATCCGCTACGCCCAGCCGCCGGTCGGGGCCCTGCGCTTCGCCGCCCCCGCCCCGCCGGAGCGGTGGGACGGCGTCCGCGAGGCGTTCGAGTTCGGCCCCGTCGTCCCCCAGTCCGGCCCGATGCCCGCGCAGCCGACCGGGGGCACCGACTGGCTCACGCTCAACGTCTGCACCCCAGACCCGGGCCGAGCCGGGCTGCCGGTCCTGTTCTGGATCCCCGGCGGCGGCTACATCTCCGGGACCGCCAACGACCCGCTGTACGATCCGGTCGAGCTCGCCCGGTCCGGACTGGTCGTGGTGAGCGTCAACTACCGTGTCGGCGCAGAGGGTTTCGCGCTGCTGGAGGGCGCCCCGGCCAACCGGGCCTTCCTCGACCAGATCGCCGCCCTGCGGTGGGTGCGGCGCAACATCGCCCGGTTCGGCGGCGATCCGGGCCAGGTGACCGTCGCCGGCCAGTCCGCCGGAGCCGGGTCGGTCGCCGCACTCCTGACGATGGGAGAGGCGCGCGGCCTCTTCCGGCGGGCGATCGCCCACAGCGTCCCGGGAAACCTCTGCACCCCGGCGCTCGCGGCCGAGGTCACGGCCCAACTCGCCGACCTGCTCGGCACCACCGCCACGGCCGCCGGACTGGCCGGGGTCGACCCCTGGCGCCTGGCCGCGGCGGTCACCGACCTCGGCACGGCGCTCCCGCAGCACCTCGCGCGCTGGGGGCGGCTCGCGCAGAGCGGCATCGCCACCGTCCCGGTCGTGGACGGCGAGGTCCTGACCGGCGCGCCGTGGTCCGTCCTGGCCTCCGGCGGGGTGGGCGGCGTCGACCTGCTGGTGGGTCACACCCGCGACGAGTTCAGGCTGTTCAGCGTCCTCAGCGGACGGCACGGCGCCTTCACCGACGAGGAGGCCCGCCTGGCCCTGAACCTGTTCGCCCCCTCGCCGTCCGGACCGGACGACTACCGCGCCGCGTACCCGGAGGCCACGGCCTCCGACCTGCTCGAAGCGGTCAGCTCCGACGCCCTCTTCCGGATGCCGTCCCTCCGGCTGGCCGAGGCCAACACGGCGGCCGCGGCCGGGGGCACCTCGTACCTCTTCGCACTCGCCCTCCCCGCCCCCGCGATGGAAGGCGCGTTCGGCGCCTGCCACGGCCTGGACGTCCCGCTCGCGTTCGGCACCCTGGACAGCCCCGTGGGTCGCCACTTCCTCGGCGAGCCGCCGTCCCCTGAGGCCGTCCGGGTCTCCCGGGAGCTGCGGCAGGCCTGGATCCGGTTCGCCACCACCGGCGACCCGGGGTGGGCCGCCTTCGAGCCGGAGCGGCAGCTGACGCGAGTCCTGGACGCCACTTCGCGGACCGTCCGCTACCCCGAGCAGGCGTCCCGCGAAGTCTGGGCGGGGCGCACCCTCAGCGCCTACGACCTCCGATGACGCCGGGCCCGGCACCGTGAGTGCGCCTCGGGTGTCGCGGGCCTCCGGACAACACCCCTGTGCCTCGGGCTTTCGCGCCTGGGGCTCAGTACGGCTCTTCCCGCCACTCAAGGCAGGTGGGCCGGCGCCCGCCGGACAGGACGAACTCCTTCACAGCCTCGCGCACAAGGTCGATCGGGACTTCCGTCGGCTCCAGGAACTCACGGGGGTGGGTGTTGAGCATGTAGGTCGCCACCGGCGCGGTCGGCGCGCCGGCCGGGATCAAAGCGCCCTCGTCACCTGTGCTGTAGGACAGGATGCCGAACGTCCCCCCGGCGCCGACCCCGACCAGGAACTCGTGGTCCGGCCAGCCCGACGAAAGCGTCTGGCGGTCCAGGGAAATCAGCTGGGCCGTGTTGCGGAGCGGGCCGGCGGCGATCAACGCGTCCATCATGGCGTCGACGGCATGCGCCGAATCGAGCAGCACCGGTGCATCCCGGTGCTCCTCGGTGAACCACGCCTCTGCGCCCCGCAGCATCCCGTTCTCCTCGCCGTCCCTCGTGCCATGCCCGGAGCAACGCAGGCTACCGCCGCGCAGGCGACAAGGCGTACTCGCGGGCCGGACAGCGCCTCCTTCACCGAGGACAGCGGATACCTCGGTCCCGCCCCGGCCGGCCCGATCACCGTCGGCCGCAACGCCGACGGCCGGCTGGAGATCTTCTACCACCGGGGCGGCACCGCCCAGGCGAACGCCTGGTCCGCTCTGGGCACCGTGATCACCGGAGCGCCCTCGGTGGTCCTCGACGCTGCCGGCCGGGAAACGGTCGTAGCGCTCGGCCGCGATGCTGCCCTGCACGTCAGCAGATCCATTCGGCAGCCGCATCGAGGAACGCACGCACCGCTTGTTCGAACTCGCCCTCGATGCGCGCAACCCGCTGCCGGTTCTCGGCTTCTGCCAGCGCAGCGAGCTTGGCGGAGACCGCGTCCATCAGCTGATCGAGGGCCGGGTCGGGTGCCACCAGCCGGAGGTGGGAGGCGGCGGACTCGGCCGCGGCTCCGAGGCGGTCGCCCTCCTGCTGCGCGGCCGTGGAGGAGGCCCGGTCGTGGGGGGAGGCCCGCCGGCGGAACCACAGGGTGATGATGGCGCGCTTCAGCTCCGTGACGGCGCTGGCATACCCGCTGTAGGCGGCCAGGCGCTCTTGCCGTAGACGTTCCTCCCGGGCGACGGCGTGCGCGTGCTCGGCGGTCCGTCGCTGAAACAGGTACGTGCTCAAAGAGCCGATCAGCGTACCGGCGACGGCCACCACGCTGGCCAAAATGGTGTCCACAAGGGGGGAGTTGACCACAGTCCGCGCCTGGTTGGCCACGGAGCCCATCCCCGACCGTCGTGCTGGACCGCCGTGCAGGGAGCGCCGGATCGCGGGCCGGGGAATTCGCCGCGGCGTGAACGCGAACGTGACTGGTGCCGCCCCCGGGAGGAGCCGGGGCGAGGGCCCTGGTGGAGGCCATGTCTTCACCTGGAACGGAACCAAGTCCGGAGCCGTCACCCTCCGCCCTGACCTGACCGTGCTCGCCCACGACCCAGCCCGCTCCGGCCACGAAGGCACTGCTACCGACCACAGCCCTTCCCCGGCGGGGCCTCATGCCTGCGCGGGGCGTTCCGGCCTTCGGCCGGTTGGCTGAGCAGAGGTGGCGTGCAGCCTTCGTGGCAATGAGCGTGGTGGGGATGGGCCGACCGGCCCGTTCGAGCTGTGAACCAGGAAAAGAGGCAGTCGATGGCTACCAAGGACCAGCCCCAGGGCAAGGCCGGAAAGCTCTCCGACAAGGCCAAGCAGGCGGAGAAGAAGGGTGGGGCGTCGCACGCGGGGGAGAAGTCGCGGCAGGCCACGACGAAGGGCACCAAGCAGCCCGAGTCGCGAGGCCTCCAGGCGATCGTCGATCACAGCAGGGGGCGCAGCAGCGACCAGGGCTGACGGTCTGGGTGAGGGCCCCATCCTTGGGGCCTCACTCCCATTCCGCCGCCCGGCGACCCGGCCGTCAGCCGAGCGAGGCCCCGCCGGGTTCTCCTTCGACACCGGGCACGATGATCCGGGTGACCTCGGTGGAGTCGTCCTCGTTGAGGCGGAGCGTGCGGCCGGTTTTCTGGACGATCTCGCCCTGGGCGCCGCGAGTGCCGGTGCCGACGGGCGGGGCGGCCCTGGGCGAAGGCGACGCGTGGCGGCAGGGCCGTCTGGCCCCTTGGAGGCGTGCGGCGCCCGTGCCGGGGCATGTGCAGCGGGGCAGGGCACTGACAGGGGGTTCCCCTGCGGGGCCGGCCGTCAGAGACGCCGGCCCGGCACCTCTTGCGTGCGCGGGCTGGAGCGACCGGAGGGAGGCAGGGGCATGCAGCAGGACGGCGAGGCCGGTGCTCCCGGCATCGAGGTCGAGACGCGCGGCGGTACCGCCGTCATCCGTCCCTTCGGCGACCTCGACCGCGGTACCGCACCCCTCTTCCGCCGGGCACTGTTGGCCGCGCTCGCCCGCGATCCGCTGCCCACCGACGTGGTCGTCGATCTGCAACACCTGGACTTCTGCGATTCCGCCGGCCTCAACGCACTGCTCGAGGCCCGCACAGCTGCGGCCGACGTCCGCCGCGCCCTCTACCTGGCCGCACCGAGAGACCAGGTGCTGCGCCTACTGGAACTCACCGGCACCACCCGCCTCTTCCTGATCGAGCCCGCCCCGCCGTTCTGACCACCGGGCTCCGACCGGCTCACGCCGATACCGCCGGCCCCGCTACCGCCGGGCCGGCTGTCGAGGTAGCCACTCGTCGTCGTGGTTGAGGACACCGGGCGGGGCCGCGCAGTCGGTTCCAGGGGAGGCGGGTGCGCCCGTGCGTGGGGTGTACGTGAGCCGCCCCCGGCGCCCGGAGGACGCCGGGGACGGCTCGTTGCGGGACCACACTCAGGCGGTGGGGGCCTTCTGGACGTTGAGCAGGGCGACCAGGGCTGTGCCGAGGTCGGACACGACCGTGTTGGCCTTGGCCTTGGCGTCGGCGGTGGTGGCGCCCTTCTCGGCGACCATCAGCAGGCTGTCGACGGAGCCCTTGAGCTTGTCGATCGCGGCGGAAGCCTGCTCGACACGGGCGGACTTGGGGGCGGCCGCCGGAAGCACGGTGGGCGGCTTCGCGGGCACGGCGGCCGGGGCCTGCGCGACCGGCTCGGCGGGCTTCGCGGGCGCGACGACCGGCGGCTTAGCCACCGGCTCGGCGGGCTTCGCGGGCTGGGCGACCGGCGGCTGGGCGACGGGCGGCTGGGCGACGGGCGGCTGGGCCACCGGGTCGGCCGGCTTCGCGGGCTCGGCGACCGGAGGCTTCGCTACCGGGTCGGCCGGCTTCGCCACCGGAGGCTTCACCACCGGGTCCGACGGCGGGACAGCGGGCTTCTCCGGGGTGGTGACGACGGGCTTCGCCGGGGTCTGCGCGGCGGGCACGGACTTCTTCAGGTCCGCGAAGGCGGGCTCGATCTTCGACTTGACCGCGGCCAGTTCGGCCGCCGACACCTTCCCGTCCGGCGACTTCAGCACCGCCGATAGCAGACCCGTGACGGGCTCCAGCACCCCGGCGGCAGCACCGAGCGACTGGACCTGTGCGAGCAGCGTTTCACTGCCGGGGACGGCCTGTCCCGTGACGGCGGTCGGCGGCTGCCCAGGGTCGTGGGCGGCTGCCGCGATACCCGGTGACGCGGTCAGCAGGGTCACGCAGAGGGCGGCGGGTACGCAATAGCGGGTCATACGGGACAACGGCTTGCTCCTGTTCGGTGATGACGATGTGGTGTGGCCGGAGTCGGCCCGGGGCGGGGTGGATGCCCCGTACTACTCACCGCCACCCCGTCACGCATCGCAACCGGAGCCGCCCTCCCGCCCCGGCGACACGCCGCTCAAAATAGCTGCAAAAGGCCCTGACCTGGAGTGATGTCGTCACCCCAGCGCACTGGGCCGCCCCAGCTAACGTGACATGGAGTGACCACCGGTTCCGGGGGTGGCCCCCGGACCTGGGTGCAGGCGTCCGCGGCCGCTCGCCGACCGATACGCCGGTCGCGAGGTTCAGGCGACGGATGGACGCCTTGGATCGGTGGGGACGATCGCGTGCTCGTCGAAGCGCTGTTCAAGGGCCTCGTGGCCGTGCTCACGGCGGTATGCCATCTCGGCCGCGGTGACCGGCAGGGCCCAGAGGATACGGGCGTGGCCGTCCGGCAGCGGGCAGTGCTCCAGGTCAGGGCCGTGGAGGTAGGGCAGGCTGATCAGCAGGTGGTCGCAGTCGGATCCGGGCAGCCACGGCTCCCCGATGGGCAGGCTGTGCTCGAGATCCAGATGGCGATCGGCGTGGTAACAGGCGGTCATGGTCAGGAGCTCAACGAAGCGTTCGTCGCGGACGGGAGCGGTGAGGACGAATTCGAGGCCGTGGCCGTCCGTCTCGGCCGTGGGCCAGCAGCCGGCGGTGATGTAGGCCCAGCTGTCGGCGCGCGGTCCTGGGCTGACGGTGAGGATCCGCAGGTTGGGAACCGCTTCCCTTCGCCCAGGTCCCAGGTCGTGATCACTGACCGTGATCATGTGGCCGGTGAAGAAGCCGCGAACGTGGGCCTCGACGCCTGCTGTCGCCCGCTTGCTGCGCTCGCTCTCGAACATGAGGGAGAGGATCTCACGGCTGGCCCAGGCGTCCTGGCAGTGCGTCCGCCCCGCCGCAGACAAGGCGGCCCCGGATGGTCCAGCCGGCCTGGACCGGCTCCTCGGCTCGGGCTCGGGTATCGGCCGGCGAGGCGGCAGGAGTCGGTGCCGGTCTCGACGACGGTGCCGTTACACGTGTCAAGGCCACCTCCCCAAGCGGGTCGCCCAACTGGCCGGCGGCGGACGGCGACGCGAGTGGCCCCACGGGTTCGACAAGGCCGCCTACCTGCGCCGCAACGTCGTGGAACGCTGTTTCCACCGCCTCAAGCAATGGCGCGGGATCGCCACCCGCTCCGCGCGAGAACACGAGCGCCGCCCTGGCGCGCTGCCCGTCGAAACCCCTCCGACGCTCAGACCGCACGCGCGCGGGCAGCAGGCGGAACTGACCGAGACCGCCGTGTGCGGCGGGGGTGCGCGGCCCCTGTGATACTCGTCCGGCGTGGCTGCGGCGCCGCGCCCTTCCCCAGGTGACCAGGACGCGACCGGAGCCGGACGATGAGCACTGCCCCAGGACGAGTACCACCCCTCGATGCCGGCCCCCTCCACGAGGCCTACCGTGCGGCCGCGACGGAGGTTTTGCGTGCGGCGGGGTGGAAGCCCGGTCGGAGCGCGGGACCGGGCCCCAGGCCGGACATGGTGGCGCAGTACGGGCCGGCGCCGCGCGCGGCACGGGAGTTCCTGGCTCAGTACGGTGGACTGCATCTGGTGTTCGCCGATCCGCGGAACAGTTCTGGCGAGACCGACATCGACATCGGCGGCGGCGCGGACATTCTGGGCTGGGTCGGGACGTGGAGCCGGGCGGCGGGGGAGCCCGTGTTCCCGGTGGGGGAGTTCTCAGGTCGGAACTGTGTACTGCTGGTCGGTGACAGCGGCAGCCTGTACGGGGCTTTCGACGCGATACTGGGCCGGCTCGGGGCGGACGCGCTCACGGGGCTGGGCAGACTCATGCTCGACCGAAGCCCGCTGGAGCCCCGCCTGCCCGTCCCGCCGGAAGTCCTGTACCGTCCCGAGCGCCCGCGGTCCCGCGTCCGTCGGCGTAAGCACCCCTGACTCATCCCCACCGCACAGGCAGCTCGCCGCAGCCAGGCCTCCCCCGAGCCTCCTCCGCAGGTGCCGGTGCGTGGGCCCCCGGTCGAGCGCCTGTGCGAGACCGGCCGTAGCCTTCGTTCCATGACTGAGATTCCGCCGCTTACACCCCGTGATGCCTTCGAACTGCTCATGGCCGGCAACCAGCGCTTCGTCTCCGGCACCCCCGAGCACCCCAATCAGGACGCTGCCCGCCGCGCCGAGACCGCACCGTCCCAGCAGCCCTTCGCCGTGCTGTTCGGCTGCTCCGACTCCCGGCTGGCAGCCGAGATCATCTTTGACCGCGGCCTGGGTGACCTCTTCGTGGTGCGCACCGCCGGACACGTCGCGGGAACGGAAGTTCTGGGTTCGATCGAATTCGGCGCGGCTGTCCTCAGCGCGCCCCTGATCGTCGTCCTCGGCCACGACTCGTGCGGCGCCGTCGGTGCGGCCTGCTCTGCCTTGGAGGACGGGCAGACGCCGGGCGGATTCGTCCGCGACGTCGTCGAGCGGGTGACGCCGAGCGTGCTGGCGGCCCGCGCCGCCGGACGCGAGAGTGCCGAGGAGATACTGGCCGAGCACATCGAGCAGACGGTGGACCTGCTGCTGGAACGCTCTCGCATCCTGGCCGACCGGGTGGCCGAGGGACGCCTCGGCGTGGTGGGGCTCTCCTACCGCTTGGGCGACGGCAGCGCACAGCTCGTCGCCACGCGCGGCCTTGACACAGCGGCTCCCAGCGCGGCCTGACCGCCTGGTCACTGGCGCGGACCACCCGCCCCGCGAGCGTCGCCGACCGGCCAGCCGGCCGGCGGGCCGAGCAGCGGCTGCGGCGTCGTACGGGGCCGAACCCGCTTGGGCCACCCCCCGCAGGTGGCGGCGCAGTCGTCAGCCGGTGAGCTTTGCGGCTGCGGCCATGCCCGCGTACATGGTGGCCATCTGGGCGTGGAGCATCGCCTCCGCATGGTCCTCCTGCTCCTTGCGGAGCATCCAGGACTGGAAGGCTTCGTTGGCGCTCGTGCTGTGCCGCCACGCCAGGTCGTTGTACTTCGCTGCCATGCTGTCGCTCAAGTTGCTCATCTGGCCCCCTTGTTGATCGATGCGCGTCGCGTCCGGGCCAGCCTACGGACCGGGCAGTGATCATGAAAGCCGAAAGCTGCTGCCTGTGCCCGGTCCAGCCGCAGGAGGGCGGGGCTGCGGGTGGCGGCCGGAGGCGTCGGTGGGGTGCCTGGCTCCCGCCGTGTGGGGCGGCTCTGAGGGGCGGCGGTGCCGGTGCGGGCTGCCGCTGGGCCTGTGTGGCGATCGACCGCTCAGGGGCGGACCGTGAGGCCGTCCAGGGTGAGGTCGAGCAGGCGCTCCGCTTGCTGTCGGTGTTCGGCACCCGCCGAGGTGAGGGCGATTCCTTCCAGGGCGGCGCCGATGTCGGTGGGCTGGATGTCGGTGCGGATCGCCCCGGCGGCCGTGCAGGCGTCCATGAGTGAGGTGATGGCGGCCTGGATCATTTCCCGGCTGTGGCCATAAGGATTGCCCCCCGTCGCGGCGACGGCGCGCAGGGCGTCGATCATGCCGTACTTGGCGGTGACGTAGTCCAGGAACAGGCGTGTCCACGCGCGCAGGGCCTCTGTCGGCGGCTTCTGTGCCAGCAGAGCGGGGGCGGCTTCGCACAGATGGGCCAACTCGTTGCGGTAGACCGCCTCGATCAGGGCCTCCCGGGTGGGGAAGTTGCGGTACAGGGTCGCACTGCCCACGCCCGCCTCCTTGGCGATGCGTTCCAGGTGCGCATCCAGCCCCTCCGTCGTGAAGACGCGTACGGCGGCCGTGAGGATCTTCTCCCTGTTCCGCCGTGCGTCAGCGCGCAGCGGCCGAAGCGTTCCATCCGTCATTCGTGCTTGCCATCCCCTCTTCGAAGCCCGACGACTTGCTAACCGGATACGCCCCCACTTAGATTGGTCTAACTGGGGGCTCCTCCGGTTTCACTGTAGGCCATCGGGATGAGGCGCCCCCAAGAAGGGAAACCGATCATGTCGGGCATCCAGGGCAAAGTCATCGCGATCACAGGTGCCAGCAGCGGCATCGGTGAGGCAACCGCGTCCTACCTCGCCGCGCGGGGCGCCCAACTCGTGCTCGGGGCCCGGCGTGAAGAGCGGCTGAACGCCGTCGTGGACGGCATCACGTCGAAGGGTGGCACCGCCACCGGTGTCGTCGTCGACGTGACGCGCCGCGAAGACCTCCAGCGGCTGACGGACACGGCCCTCGACCAGTACGGTCGGCTCGACGTCCTCGTCTCCAACGCGGGCACGATGGCCGTCTCACCGTTCGACGACCTGCGCCAAGACGACTGGGACGCCATGGTCTCCACCCACATCACCGGCCTGCTCAACGGCATCGGTGCGGCCCTGCCCATCTTCCGCCGGCAGCGCTTCGGCCAGTTCGTCAACGTCGGCTCCACTGCGGCTTACGTCGTCAAGACCCCCCAGGCGGTCTACGCGGCCACCAAAACGGCGGTGAAGGTGCTCACCGAGGGCCTACGCCAGGAGTCGGGACCCGACCTGCGCGTCACACTCGTCTCACCCGGCTTCACCCATACCGAAGGCATCGGCAAGGGGGTCAGCCCTGACGTCGCGGCCGCGATGACCCGGCAGCGGGACGAGATCGCCATGCCGCCCTCGGCCATTGCCTCCGCCATCGGCTACGCCATCGAACAACCCGATGGCGTCGACGTCAGCGAGATCGTCGTGCGCCCCACCGCGCAAGCCTGAAGGCGCAGGTGTAGCCGGCGTTCGGCGGGCTGGACGCGGAGGAAGACGCCTCCCGGTCGCGAGGGAAGGGGGCGGCGGCGCGCGCATCCCGGGATTCAACCGTGATCGGCAGGGTAAGCGACGGCCACAAGATCGATCACTTGGCGGAAGGCAGATCTCATGTTGATGGCTCACCCGGCCGTGCTCCCCGGCCTCGTCGACCGCTACTGGGCACTGTCCGTACTCGACGCCGCAGACGATGCCTCGCCCGTACGCCAGGAACTGCGGTACGTCGAGCAGGCCCTGTGCGTGGCGACAGGCACGGCGGACGTGCACGCCGCGCTGATAGCCGCTCGGCACCACCTGCCTGGCACGGGCGCTCTCGACGACTCCGTACTCGCCCCCCGCTGACCGCGCTGTCGCGGGATCAACTGAGCACCTGTTGTCGCCTCTTACCCTCCGCACGGCGGCACGCACCCCCCTGCCAGCCCCGCCCCCGTCACGCTGCTTTCGCGTCCTCACCGGCCAGGAACGGACGCAGTAGCGTGAGCAGGGCGTGCGGCCGGTGCAGCGGGACGATGTGGCCGCAGTGCCGAGACACACATGCCGGAGATCGGCCTCGGCAACCAGCGAGCCGACGAGTCACCCCCAAACTAGCCGTGCGGGTAGCGGCCGGAACTGGCCTGTTGCGAGTGATCCCCGCGGCGTGGTCACACGTCGCGGGGATCATCGTCGGGGTTCCGAGCCGGGTGGTCAGCCCGGGCACTTCAGGCCGGTCCGCGCGGACTTCACCGCACTGTCCAGCATCTGGGCCTGGGGCTTCAGCTTGGTTGCGGCCTCGGCACCGGTGGCGTCGCCCGGCAGGCCGTCCCAGGTCTTCTTCAGCCCGTCTGCCGCGGACTTCACGGCGTCCTTCTGGGCGGCGTTCCATTCCGCCGTGGACTTCGAGACTGCGTCCCAGCCGTCCCTGACGTCGTTGTACGCGTCCTTGACCTGGTCCTTGGTCGCGGACGCCGGCTTCAGCCCGAACAGTGCCGTCGCGTCGGACCGGAGTTTGTTGAGATCGGTGCACAACTGCGCGGCCGCGGCACTCTGGTTGGGGCTCGGATCGGCCGCGAAGGCGGCGGTGGCTCCGCCGACGGACAGGAGCAGCGCTGCGGCTGCGCTCACGGCAGTACTCGGAATGTGCCTCATGGGTTTCCCCTCGTCCGGGATTCCTCGGGTGGTCCCCGCCCCTGACATCCCCCAGCTTCCGGCTAACCACGCTGACACAGCCCGTCGCACCCCGCAATCCGTGACTGCCACGGCCGGGCAATCCCAGGGCTCTCCCGGTCCTTGAGGTCACGGTCACGTGCGAGCGAGGCGCTCCGCCCGGGCCCGCTGGCACGGTGTGCACAGGGCGCTGGCGCCGGCTCCGTAGTGCGTCGTGGGTCGGCGGCACCCGGTGCACGCCCCGGTCGAGTCCGGCGTGGGCCGCGGGGCTGCGGCCTCGATGGGGGGTGGCTCATGCTGCGGTCCTCCCTCGGGGCCCGGGCCGCTGGGGGCTCGGGCGGCGAGGCGCAAGTCGGCGGCACCGGCCCGCCGACCGGTGGGGACGGTCCAGTAGGAGTGGGTGCACAGGCGTCCCGACAGGGCGAGCAGGCGACGCCGCAGGGCCGTCGTGCCGGTCCCGGCGGGGGCCTGGGCGAGGGCGGCGTAGGTCTGCTGCCACGCCTGTTGCAGGGCGATCAGGTCCTCAGGGAAGCGGAACGGTGGTCTCACCCTCCAATGGAAACACGTGTTCGAATTTCTCCGCGAATGCCTCGCCGAACCCATGAAGGCCACGGGGTGGGCGTGATCGCGAATGGGCCCCGGCAGTGCCCCGCCATGCCCGGGTCCTTTTCCGGCAGGCGCTTGCCCGCGAGGCTCGCTGCCATGCGGCAGGGGCGCGTGACCGAAACCTTGCCCGACTCGTGCGTCCAGCGGTCCCGAACGCCGTCAGCCCTTCGGTGCGATACCCAAGGAAGCGACGAGTCGGATCAGTTCCTCGTGGAAGAGCTTCTCCGGGCTAACGGTCTGATGGTGCAGATGGCCGTAGACCTCCAGTGACACCAGGCCGTGGAGGTGACCCCAGATCCGCAGTGCCAGGGCCACGCCGGCCGGGGGAAGGTCGGGGAAGGTGGGGCGGACCTTGTCGAGGAGGCCGGGGTCGAAGTCGGACCACTGGAAGTCGCCGTCCGCGTAGAGGGATTCCGCATGCGGCCAGGCCGCGTCCGCGAGCCCGGTCAGAGCCGTACAGACCCGCTGCGCGGCCTCCGGGGCGGCGCCGCCCTCGGGCGCGATGTATCCGGGCACCGGGTCGCCGTAGATGAGGCGGAAACCTTCGGGATTGACCAGCGCCCAGCCGCGAAAGGCGTGCGCCCATGCCCGGATCCGGGCGGCCGGGTCCGTGGCGGGCGTGGCGTCCCAGGCGGCCTCGACTGCGTCGGCGAGCGAGGTGTACACGTCGTTGATCAGCGTGGTGACCAGGTCGTCGCGGGTGGCGAAGTAGCCGTAGATGGCGTTGGGGGTCATGCCCATCTCGCGGGCGATGGCGCGCAGTGTGATCGCTCCCGGGCCTCCCGAAGCCATCAACTCCAGCGCCACGCTCTTGATTTCGGCAGTCGTCTCGGCCCGCAGCCGCTCACGCCGCCCCCTGGTCCCGGTGTTCACCATGCGCTCAGTCTACAGCGTCACGGGATTGATTGCCGTACTCAAACTATACGGCGTATAGTTTTCGCACGGCGTCCAAACGATGCCGGTAGCCCGTACGTCCGGGCATGAACAAGGGGAGAACCATGCACATCGGAGTGATCGGTGCCACCGGCACCATCGGCAGCCGGGTCGTCACGGAGGCCCTCGGCCGCGGGCACAGCGTCATGGCTTTGAGCCGCGATGCCTCGCAGATCAACGAGAGCCGAGCGAACGTCACCTGGGCCAGCGTGGACGTCCTCGACCCCGCGAGCATCGCCGCGATCCTGCCCGGTCTGGATGTACTGATCAGCGGGTTCCAACCGGGCAACGCAGCCAAGGACATCGCGGACACCGTGCGTCGGTCCATAGCCGACCCCACGGTCCATTCGACCGCAGCCCGGGCGCTACTCAAGGCCCTGGAGAGCCACCCCCGGACCCGGCTCATCGTGATCGGCGGGGCCGGCAGTCTGGAGACAGCGCCCGGAGTGGTTCTTGCCGACGACGTCGAGCGGATGCACGAGACCCTCGATCAGCTCGGGCTTCCCCGCGAGTACGCGGCCGCGGCGCGCGGCGCCCGGGACGGCCTGAACGTCCTGCGCACGTCGAACCGGCTCTGGACCTACTTCAGCCCCGCCGAGGAGATCGCCCCTGGCGAGCGGACCGGCCGTTTCCGGGTCGGTGGTGATCAGGCGGTCCGGGATGCCGACGGCCGCAGCCGTATCTCCGCGGAGGACGCCGCCATCGCCTTGGTCGACGAGGCGGAACTGCCCCGCTTCGTCCAGCGCCGCTTCACCATCGGCTACTGAAACACCGCCGCAGGGGCCTCCAAGATCCCCAGGGGGATCTTGGATCGGCCACGGCCCGCAGCTCCGCGTGACGGCCCCGGCGCCCGGATGAGTACGAAGACCTGCCGCCCCTGAGTACGCCCGCGCAGGCGAACCGGCCCCGGAGCCGCTTGGCTGTACCCATGCACGAGACAGCCCCCTCCCCGGCAACCGACCGCCCCGCCGAAACCCCAGCGTCTGATGTGGTGTTGCGATGGGTCACGGCCCTGGCGGTGGCCCTGACTCCGGTGGCATTCGTCTTCGGGGCCTTGGCCGGGATGGCCGCAGAGGTTCATCCTCAGACCGTTGCGGTCGTCACGGTCTGCTGGTTCGGGTCCTGGACGGCCACTCCACTGCTCGCGGTGGCCTTCTGGCTGTCCCGGCGCCACCCCGCTCTGGCCAGAGCCGGCCGCTGGGCGGGATGGATCGCGACGGTCCCGCCGACGGTCACGATCCTGCTGACCCTGGGCCTGTAGTGGTATTGAGGCCGCCGGGGGAGCCGATGCTGCTGACGGCGATCACGCGCGGGGAGTCGGCTAGGCGCGTCAACGTGGCTTCCTGAGGGTCGGTGCGGGGATCCCGGCGGGGGTCGCCGCCGAAGTGGCAGGCTCGCTGGGATCAGGTTGAACGCTTCGCGCCTCAACAGCCCCAGTTGGTTCGTCCTCGCACCCGTGTGATCCGCCGCTTGCTCGGTCTGTCCTGTCCGGCAGTGCTTCCGAGGGTTTGGACGGGCGTGGCTCGCGTTCGGCGAACGACCACTGGCTGTTCGCCGAACAGCATGGTCAAGCCGCGCTGATCATGTCCTGCTGGTGCGCGGGCACGGCTGGCTCCCCGGGGGCGGCGCCGGTGGGGGTGGTGGTGGAGCGGGAGCGAGCGAGGGTGGCGGGGACGCGCGGAAGGTCGGGGGCTGGGCTGCCGGGCCAGGTGGTCAGGGCGCGCAGACCCCGGAGAATCAGCACGGTGGCCTCACGCTGAGCGCGGGGGACACCTCGGATTCGACGGCGGAGGAGTGCGGCGTTCACCGCAGGATGCTGACCGCCCTGGCGATGACCAGAAGCGACGTCAGCAGCGCCGCCACGCTCTGCACGGCCATGAGCATCTTGGCGCGCACGGACAGGGGCATCGTGTCGGTCGGACTGAAGGCGGTCGAGTTGGTCACCGATACGTACAGGTAGTCGACCAGTGTGGGGACCCAGTCGGAGACCTTGCTGGCGCCGTCTGCCACTTCCTGCACGGCATCGTCGTTCTCGTCTTGCGAGAAACGGAAGTCGGCGAGTGGCAGGTCTTCACGAGGGGTCTGGGTACGGCTGACGGGGCCGCCGCGGTCGAGTTCCCAGTAGGCCAGCCCGAACGCGATGATGTTCGTCAGCCATACCTGGAGTGCCGCCACGAGAAGAGAACGCCCATCGTCGACTCCGGCGTAGAGGAGTTCGTGGACGAGGATGCCGAGGGCGGTCAGATTGCTCCCCACGATGAGCATGACCAGCGCCACCGACAAGGATCGGAACACCTTCGTCTGGCGCGTCAGACGACGCGGATTGATCGCGATCAGGGGCAGGAGGAGCAGTGCCTCCAACGCTGGGAGCACGTAGCGCGGAGCGATCAACAACTTCTGCGGCAGCGCCAGGTAAAGAAGGATGGCCGCCAGCGTGGCGACGACCGCAGGCAGTCTGGCTTCGCCGCGCCGTTCATGGCGCGGATGGCGGATACGGGCGGCGGCTCTGCTACCAGACATGTCAGTCACTGCCTCTCCTGTGGGGTGCGCCGCTCACGGGACGCGGAGCGGCTTCCCTTCTGGGATCGTGCTCTTCGATTCGTGACGCATGAGCATAGAGAACCGAAGTGGCCCAGCACGGGAACCGGCCGGGGGCCACTTCGGCAAGTGCACTGGTCGACAAGCAGTTCCGGTGCTCGGTGAGGCGCCGCTCCATACGATCGGCCGTGAGCGGCCCGGGAAGCGGCCTTTGTGAAGGAGGCGAGTCGTGGTGCCTGCGGTCTCTGCACTTGGCGGAGACCGGGAAGGCGGCCCGGCGGGCGGTGGTGTGGGTGATGTGGTCACCGGCGAGATCCGCGGCCCCGCAGGCCGCTGCGGCACCTGCGTTCTGAACCCGGCGGCTTCCGCGATCCCGCTTCGCGGATCTACCGCACGGCTTCGACACTCAGCTGCTCGATGCTCCTCCGCATACCCGTGCGAGCACTCTGGGTCCCGCCACAGCCAAGGGGGAGAGCACCTTCATGTTGGTCGGGACGGCTTCGTGCATGCGTGGGCGGCCGGTGTCCCATCGGCGTGGGCACCGGCCGCCCGCGTGTGGTGTGGGGCCGTCGCCGGGGGTTAGGCGTGGCGGTGGGAGTGGCGGTTGCCGGTGAGCAGGCGGTAGAGGGCCAGCAGGATGACGGAGCCGACGATCGCGGCGATCCAGGTGGAGAGGTCGAAGAAGCCGTCGATGGAGTCGACGCCGAAGATCACCTTGCCGAGCCAGCCGCCGAGCAGTCCGCCGGCGATGCCGATGAGGGTGGTGATGATGATGCCGCCGGGGTCTTTGCCCGGCATGAGGGCCTTGGCGATGAGACCGGCCAGGAGCCCGATGAGTATCCACGCGATGATGCCCATGATGTGCCTCCGCCCATTCGATGTGAGGTGATGGTCGTTTCCGCTGTCACTTCGCTCGTGCGCGCCGGCCGCGATTTCAAACCCACCCAGTCGGCACCCGTGGCCATGCGCCCCGCTAAGGCCCCAGGCTCGGGGGAAGCCGGGTGCGGTCTTCAACCGCCGGGCGCCAAGCCGCGTTCGACGGCAATGGCTGGAGCCGCGGCACCAGACTTCCCGCCCATGGCAGCGCGCCGCCGGCCCCGCCCTGGCCGTCTACCGCGACCAGCACGGCCTGCAAGGCCAGCTCATGGCTTTCCACCACGGACTGAACTGACCGCAGAGCCCGCCAACGCCGCAAGACCCCGCCAAGCGCCCTGCACGGTCGGCTGCCCGCGCCGGCCCCCAGGTCCATGGGCAGCGGCCGACCGGACAGGCCCGGAGCGCCCAGCAGGCCGCGACCGGGTGGCGGCCGCGGTGGGGTGGGTGGTGGCCGTCCTGAGCCGGCCGTCGGGAATGGATCGGGGGCGCGCACGGTGGCAGTGACCGGCACCAGCTGCTTTGCAGCGAACTGCCGAGCAGCCCGCCGGCCGCACGGCCATGGCCCGCGGCACGTCCCCCGACCTGGATGTCCCTCCCGGCCACGAGGCGGTTGAGGTACCGCGTGGGCGCGCCACCAGCAACCGACCCTGGGGAGCCGGCTTGGTTCAGTGCAGCCCGCCATCTGGCCGGAGTTATGTATGCCGAGGGTCGGCCCCAGGCGGCCGCCGCCCACCGCCTGGACCCCGACCTCGCCAACCGGTGCCTGGTTGGCTTGAGCGTGCTTTACCTCGTGGCCGCAATGGCTCAGGCGATCGCCGCCGCCCTCGACGGCCGTCGGGCGGTACCGGCTGCCCGCGTTGTCCTCGGTACCAAAAGGACCGGGCGCTTCCCTCGCCCTGTCCGGCCAGAGGTACGCGAGCTCGGCCGCCTGGCCCAGGAAGCCAGGGGCGAGGGGTCAGAGCAGGATCTCGGCCCGCACGCGCTCGGACGGGGTGCTGACGTCCCAGAAGCGGGCGGTCCCCCGGGCGTTGCGATACGCGCCGGTCCCGCCGGTGACGGCCATGTCGAGCGGCTCCGGTCCCTTAGTCCACATCGCCTGCAGGGTCACGGAGCCGCGTTCGAGCTCCAAGGTGAGCACGCACTGGGTGGTGACGTCTGCGCCGTCCACACGGACCACCTGGCAGGAACCTGCGCCGCGGCCGGCCTCACGGCCGCCCTTGAGTACGGTGCCGGAGTAGACGTCCTGGTCGCCCAGGCTCGGCCCCTCCGGGGCGGCGTCGATGACGTGCCACTGCTCGGTGCGGAGCTGCGCCTCGACGATCTCTACCCCGCCCCGGGCCGGGGTGCCGGCCTCGGCGCCGTTGGCGGCGAGGACGCCGACCGCCGCGGCGGCCAGCGACACGGCGGCGATCCGTGTGCGTACGGTGCGGCGGTTGGCGGTGTGGCGCGGGTTTCCTTCGGTGACCATGGCTGGTCCCCCCCCATCTGGCGGGTCGATCGGACACCGACGACGCTAGGTGCGGCGCACCGGCTGCGTCCAAGATCAATCCTGCTATGGCTTCATGACTCCGCCGGCATGAGGCCGACCGGTCCACCCGCGAGCGCCTGCGTCGCCTCTGGCTACCCTGCGGAAGTCCAGGCCCGGGGCACCCCGTGACCATCCGTCGGGTGATCGACATTGCAGGGTGGCTATGCTCGTGCTGTGTTGAAGGAGGCGCGGCGGTGGATCTGCATTCTGGAAGCCGCCGGGCGCGGCAGCGGCGCCGTACGCGTCTCGTGCAGCCGCCCTCTGTTCCGAACATCGCCTGCCAAGCCGCCGCCGGCCGTTGGGCCCCGGTCTCTCACCTCAAGGCCCACCTGAAGGCAGCCGCCGCGCCTCGGGCCGACGCCTACTGCGCGTGCCGAACTGACCTGCCGCATCCACGCCCGTCCCGCTGACCGCAAGCTGTGCAAGCGGCCTTGGCGGTGCGGCGGTGCGTTCGTGCTGGCTGTCGTCGCCGACCGGGAAGGCCGCTGGTGGCGTGCCATGGAATGCTGCTCGCGCTCCGCGCCCGCCACGCCGGCGCAAAAGTCGCCCCCCACCCCGGCCTCCTCCGGCCCGGGGCCCCGAACGCGGACCGCTCCTCTGTACGGGCCGTAGCTCTCCGGTACTCCCTCGCTCGCGCCCAGCCCGAGGTGTCGCGGTCCAGGTGCCCGCCGGACAGGCGGAAGCCGCCGAGGGTGTCCCCGCCCTCGATCTGTCGCTGCGGGCGCCCGGTCAGGCGGGCAGGGTCATCACAAGCAGGGTGGTGGTGGGCTGGGGAGAGCCCCCTGCGGGTTCGAGGGTGAGCCCGACGGCGCCCGCGTCGGCGGGGTCGCCGGTGAGGAGCACGCTGCCGTCGTGGTCGATGAGTCCGGCCGGACGCATCGTTCCGTCGTGCTCGAGCCACAGCTGGTAGGTCTTGCCCGTGCCGGGGGCGGGGAGGTTGACGGTGGTGAAGACGGCCTTGTTCTGCCGGGCGGAGGCGACGACGGTGGTGACGGCACCGTTGACGGCCCTGCCGTGGACGGTGCGGGCATCGGGTGCTGCCAGCACGGCGCTGACGGAGTCGAGTTGCTGCTGCGCCTGGCGGGCCTGCCGGCGCAGGTCCTGACCGCTTTGCGCCTGCCACACCGCGGCGGAGGACCTCGCCGAAGGGCACCTGCGCTACCGGATGGCGCGGTGGCACGTGGGCCTCGTCCTCTGGGTCGATGATCCCCAGGACGCCGGCGCCCTGGACGAGGCGATCGCCGCCGTGCGCTCCGCCGCCGGCCGAAGCGCCCTGGTGGCGCGCGCCAGCGCCACGTCCCGGTGGATCTGGCTCTCCGGGGAAGCCGTCCCGGACCCCCACCACGTGGAGAAGGACCTCGCGGCGGCCGACGAGGTCCGCGCGGCCTTGGGAAGGCCGGGACGCGGACTCGAAGGATTCCGCTCCAGCCACCAGGACGCCCTCGCGGCGCAGGCGCTGGTGATCCGGCTGGGGTCCGACCGGCGATTCACCGCCTACGCCGACGTCGAGCTGATCGACGCGCTCACGAAGGACCGGCCCGGCGCACGCCGGTTCGTCATCAACACCCTCGGGCCGTTGGCCGAAGCCGACACAGCGCTGCGGCAGGCACTGCTCACCTATGTACAGTGCGGCTTCAGTACGACCCGGGCGGCCGCCAACCTCTACGCGCACCGCAACACCGTCGAACGGCGGGTCTCACGCGCCAACGAGCTCTCGGCCGTCAAGGTGGAGGACAACCCGACCCATGTGGCGGCGGCGCTCCTGGTGCTGGACATCGCACCTGACATCGTGACTGGTTGAACCTCACCGAGGCCGAGCGCGATCGGCTGCAGGCGGTGCTCGACACCTGCGCGTGAGCGGGCAGCGCAGGGCTGAAGCGAGCCACGGCATGCCCACCACCAGTCCTGCCCGCCCCGAGAGCCGCGCACGACCACTCCGCGCGAAGGCGCCCCACCACTGAGGGAGCCGGTCTGCCTGCTCCTGGAATCAGCAGGTCAGGCATACTCAGGGCCGTGCCTACCCCTCCTGATCCCGCCGTTCTGTACCCCGACGTCGCGAATTGCGGCAGCCTCGCCACCGCGCTTCGGGCCGAGCCGGAAGGCCGCCTCGGCGCCGTCCCCGTCACGTCCTCGGACATCGCTCCGCTGCTGCACGCGTCCGTCGCGAGCACCCTGCCGCACCGCGAGCCGCTGCGGATCAGCGCATGGGAGCACGAACGGAAGTGGTCGATCCGGGGCGAGGAGCCGTTCCAGGGCCTGCCCCTCGTCGATGGCGAGACGACGGCCCTGGCGGAAGTCGCCAGGGCCGCGCGGGCGTGGCACGACGGGGCGCCCCTGGAGGACATCCGCCGGGCGGCCCCCTTCGTGCACCTGACCGGCCGGTTCGAGGTGCCCGACAACGATCCCGTGCGTCTGACGGAATCCGAGTGGCAGGGCATGCGCCAGGAGGCGGCCGACCTGGAGCACGCCTGGCAGGAGTCGTACCAGGCCCTGATCGAGGCGGCGTACGCCGAGCCGGCGCTGCGCGCCCTCTACCCGTTCACGAGCCACTGGGCGCTGCGCTTCTCCGCCACCACCCGACCGAGCCTGACCTTGTGCGGACCCTGCCTGACCGCGGGCAGCGACGGCACGTACGGTGTGGGAAGGGGTTTCATCACTCCAGACCTCGGCCTGTTCGCCACACCGCACGAGGCCGTGGCACTGGCCGTACGCCACCTGCCGCCCGACCTCGGCCCGGTCGCACTCGGCAGATGACCGGGGTACGTGGCGAACTCCGCCAACTACTCCGCCCAGTAACGCTGTTGTGACTGAGCACCGGAGCTGTCAACGGTGCATTGGAGCTGTCGGGGGCAGGGCGGCGCCAGGAGGGCCGACCTGGACCGTTCCGCCGGTCCTCCGACCTCCAGGTTGCCTTGGGGCTGCCCCGCGTCGCAGACCGGCGCGGAGAGGGCCCCGGCGGCCGCCGCCGCAACCGGGCCCTTCCAGGTCAGGAACCAGGGCACGGGCCGCTGCATGGGGATGCCCGCCGGTGACGACCGGATGCGGGTGTGGAACTGCACGACGGAGGCGTACCAGCTCTGGGACCTGGTCCCCGACGGCCGGGGCCGCTATCACATGGTGACCCGCAGGGACGGCCGCTGCCTCGCGGGCTACGCGCAGGGTCCGAGCGGGTGGGCGACCTGGCTGTCCAACTGCGACCCGTCCTTCTCCAACGTCGACCAGCTCTGGTACGTCGATCCGGCAACCCAGTCCGGCCCGGCCCGCATCGCGAATCTCTTCGGCCGTGTTCTGGAGCCCGACCGCGGCTGGAACGGCGCGAACGAGTCCCCGGTCGTGACCAACGACAACCAGGGACTACCGAACCAGAAGTGGACCCTCACATACATCCGCTAGGGGCCACTTGGTCCGCCCGGCGGCCGGCCGGTTCTGTCGCGGCTGATCTGAGCATCGGAGTTGTCCATCGTGCCAGGTGGCGCGCACGGTAGCGGGTGGATCATCCTGATCAGGCTGTTCACCTGGGCTGTTCCTCCGAAGATCCTGACCGCGGACTCGCCGGCGGAGCCTACGCTGGGATCCCCTTCAGGCCACCCAGGGAGCAGCGTGCCGCCGTTCGTCTACCGGATCACCAAGTACGACCCCGCCCACCGTGACGAGCACGGTCACGACACCGGCACCGAGGACACGGTCAGTGACCACGGGCCGGTCGAGGAGGCTTACCTGGCGGCGTCGCCGCTTTCGCGGAAGCGGCAGGCATCGACCAACTGGAGGTCCGCGAGCCACAGATCGGAGGCTTCGCCCACTTCGGGCTGGAGCCCCCGGTCGACGGCTACGGCCTGGCCGACCTGTTCCCGGCCGGCCCGGCCGCGTTCCACGACGGCGCTCTGGTGCCGATCGCCGTCGGCCTGGAACTCGTCCGGTCCATGCTCCGCGACAACGGCGCCTGGTGCCGACTGGAGGCAGGGCGAGCGTTCGCCCTGCACGTCGGCTGGGACCAGTACCTCTACATCGGCAGCAACCTGCCCTGCGAGACCGCCCTGGCCCGCACCCGAGCGCTCGGCCTGTTCCCTGAACGCATGGACGCCTCGCCGTACGACTTCGCCCCCGACGACCCCGCGTACGTGCAGCGGCCGGCCGACGCCGACTCTGGGCCCGCCTGCACTGGACGGTCAGTAGCCACCGGGCGGTGTTCCTGGAGGAAACCTTCGTCGGCAACGCCTCCCGGTGGCACCGCCTGACCCGCGACAACATCGAGACCGTGCGCTCCAAGCTGGTCCCACGCTCCCAGTTGGCTGTCTGGCCAGACCTGCTCACCGACGTCGACACGGCCGTGGCCGCCCTGCCCGACGAAGGCCTCGTGGAGATCGTCTGGGAGGACGAGGACGGGCAGATGACGAGCACGGTCGTGGACGAGACCCAGTTCGAGGCAGTGACCTCCCAGCTCGCCAGCGCGCGTTCTGCCGGCGTCGTATCCATGTACGCCGGTGAGGATCTCCCGCTGTTCACCGCTGTGCTACCCGACAGCGACGGCGTTCTGCGCGCTCGCTGGCAGACCGAGCCCACGCCCAGCGACCGGGATTGGGCGTTCCTGAAGACCCTGCGGCGCGGCCAGGTGGTCACCGGCACGGTGACGACCATCGCCGGCTTCGGCGTCACGTTCGTGGACATCGGCGGCTTCACCGCGATGATCAACATCCCGGAACTGTCCTGGCGCCCCTTCGCTTTCCCGTCCGACGTCGTCAGCGTCGGCCAGGAGGTCACAGCCGAGGTCCTCGACGTCGACATGGTCCGGGAACGTGTACCGCTGTCGCTCAGAGCAGTGCGGGAAAACCCGTGGCCGCAGGTAGCGCAGAGGATCGGCCAGGTGGTCGTCGGACCGGTCACCAAGATCGTGCCGTTCGGCGTCTTCGTCCGCATCGAGGACCGGGAGGACGGTTTCCAAGGGCTTGTGCATACCAGCGAGCTGGACAAATCGTCCGGAGACGTCCTCGAGGTCGGTGACGCCCTGACTGTGAAGATCATCGACGTCGATCTCGCGCGCTGTCGTATTGCTCTGTCACATGTCCAGGCTCTGACCTCTGCTACCGAAGGTCGGCGCAACTGACGGCGAGAGGAATCCGGCGCAGGCCGAGTCGCGCCCGACAGTACGCGGTATGTCGAGGACCACTCACACCCACTGGGCGCCCGGTGCTCCGGCCGAACTCCTCGCCCAGCTGCGCGCCGACCCGCGCGCCGACACCTGGGTGCCGGCCTTCGAGCGGGAGTGGGCGGCAGCGCTGGAGGAGTCCCGCCGGACGTTCTCCCTCGCCGGCCTGTACGAGGTCGTCCAGGACTGGCAGGGCCGCCTCGCCCACGCCCCCGCGTTCGACGCGTTCGTCGCCTCCGGCTACGACGACAGCGAGGCCATCGACATGGCGGAGCTGCGGGGAAGGCGAAGGCGCCGGTGAGCGGACAGCCGTACGCGGTCCGCTTCTCCGCACCGGCCGCCCAGGTCCTCGACACCCTGCCCGAGCACGTCGAAGACACCGTGTGGGACATCCTGGGCGCGGCCGCTGGCGACCCGTGAGGCTTCGGTCAGTGGAACGCGGACGACCTCGACGGCGAGGACGTGCGCTACGCGGCCGTCGGCCAGCTCTCCCTCACCTACAGTCACGACGTCCCGGGGCACTTTGCTGACCTCCCTGCGTTCCGGGCCGGGGCGTTCACATCGTCGCTGGGAGTGCGGAGGCGGCCTCGCATTCCGGAGGGGAACCGGCCACCGGGGCGGAAAGCGGCTTTGGTTTCGGCGGGGTGGCTGCCGGCCGCGTAGTCATTGGTCAGGTGAGGGGTGAAAGGCTGCTCGCCTCCCCGGACCGCCAGCCACCTACGGACGTAACACCTGGTCAATGGGTGTGAGCTGTGCGAGCGACGTGATGCGGCTGGCTTTGGAATTTACTGCTTGAGAACGGCCGCACTCCACCCGGTCGGACAGCGAAGTCCGGCCACCAAAGCGCTATTAAGTCATCTGTACTCCGGTAATTTCCTAACATCCTCTGCCTTCGGGCCACGAATGCCAGACTGTCGACGCTTCGTGAGGAGTGCTCCGCGGATCCATCGCCGTGCTCCTGTTGGCGGAGGAACCGGAGGCCAGGCGTCCATGTTTGTGGGAGGGGAACAGTGGCACCTCAGGAATCTCTGCTCAAGGTCTACGGAGACCGGTCGTACCGGCATGTGACGATGGCGCGGCACCAGGGCACGACCATCGCGTTCGCGATGGACGCAGCTCGCCGGATCGTCTACTCCGTGCTCGATCTGTCCGGCCAGCAGACCAAGGGGGAGATCGACTCCGCGTACTGGAGTGAGAACCCGGCCGAACTGGCCTTCCCCCGGGAACTGGCTGAGGTGGGGTACGCCGTCGTGGGTGCGACGGCGATGCCCACGGTCAAGCGCGGCGGGACCGAGGCGGGCCCCGACGAGCGGCCGACGGCCGGTGAGACCGACTCCTTCCTGTCGACCACCGCCCGGTTAACGGCGGACGCGCCGTTCCACGTGGTCTCCGACGGCACGTACCTGGTGGTGCTGCGGCAGTCGGTCGGCGGGACGCACCCCGATGCGGTGCACAAGCTGACCGGCGGTGGCTGCTCCGGGGACGCCGCCCGCGGCGACTACGTGCTCAGCGGGGCGAAGAAGGTGCCGCTGGTACGCGACACCCTGCTGGCCGACCGCTTCCTGCTGGTGGACGGCAAGCTCAAGCCCGTCCTGGAGGTGCGCTTCAAGCGCAGCCGGCACGCCACCCGGCCCGAGTCGGCCAAGGACAGCCTGGGCACAGAGGACATGGAGGGCCGCCCGTTCCACGAGCCGACCCAGGAACTCTCCTTCGTCCGGAACCTGACCCGAGGCCGGTTCGCCGCGGTCCTGATACCCACCGCGATCAGCAACGTGCAGCGCTGGCAGCTGTTCGCCCACAACGACGCCACCGGACGCATCGACTGCTTCAACGTCGAGCAGGGAGTCCAGGGTCTGTTCAACACCCTCGGTACCCGCTTCTACACCAGCCCGGACCCCCTCTACCGGGACTCGGTGTTCGAACGCCGACCGGGCACGTGTCCGTTCACCGGGCGCGAGCTGGTCCCCGTCACGGGCACCGAGGGGCACGCGGAGACGGCGCTGCGGCTGACCGGCACCGACCCCTGCGTCGACCTGGGCGATCCGGCGGCGCTGCGCTTCGGCGGCAAGGCGTACTCGATCGAGGCCTGGGTCAAGCCCAGCTCGTACGACGGCCCGGTGCTCGGCCGGGGCGGCGAGTACCAGTTGAGCCTGGACACCACCGGTGCGGTCACGCTCACCCACGCGGGGGCGCCCGCCCCGCTCACCTCCACCGAGACCCTCCCCACCGACACCTACACCCACGTCGCCGCCACCTTCGACGGCACCACCGCGACGCTGTACGTCAACGGCCAGGCCGCCGGCAGCGGGGCGCTGCCGTTCACCCCGGCCACCGGCGCCAACAGCCTGGTCGGCAAGGACGAGGCGGGCGAGCACTTCGACGGTGACGTCGACGAGCTGCGGATCTGGAACCGGGTACGGTCCCAGGCCGAGCTGACCGAGGACATGAAGTACCGGCTGATAGGCAACGAGCCGGGCCTGGTCGCCTACTACCGCTTCGACGAGGGCGCCGGCACCACCGCGTACGACCAGACGGACAACGCCCTGCACGGCACGCTCAGCGCCGACGCGCGGTGGACCGGCTCGGACGCACCGGTCGGGGACCACCCCGGGGTGCGGCGCGACAGTTTCACCCTCAAGGGGCGCACGGTCGAGTCCGGCATGTCGGCCGTGCTCTACCACCAGCAGGAGAATGTCGTCGCCGGGTACCGCCCCGACCCCAAGCCCGCCAAGCGGCAGGCACGGGTGATGCTCGCCTTCGCCGCCAAGGACGGCCAGGACCCGCACATGGCCGCTCTGGACTTCGCCGTCGGCCGCGACGGCCGGTTGGCCCAGGCACCGGACGTGCTGGACCCTGCGGTGCTCAAGCGCCCGGTCAAGGGCCAGGACTCGGAACAGATCAGCGCCCTGCAACAGACGATCAAGCGGCTGGAACCGGAGATCGCCGACCTGCAACAGCAGATCACCCAACTCGCCGGCGTGGCCGGCAAGGCGACCGAGTACCAGGCGCAGTACGACCGCGAGCGGCCGGGCTTCGAGGACCTGGAGCGGCGCTACCTCGCCGAGAAGGACCTGGCGACCGCCTACAACTACAACCTGGGGCTGAAGACCGAGCGGGTGGCGCCGAGCGGCTACCGGTGGCGCTGGCTGTTCGCCTCCACCAATTCGGGGGGCAACGGCCTGGCGGTCTTCACCGAGGACAAGCCGGCCGAGGCGCGGTCGCGGATGGTCTGGCGTTTGGAGCTCGCCGGTCAGAGCCCGGACGGCAAGCCCTGCTACTGGCTGGCCTCCACCAACAAGAACCAGCAGGTACTGCACGTCGTCGACGACTCGACTGCGGAGAACGCCAGGCTGGACGCGTCCCCCCGCCACCTGACCAACCCCGCCATGCAGTTCACGCTCGTCAGCAGCAATCCCGACGTCACCGCCACGCGCGAGGTCCGCTTCGTCAACCGGAAGAGCCAGCTCGCGATCGGCTCGCCCTCCGCCGTGCCGTTCGCCAACCTGTGCCAGTCGAGCGAGTGCCTCACCGCGGAGTCGGGCCTGTTCCTGCTGGTGAACCTCGGCTTGGCCTCAGGTCTCGACAAGCAGTACGGCGCCGCCAAGACGGCGATGGACGAACTGCGCCGCAAGCTTGCGGAGGCGCTCACCGCCCAGCAGCGTACCGCTGAGCTGCAGCTTCGGCTCGCCGCCCGGCAGGCCGAACTGCAAGTGGCGCAGAGCAAGCTGGCCGCCCTGTCGACCGCTCTGCAGGGTGACGACGACCTGACGCTGGCCATGCCGCTGATCGCGGTGGACTCCACCGGGCTGAGCCTGTCGGGCAGCCTGCTGGAGTTCGCCCGGGGCACCGACCGGCCGGCGCTGATGGACAGCGGCACCGGCAACCTCGTGCTGTACTTCCGCGGGGTCAACGAGCAGTTCTTCGCCACGTACTACGACACCGCGGTCATCCGCGGCACCCAGACGCTGGCCGGGGACGGCGGCACGCTGGCCTTCCTCGCCCGCGACCCGGCCGTCACCCTCAACCCGTGCACCATCAAGGTCAGCGACGGCGACGCACCCGGCCGCTGCGACCTGACCGTCACCGTCGGGTCGGACACCGAGACCTGGAAGTCCCTGCCGCGCAAGGCCGAGCTGATGGCCGCCGCGCTGGCGGGGAGCCCCGGCCGGCCGGTGACGCTCGGCGCGGTCGCGCGGGTGACGGGCAGCACGGTGGAGTTGACCGCCCCCACCACCGTCGCCGCGTCGGCCAGGGCCCACCTGCTCATCGGCAGCACCAACTACGCCGTGTCCGCAGACGCGCCGGTCGGTGCCAAGAGCCTCACCCTCACCTCGGCGGGCACCGCGATCAAGCCCGGTGACAAGGTCAGCATCGTCAACTACGACTGGGACCAGGCGCAGTCCAGCCGCCCGGGAGTGCTGCTGTCCGCCGGGTCCCGGCTGATCGGACTGGCCACGGGCGGGGTCGACTCCGTGCCCAACGGCACGGCCAAGGCGTCCATCACCGGCCGCGGCTGCCGCTGGCGGGCCGAAATGCCCGGCCGCGCCTTCCTGTTCGACGGCAAGGAGCAGTACCTGACGCTGCCCGCCGCCCAGCAGCAGGCCGTCACCCCGGGCGGTGACCTGAGCCTGGAGGCGTGGGTCCACCCCGAGGCCGGGCAGGGCCGGCTCATCCACGGAAAAACGGACGGGGCGTCCTACTCGCTGGCGCTCGGCGCAGCCGGCCTCCCGGTGTGGCAGTTCCTCGGCAACTCCAAGGTCGAACTGACCGGCTCGCTCGACCTGTCGCACCGCGACTTCACCATCGAACTGTGGGCCAAGCGGGACAACGCCCGCAGCGTCCGGGAGCCACTGCTGACCCACGGCCTCCAGGAGGGCGGCCACAAGGACCGGACGTTGCACCTGCACTTCGAGCCCGACAACACCTTCGGCTTCGCGCTGTTCGGTGACGACCTGACCACCACACAGGCGTATGCCGACCTGGAGT
The DNA here is from genome assembly GCF_042893675.1 of Streptomyces sp. NPDC001594. NCBI lineage: Bacteria > Bacillati > Actinomycetota > Actinomycetes > Kitasatosporales > Streptomycetaceae > Streptomyces > Streptomyces sp. NPDC001594. The sequence goes on along the minus strand of NZ_JBIAVB010000009.1, from coordinate 62,438 downwards.
GGCACCACTGGGCCGCGGTGTACAAGAACGCCACCCGCGAGCAGATCCTCTACCGGGACGGCGTCGAGGTCGCCCGGCGGACCGCTACCGGGGCCTATGCCGGTAACGGGCCGCTGGTCCTGGGCCACCAGCAGTTCACCGGGGCCCACCTCTACGGCCTGATCGACGAGGTCCGCGTCTTCGGACGGGTCCGCACCCCGGAGGAGATCACCGCCCAGCGCTACCAGCGGTTGTCCGGCCTGGAGCCCGGCCTGCTGGGCCACTGGAACTTCGAGGGCTCCAACGACACGGCCTCTCCGATCAAGGGCTACCAGGTGGTCGCGCGGGTCGGCGGCCAGGTGGCGCGCTCGGCCGAGCGATTCCCCTGCAACGAGTGGGGGCACGTCGCCGCGACCTTCGCCCAGTCCTGGGCGGTGCGCCTGGACGGCGGCGAGGGCCTGTCGGTGGACTCGCAGGACTCGCTCAACATCCTGGAGGACCTCACCATCGAGGCGTTCGTCCAGGTCGAGCAGGTGGGCAAGCCCGTGGTCCTGTTCGCCAAGGGAGCGGCGGTCGACGGCGGCCGTGACGGCGTCCCGTACCAGCTGGGCATCCGGGCCGACGGCCGGGTGGAGTTCGCCTTCGCCGACGCCGACGGCAAGGCCAGCCGCTACACCACCGCCCAAGCCGTCAAGCCCGGCACCTTCCACCGGCTCACCGTGGTGCGCGAACGCCTCAGCCCCGAGGCCCGCACCACCGCGACGCTGACCGAGAGCAGCCCGCCGGTGCAGCAGATCCGCCTCTACTTCGACGGCGTGTCGGCCGGCACCACCTTGTACAGCGGCCCGGGCCCGCAGTCCAACACCAGCCCGCTGGAGATGGGCCGCGGACTGCACGGTGTCCTGTGCGAGGTGCGGCTGTGGAGCACCGCGCGCACCGCCCCCCAGCTCGGACTGCCGGTCCGGCCGCGCGACAAGGGCCTGCTGGCCTGCTGGCCCTTCAACGAGAACACCGGCAACGTCACCCACGACGTCGGCGGATCCTTCCCCGCGAAGCTGCGCGGCGCCCGCTGGACCCGCGACCCCGACCCGAAGGCCAGCGCCCTGCGGCTCTACCGCAACGGCGAGCCGTTGTCCGAGGGCCCGGTGACCCCCCGCGACCACGACGCCTGGGGCGACGCCCAGCTCACCCTGGGCGGACGCCTGGTGGGCGGCAAGCCCACCGAGCTGCTGGCAGGCACCCTGGAGGAGGTACGGGTCTGGCGAACCGTCCGCACCCGGGAGCAGATCTCCGACAACCTCTTCACCCGCCTGCGCGGCGACAAGCAGGACCTGCTCGGCTACTGGCCCTTCGACAAGGACTCCACCGCGCCAGGCGCCGCCTCGGTGCGCGACGAAGGCCTGCGCGGCAACAACCTGGACTTCTCCCCGAAGCGGCCGCGCATCCTGCTCTCCACCGCGCCCGTCTCCGCCGACACCGCACAGGTCCGCTCGGCCCTCGCCGACGTGCGCACCCCCTTCCACAGCACCATCGCCGGCGCACCCGGCGCCACCGAGTACGCCGACCTCCAGTACGACGCCCGGGGCCAGGCGCTCGGCGTGCTCAAGCGCTGCTACGGCTTCGTCCGCGACGGCCGCTGGCACCTGATCACCGGCTACAAGGTGGGCGACCTGATCACCGAATGGGTCGGCCAGGCCCAGTTCGACCCGCAGCTCATGGGCTACATCGAGGGTGCCCCGCCGGTGCCCTCGGAGAACCTCACCGACAAGGCCGACGGCTACGCCGCCGCCTCCTCGGTGGAGTTCGGCGAGGCCGAGCAGGTGGTGCAGAGCCTCTCCGCCAGCCGGACCCGGAGCGTCAACACCGCCTTCAACTTCTCCTTCGGCGGCGAGACGGACACCGGCACCATGACCGTCACCGCGCCGCTCGGCGTCGGCACCGCGACCCCCGCGGCCAGCTTCCAGCTGAAGCTCGCCGCGACGGGCAGCCTCGAGTTCTCCAACACCTGGAGCGAGGACACCAAGGTCAGCCAGGGCAAGAACACCGCCCGCAAGACCAAGCTCGCGCTGAGCGGCTACGTCGAGGACCCCGCCAAGGTGCTCAACGCCGCCGTCGGCCGCCGCTACGTGCCCGCCAACACCGGTATGGCACTGGTCCAGTCGCAGACCGCCGACATCTTCGCCCTGCGCCTGGCGCACACCGGCGCCCTCGTCGCCTACCGGATGATGCCCAACCCCGACATCCCGCTGGACTGGAACGTCATCCACTTCCCGATCAACCCCCGCTACACCAAGCAGGGCACCCTGGACGGCGCGGTCGGCTTCAACGACAACGGCAAGGTCCTCGACCCCGACTACCCCAATGCCAAGGACTACGGCGAGTACAGCTACTTCAAGCCGAAGGACGCCTACGCGCTCAAGCGCCGCATCACCCGCGACCAGCAGCGACTGCAAGCCTTCTACGAGTCGCTCTCCACGGAGGTCGACCACAACACGAGCGACGACCAGGCCAAGGAACAGGCCAAGACGGCCCTGCGCTCGATGGGCGTGTCCGTCGGCCCGGACGGCCGCCGCACCACCGCCGGCAGCAAGACCGCCACCGGCTACTCCCACCGGGACCTGGTCAACACCTACGTCTGGACGGCCCAGGGCGGCTTCTTCGCCGAGACCACGGAGGCCACCGACGCCGTCAGCGAGACCACCTCCGGCTCCTACACCTACAGCAGCAAGTTCGGCGGATCCATGGACTTCAGCTTCGGCGTCCTCGGCATCGGCTTCACCGCCCACCTGGACGGCTCCAGGGGCGGCGGCTTCACCGTCACCCGGGCCAAGAGCAGGGACACCTCCCGCAGCTTCGGCCTCGACGTCCAGTGCGCGCCGTCCGGAGACCTGCAACGCCGGGACAAGGACGGCAAGCCCCTCTATGACGGGGCGGGCAAGCCCGTCATGGTGCCGGGCAAGGTGGACGCCTACCGCTTCCTGAGTTTCTACCTCGGCGAGAACAGCGCCAACTTCGACGACTTCTACAACAAGGTCGTCGACCCCACCTGGCTGTCGAACAGCGACGCCCCCGACGCCGCAGCCCTGCGTCAGACCCGCCAGAGCTCCGCCAAGCCCCCGTGCTGGCGCGTCCTGCACCGGGTCACCTACGTCAGCCGGGTCCTCGCACCCGTCCCGCCGCCCGGAGCGCCGCCGCTGGACAAGGCGATGCGCGCCGAGAACATCGACAGCAACTACGAGCTGATCAAGCGCCTCGAACCCTACGTCCGCCCCGCCGCCACCAGCAGCGCCGGCCTGGCCGCCGCCACCCGCGACGCCCTCGCCACCCAGCTGCCCGAACTCGTCCCCCACGCCCCCGAAATCATCGACTACCTCACCCGCTACTTCGGCATAGAAAACTGACATCCCGCCCCGCCCTCCGGCAGCCCGACCTCAGGCCGCCGCCGCGTGACCACCTACACGTCGTGAGGGCCCGGACCGCAGAGCGGTCCGGGCCCTCACGACGTGTAGGTCAGTGCTTGAAGACGTCCTTGATCTTCTCCTTGGCCTCACGCGCATCGCCCGTGGCCTGCTCCGCGCGGCCCTCGCCGGCCATCCGCTCATTGCCCGTCAGGCGGCCAGCGGTCTCCTTGAGCTTGCCCTTGGCCTGCTCGCCCTTCGCCTCGGCCTTCTGCTCACCAGACACAGCTGATCACTCCCTGCTCAGTCGAAAAAGCCTTACAGCGCCCCGTATGACCGCTCGGACCCCTCATAAACCGAACCAGCACCATCGCCTGGCCCCCAGTCGCGGGGTCGGCGGACCGACGGGGTCAGGGCAGGTCGGGCAGGGGGCGGACGGAAATCTCGTGGGCCTCGTCCACGGGGAGCCCGAGCATGCGCAGGATCATCTCGGCCATCTGCTCGCCGGCCTCTGTACCGAGGTCGCGCGCCGAGTTGAGCTGGAGCAGGCCGATCAGCGCGCCGCCGACCGCGGACAGAGCCACCAGAGGGTCTTCGAAGGTGAAGCGGCCGGACGCCTTGCCGACCTCCAGGTCGCGCAGGGCGCGCGGCCCGAGCCCGGTGGCGGGTTGATGTGCGGCAGGCCGCGCAGGCGCAGGATCTGGGGATCTCGGGGTGCGAGGCGGCCAGCCGCAGCGTGAGGCGGACGCTGGTGGCGAAGACCGCGGCCGGGTCGTCGATGCCTTCGGTGACGCTGTCGAGCAGCTGGCCGTACTCCTCCAGGGCGTCGCCGACCGCGGCGTCGAACAGGTCGTTCTTGGCCTCGAAGTGGTTGTAGAACGTGCCGAAGCCGACGTCGGCGCGTTCGGCGATCTCCTGGATGCTCGCCGACATCTCGCGGGAGCGGATCGGACCGTGTTGCCGCAGAGGGGCGACGTGGCCGTCCGTGGACCGGCTCAGCGGCTGGAGCCGTTCGTTGCCGCTGGGCCAATCATGCCCAGGGCGAGTACCGCGACTTCGTGTTCGCCACCGTGGGGGAGTACGGGGAGCCCCTGCCGGTGCAGCGCACGGCCGCGCCGGACGCGCTGCGTGCCTTCCTGCCCCGACTCCTGAGCTCTGCCGGGGAGGGCCGAACCCCCGCGCGCAGACCCTGGCGCACAGGCTCGCGGCCGCCGACGTCCATCGGCACGGCACTGACCGCCGCGTCGGTGAAGGCGCCACTGACCGACCGGCGGTAGCCCTGGTGCCCACGTCCGGTCATACGCCGGTGGTCATGTGGGCGTGGATGGTTTTGCCGCCAGTCGTGGTGGGGCGGACCTCCACCCCGGTGGCCAGGTGGTGGACCAGCGGCCATCCCCATCCCCCCGCTCTTCCGCCCGGGTCCGGGGTCCGGGCGCGTGGCTGCTGGGGGCTGGTGTCGGTGACGTCGATGTCGATCCCGCCCTCCGGCGCCCAGCCCAGGTCCAGGGTGCAGGGCCCGCGGGTGTGGCGTAGTGCGTTGGCCACCAGTTCGCTGACGACGACCAGGGCCGCGTCCTGGACGGTCTGCGGCACCCGGTGCCCGCAGGCGAGGACGTCGTCGAGGAAGTGGCGCAGTTCGTCGCGGGCGCGGGCTGCCGCTCCGCTGCCTTCGCAGGGGCAGTGCCGTTTGGCGGGGTCGGCCATCATCCCCTCCTCGAGCCGTGTGGGGGCCGGGCCAGGCGCCTGCCCGGCCCGCGCCGCGCCATGCCCGGCCCCGCCGCGCGGGGGCTGCCCGGCCTTGCCGGGCAGGGTGGGAGGGTGCGGGTGGTCTTGCTCGGCTGCTGGCCGGCGCGGTGCCGGACGCTTGACGGCCTCCTCCGCCCACCTGCCGGGAGCCGACCATGATGGGCTCCTACAGAAACGGCGGCCGAGATGATTCCCGCCCTGACCATCGACGTGTCCGAGGGCGGGACCCTGGAACTTGCGCACGTCCCCCGCCAGGCACTTCAGGTCCTCGACCTCACCGGCACGGGTGCCCGCTTCCGTGCGCTTGGGTGCCCCAGGAGCGGCGATTACACCGGCGCACAGGTCGACATCGCCGAACAGGGCCAATACACCGCGCGATTCAACGACGCGACGACCAATCTGGGATCAAAGGAAAGGGAAGTTCGGATCGGTGGTATCCATGCCCTGGATCGCATCATGCGTGACTCGGAAAAAGATCAGCCACGAGTAATCGCGGTCCTGACTTCTTACATCCGCGAGAAGAGTGCTGTCCCCATGACAGGAGAATTCAAAGAGCTCTCCGGGCGGATCGAGGAACAGAAGCCAGACATTTCCGCAGTAGTTTTCATCCTAGCCACCCGATCCGCGGCTAAGGGCGTAAGAGCACAGGTCGATCTCTCCTACGCCGACCTACACGGCCTGAACCTGACGCCATATCGTGTCGATGAAACGCAGCGTCTGCTCACTGAGGGCGACAAGGGTGTTCCTCCGCCGTGCCTTGGTCTTGGGCCCGTGAATCTGGAACATGCCGACGTGAGATTTGCCCCGCATCGTCAGATCCAATCTCGACCTCTCGTTCTCGCAATCCGCTAATCTCGCCTGCGTCGTCCTGACAGACGTGAGCTTCAACAGGACAAACCTGGAGAAGGCCAAGCTAGACCTCATGCAGTAGGAACGAGGCCTACGGCGCCATGCTCAGCATGATTTCGGCTATGCCGATGTCGTGAGCAGATGGAATCACGGTCTCCCGAGGTGGAGCGGCTGAAGGGTGGAGCAGGCGGCGGAGCAGAGGGGTGAGACGGCCGAGAAGGAAGGGGCCGCCCCGAATGCCACCGGCGCCGTCGACCTGATCGAAGCCCTACGTGCCTCCGTAGACCGCGCCCGCAGCCTCAAAGCCACCGGCGAGAAGGCCGCCAAGGCCGGGATCCGCGGCCGCTCGCACATGACGCATGACGAGCTCGCCGACGCCCTCGCCCACCGGCGGTAGAGGTACCCCAGCCTGGCCGGCGCGCGGTGCCATCTGCATCACCGCCTGTGGCGGAGGGGTGAGGGTGGGCGCGGGATAGAGGGCGTCGAGGTGCGCCCAGGGCACCAGCCGCTGACGATGGGCCAGGTCACCCTTTTTCTGCGATGGTCGGGAGTGCTTGGATGCTGGAGCGCACGATGCGTAAGGACCGTACCGAGGTCACCTTCGTTCTTCCTGCGGATGTTCCGCCGGGTCCCGTGAGCGTGGTGGGGGACTTCAACGACTGGCAGCCCGGCGCCCACACCCTCAAGCCGCGCAAGGACGGCAAGCGGGCGGTGACGGTGGAGCTGCCGGGGGAGAGCACTTACGCGTTCCGCTATCTGGCGGCGGGGGACTACTGGTTCAACGACGAGAGCGCCGGCGACCAGGACGGGCACAACAGCCGCCTGCACACCTGAACCCCGCCGGGGAAGCCACCGGGGCGGCCCTCGAGGCCGGCGGCCCGCACGGCCAGGCCGGGGGCCGCCACGCGTTCCTGCCCACCTACCCATGACGGAGGCCCCACTGAGCAGCATGATCAGCCTGTCCTCGGGCTGTCTGAAGGCCCTACGCGACCTGAGGGAAACACGACAGATCAACACCGTGGTCATGCACACCACGGGCACGCCTCAGGTCCTGGTCGCAGAGGTCGAAGCCAACCTCACGCACGACGAGCTCCTCCAGGCCCTGCCGGAACGGGAGCCGCGGCTGATCGTCTACGAGCTCTCCTTCGCCGACAAGGACGGCGCACACCGCCACGAACGCCTGCTGATCTTGTGGATGCCGCCCGCAGCCGCCAAGCAGCAGGACGACTACACCCGCGCCTACGACACCCTGAAGGACGCCCTGGCCGACGTCCGTATCCACCTCACCGCCCGCAGGCCAGACCACCTCGCCTACCAGCGGCTCGTCGCCCTTGCCACCGGCACCCCCTGAACCTGCGCACCAGCCTGCCGGTGACCGCCCACAACGTCCAACGAGTCCACCGGGGGCGGGACCGCCCCGGCGGTGGGACGGACGACAGGCCGCGCGCGTGCCGGGGCAGTTGCGTCGGTGGAGGGCACCGATAGAGGACCCCCACCGCCGGCGAGCTGGGCCCGCGCCCCAGCTGGGGGTCGCGGGCCCGAGTCTGTCGCCTGAGGCGTCAGGTGCGGTCGTCAATTCCATCCACCTGCGCGGCCCGCCAACCGCCAGACGGGCCCGAACCGCAGGAGTGCGTGCCACATGCTGAGACATCTGATCGCAGCGGGCTCGTCTGGGTAGGCGGGTGGCATGGAAGCCAACGAGACCACTCCGCTGCGGGCCGTCGCCCTGGTGTGCACCCTGTCCCCGTCCCCGAAGCCGTCCTCCTCCCAACTGCTGGCCGAGCAGACCATGGAAGCGCTCGCCGGCCACGGCGTGAGCGGCAAGGTCATCCGCATCGCCGACCACGACGTCCGGCCAGGTGTGGCCGTCGACATGGGGGAGGGGGACTTCTGGCCGGAGATCCGCGAGACGATCCTCGGCACCGACATCCTGATCCTGGCCACCCCGATCTGGCTCGGGCACCCCTCCAGCGTCGCGCAGCGGGTCATGGAGCGCCTGAACGCGGAGATCGGGGAGAGTGACGAGGAGGGCAGGATGCTCACCTATGGGAAGGTCGCCGGAGTCTGCGTGGTCGGCAACGAGGACGGCGCCCACCACGTCAGCGCCGAGCTGTTCCAGGGTCTCAACGACTGCGGCTTCACCCTGCCGGCCAACGCGGTGACCTACTGGGTGGGAGAGGCCATGCAGGGCACCGACTATCAGGACCTCGACAAGACCCCGGAGAAGACGGCCGCCACCACCGCCACGCTCGCGGCCAACACCGCCCACCTGGCACGTCGCCTCAAGTACGCCCCCTACCCGCCGTCCTGACCCCTCGGCCGCCTGCCACCTGCTCGGGTGGCAGGCCGACACCATGGTTTCGGCTCGGCTGCTGGAGCGGGCGCAGCGAGGGGAAGCAGGCCGCCGGCTCGGTGAACGACATCATGGCCGAGGGGAAGCCCGCCAGACTTGACGATCACCCAGCACGACGGCGACGGTCAGCCGGCGCACCGCGTGAAGCCGACAGGCGCCCGGGCGGCCCGTCTGACAAGGTCCGGGCCGCCACCTCTCGGGTGGCGGCCCTTTCGCGTGTCCCGGGACTGGCCCGCCGGGTCGGCGGCAGTAAGTGAGGTGGCTTGATGGGTGAAGGAACGTTCCGTTTGCTCTCGCCGTGGGCAGCGTGCGAGTTGCGCTGGTGGTGAGGTGTGTTCGACGTCAATGATCCAAGGGGGAGTGTCATGAGTGAGGCAGTGAACGTGGTTGCCGGTCTGGTGCGTGCGGCTGCCGAGGTGCCGCAGTCGGTGGTGGAAATGCTGCTGGCCAGCGGTGACCCGAAGGCCGCGGCTCTGGGCAAGGCGGTGCAGCAGGTTCAAGCCCCCGGCTTCCAGGCACCGGTCTTCTCTATCCCTTCTGAGGGGGTTAGCGCAGCTGGCGATGCCTTCAACAGGGGCGCGTCGGGCATGGGTCCACTCTGACCGCCGCGGCGGTCGCGAGCGGCAGGCCGTCGGCCTTTACCCGCCGGCCGACGGCCGGATGGGGGGTGTCGTTTCTGCTTGGTCCTGATGGGTGACGGGGTCTGGCGTGTGGGGCGTGCGGGGGATGGGCATGGGACTGGGCCCCCTGGTGGGGGTTGTGTGCTGGCGCGCCGAGTGGCGGAGAGCGAGGGTCGAATGCCCCGTTTGATCGCGGTTTTGGGAAGGACGCTAACGGCATCAGCATGCCGGGGCTGGTGGCATGTGAAGAAGGCCCGCGGATGGTTGCCCAGTGGGCGCAGCAGCCTTACATCGACGCCCCGGTGGGGGCCAAATCACGGTCACCGAGTCCATGAAGAAGGCAGCCGGACAGGCCATCAAGGACTTCACGGCGCCATGAGCCCAGCAGCAGGTCCGAGGGCCGTGCCACACGACTCGCGGATACTGGCGCGCTTCCGGACTACACGACCTCCTACACGCTGCGCCGTGACGACGGCACGACAGCCACGATCGGGTCGGGCGGTCTCATCGACTCGTAGGCCGGCCGGTGTGGCGGCCACGTGCGCGTAGACCGCGGCGCGGTGCTCGGTTCCGCGAGGCGCCCGTCTGACTCCCGTCCGCGGGATAGAGCTGGCGGGAGCGGTTGCGGGTTTGGGCCTCTGGCCCGGTGGTGCGGGCCAGAGGCCGTCGCCGGTAGGCCGCTCGCCGACGGGCTACGAGTGTGTCAGCGGTTGTCGTGGAGTTCCTGGTGCATCTGGGGCTGGTCGTCCTGGTCGTGGGTCAGGGCGTACTTCTGGACTTCGTTGAAGGCCTTGGAGGCGACGCCGATGATCTCCTTGTACGGATTGACGCCGACGGTGTCCTTGGCCGCGCCTCCGAGGAGGCCGCCGCCGACGCCGCTGACGAGCTTGTTGCCGGCGGCCAGCGGTTGGGCGGCCGTGCCCAGGACGCTCTTGGGCAGGCCGGCCATGTCGGCGTACTTGTCGGTCAGCGCGTGGCGGACCATGGCGATGAAGGCGTCGTGGGCGCCGGGCGGGTAGAACTTCTTGTAGAAGTCGGTGGCCTGCTTGGTCATGAAGACACCGTCGTCGGTCTTGGACCATTCCTTGTCGCGTTCCTGGTTCCACAGGCGCTCGACCTCGTCGGCGTCCTTGGGCAGGAGCCACTTCTCGGGTGTGCCGAGGTAGTGGTTGACGTAGTGCCAGGCGCAGATGAAGCCGCGGGCGTCGTCCTTGGCGACGTGGATGCCCAGGCGGTCCATGGCCTGGAGGATCTGGGTGGAGAAGACGCAGGCGGCTCCGGTGGTGTACTTCTGCGAGACCGGCTCGCCCCACTTGGCGTAGTCCCACTCGCCGGACTTCTTGTGGAGCTGGCGGACCGAGGCGTGGACGAGGCGGACCTTGGTGACGTTCGCGGCCAGGGTGCCGTCGCGCATGGCGTTCTTGTTGCCCATGTCGACGAACAGGCGCGAGGACTGCGACAGGCGGCGGCCGGGCCCCTCGACGCCGCCGAGGCGGCCGGTGGAGCGCAGGGTGAACGCCCCGGTCGGGGAGAGGTAGGTGCCGATCAGGCCGACCGTGCCCTGGAGCATGGACACCTCGCCGTGGTGGTGGGCGAAGAAGCTCTCCGCGGCCTTGACGTCGGCCTCGGACCAGTCCGGCGGCGGGGCGGCGGCCTCCTTGAGGAACTCCGCCAGCCGCGGAGGCAGGGTGGACAGATCCTGGCCCGGCTTGAGGGTGCCGATGGTGCGGAACAGGGCGTTGACCCCGTCGATCTCCTTGTTGTCGATCAGGTCCGAGACCAGCTGGTCGGCCTTCGGGTCGCCGAACTTGCCCGCCGCTTCCAGCTCCTGTGCCACGTATTGGGCGGTCAAAGCCACAGGCGTGTCCCTTCTGGGGTGGGGGGTGGGGTGGATGTTCGCGCCCGCGCCAGGAGTTCTCTGCGCGGACGCGGGAACCAGGCTCGCGCCGCAGCCGACCCATGCGGAACACCCGCTCCAAGTGGATCGTTTCCGCCTCACCCGAACGGCGTCACACCCTGACCGGCGTCCTTGAGCCCGACCTCGAACCCGCCTGAACCTGCTCTGACCTGCGGAAACGCTTTGCTCACGCCCGTGATCGGCCAGGGAGGTGACCCTGACGGATGCAGAAACGATCACCGCTGTCGTCCGACGGCGGTCCGGTGGTGTGTTGGGTGCCCCACCGCAGGAGGCCGACAGCCCCGCTGTCGCCCGCACCCTCCAGGAGTATCCATGCCCTCTGCCCAGGCGGGCCGCCGGCTGATCCGCACCACGCTGATCGCCGCCCTGGCCGCGACGGCCTTGGCGACCACCTCCACCAGTGCCAACGCCGCCACTCTCATCCCGGTCACGAACCCGTCGTTCATCCAGCCCTACGTCGACCCCGCCAGCGACCGCGACTTTGTCCGCGTGGGTGTCGGCAGCAACGCCATCCCCGGCTGGCGGGTGGTCCTGGGCAGCGTCGACGTCTTCGGCCGGCAGGTCTCCAGGACCACCGACGGCTCCCAGGCCATCGACCTGGGCGGCAGCGAACGTGGAGGCATCGAGCAGACCATCGCCACCGAGAAGGACGCCACCGAGAACGTCACCTTCAAGGTCAAGATCAACGACCACCCCGACTGCGTGGCCGGCGCCCGCACCGTCGAGCAGAACTTCCACGTCCAGTTCGCCGCCGACCCCGCCGGCGCCGTCTCCTTCCGCCTCGGCACCGTCGAGGCCCCCGGCCGCAACGCCACCTGGAACCTGCGCCGCGCCACCCTCTACGGCACCGACCGCTTCAGCCGCCTGCAGTTCATCTCCGACCCCCCACGCCTGCGGCCCCCTGATCACCGACATCAAGGTCATCGAGGACTAGGTCGTCTCCGCAAAGTCGGTGGGTCGTTGGTCCGTTCGTCGCTCGGACGCACCGTGCTCAGCTGATCGGCTGTTCTGTCACATCTACGGCCGTGCGAAGACGGCATCGCAGTTCATTCCGGGCCGGCCCTACTCCTTCGTCGCTGTGCTGGAACCGGGTCCCGCGTCCTGGACCGCGATCCTGGACGCGGTCCGGCTCGGCCCGGTCGACGACGCGACGGCGGTCACCGCCGACCAGCTCCGAGGAGTCGTTGAACGGCTCATCGCCGCAGGGCCCACCGTGGTCGTGAGCGATGCCGGCTATGACGTCACCCGTCTCGCGAGGGTCTTGCGCGATCTACCGGTGGAGATGGCCGGCAGGGTCCGCTCAAGCACGGCATCAACGGTCGGCCGCCCAAGGACGGAGCCAGAGACCTGGCCCGAGCCCGCGATCACCACGGTCACGGACACTGCCAACTACGGCAAGGCCGAGGCCCAGGCATGGGACCGGGTCCGCCCAAGGCTCACTCACCGCTCCTCATGGCTCGACCACGGGGGCGAACTGCCTGTGGTCGAGGGAACGTTGATGCGGTTTCTCCGCCGCTTCGATCTGGAGCACACCTTCCGCTTCGCGAAGCAGACCTTGGGCTGGACGACACGCATGCTCCGTACTTCCGAGGCTGCGGACCGCTGGACCTGGATCCTGGTCGTCGCTCACACCCAGCTCCGGCTCGCCCGCCCCTTGCCGCGGACCTCCGCCGGCCCCGGGAGAAACCCGCCCTGCCCGAGCGGCTCACACAGGCACGGGTCCGAGGGTTCAGGAGCGTCTGCGCTCACCTCGCCTGCCCGGCCCGTGTTCCCAAACCCCGAGACCCTCAAGGCCATCGGCAAACCCGGAAGGTCTTGGCAGACAAAGAACAAGCTGACCGGGACCGTGCTGCCGCCGACCGAGGCCGGCAGCATCATCGCTGCGCGTCGTAGGCCTGGCGGGCTTGGGCGATGGTGTCTCGGTGCTCGAGTGACCAGTCGGCCAGTGCCTTGACGAGGTGGGTCAGGCTTGCGCCGGTCTCGGTCAGGCGGTAGTCGACCTGGGCAGGCACGGTTGGGTAGACGGTCCGAATGACCAGCCCGTCACGTTCCAGCCGGCGGACGGTGAGCGTCAACATCCGCTGGGAGATTCCATCGATGGCGCGCTGGAGTTGCCGGAAGCGCCGCGCCCCGTTCGCAAGCTCGACGATCACGAGGACCGACCACTTGTCGCCCACGCGGTCGAGAACGTCGCGGATCCCGCAGTCGGGGTGGTCCGGTTGCCCGCACGGTTCCAGCTCTGCGGGGCCAGCGGTTACATCGGTGTGCGTCACTGACATGAAACTGCCTCCTTGTGGGCCGACCGCGGCCGGTTCAGGATCGCCGTAGTTACTGAAGAGAACCACGGTAGGAGATTGAACGGCAATGATCATGGTGACCGGCGCGAACGGACAGCTTGCCTCCCTCACGCTCCAGGAGTTGGCCGACCGGAAGGTGCCCGCTCTGGGTGGCAGCCGAACACCCGCCGACGGGCAGCGCCGACTGGACTTCGACGACCCCACCAGCCTGGACCTCGCCGATGTCTCGACGCTGGTCCTGGTCTCGGCCGGGTATGCGGAGGACGACCAGGTCATCGCTCGTCACCGGGCCCTTCTTGACGCTGCGGTCCGTGACGACGTCGCGCACGTGATCTACACCAGCCTGACCGGCGCCGGGGATCATCTCGGGTTCGCGCTCGCCCACCGCGCCACTGAGGACCTGGTCAAGGCCAGCGGTCTCGGGTGGACGATCTTGCGCAATGGCCTCTACGCCGAGCTCTTCGGGGCGTTGTTGACGTGGACACCCGATGGCCTGGAGTCAGCTTTTGGCGATGGCGCTCTCTCTGCGGTGGCTCGGGCGGACCTGGCCGCAGCCGCAGCCATCGTTGCCAGCCACCCGACCGCGCACGTCGACAAGACCTACGACCTGGTCGGCGACCGGATCACCGCCGGCGATGTCGCCGAACGCCTCGACGTCGCCCACCGAGCGATCGGGCTCAGCGAGTACCGCGCCCGGCTCCTCGCGGACGACGCACTGCTGCCGTTCCAGCCGCCGATGCTCGCCTCGATCGCCACCAGCGTCCGCCATGGGTTCCTCAGCAACTCCAGCCCCGACCTTGTGGGACTGCTCGACCGACCGCTCACCGATGCTCTGGCCGTTGCGGTGGACACCACGGCTGCGATGCGTCCCGGCGCACGCTGACGCCGGGAACCAGCCCCCGGCGACTCGACTACGAGAGACGGCGTAACCAACGTCCTGGCCTCGTACAGCCCGAGCTTTCTGCGCGATTCCGCGCCGGGATGCGGGCTGCAACCCAGCCAGGCGGTCGTCACTTGCGTCGAAACGTTTCCCCAGCGCGCAATGCAGGGTCGCCAGGCCGGACCCGTGAAGTCGCCGCTTTGATGGAGCGGCTGGAGGGGGGGCGTGGCGCTCAGCGTGCGGCTGTGAGCACGCTGAAGAGGGCGTCGAGTGCTGCGGGGTAGGCGCGTTCGGAGGAGGCGGCGAAGCCGACCAGGAGGCCTTGCGGGCGTTCCGTCGGCTGGTGGTGGAGTTCGCCCAGCCCGCGCAATGCCAAGCCGGCATCGGCGCACCTCGCGAGGATGTGCCGTTCCTCGTCGGGCCAGTCGGCGGGGAGGGCCAGTGTCGTGTGCAGGCCGGCCGACACTCCCCGTACGGCGAGTTTCGGTACCGCGGCCGAGCGTTCGAGCAGGAGGCGGCGCCGGTGACCGTAGCGCAGGCGGGTGGCCCGGATGTGCCGGTCGTAGCCATGGGTGGAGATGAACTCGGCCAGGACGAGCTGCCCCAGCGTCTCCGTGTAGAGGACGGCCTCTTGCTGGGCGGCGACAACCGGCCGCACCAGCCGGGTGGGCAGGAGCAGCCAGGCCAGGCGGAGCGCCGGGCCGAGGGTTTTGGAGACGGTGCCGCAGTACACGGTGTGGTCGGGGGAGATTCCCTGGAGGGCGCCGACGGGCTGACGGTCGTAGCGGTACTCCCCGTCGTAGTCGTCCTCGATGATCAGCCCACCCGTGGCGCGGGCCCATGCCACCAGGCCCCTGCGGCGGTCGCGGTGGAGCGGCACGCCCAAGGGATATTGGTGCGAGGGAGTCAGGAACGCGACGTCGACCGCCGCCGTGAGCTCGTCGACGCGCGCGCCCTTGGTGTCGACTTCCAACGGGAGGACCGTGAATCCCGCCCGTCGCACCAGCGCGCGGTAGAGGTCATGGCCGGGGTCCTCCATCGCTGCGCTGCGTGCGCCGGCCGCGAAGAGCACACGGCTGAGCAAGCTCAGGCCGTGGTAGAAGCCCGAGGTGATCACGATGCGGTCCGGGGTGGCGGTCACTCCCCGGGCGCGCCCGAGGTAGTCCGCCAGAGCGGTCCGCAGTTCGATGCGCCCCTGGGGGTCCCCGGCACCCAGAACCTCGGGTGGGGCCGTCGCCAGGACGCGGCGCGTGGCGGCGAGCCAGGCCCGGCTGGGGAACATGCTGAGATCCGGGAGGCCGGGGCGCAGGTCGTGCACCACGGCAGTAGCCGGCCCCGTCGACGCCGCGCCCACAGCTCCGGCTCGCCGTCGGGTGCCGTCGGGGGAAGTGGGCGGCAGCGCGGCCACCCTCGTGCCCGACCCGGGGCGTGCCGTCAGGTGCCCCTCCTCGACCAGCTGGTCGTAGGCGGCTGTGACGGTTCCGCGGGCGAGCCCCAACTGGCGGGCGAGCGCCCGGGTGGAGGGCAGGAGGGTGCCGGCGTTCAGGCGCCCCTCGCGGATGGCGGCCCGCAACGCGGATTCCAGCCCGGCCCGCCGCCCACTCGTGGCGTCGAGGTCGAGATGCAGGCCGACGGAGGAACCGGACCAGGATTTCGGCATGAAACCGGACCTTACCTCTGGTCCAACTGCCCACCTAGGGTGAAGATCACCAACGAACGCAGCCCGTCGCCCGTCGCCCGCCTCCGAGCCGCGTGGGCCCAGCCGGAGCGGGCCTTGGCCGCCCACCCAAAACATCCTCACGAAGGAGCCCACCAGTGATCGTGATCGCACAACTGAGCGACCCTCACATCGACACCGGCCGGCGCGCCACCGAACGCACGAGAGCCGTGATGAGTTATCTCGACACCCTCCCGTACGACCTGGACGCCGTCCTGGTCACCGGAGACATCGCCGACCACGGCCTTCCGGAGGAATACGAGCTGGCCCGCGACCTCCTCGCCTCCCGCCACCCCGTTCTGTTCTGTCCCGGCAATCACGACGAACGCGCGGCGTTCCAGCGCCATCTCCTGGGGCGGAGCCCGACCCCCGGCCCGGTCAACCACGTGTACACCGGCGCCGGATTCGCCATCGCCCTGTGCGATTCCTCGGTGCCGGGCAAGGACGAAGGCCTCCTCGATGACAACACACTGGCCTGGCTGGAAACCGTGCTGGCCGCGACCCCCACCGCACTCCCGGTCTTGGCCGCCTTCCACCACCCGCCCGCCGACCTCCACGACCCCTACATCGACAGCGTCCGCCAGTTCGGCACCAGACGTCTTGCGCAGCTCGCCGAGCGTCACCCGAACCTGAAGGCCTTCCTGTGCGGCCACGCCCACACCGCGGCCGCGACGACGTTCGCGAACCGCCCGCTCGTGGTAGCCCCCGGGGTGGTCTCCGTCCTCCGCCTCCCCTGGGAGCACCACGACCACGCCGAGGATCACGTCCATCTCGACCAGCCGCCCGCGCTCGCCTTCCACATCCTCGACCACGACGGCCGCCTGACCACTCACTTCCGCACCATCACCGCTTGACCGAGCCGAAGGCTGAGCACAGTGCACGGCGGGGCCGCTCAAGGCCGCACACCCACCCCACCGGGACGTACCCCCACCCGTGGACCCGCACTCGGCAGGGCCGCAGGCTACGGCCGCCGGACACCACCTCGATCCACGGCGAGGCCGACGAACCGGGCGCGGCCTTCGACGGCCTGCGCCAGCAGCTGGCTTCCTTCGACCCGTTGACCGCGTGCAGGAGCTCGTGGCCGAGGGCGACCGGGTCGTCGCACGGGTCACGCAGTCCGGCACCCACCCGCGGCAGATCTCCCAGATACGTGCGGTCAGCGACCGTCTGGGCCTGTTCCTCCAGCTCGGCTGGGCAGGGCCAAACGCACACTGACCACAGTCCGGGCGATGGTGCCTCAGGCAGCGGCGAGCCGGTCCACCAGCAGTTCCACTCTCTGCGCGGCGTCCTGCGGCAGTAGCCGCCTGGCCCGGGTCAGGGTCGCGAGCCCGTGCAGGGAGGCCCAGAACACCTCGGTGAACAGTCCCGTGGGAACGTCGTCCCCGGCGACCTCGCCCAGGGTCTCCAGCAGCGCCGCGAAAGCGTCCTTCAGCGGCTCCGGCGTGTCCTCCCGCGCGTACGCCAGGCCGCCGTCGAGCTGGAACAGGGCCTCGTAGACGGCCGGATTGGCCTCGGCGAAGTCGAGGTATGCGTGCGCAAGGGCGGTGACCCGCTCACGGGGGCCGTCCGCGCCGGCCGCTGCGGCCCGCACCGCCGCGGCCATTTCGGCGGCGCCTTCGAGGGCGACGGCGCCGATGATCTCGCGCTTGCCCCGGAAGTGGCTGTAGAGCACGGGCTGGCTGTACTCGATGCGCTCGGCGAGCCGGCGTGTGGTCACCGCGTCCCAGCCTTGCTGCTCGGCGAGTTCGCGTGCCGTCGCCACGATGAGGCGCTCGCGGACCGCCCGTTCGCGTGCCTTGCGTTCCTTTTGTACTGACATGACTGGATCCTAGCACCGCTAGACAAGCGAGCGACAGTAGCGCTAGCGTTGCTCACATCATCTAGCAACGCTAGCTCCCGGGAGGGACGCCATGCTCAGCGCACTCGAGGTCATCACCACCGTGGTCGTCGGCCTGATGGTGGGGGTGGAGTTCTCCGTCGCCTTCGTCATGAACCGGATCTTCAACGCCCTTCCGGACGACGCCCATCAGCAGGCCCGCTCCCACGGTGGCCGCATGCTCGGCGCCCTGATGCCGTTCTGGTACATCGGTTCACTGGTCCTCGCCGCGATCTGGGCCGTTGCGGGATGGCACGACCACGGCACCCGCCTCGTCCTCGCCGCAGCCGCGCTGCTGATCGTCAGCGTGATCATGTCGGTCCTGCTGCTCGTCCCGATCAACAACCGGGGAAAGGCGTGGACCCCCGAGGCCCGGCCCGCCGACTGGAAGGAGCAGATGAACCGCTGGGACCGCTACCACTACGCCCGCGTGGCCGTCATCATCGCCGCCTTCACCCTGCTGGTGACCGCCCTCACCTGAAACCCTTTGCCGGAGCCGGGGTTCGAGGGCGCTGGCCCGGAACACACGGCTGGTGACGGTGACACGTCTCGCCAGGCCGGTAACGATCACGGCCGGCGACCGCAGCCGGCGCCCCTCCCGGCGCCGATCGGGCGGCGATCGTCGCGTCGCTGCTGGCCCACGACAAGATCGAGGTACCCGTCTCGATGCCGGCGGCGGCCTGCGGTGGTCGGCGCCGGGCCGCGCACGGTCCGCTTCCGGCTCGACGGCCCGCACCGGGTCCTGGCCGAGGACGCCGACGGCGAAGACGTGCTGTCCGGCGGCTCCACCGACGAGGACGCCGACGCCCTGGCCGCCCTGGGCGCGGCCGAGTCCGTGGCGACGATCGCCCGCCTCACCCCGCAGCAGCGGCACGGCGACTTCCCCGCACCAACCGGCGGAACGGAGCTGCGCCCGCTCTTCGACCGGGCGGCGGTCCGATGGCTGCTGGAGCACGACGAGATCGAGATCCTGGTGGCGATGCCGGCGGCGTCGCTGGTCCCGGTCGGTACCGGCCGCCGTACGGTGCGGGTCCGGCTGGACGGGCACCCCTGGACCGGCGTCACCTTCGCCTCGGCGTGGGGGAGCCGTGACGTCCTGGACGTCCCGCTGGTGCGCCCGGACCTGTTGGCGGAGCTGAGCGCGGATCGGGCCGTCAACCGGGGCGGGATGGCACCTGCGCCTGGACGTGACGGCCGCGGGGCCGGCCGCGGCTGCCGGGTGAGAGGTAGCTTGGAGCTGGATCGTTTTCCCGGTGAAGTGGTGCACCCACTCGGGTGAGCAGCGGCTGATGTGGTGTCGGGGCCGGCCCAGGGGCCGCTACACCGGGTGTGTGATCAAGACGCTGATGTCGCGCGGTCTGCCCGCGCTCGCTCTCGCCGCTCTGCCCCCTGCTCTCCACGGTGCCCGCCGCTCACGCGGCCTGGACCGCGCGGCCGTCTCCGCTGGCGCTCCGGGGTTCCGTCGTGGACGGCCGCGCTGGTGGTGGAGGCTCCGCACTCGATGGCGGGCTATTCCCGGGCGAGGTTCCCGCACTGGGTGCAGCAGGGGCAGCAGTGCGATACCCGTGAGGTGGTCCTGGCCCGCGACGGCCAGGCCATCGTCCGCGACGACCAGTGCCGTGCCGTCTCGGGCACCTGGTTCTCCCCGTGTGACGGCAAAATCCTGTCCGCGTTCAAGGCCCGCAGCTGCTCGCGGTTTCGGCGGCGTCGAACCGGTCGAAGGGCAACCAGTCCCAGGACCAGTGGAGTCCCCCGTCCCGGGCCGACTGGTGCACCTCACCGAGGCCGAGCGCGACCGGCTGCAGGAGATGCTCGACACCTGCCCTTGAGCGGGGCTGAAGCGCGCCACGGCATGCCCACCGCCAGTCCTGCCCGCCCCGAGAGTCCCGCACGACCACTCCGCGCGAAGGCGCCCCACCATCAAGGAGTCCACGTGAACCTGCGAAACAAGCTCACCGTCCTGGTCATGACCACCGCTCTGACGGCGGCCCTGGCCGCGATCGGCTCTCCGGCCTCTGCCGCCGAGTGCGGTGTCCGTTCCGACGGCCGGCTGCACTGCGGCAACCGGGCCGGAGCCAAGGGCTACGCGGACCGCTCCTACCGCTCGGCCACCCGCGGCACGCTCACGGGCACGTTCAGCTGGTTCCAGTGCTGGGGTCACGGCGACCCGCACCCGGGCGGCAACGACATCTGGTACTGGACCCAGCTCGACAACGGGGCCTGGGGCAATGTGCCCGCGGTCGACGTCAAGACCGGACAGGACCCGGCTCCCGGGCTGCGCGAGTGTTGACCGGCGCAGAAGGGCCGCCGTGACGGATCGACGGGCAGCCCTGAGCAGGCACGGGTTTTGAGGCTCGTGGTTGGCCCGGCTGGCCAACTACGAGGCTCTGACCGCTCTGCCGTGTTGACCACGGCTGGAGAAGGATGCGCTGGGCTCCGCCAGGAGGCACGGCCCCGCCGTCGTCGCCTCCGCTGAGCCGTCAGGCAGGTGTGTCTGTTCATCCGCAGGTCCGGCACAATCGGGTTCCGTGGCCATACCCCCAGACCCAGCCGTTCTGTTCCCCGATATTGCGGCGCACGGCAGCCTCAGCGCGGCGCTCAGGGCCGTGGCGGAAGGCCGTCTCGACTCCGTTCCGATGACGGGCCCGGACCTCGCTCCGCTGCGTGGTGTCAGGGTCGGCTGCGCGCTACCGCACCGGAGTTCTCTGAAGGTCAGCGCACGGCACCACGAACGGCAGTGGTCCATCTGTGGCTCCGACTCATTTACTGGCATGGCACTGATCGACGGCACGACGGACGATCTGGCGGAGATCGCCAAGGTGGCACGGGCTTGGTACGACGGAGCAGGGTTGAGCGACATCCGTCGAGCCGCGCCGTTCGTGCACCTGACCGGCCGCTTCGAGGTCCCCGACCGTGACCCGGCACGCCTGACACAAAGCGAGTGGCAGCACCTGCGCACAGAGGCGAGCGAGCTGGAGTACCCCTGGAAGCCTGCGTACCAGGTCCTTGTCGAGGCGGCCCATGCCGAACCAGTACTTCGGGCGCTCTTCCCGCTGGCCAGCCACGGGGTGCTGCGTTTCTCGACCACCACACACCCTCGTCTATCCATCGTGGCGCCACGCCTGGTCACCCATGACATTGACCGATACTCGCTCGCCATGACGGTCATGGACGAGGACTCGGCTCTATTCGCCACGGCACCCGAAGCGGTGGCAGCAGCCGTGGACCGACTGCCTGACGGCCTCACCCCGGTCGCACTCGGCTGTTGATCCGACCCGCTCGGCACTCATCACGGCTGCCCCGCCTGGCCGCGGGCCGTCCGTCTGGCGTAGCGGGGGCCGCCGCGGCATGCACCTACCGCCCCGCCCGCTGGGAGCCGGTGGTTTCGGTGAGGTCTGGGAGGCCCACGACCCGGTTCTGGACGTGGACGTGGCGATGAAGATGGTGCGCCTCGGCTCGGTCCCCGACGAGGCGCGCGCGGAGCTCCTGGCCCGGGCGACACGGGAGTCCCGCAATGCGGCGCGCTTACGGGACCACCCGCACATCATCACCGTCCACGACGTGGTCGAGGTCGACGACGTCGGCGAGGTCGGCCGGTTCGTGTGGCAGGGCGACCGTCCCGATGCGCCGCTCTACTGCTTTCAGCTGTCGAAGGCTGCGACGACTTGGCCGTCTGCACGTCCCCGGTCCCTGCTTGATCCCCCCGACCCCATGCCGTGTCCATGCCATCGATGTCATAGTATCGGCTGTTGTGTGGACAACGCTTGCGCCGCTCGTCGGCGTCCTGCTCGGCGGGTTCATGTCGATGCTGGCCCAGCGATCGGCAGGACGCGCTTTGGAACGCGGTGAGGCACGCCGCAGTGTCCGTGAACTTGCCGAGGCGCGCCGCAATGAGCGTCTCACCCACCTCATCGAGTTTCTGTCCGCGGTGCAGGAAGCTGAACGGGTCGCCGTGGACCGGTATCACCACAACCTGACTGACGAGCAGTGGCAGGGCCGGGCAAGGCAGGTCCTTGACAGGGTGTGGGTGACGCAGAAGACGATCCACGTACTGTGCGCGTCCGAGGTCAGCGAAGCGGCACGTAGCCTCGCGTTCGCGGTGCAGGAGGTGATCAGGAAGGGCCCCGAGGATCCGGGAGATCCGCAGGATGAGAAGGTCTGGGCGCATATCCATCCGAGCCGACAGGCATTCCTTGACCTTGTGCGCGACCAGCTGAGTTGAACCCAGGGAAGGATTCGGCAGCTGCGGTGAGCGACAAGGCGGCCTCGCTGGTCATGGTCGCTGCCGGCCGCCGTACGGTCCGGTTCCGCCTCGACGGCGGACGCCGGGGTGACGTGGACGACCAGGAGAAGGCCTGGTCGCATCCCCGGGTTGCCAAGAGGCCCTGTCTTTATGTCCGGACCGCCGGAACATCACCCGACCCAGAACCCCGTTCGCACCCAAACGCCCACACAACCGATAGAACACGGGTTCTTAGTCGTCGACTGGGGATCAGAACGGGTTCTGAACGTCGCCTGACAAGTAGCCGTCGGCGCCGTGTGCTCAGTACGCCTTGAGCTCGATGCAGTTGGCCGCCCGCTGGATGGGTTCGAGGACCTTTGCCATCATGCGGTCCTTGCCGGGCAGGTGCTGGAGCAGGCGCAGCATCAGCAGGGAGATCCGCACCTGCGCGGGGCTGCCCATCACCATCCGCTTGACGTTTGCGGGACCGAGCTTCTGGTTGGCGTCGGCGAAGGGCCGCACGGCCCGTTCGTAGCCCGCGAAACCCTCCGCGGAGCCACCCGCCGCGGCGAGTTCACCGGCGAGGACGTAGGCGCCCACCATGGACAGGCTGGTGCCCTGCCCCGAAGCGGGGGAGGCGCAGTACGCGGCGTCGCCGACCAGGCCCACCCGGCCGGTGGACCAGCTGTCCATGTGCACCTGGCTGAGCGAGTCGAAGTAGAAGTCGGGGGCGGCGGGCAGGGCCTCGAGGAACCGCGGTACCTGCCAGCCCTCCCCGCGGTACGCCTCGGCCAGCAGCCGCTGCTGCTCCGCGGTGTCACGGACGCCGTGGTCCTGGGGGCGGGAGGACCACAGGAACATCGCCTTGGCGCCGGTGTCGTGTGCGGTGGTATAGGTGAGGGCGGTCCGGCCCGGGCCGACGTACGTCAACTCCTCGCGGTCGAGGCCGAGGTGGTTGGGGACGCTGAAGATGGACACGTGGTAACCCAGGTCGCGGACGAAGCGCTCCTCGGGGCCGAAGGCCAGGGACCGGGTGCGGGAGTGGAGTCCGTCGGCGCCGACCACCAGGTCGAAGGTCTCGGTCCGGCCGCTCTCGAAGGTGACGCGAACCCCGTCGGGGCCCTGCTCCAGCTCGGCGATCGAGTCTCCGAAGCGGTAGTCGGCCTTGTCCTTGGTGAGGTCGTACAGGATGCGGGTGAGGTCGCCGCGCATGATCTCCGCGTCGCCGTGGACCCGGCCGCCGAAGCTGTCGGCGTCCATGCTTTTGACCCGGTTTCCCCGTGCGTTCACGACGGAGGCCTCTCGGACCTCGGTCCGGTGACGGCGAACCTCCTCCAGGATGCCCATCCGGTCGGCTACCTTCAGTGCGGCGCCGCGGAGATCGATCTTGTAGCCGCCGGGGCGGACGGCGGGGGCTTTCTCCACCACTACAGGAGTCAATCCGTGCTGAAGCAGCCAGTAGGCGAGGGTGGCACCGGCCACGCTGGCTCCGGATATCAGGACGGTCTGCTGCGGCATGGTTCCCCCTGTGGCGTGGGCCCACGGTCCGGGGCCGGGACGGCCCGGAGCCCGTCGTGGCGGCCCCGATCTCGCGAGCCCACGCTAGCCCACACCTATACGCTTGTGCAATACAAGTGTATAGAACTTTCGTCTAGCTCATCACGCGGATGATCCCCCCGCCGGGAGCAGGACTTCCTTGCCGAAGATCCATACGCCGCTGTCGACCACGAGGTAGGCGTCGGAGACCTCGCTGGAGTGCCGGTGGACCTTGCCGATGTGCCCGTCGACGGCTTGCCCGGGAGGCCGGATCCGAGGCGTCCGCTTCCTTGTGCCCCGCTCCGCGCGGCGAGCGATGTCAGTCGAGCACGACCACCAACTTGCCGAGGGCTTTTCCGGCCTCCATGACCCGGTGGGCTTCGACGATCTCGTCGAAGCTGAAGACCCGCTTGGGCCGGGCGAGCAGGGCTCCGGACGCCGCTTTGGCGCAGATCTCGTCGAGCGGCACGTCGGAGAGCGGGAACGCGGGGGTTCCCAGGACGAAGGCACTGCCGAAGAAGCTCAGCCGCACGCCGCTGGGGAGGTCGGCGATCGGGTCGAAGTCACGGACCGGTTCGAATCCGCCGAGGAATCCGAGCTGGCAGACCCGACCTCGAGGTCGGACGAGGGCCAGGGAGTCGCGCAGGACACTGTTGCCGACGACGTCGAACACCGCGTCGACGGCGAGCCCCAGCTGCGTGATCCCGACGGCGAGCGCGCCGTCGTCGATGAGGACGTCGTCGGCGCCGAGTTCCTTCAGGAGCAGGGCGTGTTCCGGGTTGCGGGTGGTGGCGATGACCTTCGAGCCCTGCTCGACGGCCAGGTTGACGGCGGCTTGGCCGAGCGAGGAGGTCGCTCCCCGCACCAGGACCGTCTCGCCGGGACGCAGGTCCAAAGTGCCGAACAGCCCACTCCAGGCGGTCGCGTAGACCTCCGGGATCGCGGCGAGTTCGGCCCACCCCAGCGACGACCGCACGGCCACCACGTTGGTCGCGGGCACGGTCACCAATTCCGCGTAACTGCCGTTGCGGACGCGGCCCATCCCGCCGAGGAGCGCCACCACACGGGTGCCGGCGGGGAGTCGGCCGGAGGGGTCGTGTTCCACCACCCCGGCGCACTCGATCCCGGGAACGGCCGCCACGGTTCCCCATGCTCCGCTGCGCATGTAGGACTCGGCGTGGTTGAGCCCGAACGCCGCCACGCGGACGAGCACCTCCCCTTCGGCGGCCACCGGGTCGGGAAGTTCAGTCGCGGTCAGGACCTCGGGGCCGCCGGGGGCGGAAATGACGATGGCCTTCATGTCTTGGGTTCCATTCTTGAGTAACCATTCAAGCATCGGCGCCGAAAAAGGGGCCACCGCGTGGGTGGCCCGGATGTCGGGAGGTCAGACGAGGGCGGCGAAGGCGTTGTCGACGATCGACCGCAGAAGTGTTCCGTCGGGGTTGGCCTTACCGACGACCATCAGTCCCTGACACGTGGCGACGAGCAGCTTGGCGCTGCCCGCGGGATCCACTGACGCGCGCACCTGCCCCCTGCGCGCCGCGTTCTCCAGGGCGTGGGTCATGCAGCGTTCGAGCCGGGCCAGGTGGCCCCGGACGGCAGCCGCCGCCCCGTCGTCCTCGGCGGCCCGCTCGATCGCCGTGTTGACGAGGAGGCAGCCCTGGCGGCCTTCGGGGCTGAGCAGGTCCTGCACAAGCCCGTCGAAATAGCCCCGGATCTCGGCCACCGACGCATCGGGTGCCTCCAGCGCGCCCAACTTCTCGGGGACGACCAGCTTCGAGTAACGCTCCAGCGATTTGAGGAACAGGGTGTGTTTGCCACCGGGGAATGCCCCGTAGAGGCTGCCGGGCTTCACTCCGGTCGCCTTCACCAGATCCTCGATGGAGGTAGCCCGGTACCCCCGCTCCCAGAAGCGCAGCATGGCCTGGTTCAGTACGGCTTCGGGTTCGAACTCGCGGGGTCGGGGCATGGGGCAAACATACATGAGTGACCATTCAAGAACCACCCCCTCGCCGCCGCGCTCTCGCGCGGGCCGGTGCAGCCCGGTGGCAGCCATCCAGGACGACGCCGGGGATGGGGCGCAGCTGCGCGGAGGTCCGTACGCTGATGTCGTACGACGCCCCGATGGCGGACGTAGGTCCTCACGCTTCGATGCTGCGGCGGCGCTCGCGTGTGACAGCGCCAGCTGGGTGCCATCCCCGCCCGCTTGGGGGCGAATGCGCAATCCGCATCACCGGGTCGTCTGCGCAGACCATCGCGCGTCCGCGAGCGGTGTGCGTCCGGCGCCTGCAACATCGCAGCCCGCGTCGTGACCACCGGCCACCTTCCGTGGACGTGGTCCAGGCGGGAGCATGCTGGTGACGGTGGACGGGGGTGGCGACCTTGTGGCGTGGACGGGGTGCGTGGGCCGGGTCGGCGGTAGCGGGAGGGGCCGCACTGGTGGCGGCTGTGCTGGGGCCGGTGACCAACTACGCCAGTGCCGCGGTGCCCGGCTGGGCGGCGCAGGCGTGGGTGATCTGGCCGGTGTTCGCCGTGCTGGTGGCGGGAAGCGTCGGGCTGTTGCTGTGGGGCCGGCATCTGGACGCCGCAGCAAGGCCCCCGGCGCTGCCGGCACCGGTGAGCCGACCGGCCCGAGGCCGGCAGGCTTCGTTACGTCCCCCGCATGTTCAGCGCGTGCGGGGGCGCGAGGCAGAACTCGCCGTGCTGGCAGGCATGCTTCGGCGCCCACAAGGCCGGTTCGCGGTGCTGTGCGCGGTCGGCGGGATGGGCAAGACAACGCTGGCCGCGCAACTGGCCGCCCAGGCCGAGGCGGCGGGCTGGCGAGTGTTCTGGGTGCGCTGGCGCGACGGTGCCGAGCTGGGACACCAGATGGTGCAGGCGGCGCTGGCCTGCGGCCTGCCAGAGGCGGAGCTGGAGGCCGCGCAGGCGGGGCAGGCGACCCTGCCGGACGTGGTCTGGCGCCAGTTGGGCCGGGCGCGGCGGTGGCTGCTGGTCGTGGACAACGCCGACGAGCCACACGAGATCGGCCCGGCAGGGGAGCCGGTGGCCGACTATCGCGGCTGGATCCGTCCTGACGGCCAGGGCCTGCTGGTGGTGACCAGCCGGGACGGCAGCGAGCAGACCTGGGGTCCGTGCGCGCAACTGCTGCCACTGGAGCCGCTGCCGCTGCGACCTGCGGGGCAGGTCCTGCTGGACGCTGCTCCCGCG
The DNA here is from genome assembly GCF_042893675.1 of Streptomyces sp. NPDC001594. Classification (NCBI taxonomy): domain Bacteria; kingdom Bacillati; phylum Actinomycetota; class Actinomycetes; order Kitasatosporales; family Streptomycetaceae; genus Streptomyces; species Streptomyces sp. NPDC001594. The sequence goes on along the minus strand of NZ_JBIAVB010000009.1, from coordinate 35,840 downwards.
GCCGGCACCGCCGAGCAGGCCCGGGAGCTGGCGGCGCGACTGGGCGGGCTGCCACTGGCGTTGCACGCGGCCGGCACCTATCTGGCCTCACCCACCAGCCGCTACCGCACCTTCGCCGCCTACCACCAGGCCCTGGAACAGGAACTGCGGTTCCTGTTGGGAGCGGCGCACCCGAACGCCTCCCATCCACGGGTCGCCCGCGCCGTGGTGCGGCACACCTGGGAGGTGTCCTTGGACCAGCTCGCCGGGGAGGGCAACGCTTTGGCCCGCCCCCTGTTGCGGCTGCTGGCCCTGCTGGCTCAGGCCCCCGTCCCCCTGTCCCTGATCACCCCGGACCTGCTCTCCGCCGCCACCGGACACGACGTCACCGCGGCGGCCCTGGAAGCCGCGTTCGCCGGCCTGCACCGCTACGGTCTCCTCGGCCTGCCCCGTTCTCCCGGCAGCGCCGGACCGGCGCCGGGCAGCGGTGAGGAGGCGCAGGTGGTGCTGCATCCCCTGATCCGAGAGATCAACGCTGTCGCGCTCACGGCCGAGACCTCCGAGCCGGCCGTGTGGCACGGGGCCCTTGCCGAGCGGCTGACCACGGCCGTGCACGAGGCCGACCAGCGCGGGCGCGCCGGCTGGCCCGCAGCCGTGCTTCTCGCCCCCCACCTGCCTCTGCTGCTCGACTGCCCGGACCCGCGCACCGCTGCCCGCCACCGCACCACTCTCAACGCCCTGGCGCAGGTGCTGCAGGAGGCTGGCGCGTTCGGTGCGGCGCGCCTGCTGCACGAGCGGGTCCTCGACGTCGAGACCCGCATGCTGGGCCCCGAGCACCCCGACACCTTGACCAGCCGCAACAACCTGGCCAATGCCCTGTTCGGAATGGGAGAGCCGGCCGAGGCGATACGTCTGCTGCGGCAGACCCTGGAGGACCGCACCCGCATTCTGGGGCCCGCGCACCCCGATACCTTGACCAGCCGCAATGACCTCGCATGTGCTGTGGACGGGACGGGTGAGCACGCCGAGGCGGTGCGCCTGTTGCGGCAGACCCTCGACGACCGCACCCGTGTGCTGGGCCCCGAGCACCCGCATACGCTGGCGAGCCGGGACAGCCTCGGTCTCGCCCTGGACGGGATGGGCGAGCACGCACAGGCGGTGCGCCTGCACCGGCGCACCCTGGAGGACCGCATCCGTGTCCTGGGCCCCGAGCACCACCTCACCCTACTCAGCCGCCACAACCTCGCCGGCGCCCTGACCAGGGCAGGTGAGCAGACGGAAGCGATACGGCTGCTGCGGCAGGCGCTCAACGACCACGCCCGCACTCTGGGCGACGAGCATCCGCACACGCTGGCCACCCGGGACAGCCTCGGTCTCGCCCTGGACGGGATGGGCGAACACGCACAAGCAGTGCGCCTGCACCGGCAGACCCTGAAGGACCGCACCCGCATCCTGGGCCCCGAGCACCCGGACACCCTGGCCAGTCGCCACAACCTCGCCGTCGCTTTGACCAGAACAGGTGAGCAGGCCGAGGCGGTACACCTGCTGCGCCGAACCCTCGATGACCGCGTCCGCATCCTGGGCGACGAGCACACGCATACCTTGAGAACCCGCAACGCGCTGGAGACAGCGTCAGCCATGTCCACCCAACGGCCACGGAGCCGGTGGTGGCACCGGCTGCGGCGCAGGAACGCCGCAGCCAGTGGCGGTTGAGAAGGCCCTGTGCCGGCTCAGCAGGTGATGGTGGTCCAGGAGTGGCCGGGGAAGGTTCGCGAACCCGCTTGGCCGCTTGCCAGCACGTCGAGTTCGGCGCCGGTGGTCGGAGTGAGGATCACGAACGACAGCGTGGCCTTGCCGTCGGCGTCGAAGACGCCGGACGCTCCCGAGGTGTAGGCCTTCTGACCGACGACCCAGTAGTCGGCCCAGACCGACCGGCCCGCGTACGACGAGGGCCCGTAGGACGGACCGTGCGCGACGTTCACCGTCACGACGTCCTCGCGGACACTGGCGTGCCTGCCGCCGACGCCGATGCTGACGGTCTCGCAGCGCTGGGAGACGCCGGTCACGGTGACGTGGTCGTTCCACGTCGAGGCGTCGACGTAGGTGGGGTTGTCCCAGGTGCAGGGCGCCAGTGGGGCGCTCACGAAGTTGCTGTAGTAGACGCCGTGCACCCACACCTGGTAGGTGACGGTCAGTGTCGCGCCCGGCGGCGGTTTGGCCACCGAGAAGTTGGAGTCGGTCGGGGGGTAGCCGACGGTCTCCAGGTTGAGGGTGATCCGGTCGACGGGTATGACGGTCGTCATGGGACCGCTGCCACTGTTCTGCGTGGCGCAGTGCTGGTCCAGGTTGGGCGCGAACGGTCCGCCCGGGTCGGCGGTGGCGGCTGACGCCCCGGCGGCGGTCAGGCAGACCAGGATGGCGAGAGCGGTGGTCACCGCTCTCCAGCCTCTCCACGTCTTCCAGGTTCCTCGGGTCTTTCGGACCATCGCGGGTGCCCCCCAGGTCGTCGGTGCCGGACGGTGCTCTCCACTTGCGGCGGCAGAGACGCCCGTCCGGCACCTGTGGTTCCTGCCCCGGTCCTTGGGAGATGCCGCACGCGCGCTTGAGGCCGGCGCCGGGAGTGTGAGCGGACACAGTTGCTTAAGGTCGTTCATGATCGCCTTGCCGACGACCGTGATCCGCAGGAATGCCGCTTCCTCATGCGGTTCTGGTGGCAACTGCTCATGTCGTACCAAGACACCTCATGTAGTTAAGCCGTCAAGGCGCAGGGGTTGGTCCCGTCCTTCGGATCTTGCCCGAGGCGACCGTCCTGGGCCCCGCTGGCACGCAGGGGTCGGCTGAGGGTGGCCGCCGGGCAGGTGGATCACCAGAGGCCGAAGAACCGTGTCCACCAGGTGGGTCGTGGTGCGAAGTGCTTCAGCTCGCTGGGCCCCTCGTAGTCGCTCTCCAGCAGTTCCTCGGGGACGCTCACGTAATCCAGGTCGGCCAGGGCCCGCGCCACGGTGGCGAGGTCGCCGAGGTCCAGCGCCCCCTCCTTGTAGGCCTCGTCCGTGCCGAGAAAAGCCCCCGGATTGTCGGCGCAGACTTCGGTGAGGGACCCGAATTTGCTCACGCAGACCACGATTCGTGTCCCGCAGACCGTCGCGTCCGCAGGCACGTGGACGCGCCCGTACTCGCTGGAGTCCTGGGTGTCCCGTTCCGACTCGCAGGAGGCCCCGAAGTCTGCTTCGAGCCGGCGCACCAGCCCGCCAAACTTGAGGCCGGTCGCCGCGGGATCGTAGTGCAGCGGCCGTTCCAGCCGCTCCGGGTCATCAAGTTCGCGCAGCAGGGTCAGCAGTTCTGTCTCGCTCTTCGACATCCGCACATCCTGCCGTCCGTCGAGCGGGAGCGGAGCGACAGGGCCGTCCTGTTCACGCCGTAGCTGTCACTGCTGCCTGGGGCTCTGAGGGGAAGGCGATTGCTTCATCAAATGGGACGCGTGCCAGGAGGCAGTGGTGGAGCTGGCCGAGCATCCGGTTGAACAGGTGCCGCAGTGCCTGCATGTGCCAGTCCCCTCCTGCCCGTCGGCGCCGGTAGTGGGCGTCCGCGCCGGATGAGCCGCCGAGGGAGGCGAAGGCCCACAGGTGGCCGACGTGGTTGAGCCGGTTGTTCTTGACGAACCGGCGCCCGACGTAGTGGCGCTTGCCGGATGCCCGGGTGATGGGGGCCGCGCTCGCGTATGCCTTCAGCCCTCCGGCGATGGCGAACCGCGTGCGGTCGTCCCCGATCTCCGCAAGAATCGGTGCGCCGATCTGAGCGCCGGTGCCCGGAAAGCTCAGCATGATCGGGGCGTCTGGATGGGCTCGAAAGGCTTCCTCAGTGGCCTGGCCAAGGTCGGCGACTGCTTCGCAGGCGGCGTCCAACTGCAGCAGCAGGGCCGCGGCCTGCTTGCCCATCGCTTCTTCGGCCAGCGGGACCTGGTGGGCCACCTCCCGGCGGAAGAGCCGCTGCAGACGCTCCGCATCGGCCTCGATGTTCCTGCGACGGCCAGCCCGCTTCATCATGGCCGTCAGGCGCCAGAGCGGCAGCTTGGCGGCCAGGGTCGCAAAGCCAGGTGTCTGAGGTCCCGACGGCCGGGCCTGCGTCGCGTCACTCGATGCGGCACGCTGTGGGGCCGCAGGGGCGCAGGCCTGCCTGTCCGAGCGCCAGCCGGGACAGTTCGTCGATGACCTGCTCGTCCCGCCGGCGCCAGGCATCGGCGAGGCCGCCCGGCGGGAGGGAGACCGCGGCGAGGGCTTTCACCGGCCCGGTCAGAGCACGGAGGGCGAGCAGGTCGGCACCGCCGGGAGCGTCGCGGAGGCCTTGGAGGAGAGCGCTGCGCCGGATCCAGCGCACCCGCGGGGGGAGCCACGTCACCAGCACGAACAGCACCGAGATCACGATCAGGGCGAACGTGGTGAGGTTGGCGATCCGTCCTGCGACGTCCTGCATGGACTGCCCGGCATCGGAGAGTCCGCTACTGGCCTCGGCTGCCGACTGGAGCGGCTTCTTGAGGATGCCGCCGACCAGCGGAACGTTCGAGGCCGCGTTCCCTGCATCGCCGAGGCCGGAAGCCAGACTGCCCCCCGCGTCCTTCACCTGCCGCCCCGGCTCGGCCAGCAGCATGATCCCATCGTGGACAGCCAGAGCGAACCTCACCGCGGCCGCCAACAGGACCACAGCGATGAGATCGGCGAGGATCTGCCGGCAGCGACGTACTCGTGTCTGGGCGTAAAGGCGCATCGGGGCGCTCCTGTTCCGGCGGCATCGAAGGACAAGACCGGTCTCCAACCGGGTGGGGCCTCCGTCCCGGACGGCAAGCCACAACCCGCCACCCGACCGTACGCCGCCCCCCGGCCCCTCCATAACCTGTGCCACATCGACGCGACTTGGCGGCCGGATCGCGACGGTGTCGGGCTTCGGGAGACATCCGGCGCAGGTGGCCGGGCCGGCTCATGGTGGACACGGGAGGACCCTGCTGGGGCAGGCAGTACTCCGTCGGCAGTTTTCCGCGTTCTGAGATCCCTTGGCCAAGGGCCGGTGCAGGCGGCTCCCGGCAACGCCGTCCCCGGTCAGCAGGCTTGACCGAAGGAACCATGACGCTCCCGGCCTCGGCAAGAAGCCTCGTGCGAAGTACCCGCAGCCGGCTGGGCACATGGCAGGTCGCGGGGCATACACGGTGTGCGGGCGAGGCCCGGCTGGAAGGGGCGGAGACCACCGGCGCTTGGGGGAGGCCTCGGGTGGGGTGCCGGTGCGGAGGTCGAGGACCATGCCGATGATGCCGCGGTTCTCCGCGTTTCCCTGCGGGACACAGTCGAGGAGGGTGCCGAGTTCCTCGCGAGGGACCAGGTGGCGGCCCTGCCCCGGCGCCGGGACCTGGCCACCCTGTTTGACCGGCACGTGCCCCTGGGCCCGGACCAGGCCGCGCGCCGGCTCGGGGTCCACCGAACGGGCTTCGATCAGGTGGTGCCGGGTGGGCTCGGTGGACGTCGACGACAAGCGGCAGGGCGGGACGATGGGGCTGTGGCGGGAGCCGGCCCGACCCGCCGCGCTGCGGGGTATGGCCGCCCGTCAGGCCCTGGTGCCCCGACCACGGCACGGCCGCGCGCCAGTTGGCGAGGACCACCCTGGGAGCGGCGTCTACTGCACAGAACGCCGCGGCCGGGGCGGGAAGGAGCCCGTCCGCAGGTGAGGGGTGCTCCGCAGGGAGGGGAGGACCCGGTTCATCCACTCGTGCGGGCGCGCACACGATGGCCGCCGGCGTCGTCGACCTTGCCCGCCTGCCCCGCCCCTGCGCCTGTGACGTGCCTCACCTTCGCCGCTGTCACAGCCGGCAGGGGTCCGGTGTCTTGAGGACACCAGCAGGCAATGACAAAGGAGTCCACGATGAACGCTCGTCTGAACGTCTTCACCAGTCCGGTCGCCGCCAAGGCGTGGAAGCACATCATCGCGGCGGGCAAGGCCCTCGGTGATTCGACCCTGCCGGCCGCGACGCGCGAACTCGTGATGCTCCGCGCCAGCCAGATCAACGGCTGCGCCGGATGCATCGACATGCACACCAAGGACGCCGCCGCCGCTGGGGAGACCGCCGTACGCCTCCACCTGGTCGCGGCCTGGCGGGAGGCCACCGTCTTCACCGAAGCCGAACGCGCCGCTCTCGAACTGGCAGAAGAAGCCACCCGCATCGCCGACGCCGCCGGGGGCGTCCCCGACGAGGTCTGGGCGAACGCCGCCAAGCACTACGACGAAGACCAGCTCGCAGCCCTGGTGACCCAGGTAGCCGTCATCAACGCCTTCAACCGCCTGAACGTCACCGTCCAGCAGCCCGCCGGCCACTATCAGCCCGGCCAGCACTGAAGACGCCCCCCGAGGGCGGGATCCGCTGCATGCAGCGCGCCAGCCGAGGGCGTTGCGCAGCAGCCGCTCCTGATGCACTCGCCGATCCAGGTCGACCACCCGGCCTGGTCCTCGGCTCGCCGGTGACGGGAGTGTCGCCGGTGTCGCCGTAGGAGGTGGTGGTGACGGTGCCGTCGCCGTCCCAGTCACAGTCACCTACGTCGAGTGGCTGGCCGAACTGGGCGGACAGGTACGTACCGTGCCGGGGGGGGGCGCTGTACCTGCGGGAGGTCAACAGCCTTTCCGACCCTCACCCCCGGCGGGGCAGGCCGCGAGTAGCGCGGCGAGGAGCAGAGGGAGGGACCGGCAGCGCATGGGTGCTCACCGTGCCGCAGTCGGGCCCGAGACCGCTCCGACGGCCCAGTGGCACCCCCCGGATGGACGATGCAGGTACGGGGCTGCCCGGGCCGCCTCGGGCCGGTCTGGCCGACGCTGGAAGACGAAGGGGTGACCGAAGGGAGGGCCCGGGGATGGTGCCTGGCCCAGCCGCGGTGCGGGCGGGGGTGGCGTACGAGCAGAAGTTATGGACTGAGTCGATGGTGCCGTGCCAGGTCCTGTGGTAGCCCTCGCGGAGGGGGCCGCCGACGAGGTTGAGCACCCTGGACCTGCGCTGATCAGTGCTGTGGGGTCGCCTGAGCCGCACAAGTGGAGGTGTCCATCGAGAAGGGCGGCTCCACGCTGTGGCTCGGCTTCCCGCAGGCGGCGGGGAAACCACTTGCCGCCGCCGACCCACGCGTGATGGTGGTCGCAGAGCAGATCGGCGGCGGCGCTGACCACGTACCCGGCCACGGCCAGACGCTCGACGGCGTCACGCGCGTCAGCGAGGTCGTCCAGCGCATCCGTCAAACCGTAGCGTTTCGTATCGACTGTCTCTGGTTTCAAGGCAGGCGGACCTTCGCGAAGGCCCGCTTCGGCCAGAGCGCGAGCGCGCCCGGCTTCGCCGTCGGTGTCGATCAGGACGAGACCGGAGGTGTACATGTTCTGAAGCACCGCCCGCCGTGTGGCGACGTCTGCGGCGAAGAGCTCCAGGAGACCGGTACGGGTGTGGACGAAAAGTTCTACGACACGTTCCTCGAACCGGATCGTCTCCCGGCAGGTCAGGCCGCCGTCCTCGATGAGCACCACGATGTCCAAGTCGCTGCTGGCAGTGGCATTTCCGCTAGCGGTGGAGCCGCCGAGGATGGCGGAGAGCGCTTCGGGGAAACGGCTGTGGACGAGACGTCGCGCCTGCTCGATGGGGTCTACATGCTGCATGACGGGCAGAGTGCCCGGGTCCTTGATCAGAGGCGAGTCGATGCCGCGCGGCACGGTCCGAGCGATCCGATGCCAAACCCTCGGGCGTCCGGAATGCTTCACCTGTTCGCGATGTTGACCGGTGAGCCAATCACCGACGGCAGGGGGACGAGATGGTGACACAGGTCAGGGAGCTCTACCTGAGCGTGGCGGAATCAGCGGGGAGGCTGCTGGCCGAGCCGGCGGTCGCAGGCGGCTGGCACCAGCCCTCCGCGCTGGCGAAGCTCAGCGTCCGTGGGCTGGCGGGCCACCTGGCCGGGCAGGTCTTCTTCATTCCCGCAGTCCTGGCCGAGCCGGAACCTTCCGAGCCCGCCATCTCGATCCACGAGTACTACAGGCGGGTGAGTTGGATCGGCTCGGACATCGACACGCCGTTCAATCAGGGCATCCGATCCGGCGGAGAGGACGAGGCGGCCGATGGTCCCGCCGCACTGGCCGCGCGGGTCGCCACGTGCGTCGACGAGCTGCGCGGCACCCTGCCGGCCGTGCCGGATCGACGCGTCCGCCGCCCGACCTGGGGACCGTGGTCGATCAGTCTCGACGACTTCATCACCAGCCGGACCCTGGAGCTCATCGTCCACTCCGACGACCTCGCATGGAGTGTCGGGTTGCCCACACCGGAGTTCCCTGACCTGGCCGTTGAGACAGTCGTGGACCTGCTGTCGCGGATCGCACTGCGACGCCATGGAGCGACCGATGTGCTGCGCGCTCTGAGCCGCACCGAACGCGCACCGGCCTCCATCTCCGCCCTCTAGGGAGCGTATTGCGTTGTGATCAATCTGCCAGGTTTGCCTTCGCGGCAGGCCCTGGACTGGTGGACCCTCTTGGGTGACGCGAGTGCAACTGGCGGACATGGAGTGGGAGTTCATCAGACCGCACTCCCCGATCGGCAAATACGGCCCCTTTCCCGAGCGGCTGCGGGCAGTTCGAGGGCGTGATCTGGCGGTTCAAGACGGACGGGCAGCGGCGGGAGATGCCGGCGCAGCGGAATTCGGCGCCTGGTCGACAGTCCACAACCGGGCCGGCAATGGCCTGACGCCAGGGTCTTTGAAGCCCTCTTGGAAGGCCTGATCGCGGAGGCCGCGAAGTGGGGCGAGGTGGACCTGTCCCTGGTCAGCATCGACTCCACCAGAGCGGCGGCGCATCCGGCGCCGACGGACCAGGGGCAGCGGGCGGCAGCGGCCGTCCGCGCTCAGGGGGACCTCGGCGGTGAACCCGCCACACGAGCGGCCGAGGCCCTCACCTTCAGCACCGCTCCGCCAAGCGGGCGGCGAGGTTCCACCAGGGCCTCGTCCTGGTGTTCCCCGGGCACAGCCCCTTTGAGGCCAGAGCCGGCGGCTGGCCGGTGCGGGCGTCCACCGAGATGTCCCAGTCGATGCCCCAGGACGTGTCCGCCTCGGCTTGGACCTGCTGGAGCAGAAGCTCCCAGGTCCCGTCAGCCGACCACAGCCGGTGGCGCTCGTAGACCGTCTTCCACGGCCCGAATCGCTCCGGCAAGTCACGCCAGTGGACTCCGGTCCGTACAGGGTGCAGGATCCCGTCGATCACCTGCCGGTGGTCCCGCCACCGGCCACCACGCCTGTTGCTGACTGGCGCAGCCGTTCCCACTCGGCATCCGTGAGATCACCCCGCCCCGCGCCGCGACCGCCGTTCGGTGCGGCCGGGGAGGTGCGTGGTCGTGCGTGACCTCGGACGCGGCCTGGGTGTTGTCAGTGCATGAAGATCGCGAAGATGACGGTGAAGGTAGACGTGGCGGCCTGGAAGCGGGGCGCCCCCTGGGGAGTGGGGGCGGCTCTGGTGGCCGTCCTGGCCTGCGCGGCGGCGCCGGCGGCAGCACATGGCCAGGCGCCGCACCTACGGTCCGGGCGCGTGGTTCTCACGAACGCGGACGACGGCAGGACCGTGTCCGTGCACACCGGGGACGACATCGAGGTCAGGCTCACCGGCCAGCGCCAGAACGGGCTCAACTACACCTGGAGGGTCCCGCAGAGCAGCGACCCCGCCGTGCTCCACCGGACGGCGGGCGGCACGACCCCCAGTGGTAGCGCCACCGCGGTCTTCCACGCCGAGAAGGACGGCACCGCCACCATCAGCTCGGCAAGGAGCTGCCGCCCGGACCCGGGCCGCACGTGCCCGCTCGTCGTCACGCCGTGGAAGGTCACGGTAGAGACGACCTGACGCGGCGGGCTCCCACAACGGCGCGGCGAGGCCGGGGCCGGCCAGGGCCCGGTCGCGGACATGCATCCTGCTGGCGCCGGGCGGCGAGGGTTAGCGGTCGGGGGCGCCGGGGTTGCGGCCGATCGGGTGAACGACATGTCGCCGACCGCTCGGCTGCGGCACCGACAACGCGAACCAGACCTGGCGATACGAGCAGGACGGCAACGGCAACGGCTACGACTTCACCGACACCGCCACGCGGGGGCACCTGACCATCGGCTTCGACCGCAGCAACAAGTTGTGGGTGCACACGGGAGAGGTGCCTGCCTTCGAGCTGGCGAACCCGCTCTTCCTGGCCACCGGCGATCGATTCGGTTTCGAAGACGACAGACTTGTCGTCGTGCGGGCCAGTGGAGAGCGGCTCTGGCCGGCTGGCGACTGGTCCACTCGCTGCGGGTCCGGGTCTCTGCGCCGCCGGTAGAAGCTGTTCCTCGAACGGTGCGTCGTACTTGATCGCTCGGTCCGGTAACTGCCGTACGTGGAGGCGGCCTTCGTCTGAACATGTGCTCCGACCAAGGAACACAGACGTTCAGCACGAAGGCCGTAAGGATGAGTCTCGCCTCCCGCAAGAACCGCGCCTACCAAGATGCACGTCCTGTCTGACGCGAACGGACTGCCTCTACGCGTCGGCCTGTCCGCGGCCAACACCCATGACAGCCTTGCGCTGAAGCCGATGCTGTCCCATTTCCACATGGGACACGAATCCCACGCGGCCGACTTCAAGCCGACACGCCTCCACGCGGACAAGGCCTGCGACATTCCTCACCCGCGACGATGGCTGTGGGGCGAGCGGATCGGGGCCCGTATCGCCCGCAAGGGCATCGAGTCCTCGGAGCGGTTCGGGCGTCGGCGATGGGTGATCGAACGGACCATGTCCTGGCTCACCGGCTACCGCCGTCTCAACCACCGATACGAACGCCACCCCCGCAACCACCTGGCCCTTCTCGGCCTCGCCGCCGCCATCTGCTGCTACAAACGCTTCCGGAACCTCACCATGTGGGACACGGTCTTAACATGAGCACGCCACGCGTAGCGTGGCCCGGGGGACTCCGTCGTGGTCACATGCCTGTTCTCCCCCGGAGACCTCCACGGGGAAAGAAACTCATGCGTCGCAATTCCATAGCCGTTCACGGGGTCCTGGCCACCGTACTGGGCGTCACGCTCACCGCCTGCGGCGGCGGCGAAGGCGGCTCGACGGCCGTTCCCGCCCCCTCCGGGGCGAAGACCGCGGGCGGGCAGGCCGGCCCGAGCCAGAGCCCGAGCCCGAACGCCACGTGGGGTCCCGCGCTGGCGCTGGGGCAGCCGGCGCCGAATCTCATCGAGGGCACCGACGGCGGAACCTTCCAGGTGACCGTGCAGAAGATCGTCAAGGGCGGCCCGAAGCAGATGAAGGCCGGCTACTACGACCAGCACCCCGAACTGGGCGACACCCCCTACTACGTCTTCGCAACGTACACCCTGAAGGAAGGCAAACCGGACCACCCGAACGCCAACCTCAACCTGCCCATCCACATCCTCGATGAGAACGGGAACGAGGCGGCCCAGAAGCCGGTCATCGTGTCCGGCTTCGAGGAGGGCGGCTGCCCCGTCGGCGAGGTCTACCTCGGCTGGGACATCGGCGAGACCCGCACCCAGTGTTCGGTATGGATCGGCTCCACCGCCAAGCCGCCCGCCCGGCTGGTCTGGAATGGCAAAGACGCGCGGACGCCTGCCGAGTTCATGAAGCTGGACAGCTGGAAGTGGAGCACCCAGTAGTTGCCCGGCAGTCCAGGAGGAACCCCCGGCCGGTGAGGGCGGCGCGTCTTGCGTGGGCGGCCGCTGAGTTCGGCGGCGACGGCAGCGAGGCGCTCGCGGCTGTGGACGGACAGGTCAGTGCCCTTGGGGAAGTACTGCCGTATCAGGCCGTTCGTGTTCTCGTTCGATCCGCGGTCAGGACTGGCGGGGTCGCAGAAGCAGACCGGGATTGGCATTCACGCTCTGATGCGGCTCCACCTTCCGGCTTGGGTCGGCCCCCCCTTGGGGGCGTACGGGAGCGTTCGGGGGTTGTTCCGGTCTGATCTGGCCCCACCGGGTGGCGGGGGGTGGGACGGTCATGGTGGGCCACCGTGCGGGGGCGATGCCGGATGGGGTTGTCGAGGGAAGAGCTGTTCCTGCGGATCTGCCGTGACTCGTGGCAGGAGGGGCTGTCGCTGCGGGCGCTGGCCCGCAAGTACGGCGTGCACCGCCGGCTCGTACGCGAGGCCTTGGCTTCTCCAGTGCCCAGGCCTCGAAAACGCCGATGCGGCCCGCGCCCAGGTCGGACCCGTTCAAGAAGACGATCGACGAGTGGCTGCTCGAGGATCTGGAAGCGCCGCCGAAGCAGCGGTACGCAGTCCAGCGGATCTTGAACCGGCTGCGGCAGGAGTGCGGGGCGGAGATCGCCTACACCACGGTCTGGGACTACGTCTCCCGCCGACGTCGGCAGATCGCCGTGGCCGCGGGTGCGGCACCGGCGGCCGGGTTCGTCATCCGCCACAATCAGCCGGGCATGGACGCCGAGGTCGACTTCGGGGAAGCAGGGGTAGACCTGGCGGGCGAACGGACGAAGTGCTCCGGCACCGAGGGCACCAAGCAGCTGGTCCACGTACTCCTGGTGCACCGCCACCTCGCACACCGCGATGTGATCGCCGGAATCCGATCCGCCCTCTCGGCCGGTGCGCACACCGGCGACATCGTCGCCCTCGAAGCCCGCAAGCCGCTCAGAGCGATGGCCGTTCCCCCACCGTGACGGTCTCCGGGCCGGCGGCAGCTCTGCCCGGGCCGGAACCGAGCGAGGTGGTCAGCCTGAACGCCCGCCGCGCCGTCCGCCTCCCCACCGACCAGCGTGCCATCCCTCCCGAAGAGCCGCGGATTGGACCTCTCGGGCAAGTCTCTCGATCTCCTTCAGGTGTTCGGTCTCGGTCAGGTCCGATCGGGTCATGGCGCGAAGTCTGACAGCTGGCGGCGCCCGCGTCGCCAGACTCTAGGGCGCCGATAGCCGGGCCCCGGGCCCGGAACAGACCGGAAGCCGGAGCCGCTTCAAGCCGAACCCATCGTGGCCTCACTCACTGAGTGGGGCCAACTCAAGCCGGGAAAAGTGGGGCCAGCTCACGCCGTTGACGCCACCGGCCGGAGCCGGCTTGGCCGGGCAGGGCGGCGTAGGGCCTGCGAGCACCGGGGCGGCGCAACATCCCAGCGCTGCGAGAGGAGCGAGGAGGAGAGATGGATCTTCCCGGACGGCACTGCGTCCGCGGCGGCACCAGCGCCGCGCCCTGGCCCGTGCGCAGGCCCGCTCCTTCCTCGACTACGCCCTCAGGCGCCCCGCCCAGCCCGGGGAGAAGGTGGGGGTGGCCGCCGTCCGCGACGCTCTTCGAGTCGGCCGATAGCCCCGGTATGAACTCCCCGCTCGACAAGCTGCAGCCTTCCAGGCGTGGTTGGTTCCAGGTCGCTGCCTATGGACGGACGGTCTCGCGCAGGTGGCGGGCCAGGTAGGTGGGTTGATGACGACTCGATACGCGTCCTAGCCCCCGCAAGGCGCGAATGCTTCGCCTGATCCTCCGCCGCCCCGGTCCATCGGCGCTCCCGGCGGGCGGGTCAGCAGGCCGCTCTCCTGCGTGAACCGGGGGAGTTGGGTGCGCAGGGCCGGGGCGCCGAACAGGGCGATGCTCAGCAGGAGCTCGTCCGGGCGGTTCCGAGTCGCCGTGCGGACTCCCGCGTGGTCGTGGCGCAGCCGGGCGAGCAGTGCCGTCCCGCGCAGGGTGCGGCGGGGCCGTACCCACAACGCCACCGCGCCCGCGTCGGCGGGGAGGCCGAGCACCAGCCACGCCGCCGCGTCCGGCCCGCCCGCCGCGGCGGCCAGCGGCGCGGCCGCGAAAACCGGCAACAGGAGCATCCGTACGGCCCACGCCCGCCTGGCGGATACCACCAGCCCCGCCCGCTCCAGCTCTTGCGACACCCCGCGGACGGCACGCCGTACCCGCTCCATCTCCTGGAGGCGGCGCGGGTGGAGGGGTTTGTACAGTACGTGGAACTGGGCGCGGGCCGCCTCGGAGCAGCCGCGCGGCAGCCGGGCCCTGCCGGGCTCCACGGTCCGCCGCCATCCGGCAGCGACCGACCCGGCCGGGTACAGCTCGACAAGCCCGCACTGGGCCGCACCCCGCGCACCGCCGCGCAGCAGGCCGGTCTCGACGGGGGAGAGCCGCCGCTCCAGCGGACCCCGGCCCGGACACAGGCGCAGGGCGGCGGCGATCAGCAACAGCAGCCACGCCCCTGCCACCGGGACGGCGTTGACAACGAGCACGGCACCCTCCTCCCCCGGGACCATCAGCCTGCACCCGAAGCGTGGATTCCGCCAGCGTCACCCCCAGCCGGCCCCGCCCCGCTCGCGTTCCGCCCGGGCGGACGGTTCCTCACGGGCTCGCCGCCGCACTGCTGCCGCTCGGTCGAGCCGATGCCGGCACAGGCCGCCGAGGCGCTCCCGGGCCCGCCGCCCGGCGGGCGGGGCGGCTTACGAGGAGAAGTTCGACGGGCATCGCGCTTGCTTGTTCATCCTGGCGGGCCCGGGTGGGCGGGTGCTGCTCCAGACCCGGAGCCGGCCCCTGGTGCAGGACCGGTGGCCGGACCTGGTGGCGGCCGCCGAGGCGCAGCTGCCGTACGGCCTGGTCCTGGACGGTGAACTGCTGATCTGCGACCTCGCAGGCGTCCGGTTGTCGTTTGAGGCGTTGCAGCACCGGGGCTCCGCCCGCGGCCGCAGCGCTGCGGGCCTGCCAGCGAAGTGGCCGGCCCCAGAGGTGCGTGCCAGGCGGTCTCTTTGGGCATCCATGTCAGGCAGCGGCTGGGCTACAGCGTGTGGTCGGGGTGCCCGGCCGTGCGCCGCCGTCCCCTCAGCCGGGCCTCGTGCAGGTGGCCGCGTCCGCCCGCCAGCTCGGTGACGATCTCCTGCTCGATGTCGGCGAAGGGCTGGTAATAGGCGTCGTCGACCCGGCGGCCCTGAGCGTCGTGGCCCGCTGGGGTCCGGTGGGACCGCTGTGGTGACCCCGGCCGGCGAATTCGACGCCGAGACCGCCAAGGAGCTGGTGCGGGACGGAAGGGGCCGGGTACGGCCAGCGGGTTGTTGAGAGGACTGGTCGGTGCCGCCGGCCCGGTCGAGGTGGGCGCCCAGAGGCTGATAGCGCGCGGACGGCGTAGGCCCACCCGAACGCGCTCACCGCGACCACGGCCCGTAGGCGTCCCGCGCCGCACCCGGCATGCCTCCTCCAGGCATCGGGGCCCTCCCTCAGGTGAGGGGGTGTTGGCGCAGGTGGAGGCGTACTGGGTCAGGGTGCCCTTCTCGGCTTCGCCGGCGGACAGGCCGTAGCGGGTCTTCACCGCGATCCATTCGGTGATGTACCGGCAGCGGGCTCACCGGTTCGACCTGGGCGAGTCCTGCGGCTCCACGATCGAGGCGGCGCTGGCCGCTCTGATCTTGCACTTGGCGCCGACCCGCCGGGCTTCGACGGCTTCTTCGATGAGGACTTCGGCGCGGGTGGTGCAACCGTCCTTATCGGCGTCGATCCGGTCGCCGAACTCCCGCAGCTGGTTGCAGCCCTCGCGCCGCTCGGCCTCCACCGGCAGCAGCGCGACGGCCTGCAGCAGCGCAGGCCCCGCCGCGTGCGCGTGCGTGGGGGTTTCGGCACCCGCAGGGGCCGTCGCGCCAAGCACCATGGAAGCGGCCGCCACCGCCACGGCCGCGCGTCCTGAGATCCGTCTTCGCGAGGGAACGGGGAGCGGGCTCACCCGGGTGGGGGAGCGGCTTCACCGGAGAAGATCACGCCGTTCGTCCAGTCAGAATCCCGACGGGAAGGTCGCATCGGCGACCGGGCAGACAGAAGGGCGGGCCCGGATGACGAGTCGACGTCCCCCAGCCGGTCCACAACTTGGTGATGGGGGAAAGGGCTGCCGAGCTCCTGAAGGCCGGCTCGGGCTTGCGCTGCCTGCGGCGAAGCACGCCGGTGGCAGACCCGCCCCGGTTGGCGGTGGGGCTGCGCTGTCCGGGTGAGGGGGAAACGATCCCCTGGCCGGGCTTGATGGGGACACGCCCAGCCGTGCCGCAAGCATGCCGGATTCCAGTGCCCGCACGACCTTGCCCACGCACCGCCATGCCGGTGCTCATCCCCGTCCGGCGGACCGGCCAGGGTGCGGGCACGCCCCCAAGCCGCCCGTTGAGTCGGGGCAGGAAGGCGCGAGAGGACTGACATCACCCGGATCCGCGCGAAGATCGAAACCGCCGACGTGGACGGAGCCTCCACCGGCTCCTTCATCTACCTGGGCATCGGCGGCCGGGAGTTCCTCCTGGACTCCGAGGACATCGACGACTTCGCCCAGGGATCGAAGACCACCTACGTCCGCCTACCCCGTCCACCTGCGCCTGGAGGAATCAGGCAGCAGCGCCCCCTGGTTTGGAACGCGCCCACGTCTACGTCCACGCCTCCGACGGCACCAAACACAAGTTCGACAAGCAGCGCCTGGCCGGGAAGAACGACCAGCGCCGCGACTGGCTCGGCGACTACTACAGCAAGCAGATCCACCTGCGCCGCGTCCAGGCCTGACAGCGGCCGCCGCACCCGGACGTCGGCGAAGACACCGGCGGCCGGGCACGGCGGGCCGGGTGCCGGCACCTCCGGGACAGGGCCGGCCGGGCGTTGCGGGCGCCCCTCTGACGGCTGGCCGGACGGTGCTCAGCGGATGCAGGGCATGTTGAACGGCTGGAGGATGGAGGTCATGGACGAAGGACACGCCAGCCCTCGGTCAGGGCTGCACCACGCGGACACCGACCGGCTGGCCCCCGCTGGTGGCGGGCGGCGACAGCTGCTCGACCGGGCTCGTGAAGAGGTTGCCGCCAAGGGCTGGCACCTGATGCCCCCAGCCGCGGTCTGCCACGGTCTGGGCGTGGCGCCTGATGTGTGGGAGGGGTTCGCCGCGCACTGGAACGACCTTGCTGTGGACGCGTACGCGGCTGAGAGCGGCACACACCGTCTGCGTCGCTTCGGCCAGTTCCTCTTGTCGAGGTCGGGTGAGATCAACGCGCTCCCGCACGATGTGTTCGTACAGCCGCAGGACAGCAACCCCCTTTACGTGGACGTCCAGCGCCGCTTCGAGCCGCTCACCGCCGCCTTCCGGGCTGAGCCGCTCCTGGAGGCGCTGATGCGGGCGCTGGGCGAGGTCGCCGCGGGTCTGGATGTCGCGGGGGAGTGGATCGTCAGGGTGCACCCGTTCAGAGTGGTGGCGCGGGCAGGCAGCCTGGGTGAGCCGACTCCCGAAGGCCGGCACAAGGACGGGGTCACCCTGGTGACCTCACTGCTCATCGGCCGTGACAACGTCACCGGCGGCCGCAGCACGGTCTACGACGCGGACGGCCGCGAGATCGCGGCCACGACCCTCAGCGAGCCCGGCAGCCTGCTGCTGAGCGATGACCAGGCCACCTGGCACGCCGTATCCCCCCTCCAGCCCCAGGATGCCGGCCGCAGCGGATACCGGGACGTGCTGGTGACCACGCTCGCCGCCCGCTGACCTCACCGGCGGGTGCCGCAGTCGCGGGCGGTGGCGAGCACGAGCTGGTCGACCACCGCTGCCTGCCCGCCGTCGCCCGCCGCCCACGCCCGCTGGCGTGAAGCGCCGTCCCCGCGGGCAGCCAGCCGATGGAACAGGGCCGTGACGTTGTCCAGGTCGCCGAACTCCTCAAGCGCCGGCCGCACGAACGCCACCAGCTCCTCGGCGAGGTCGGCCATCGGGCGGGACCGGCCGGTCCACGGATGGAACCCCTGGCCGCTCCAGCCGTCCCGCGCGGCCCGCCAGCAGGCAGCCCGCAGCACCTCACCCGCCCACGCCGGCCCCGGATCCCCACCCTGTGCTCTGCCGGCTGCGGTGACGACGAGGGCACGCAGGAGCAGGGTCACCGCGACGGCGTCGTCCACGTCCTGCAGCACGTCCATCGCCCGGATCTCCAGTGTGGGCAGCCTGGGATTGGGGCGCAGGTCCCAAAACGGCATACCCGCATCCAGCATCGCCTCGGTGCCGGCGATGACGACGGCCAGCCGCTCATGCTCTGCCAAGGACCCGGCGTAGGGCGGCGGACCCAGGCACGGGAAGCGGCTGCGGATGACCGTGCGCCAGCTGGCATAGCCAGTATCACGCCCCCGATGGAACGGAGAGTTGGCGCTCAGCGCGATCAGCAGCGGCAGCCAGGGCCGCAGATGGTTGGCCGTCAGGACCGCCAGCCCTCGGTCGGGGAGATGGACGTGGACATGGAGGGCACTGATGGCGAAGTCGTCCATCAGGCTCCCGTACTGCGCACGCCCGGCCTGATAACGCGGATGATCCGCCACCAGGACCGGACCAGGCTCCTGCAGCACCGCAGTGCCCGAGGCACACAGCTCCAGCCCCTCCGCACGCGCCGCCGCGACCAGCGCCGTACGCACCCGCTCGAGTTCCCCGCGCAGCTCGCCGGCCGAGTGGCACGGGGGCGTACGCCCCTCGACCTGACACAGGGCGAACTCCTTCGTCACCAGATCACCCACCTCGCCGGCGGCCCGCGCGGCAACCGCCGGGCCGGCGGGAACGATCGAGCGCGTGCGCGGATCGACAAGGAAGTACTCCTCCTCCACCCCCACTGTCGGAAGCTGGCCGGCAGACACACGGCGAACAGGAAGGGAAGGCTCGGTCACCCCTCCAGCATCACCGCGACGACCCGCCTACGGGCCAGGCACGCCCACGCCCCCGCCAGACGGCCGCCCGCCGCACCCCCATCGGCTCTACCTACGCAAGAGGACGGGGCCGGGATGCGTACCCGGTAGACCCTGTTCGTGAGGTTATTTGCGGACCAGGACGCGGAAGTCGGTGGCGGTCAGTTCCTGCTGAAGGCTGAGGGCCGGTGCGGCTGCGCCGACGGTGGGCAGAGGCAGGTTCTTGACCTCCTTCAGGGGGAGGTCCTTGCGGGCCAGGCCCAGGGTGAGGTGGGGCCGGAAGCCGTCCTCGGCGATCTGGAGGTGTTCGGTGATGCCGCTGTAGACGTCGGCGAGCTCGGATGACTGCTCGACGCCGAGACGGACCTGCTCCTGCTGTTGGACCAGGTCTTCCTGGTAGCGGTAGCCGGGTTCCTTGGACAGTTTCCAGCTGCCGTGGCGCACCCGGTCAGTGCGATCTTCGGGGTGGCCAGTCGCGGCCGGAGAGCAGCGCGGCCGCGTCGGCCAGGCGCGCCGCGTCGGCGTCGTGGAGGAACCCGAGCGTGATGTGGATGTGCCGCCGCTCCTGCGGATACCTGCTCGCAATGCTGCTCCTGGAGCTCGATGAGGGCCTCGGTGAGGGTGTCGGGGATCTGAAGCCTGAAGAACGCGTTCACTGTCTGCTGCGCCAATGGACGCGTGCGCCCGGCTCGCTGTCTTGGTCCTGTGCGCCCGCCCGCCGGCCTCGGCGTGATCGGGGAGTGCTGGTCGTGGATACCGGTGGGCGCCGACGTCGGGTCGGGACTCGCGGGTGCCCCTCACTCCGGTGGCGGCCCGGTTCACCGCAGAAACGATCACGCCATAGGGGGATGGCGGGCCCGCGCTTCGCCAGACCGGCAGGCGGGCACAGAGCAGCAGCCAACGGTGGCTTTGCGACCCGTGGGGGCGGCTACGGAGCCGCTCGCCCCGCGAGGCTTCGCCGGAACCATCCCCTCGGACACTCCGCCGGCCTCCGTCAGCCTCGACGCGTTCGCCGCAGAGGTAGCCACCATCCGCGGCGACGTGAGCAAGCGGATCGCCGCCAAGCCCTGACCGGCCGCCCCTGATGCCTCGCTGTTTCGCCCTCTGGGTCGGGCCCGGGCCGCTGGCAGCTGTGGTCCGACCCTGGCAATGCGGGAGGGAATTGCGACTAGGGGTGGCGGATTCCCTTTGGGCCCATGCGCGGGTTGCGTCGACGGTGCGGGGGTTCGCAACCTCGGCGGGCCACCCGGCCGCGATGTCACGCACGGGGGCACCGGCGGGGGCGGGGAAGTCGGGGTATCGGCGCCGCCAGGCGACCACCGCGGCCCGGCCCACCCGGGTCATCCGCGCGACCTCTGCCGGCAGCATCCAGTCCCGGCCCGGCACCACCGGCTCCAGGGCGGCGAGCGGGGAACGGGCGCCCGCCGGAGCGGCGTACACCGCCTGCCAGTCCACCGCGGGCCCGGCGCCGGCCTCCCCGTAGTGCCCTGTGAGGAAGAGCCAGGAGCCACGGGACCGCTGAGGAGGGCGGCGGCGCGGGAGGTCGTCCAGTGGTGTCGCGGCCCGGTGGGCGGCGGGTGGGGATCGTCGGAGGCACTGCACCGGGCGAGCAGCCCGCACCCGAGGACGGCGCGGCTGCGGCTCCGGCAACGCCGTGGGTGTGGGTGCTGGACGGGCGCACCAGTGCCCGGGCGGCCACCGGGCACGCCGAGGGCTGCGCCCTGACGACCGACCGGGCGGTGCCGGTCATGTACAACGACGCGACCACGTCATCGAACGCACCATCGGCGAACGGTAGAGGGTCGCTCAGGTTCGTGAAGGGTCTGTCGGCGTCTCATCCAAGCCGGAAGCCGACGGCGGTACCTCGACGACGAAGAACAGGAAGCAGGTCTTGGTCGAAAGATCATGGAAGTCGTCGGGGAACAGCTCACGGGCGGCCGGGTCGGGCTGTGGCTCGCTGATGACAGATAGGCGGAATCCAGCGGTGGTGAAGGCATCGGTCATCGCGTGCAGCGGCTTGCGCCAGAACCTCATCGGCACGGACTGCCCGTTGAACGGCCAGTCGAAGGTGTAGCTGGTGGTCGCGAAGTAGTCCGGCCGAGGGTCCTGGAACGTGTAGGCCACGAAAGGGTGCTCCACCGACGCGAGCAGCCGGCCGCCGGGCCTGAGCACTCGTCGCAACTCGGCAAGCGTCGGCCCCCAGTCCTCCAGGTAGTGCAGCACCAACGACGCGACCACGTCATCGAACGCACCATCGGCGAACGGTAGAGGGTCGCTCAGGTCGACCATATGCAGGGCTACGTCGTCACCGAGCCGCCGCCGGGCCAGCGCCAGCATCCCGGCGCTGACGTCGATGCCGGTGACGACCGCACCGCGGTTGTGCAGTGCGGCGGACAGGGGACCCGAGCCGCAACCGGCGTCCAGGATCCGCCGGCCGGCCACGTCTCCGGCGAGGGCTAACATCGCCGGCCGCTCGTAGTACGCGTTCACGAGGCTGTTCTCGTTCTCCGCCGAGTACGCCTCGGCGAAACTGTCGTAGTCGTTCACCTGGGCGGGATCTGCAGGCTGGTCGAAGCTCTCGGGCACGTCGGCCAAGCGTTCCATCGTTGCAGCCTAGTCGTCGCATGATCCACAGGACAGGGCCAAGCCCCTCGCGGTGCAGCATCTGTCATGTGCGGATCAGGAACAGGTACTCAACTTGTGCTTTAACCAACGGCCGCATCGCAGCCGGCCCCGGGCGGTTCGGCCCCCTCCGCCGAAGGTAGGTTGGCTTCTGTCGGCGGTGGCTGATTGACGTAACGGCGCGAAGGGGGCTGGCGTGACGCACGAGATGGATTTCCATGTCGGGGCCGACGTGCGGATTACCGGTGGACCGTTCACAGACTTCACGAGCCCCGTCGTGGCTGTTGACCATGTTCGGGGCCGTGTCGAGCTGACGGTAGACATCTTCGGCGACGCGACCAGGATCGACATCCCCTTGTCGGATGTCGTGAGGGTTGTCTGATCGTGCCCCTCACGGTCTGATCTGGTCGCGTTCGCTGATGGTCTCCGGGCGCCGGACGGTTTTGCCCACGTCGTAGCGGATGGCTGGCCGCTGGTTCTTCGACCCGAGTGGCCTGCCGGGGCCAGGCCGCGACGGTTTCGGCGCACGGGCCGGGCAGGGCAAGGCCGGGCGGAGGTTCCTGAACCCCCGGCGGACCCGGGCCGGGGTGAGCCTGTTCGGTTCCACCGGTCGCTCCCAGGGCCGGCGGACGTCCTCGGCGAGCGGCCGGGCGAGACGGAGCTGGGTGTGCGCGACGACGATCAGCCAGGTCCACCGGTCTGCGGCTTGTGGGGTGCGGAGCTTCGGTCGGGTCCAGCCGAGGGTCTGTTTGATCATCCGGAATGTGTGCTCCAGGTCGAAGCGCCGGAGAAACGCCTGCCATCGCAGATCGGCGTCGGGGCCCGCCATGCCGGTGGCGGAGGACCACAGCCACAGCGGCAGCGGGTCACCGCCGCCGGGCAGGCGGTCAACCTCCAGGCGGATCAGCGTCCCCTCGATGATGGGGAGTTCGCTGTCGTGGTCGATCCACGCGGAGCGGGTAGTGAGCCTTGGGTGGATGCGATCCCACGCCATCGCCCTGGCGGAACCATAGCGGTCGGTGACCTGGATGGTCGCCGCGTCTGGTTCGCCCCAGGTGGCGGGCTTGGCGAAGCGGAACTCCTTGCCGTGCTTGGGTGGCCGGCCGCCCTGGGGATACGCCAGGGCGTACTCCAGCTGTGTGGGTGTCGGCCGTCGCATGACTCGGTCCGATCGCATCCGTCCCAGGACCTCGACGGGCAGCCCGTCGAGAAGGTAGGCCATGCGCGGGGCGTCATAGCCGGCGTCGAAGACGATGAGGATGTCCCGATCGCCCTCGCGCCAGCGTCCGCCGGCGACCAGGTCCTCGACTACCCGGCGGCCCTGGCGGGCGGTGATCTCGGCCACGTCGTCCTCGGGGCCGAGTCGGACGGCGTCCAGCAGTTGGCACCAGGAGGTGCGGCCTGCTTCGAGAGCGGCGACGAACGAGTACGGCCAGCCCGGGATCATCAGGTGCTGGTCCCGGCCGCGGCCGAAGGTGTGGCAGAACAGCCGGTCCGCGCTGCACTCGGCATCCGGCCGCAGCCAGTTGGTCACGTCCACAGCCAGGACGAGCCGGCCATCGGCCGCTCCTGGCTGGGGCAGCGCGGCCAGCGTGCGCCGGAGCCCGTCGATGTCGATGCGGCCGTGGTTGAGAGCGTCGTACAGGGCGCCGTGCCCGCGGCGGTGCTCGGCCAACAGTGTCAGGTCCACCGGCGCGGTCACTGGCCCCTCCGCGCACAGCAGCGCGTCCGCGAGCTCGAACAGTTCGTCACGCCGCGCGGTCAGACACGCGAAGAAGTCCTCCCGGAAGTGTGACGCTTCCGCGAACGGCTCCCGCTGGACATCGTGGTGCAGCAGACTCATTCCCCGCGGCCTTCGTCGAGTTCAGGTGCGTCCTTGGTCGGAGCACATGATCAGACGAAGGCCGTTCCCACGTCCGGCGAACTCCCGGACGAGCGATCCCGTTCGGGGCATCGTTCGAGGTCAGACCATAAAGAACAAGCTTAGACGTCGTTTCTTATGGCGTGATCGTTCGTTGGTCCGTGCATGACGGACTTGGTCGGGCGGCTGGTGCCGGACGAGTTGTGGATGCTGTTTCGGCGAGTGGTACCGCCGACAGAGGTCATACGCCCGCAGGGCGGCGGCCGGCGTAGGGCGGGTGACCGTGAAGCATTGGCCGCGATCATCTTCGTAGCCACCTCGGGCTGTACCTGGCGGCAGCTCCCGCCGGTGTTCGGTCCGAGCTGGCAGACCGTCTACCGACGCTTCGCCCACTGGAGCCGAGCCCGCGTATGGGCTCGGCTCCACCGCGTCATCCTCGACGAACTCGGCGCCTGCGGGGAGCTGGACTGGTCGCGCTGCGCGATCGACTCCGTCAGCATGCGGGCTGCAAAAGGGGGCCTCTGACGGGACCGAATCCGACCGACCGTGGCAAGCCAGGATCGAAAATCCACCTGATCACTGACCGGAATGGGCTGCCGCTCTCGCTGGGCATCTCGGGTGCGAACATGCACGACAGCCTCGCTCTCGAACCGCTCGTGCGAGGCATCCCGCCGATCCGGTCCCGACGCGGACCTCGTCGACGGCGCCCCCACAAGCTTCACGGAGACAAGGGCTATGACTACGACCACCTCCGTCGGTGGCTCCGCGAACGTGGCATCCGCCACCGCATCGCCCGCAAGGGCATCGAGTCCTCACAACGTCTCGGCCGCCACCGGTGGGTGGTCGAACGGACCGTGTCCCGGCTCGCCGGTTGCCGTCGGCTCCACCGGCGATACGAGCGCAAGGCCGAGCACTTCCTCGCCTTCGTCGGCATAGCCGCAGCTCTCATCGGCTATCGCCGGTTGGCGACCCTTCTCAAGGCCTGAGCCGGTCCTGCTGCACGTCGAAACAGACCAGACCCATGGACTCCGCCACGGCTACCGCATAGGCCGATGCCTCCTCGGCCATGCTCCACCTCATCGGGAAGTAGATCAACGGACCACTCGCCTCGTCGATCAACGGGCCCGTCGACCAGGGCGAAGTGTCCTCCTCGTCCTCGGTGAGGTCGCACCACCGCTCAAGAAGCGCCGCGACGTATGCCGCTATGCGTTCGGACGGAGGCTCCTCGACCTCGCTGTCGATATAGCGGTCGTACAGGTCGCTGAAGACCCGGCCAGCGGACTTGTCATCCGCCGGCCTCTCGCCTTCCCACACAGCCAAGTCGTAGCTCATGCCCGGAGGCTCTCACAGGGCACTGACATACATCGTCGCCGGTCAACGGCACGGACCTCAGCCAAAGGAAACAACGTCTTAGCCAAATACCTCGAATGGTGGTTTACCGGGCAGATCAAGCTGTAGCTTCACCCGTCAAGACCACCTGGTCGCCACTGAGATGATCTTGGTGTGGCTGCTGTGAGGGAATGAGACCAGGGATCAACGGATGTGGGTGCGGTGGGGACGGCTCAGCGCGGAAAGGACTGCCTACGCGGGACCTCGGCGTCCTTTTATGCGGAGCGGCGAAGAACTCCGTGCGCCTTGCCGGAACAACAAGCGTGGAATGTAGGGGGCGGGCACGTGCTGACGTACCAGGAAGTGATGATGACAAATCTCGGCGTACTGACAACAGCTGCCGGAAAGTGGGAATCCATGGCAGCCGAGTTGGCTAAGGTTGAAGAGCGCTACGGGGACACGGTCCAGCAGATAACCCTCGGCCAGGACTGGCTCGGGCTCAGCATGGAAGAGGCGCACACGAAGTTCGCGACGACCCGGCGCGAGTATACCTCCGCCCAGACTGAGGCGAAGGCGGTCGCCAAACTTCTCAGGGATGCGCACAGCGGTTTTGCAGATCTGAAGAAGAAGGTCGAATCGGCACGGGATGATGCGTTGGCCGCGGGCATGGCGGTCTCGACAGCGGGTCGCGCGACTTTTGACTTTACCCGGGTCCAAGATCCAGGGGAGGCGAGGACCCTGCGTCACGATCCGGACCTGAAGGTTGTGGAAGAGTCCTGGACCTCGCACATTGCTGCAGCAGTGCGGGCTGTCGACGAGTTCGACAAGGCAGTCAGGCAGGCGCTGGAATCCGTCGTCGTGGACGGGAACATTCTTGACGGCACCATCGGAGGCTTCAACGCCTCGGCCACTCCCATTATCCCGCCGACCGGCTCGGCGCGCAGCGAGCAGAAGTTCAGCGATGCCGGGGAGTGGATCTTCGAGGAGATGAAGCGGAACTCGAAGTCCGACACCGTCCGCGAGATCAAGTCTCTACTCGACAAGCCGGAATGGTATGAACTGGGCCGGAATTACGGCTCCGATGTCAGCGCGGCTCTGGCGATGTGGGGCGTGAAGGTGGGCCCGGGGCAGGACTGGGACCACAAGCCGCAGCTACAGGCACGCTACGACCTCCAGACGCTCGACGACTATTACTTCAAGCAGCCCGGAACGAACCGCGAAGTCTTCTACGACATCTACTCCAACATTCACTACGGTTACGTTGGCCGGGCCGCCGGCTTCGACGCCGACACGCTGATCAAGGGAGCCTCCCTCGGCGAAACGCTGCTTACTGGAGACGACGACCAAGGTGACCAGATCACCATGCGGGTCGGGATCGACCTCTACGACAGGTACGGCGAAGACCTGACCGAGGAACAGCTCCGGCACGGAATCAACGACGCGATAGACAAAATGGAGCAAGCACAGCACAGAGGCGAGAACGTCCCGCAGGTCAGGAATCGCAAGTGACGCGCGGACAGTGGGGTTGTGTGACCGGCCCTGTTGCTGGTGTGATCACTGGCGTGCTCGGGTCGCTG
The DNA here is from genome assembly GCF_042893675.1 of Streptomyces sp. NPDC001594. NCBI lineage: Bacteria > Bacillati > Actinomycetota > Actinomycetes > Kitasatosporales > Streptomycetaceae > Streptomyces > Streptomyces sp. NPDC001594. The sequence goes on along the minus strand of NZ_JBIAVB010000009.1, from coordinate 9,810 downwards.
CTGCTGTCAGCGGCCTGGCGGGCATGTGATGTTGGCTTGAACGGTGCGGCCAATGGCCTCGCGTTGATCTTCTACGGAGCCCTGCTTACGATCACGGCGGCCCTATGGTGGGGGGTTCTCATCGGGTATGTAGGACGCCGGAGCCTTGCGGCAGCCCTCCTTGTGGGCACTCTCGGTAGTGCGACCATGCTTTGGATCTTCGTGGCCATCCTCCAGGTTCCCCACGGATACCGCTGCTGACCCCGGCTGGGCGCCCGGGCGGCCAGCCGGCCAGCGCGGGGCTGTTCCACGCTGGAGTGATCCCACTTGCGAGGGCTCTGCCCTGGCGCCCCTGCGTGAATGGGCCTTGACCGAGCTGGCCATCCGCCTGGGACGCTCATGAGCAGGATCCGGACGAATCCACTGCTCGCCGGCGGCACGGACCATATGGGATGCCACCGTTCGGGGTGATCCGGAGCGCGGACTACCCTGAGGCTTTCGACGTCGCTGTCGCCCCAGCAGTCGGAGGTCGTCGATGCAATCACCGTCGACGAGCAGCAGCCTGACTTCCACAACACGATCGAGCCGCTGGAAGTATCGGGAAGGCTCGTCACCTGCGTTTCGGATGCGTTCTTCCACCAGCTCATGGCCGGTGATGCCCCGGACCTGGTGGCGATGGAGACGGGCATCACCGCTCGGCTCACCCAGCACGAGGAGCGGATCACCGGTAACCGTCGGCTGGCTGCACGTGTCGATGCCCTGGACGTCTCCGAGGCTCGTTCTCCACAGTCACGGAGGCTGATCAAGCTGTGGCAGCGGCGGTTCCGCCGGGCGGGGTCCACCGTGGTGCCGGAGCAGGCATCGCAATTGGCCCAGGTCAACCGGGAACTCTCGAAGCTGACCATCGAGCATCGGCAGTACCTGGTCCAGGACAGCGACGCGAAGGCTCTCGTCGTCGACGATGAGGCTCGGTTGAAGGGTCTGCCCGCTGATCAGGCTGAACAGGCACGAGCGGAAGCCGCACGCAGAGGTCTCCCGGGGTATGTGCTGCGCCTTTTCGGCACCGTCGAATCAGTTAAGCCGTCAAGCCGTGAGGTGTTAGGCCGTCCCTTTCAGATCTTGCCCAGGTCCGTTCCTAGGCCCCAGCCGGCGCGCAGAGGCCGGCTGAGAGTGGAGGCCGGGCGGGTGGGTCACCAGAGGCCGAAGAACCGTGTCCACAAGGTGGGCCGTGCCGCGAAGTGCTCCAGTGCGCTCGGGCCCTCGTAGTCGCTCTCCAGCAGTTCTTCGGGGACGCTCACGTAGCCGAGGTCGGCCAGCGCCTGCTCCACAGTGGCGAGGTCGCCGAGGTCCAGCGCCCCCTCCTCGTTGGCCTCGTCCGTGCTGAGGAAGGCCCCTGGATTGTCGGCGCAGACCTCGGCGAGGGAGCCGAATTTGCTCACGCAGACCACGATCCGCGTCCCGCAGACCGTCGCGTCCGCAGGCACGTGGATGCGCCTGGCTTCGTTCATCTCCAGCGACAGCGTTTGTTGACGAGTTTCAGCAGCGTTCGGTGATCAACTCGCTCGTGCTTGTTCATGAGAAATGGTTCTGGCACAACTTCTGTGGAGCAGTAACCCTGCGTGCTGTCGAAACCCCTGCGCACCCGACCCGGCCCAGATGGCGCCCCACCCGTCTCGGGACCACTGCAGGCGTATTTCGCCCCACGCCCTCAGCTGCATGCTCGTCGCGAGAGGATGGGGTGGTGATCCGCTACGACACCGAGATACAGGCCCTGTACCGCCGCTATTGCCTCCCCGCGCGCCGCTACCTGAAGCTCGGCGGAGCGGTACTTCGCATGTCGCGCGAGGAGTACGAGCCGTTCGTTCAGCACCTGGCCGCTGATGCGAGGGCTGTTACCGACGCCGAGCTCACCATCCTCTTCGAAGGCAGCTGGCGCGAGCGGCGGACCGCGGCATGGCTCGCCGCCGTCTCGCGCCGTGACCACTTCCGTGAGCGTCTGGGTGCGCTGCTGCTGGAGAGTGAGGTCTGCTGTGCGGGTGGGGCCTACTGTGTGGCACTGGCGAGTTTCGGCACCGCACGGGACGCCGACTTGCTTGCCGCTTACCTGGATCGCTACCTGCGGCGGCCCGATCTCGCCTACGACCAGCCGACAGCCATGGGCGCCCTGGCCTACACGGAGTCCGTCCTGCACGGCGACCGGGCCAGCCACCTCCTCCAGGAGGGCGGCCTGTGGCGGCAGTGGTTCCAGGACGCGCCCCACATGCACGGCGATGACGGCATCTCCAGCTACCTGGGCGGCATCCGCCTGGCCTGCGCCGTTGTAGACGAATGTGCCGGCATCTGACCCCCTCGGCTTCGTCCACTGTGAAGACTCTGACTCAACGCGCGGGACGCGGCCACCCTCCGTCACGCCAGTAGGACACGCTTGCGAAGAAGTTGGAACCCTGCACGGCCGAACATCTGGCGCTTGAACATCTTGATCCTGTTGACATGCCCTTCGACCGCGCCCGAGCTCCAGGGCAGGGTCAATCCGGCGGTGACGGCGTCGATGTCGCGGTCGATGCCGGCGGCGAGGGTATGGAGGCTAGGCAGATCGTCCTGTCGGACGGCGTCGAGCCAGGCCGGTAGGGGGTCTGTCAATCGAACGGTGTAGCGAGGGTGGTTGGGGTTACTGGCGGGCTGCGGAGAGTCGGCCGTCGAAGGTGATGTCGAAGGCGTTCAGTGCGGTCTTCCAGCGCATGGTCCACCGGGCCTGGCCCTTGCCGGTCGGGTCGAGCGACATGATGGCCATGTAGACGCACTTCAGGGCAGCGGTCTCGTTCGGGAAGTGCCCGCGGGCCTTGACCGCCCGTCGGATCCTGGCGTTCACGGACTCGATCGCGTTGGTGGTGCAGACGATGCGGCGGATCTCGGTGTCGAACCGGAGGAACGGGGTGAACTCCTCCCACGCGTTCTCCCAGAGCCGGACGATCGCCGGATACTTCTTGCCCCACGCTTCGGCGAACTCGGCGAACCGTTCGAGGGCGGCGTCTTCGGTCGCGGCGGTGTAGACGGGCTTCAGAACCTTCGCGATCTTGTCCCAGTCCTGGCGGGCCGCATAGCGGAAGGAGTTTCGCAGCAGGTGGACCACGCAGGTCTGGACGGTGGTGCGGGGCCAGACGGTCTCGACCGCGTCGGGCAGGCCCTTGAGGCCATCGCAGACCAGCATCAGCACGTCGTTCACGCCGCGGTTCTTGATCTCGGTGAGGATGTGCATCCAGTGCTTGGCGCCCTCACCGCCGTCGCCGGCCCACAGCCCGAGGATGTCGCGCCGGCCCTCCGTGGTGACGGCCAGGGCCACGTAGATCGGCCGGTTAGCCACCGCGCCGTCGCGGATCTTCACGTGGATCGCGTCGATGAAGATAACCGGATAAACCGCGTCCAGGGGCCGGTTCTGTCATTCGGCCATGCCGTCCATGACCTTGTCGGTGATCGTTGAGATCGTCTGGCGGGAGACCTCGGCGCCATAGACCTCCGCGAGGTGGGCCTGGACCTCACCGGTCGTCAGGCCCTTCGCGGAAAGGGAGATCACCATCTCGTCCACGCCGGACAGACGCTTCTGCCGCTTTTTGACGATCTTCGGCTCGAACGAGCCGTCGCGGTCGCGGGGCACGGATATCTCCACCGGGCCGACGTCCGTCAGCACGGTCTTCGCGCGGGCGCCGTTGCGAGAGTTGCCGCCGTTCTTCCCGGCCGGATCATGCTTGTCATAGCCGAGGTGGTCGGTGATCTCGCCCTCCAAGGCGGACTCCAGCAGCCGCTTCGTCAGGTGCTGCAACAGCCCGCCCTCGCCGGTCAGCTGGAGGCCCTCGGCCTGGGCACGGGAGACCAGCTCGTCGATCAGCCGGTCGTCCACCGCCCTCGACGGCTTCGGCTCAGACAGCTCGACGGTCTCGGTCACGTTCTCACTGGTCATCGATGCATCTTCCTTGATCGGGAGTTACACCGAACGATTTACAGTCCCCGACCAGACGGTCGTCATGACTGCGCAGGCCCTGGAGGACCGCTACAAGAGGCTTGAAGCTCGCGGAGGCCACCATGTCGGTCGGATCCTCACCCGGCTCCAGGAACACCGGCACGATGATCCGGGCGATCTTCGTGGAGCCGTCCTTGTTGAGCCGCAGGGCCCGGCCGATGTCCTGGACGATCTCGACCTGGGAGCCGCGGGTGTCGGCGAAGCAGATCGCTTCCACGCCCCGCTCGCCGGTGATGTCGACGCCCTCGTCGAGGACGCGTACGGAGGCGAGGAACGCCCGGTGCACGCGCCGGTTGTTAGCGTCGATGCCGTAGGCGAACTGCCGCAGGGCCTCTCGCCGCTCCGACACGAGGTGGTCCCCGCACAGCCACGCCGACCACACCCGGCCCAGCGCGATGTGACGGCCTGGCCTCCAGCTCGTAGAACTCGGCTTCGATCGACGACGTGGGGAGCTTCTCTGCGGCCGCCAGGTCGGCGTCGGAGGCGTCGGTTACGTACGACTCGGCCGCGGTCTCCGGCAGCTTCTCCGCGAACGCGGCCGCCTCTTCGACCTTCTGGTGGAAGGTCATGACGCTGCGCAGCTTGTAAGCGGCGGCGTGTTCCAGGAGTGCGGTCTGCAGCAGCGCCAGGCGCCGGCCCCGCTGCGCTTCCTCGGATTCGCCGAGGGCGGGGGAGGGGTTGCGGATCTCCAGGACGTCGATCTCAAAGTCGGCGAGGATGCCCCGTTCGATCGCCTCCGACAGCCCTGGCTCGGCCAGCCACGCGCCGTACGTGCCGTTCGGGTCGTCGGCCATGCCACGATTCCCGCCTCCTGGCTACCGGCGCGCCGCGCCGGCCGGGCCCTGGTCAGGATCCGCGGGGTCGCGGTGAGGTAGAGCCGGAAGTGCGCCGGGATCCGCGCGTTGTCGTGGATCGCCGCCACGGCCGCCCGAGATCACCAGCCGTGCCATGCGCTCCGGGCCTGGCGCCCGGCCCGTACATGGCCCCGGCCAGACACCTCTGGTCGGGGCCGTCGCGCGTCCAGGGTCAAACGAAGGCCGCCTCCACGTCCGGCGGTTCCCGTCCCGGGTGATCAAGTTCAAGGGACCAATCGACCAGCGAGGTCGCACCCTCGACTCTTCGGGAGGCTGCGTTCAGCGGCCCTGCGTGACCAGCTGTCCGGCGCACGGTGAGGCCGGTGCGCCAGGCGTCGGCGGCCTTCTCCCCACCGCCTCCGCCCGGCCACGGACGCCTCGTCGCCCAGTGCCGTCGATGTGCGCCCGCGCCACGCCCTTGATCAGCCTGCTTCGGTCAAGGCTGCGCGCGCGGCGGCCAGGATCTCCTCGGAGAGCGGGGAGCCGTTGGTGGCCCGGGACAGGACCAGCGCTCCGAACAGGGTGCAGAGGCGGACGATGCCGTCCTGGTCATCAGTGGCGAGGAAGTCGGCGAAGTCGGCCACCCCCTCGGTGTAGACGCGACGAGCCTCACGTCCCCCGCCATCGCGCGCAATGTCGGAGGCGAGCGCGGCGACCGGACAGCCGTCCGCCGGGCCGTCACGGTGCTCGACGGAGAGGTAGGTGTCGATCAGCACCTGCTGGGCGGCGTCGCTCCGCCCTTCATACCGCTCAAGTCCCTCGGTGTAGCGCCGGGCGAGCCCGGTGAAGGCGTGGGCGGTGGCCTCGTCGACGAGCGCCTCCTTGGAGGCGAACTGCTTGTAGAAGGCGCCGTGGGTCAGACCGGCTGCCTTCATCAGGTCGGCGACGCTGACCTGCGTGCCCTGCTCCCGGAACAACCGGGAGGCGGTGTCCACCACCCGCCGGCGATTTTCCTGCGCCTGCGCCTGCGATACGCGGCCCATGACCACCTCCCGTTGGATGTCGACTGGCATCTATCATAACTCCATGTTTAGATTGAGTGCGTAATCTAAATTGTGTGGGTTGCCGTCGGCACCCGTTAGGAGCAGGAGCAGGCATGGATCTCAAGAACGCAGTCGCGGTCGTCACCGGCGCAAACCGGGGACTCGGGCGGCACCTGGCAGCCCAGCTCGTCGAGCGTGGCGCGAAGGTGTATGGCGCGGCCCGACGCCCCGAGGCGGTTGACGTGCCGGGCGTCATCCCGCTGCGGCTGGACGTCACGGACGAGGCATCGATACAGGAGGCCGCCCGCGTGGCGTCCGACGCGACACTGCTGATCAACAACGCGGGCATCTCCACCGGCGTGACGCTGATCGGAGGCGACGTGGCTGAGGTGCGCCGGGAGATGGAGACCAACTTCTTCGGCCCGCTCGCCGCGACCCGCGCATTCGCCCCCGTGATCGAGGGCAACGGCGGCGGCGCCGTACTCAACGTCCTGTCCGCCCTGTCCTGGTTCCACCCGGCCGGCCTCGGCTCCTACGCGGCCTCCAAGGCCGCCGCCTGGGCGCTGAGCGACGCGACCCGTGAGGAGCTGACACCGCGCGGGATCACCGTCTCGGCGCTGCACGTCGGTTACATGGACACCGACATGGCCGCGGGCGTACCTGCCGATCAGAAGGTCGCCGCCGCCGACGTCGCGGCCCAGGCCCTGTCCGGCATCGAGACCGGCCTGCCCGAGATCCTCGCCGACGAGACCAGCCGGTACGTCAAGCAGACCCTGTCCGCGGCACCCCAGCCGAACGCGGGCTGACGCCCACCCCTCCACCCCGGCGCGGCCGCCTTCCCACCCCCTCCGACTCGCCGAACTGGTAGCCGTCGGCGCTGTCGAGGACCGCGTCATCGCCCCAGCCCTGCCGGTCGCCTGATGAGTGAACGCGGCTGAGGACGCAACGCGCCCGCGCCACAGCCAGAACAACACAAACTATTTCAAAAAGTACGGCGGCCATTCGGGGTGCGCCCGCCGCCGAGATACCCGCCCCCAGAAACGCTTTACTAGGAGTACTCCGTGAAGGCCTTCGTCCTCGAGAGGTACGGCTCCCCCATGCGGGAGGTCGAGATGCCCGTACCGGTCCCTGCCCCCCATGAGGTGCTCGTGCGCATGGTCGCGTCGGGCGTCAACCATGCCGACGAGCGGCTCCGCTCCGGCGAGTTCAAGGCAATCTTCCCGTTCCGGCTACCCAAAGTCATGGGCGGTGAGCTCTCCGGCGAGGTCGTGGAGGCCGGCTCCGCGGTACGAGACGTCGCCGTCGGTGACCACGTGTACGGCTATGTCGACTTGGCGGCCACGGGCACCTTCTCCGAGTTCGCCGCGGTCGACGCCGCCACGATGGCACCCGTGCCCCAGTCTGTGAACCTGGTCGAGGCCGCGGGGCTTCCAGTCGTCGCGCTCACGGCCTGGCAGGCCCTCGTCGAGATGGGCAAGGTGAAGAAGGGCCAGACCGTCCTCATCCATGGCGGGACCGGTGGCGTGGGATCGGTCGCGATCCAGCTCGCCAAGCACCTGGGCTGCACCGTCGCCACCACCGTCTCGACGGCGAACATCGCAGCCGCCCGAGAGCTTGGTGCCGACATCGTCATCGACTACCGCCACGACGACCTCGCGCAGAGCCTCGCCGGCACGCCCGTCGACCTCGTCCTCGACACCCAGGGCGGAGCCACACTGCAGGCTTCCCTCGGGGTGCTGCGCCCCGGCGGCACCGTCATCGGCATCACGGGCCCGCCCGACCCGGCCTTCGCGCGGCGCGTCGGCGTCAACCCCGTCGTCCGGCTCGCCATCCGGGCCCTGAGTGCCCATACCCGCCGCCGGGCACGCGCCCTCGGGGTCACCTACCGCTTCCTGTTCATCACACCCGATAGCGCCGCGCTGCGCCAGGTCGCCGGGCTGGTCGACGACGGGGTGCTGCGCCCGATCATCGACCGGGTGCTCCCATTCGACCAGACCCCGCGGGCTCTCGACGAGGCGCTCGCCGGCGGCACACGCGGCAAGGTCCTGGTCACCACCGACCCGAAGGCGGTGACCAGCCGTGGCTGAGTCCAACGTTCGTCCCCGCCCGACCACGTGGGCCACGGCGCCCAACCACCGCATCGTCGTAGGTTCGAACACGCTCGTATACCGCGACCTCGGCCCCGAGAACGGCGTCCCGCTGGTCCTGCTCACTCACCTGGGCGCCACGCTCGACGAGTGGGATCCCCGATTTGTCGACGCGCTCGCCCGCGACCGCCGCATCGTCGCGCTCGACCTCCCCGGGGTCGGCGGATCCACCGGCCGTGTCCCAGGCACCGTCGCCGCGATGGCGCGTGCGGCGGAGGGGTTCGTGACCACCCTCGGGCTGACCCAGATGGACCTGCTCGGATTCTCGCTCGGCGGCTTCGTCGCCCAGCAGGTGGCCCTCGATGCGCCGGGGCTCGTGCGCCGCCTCGTCCTGGCCGGAACCGGCCCCGCCGGGGGCACTGGCATCGACCGTCCGACAGGTGGAGCCTACGTCTACTGGGACATGGCTCGTGCCGCGATGGCCCGCACCGATGCCAAGGAGTTCCTGTTCTTTCCCCGCACTCCAGCGGGCAAGGCGGCAGCCAAGGCTTACCTCGCGCGCTTGCGCGAGCGCGTGATGGACCGCGACGCCCCCATCACGCTGTCGTCCTTTCACCGCCAGATCACCACCATCCGGGGCTGGGGCCGGGCTGAGCCGCAGGACCTCTCCCGCATCGGCGCCCCGACGCTCATCGCCAACGGCGACCACGACCGCATGGTCCCCCCCGAGCTGTCCCACGACATGCACGCCCGCATTCCCGGCAGCACGCTGATCATCTACCCAGGGGCCGGGCACGGCGGCGTCTTCCAACACGTCGACGAGTTCGTCGACGCCGTGCGAGCCCACCTCCACACCGACAGCTGACATCGGCATTCGGCGCTGACACACAGCGCGTGCAGCTCCGCAGCGGAATCGCTCATGCACCCACAACGACCGCGTCGCAGACCGGCAACGATGCGACTGCGACCCGCGGCGAGCCCACCGCGAACCGCGAGCCGGGATTCAACTGCGCAGATGATTGAGCATTGCGCAGTTTCACTGGTCCACGACAGCAGTCGGAGGACCTGGAGCGCACCATGCCGCCACTTCCCGTATCAAGCCGAACTACGTTTTGAAGCATCTCTTGGGATGCGAGCTGGCATGATCGGGCCATGCCTATTGCTGTTGAGTTCTTCGTGGCCCCGGATGACGGGGTGGCTTCCGGGATGGGACCACGGCATCGCCATCATGGTCTTCCGGCTTTCGCGTGTGTGGACTTTTACCCCGACGATGCGGTGGGGGACTGGGAGGTTCTGCTGGCAGGGGGTGCGGCCACAGAGTCGCGTGTTGTTGTGCCGATGAAGAATGACGGCTTCACGGTGTTCGAGCTCCCCGAGAGACTGTGTTCCACCCTGGCGCAGGCGAGCACGAGCCGGCTCGTTGAGGCCGCTGGTGCCTGGGTCGGACTTGCCAGTATGAAAGACGAGGGGGTTCCGGTGGAGGCGGCGGTCGAGGTCCTGACTGAGGTGGCTGATCTGGCCCGCACGGCGGCAGGCCTCCGCCACCCTTTGTACTGCTGGTACTTCTGAGGGAGGCCAGCCACCAGTCCCTTCCGCTGCTGGCGCCCGCGATAGCGGGCTGGTCCTGGAGGCGGAGCCGGAAGGATCGGGTGGGGGGAGCGGAGCGGACCCGCCCAACGGGCCGAAGGACCGGACCCCGTGAAACGGGGTCACCCAGGCCTGCGAAGCAGGCCGTTCGAGGTGGAGCGAAGCGGAACCTCGAACCGTCCGGAGCGCAGCGCAGGACACCGGCCCGAAGGGCCGGCTCTGAGGGCGCGAAGCGCCCTCCCGCTGGAGCGAAGCGAAGCGGTTCGTTGGCACAGCGCGCAGCGCTGTGGGACCCGCTCCGCGGG